>CAWFTD010000001.1:0-212522 GCA_963818655.1 Candidatus Bathyarchaeota archaeon
GTTCCGCCAAGATGTCCTCCATTTATCATGCCGTCAACGAAAGGACCCTTTACGTCGGAGGCTTCCATAATTTGTATCACTTCTCCTTTTGCTTTTTCCAGTCTTTGTCGATCGATGTCGGTTATGGATTTGGTGATTGTTCCGTCAGCGTGAACTGTTCCTTGTTCGGTGTCCGCTAATTTTATCATCATGCCAACTCTGTCTTCCTTGGGAACATCGTGCCATGGCTTGTGGAACCAGAAGGAAAGGAGGTCAAAGTAAGGAGAAATAATGTCGTGCTCTTGCTTTGCGTACCAGACCATTGGTGGCTCATTGAGCATTTTTGCCTCCTTTGAAATTCCACCCACTGTCAGAACGATGTCTACCCAAAGCTTGTCTTTAGCTGGCAGATTCTGATGCTTTCAGAATCTGGGCAGTTCCAACACCTCCCGCACTGAGAACAATTACGTCAGCGTTAATTTTTTCAAGGGATGAGCCATGAGACACTAATAACTCCCTTTGCACGCCCGTTCTCCAAAACAACTTTACGCACAAACGATCCCGTTCTAACTGTACCGCCTTTCTCTATGACTTCCTTGAACAGAACTCTCGCATCCCATTTTGCTCCGCTTACGCATCCTAACTCACAGAAACCGCATGCAGCACATTTTTTTGGGTTAACAACTTTTGGGGTTGGTGCTGGATTAAACCCCATTTTCTCAGCTACTTCAAACATTCGTCTGAGACAGGGGGCGCCACCTTTCTTTTGGAATGGTCTTAATTTCGAGTGAGTGCTCTATTTCTTCAAATTCTGGAGTTAAATCCAGTCCAATTTCCTTCAGTCCACGCTCAGCTCTAACCATGTTGCCACATGATATTGTTGTGGAACCGCCTTCGGTCATTCCTCTAAATATTACCAAATCTTCGCTTGATCGGGTAGTTTGCAGGTGTCGAAATACATGCTCGATCGAATGCTCATTCTTTAAGAGCAAAGTACCTCTGAAGGGCGAGAGCCAAGAAATTCTGTGTGTTAGCGGGTTGAATGGATTTCCAGCTTCAAGAACCAATACCTCAAAGTTTTTTCTCGCCAATTCTCGGGCGGCTGTTGCTCCTCCAGCACCTGACCCTACAACTATTGCTCTAATTGTTTGTTCCTCCATCAATTTCAAATTTAATTTTTGCTTTGCACTCTGGTAGACCGCTGGTCATTTTTTGGGTGAAGGTCATTTTCATGTTTTGGTTAAGTCCTTTAATTGTGCCTTCATCGGTTGCACTTAGAATCTGACAAGTTAGTTCGGAGTAATTTGCTGCGAGGGCGCATCGGTTTATAGTTAGAACAGCGTTGGTAGGGTTTTGTAATTCAACTTCAAATTCAATTCCTAAAATGCGGTAGAGTATTTTTGCAGCTTTTGTTAGGTCTTTGAGACTCTTGCCAACGCCCAGCTTCTGGCAGGTTTCACTGTCCTAGTTTTTCGCCAATTTTGAACATTGCTTCTCGTCCAAGTCTAATTGCTTCTTCTTTTCCCAACACTTCTACAAGGGAGTTGACCAAATTGGCATGTTTCAACGCCATTGCATCTCTTGTTTGTTCTATGCTTCCTTTGGAAGTTGTTTCTTTTTTTGGTTTCTCTTCTTTGTTGTTTGTTGAGTATTTGCTTAGTAAAGCTTCTAAAGCCTCAGTTGTTAAGGCGTCGACGTGGACTAGTTCTTGGTAGATTATGTATTTTGGTGTCCACCAAGAGAGAAAAAGAAGTCGTAAGCCCAATTCTATTTTCAGTCCTCTTTTTCGATGCCGCCGTAGATGGTTTCATCTTTAGGTGGTTCGCCACCGTAAAGGGCTTCTACTGTCTTGGCTAATCGTTGGGCTACAACGAAGCGTTTGAGTTTAAGATTAGGTGTCAAATCCCCTTTTTCTATCGACAGAGGAGTCCTAAGTATAGCCCATTTTTTCACTTTTTCAGGATTTGAGAGGTTGTAGTTCATTTCTTTAACTGCGCTGTCAATGGCTTTTGCTGCTTTGTCATCAAACTGTTTTTTGTCTACCCATAATAAAGCGGAACAGTAAGGTTTTGATTCGCCTACCAGCATGGCTTCGTTAACGCCGGGTAACTCTCGAAGCATTCCTTCTATTTTTCCAGAGTAAATGCACTTTCCATACGAAGTTTTGATGAGTTCTTTTTTTCTTCCGAAAATGACCAGACTTCCTTCAGCTGTGACTTCTCCGATGTCTCCAGTCATCAACCAACCATCCTTTATTGGCGGTTCCAGCGTCTTATCAAAATAACCCACGGTTACCTGGGGTCCTTTTACCATAATTTCGCCATCCTCAGCAGTCTTTACAATAGTCATTGGCATAGGTTCTCCTACTGTGCCCAACCTGTTTCGACCCACTCGGTTCAGTGTGACCAGAGGTGCTTCGGTTAATCCGTACGCATTATGAATTTCCACGCCTAACTCGCGGAAGTTCTGCAACAGATTCAAATCTGAACTTGCGGAGCCAGCAATAAGTTGTGCACACTTGTTCAAGCCCGCGCGTCTAAGAGTCATGCTTCTAACCGTCCGCCTCAAGAGGCGTTTAAGAAAGCCTTTCTTTCTCGAAACGTAAAAGTGCCCAATTGGGTTTGTCGTTAACCCTTCCCATATTCTCTCATAGATACGAGGGACTGAAAAGAACAAAACTGGTTTTACTTGTGGCAACGCTTTCTGGAGTTTTCTGAAATCTTCAAGGAAATAAATCTCTACGGGTGCAGGGACGTAATAAGGAGAATATGTGGCCAAGATGCCTTCTACGACGTGTCCCATTGGAAGGAATGAAAGGTATGAGCTTTGGCGGTTTCGAGCTCGCCAATCTGTTATCGACACTGTAGATTCAGCCATGTACCTGAGGTTGCTGTGGTTGAAAACAGCCCCTTTGGGTTTGCCAGTTGTGCCTGACGAGTACCGCAAAGTGGCTATATCACCAAAACCCACAGGTGCCTTCACATAGGAATCAGTTGTAACAGCTTTGGATAGAAATTCTTCCCAAGAATCCACTTTCCTGGACAGGTTCTGTGGCAATGATCCTCGACAAATCGAAACAATTGGTACGTCTGGACTAAGCTCTCCAACACGCGTCAAAAGGCTTGGCATTCCAACAAAGAAAACTTTGGATCCACTTGAAACCAATATCTGATTGATGTCAGCCGGAGGTGCAGTGTAATACAGCGGAACACTGATAGCGCCAACGAGCCCAATTGCCATATCTACAGCAAGATAACGTGTGCTGTTCAAACCTGTTAGAGCAACCCTATCTCCCGCTTTGATTCCAAAATTGCGCAAAGCACTGACTACAGCCAAAATGTCATGATGCATTTCAGTCGCCGTTTTCTTTACTATTTTGTCTTCAACAATATCATAGTAGGTGACGGGGTAGCTTCTGCTTTCAAGCCTGAATAATGCTTGCTCGTGAACCGTTCGGTCAGATCTATGGAGGAAACTGTTGTAAACAGCGTACTCAAAAAGATGAGGCAAAATCTCTTTCCACTGAGGCTCGTAAGCACCAACAAGTGTGTCTGTGTTTGTTCGCTGAAATTGACGGTTTTCACTAAAATAAGGAGACAAAGCGATGAGTGCATCTGATACTCGTCGGTTCTTTCTCTGGAAAATTCGTTGAATCTTAAACAACGCTTTTGCTGAGGATACTGACATTGGAATATAAATGGGACTTGGAAGTTTGACGCCTAATACTGTTTTTGCCCATTTCTGAACGAAATCCAATAGTTCCCCCAATGTTAGCAACGATTGGTAGGGCGCGACCAAGTGAAAGGTCTGTCCAATAGCTTTGGGGTCAAAAGTTAGATCAGCTACTGCTTGCGATACATAATCAACTGGGATAACATTGATTCTAAGCGAGCGGCTAATCGGTATGATTCGCCTCTTGCCCGATAGATAAAGCCGCAGTGGATAATAGAACGTATTGAAAGTTTTAACTGCGCCTGTTTTGGAATCGCCAACTATCATGGATGGACGAAAGACAGATACAGGAAACTCGCTTTTGGCGGCTTGCACGAGCAGTTCGCCTTCATATTTGCTGCGTTCGTAGTTGGTGAAAAATCCAAATTCATCCGTAAGTTCAGTCTCAGAAACTGCCCCAGTTCTTCCACCCGCCACATATGCAGTGGAGATATGTGAAAACCGTTCAAGACGGTGATGTTTGTTTGCTTCTTTGGCAACTTCCAGAACATTTGCAGTTCCTTGAACATTGGTTTTTCTAACCTCATCCAACGAGACCAGGCGCCAGTCAGCGGCAGTATGAATGATATGAGTCACACTTTCAACAAGGCTGACATAATCTGTTTCCGTTAACCCTAAACGGGGAGAACAAACGTCGCCGCAGACCACTTTGACTCTATTTCCGATTGCGTCGACAAGTTCCGGCCAATCCCACCAGTCTCTGGCGAGTCTTCGCGCTCCTTCTTCGGTATCGCCTGCTCTTACCAAAGCGAGGATAGTTATTTCAGAGTTTCTTGAGGAGACGAAGAGCTATTTGGGTGCCGAGAAATCCGTTGGCGCCCGTGAGCAGCACTGTTTTGTTCAATTTAGCCACTCCGGATTGTGACTTTCAATAAATGCCCTCAATAGTTCAGGGTTGCGCTTTTCCCGTTCTTTGTACTTCTCATAGCCTTTTTTCAGTTTGTCCTTAAATGAATCGTAATGGTCAAAAACATCGTTCACGTCATTGCTTAGTTCCCATGGCATGAGGTCGTCCTCATGGTCGGTGAACAACTCGCTCATCTCCAGGTCAGTATACAAATCTCTGATTCTAAGATCGTGTCCTATTGCGACTTGAGGAACTTGACTGGCAAGGGAAAGCACTCCCGCATGGTACCTCGACGTAATGAGCAGATCTAAACTTCTAAGTATGCTGGTCATTTGTGAAGCATTGTAATCTGAGGATGTGAATACTTTTGTTCGTTCAGGGTGCTTCATTAACTGCTGAATCTTGTTGGCGAAGCCTGCGTCTAAACCTTCCATGCTTAGAAGGGCAATATCCTTGTCGTGCTCTTCTATGATATCGTCAGCTTGTCTCGCCAACGCTTTGGCAAGAACATCGCTATTTTTACGGCTTTCCTTAGAGTGAGTATAATAATAGGGCCATCTGTAGCAGTATTTTTTTCGATCCCAAAGTCTAATTTTGACAGGCCACACGTAAATGTCCTCAGCTGCCACTCCGACCACATGAGAGGCTTCTGGCCAGACTCGTTTGAGGAGGTCGGTGTCTTGAGGGTTTGGTTGAAATGCGAAAGCGTTGTCGGCTGTGACTTCAATCGGAGCCTTAACACCCCAATTTTTGAGTCGTTCAGCAGCCTTCTGTGTCCTCGCCAATATGAGGTCAGTTTTGCTGGCTTCCCGCCGAATAAGCCAACTGTTAAGACGCCCAGCAGAACCCGCATCCACCGCGTAAGCCAAACAAGGCTTCTTCATGGAATGCGCATACCTTGTCGCAAGCAAATAACACCAGAGTAAAGCTGAACCCCAAGTATCCATATAGCAGCTACCTTCAACAAGAATGATCAAATCGCTCTGTTTCACGAATTTTCTGACGTCCAGAAAGAACAATGAGGGTCTGACGCGTTCAATTTTCAGAGTTGGGCTTTCAGTTAGATATCTGCGGAGGTTCGCCTCGTTCAAAGAGGGCACTGTAAAATGGGCGTCGGAACCCAGAACTGATCGTATCTCATTGATGCTTACCAGGAGTTTTGCTTCAGCTCCCGTGTTGTTTGCCCCATTGTAGCCAACCAACAAAATTCTTGGTTTCATCTTAGACCACTATGCAAAGAGATTTTTGAACCCCTTGATTTTGGATATCATTGGTTCAACTGAACAGATAAGATTTTTGTTTTTCACTTTTCTGGCTCTAAAATAGTTTTTCAGCAAGCATTAAACCCAGATTTAGATCTATATTTATTAAAAATTTGCTTGGAAAAAATTTTAATGTGTCAAATGCGGTTGATTACTTTTTTTCTTGCTGAGGGCGATTTTTCTTTTCTGGAACTCTTTTACAAGAAACTCCCAGTATTGAAACGTAAATGGAGTGCCAGAATCATTACGCATACCGTTAATTAGCTCCTCATTACCAACCCAAATAGACTCCGCAACGTCACCCCAGAAATTAAAAACTATATCTAATTCTACTAGTTTCATATAGACGAGTAAACCAATTCCTTCAAAATAATTTCCTAAAAGTTTTAGCGATATGCAATATGTAAGTGGTTATGCTTGGATTTTGAAGATGGCGTATCGGTCGTTTGAGTAGATTAGTTGCAGGAGTTTGCTGTGGACCATTTGGGTGTCAAGTTGGTTTCGGTCGTAAACTATGAAGCCGATGTTGTTTACTTTGATGTAATCACTGAAATCGCGGGATGTTACGGTGAATTGGGCTGGCTTAAGGTTAAACAAGCCTTGCACTTTATCAGGTTGAAGTGTTGAGTAACTGCTTTTTGACGTAGTGAGAACTTGGTAAGAACGTGACTCTGTTTGGTTTACCGTTAAGTCATTGAATTGATACTGGAACCTCACAGCATCAATTTGTCTGTTTGCTAATGCACCGATGTTTCCCCAGTCAGGTAAATCATTGAACTTAAACGCGAACGCTATATTATTTGTACTTTCGTAGAGACCCACGTAGTTATCTTTCAAGTTTGAACTTGAAAAATTAGAAGCCGCCCAATCAGTCCCGTGAACAGTTCTAATCGATGCAGGTGCATCCCACGGATTAACCCAATCCATCAATTGTGGAATCTGCACTTTATCGAACTTGAATTGGAGATCAAAAAACGTGCTCAAATACAATGTGACATTGGAGATTTCGCTATTAAGAGGCGTCAGCGACCAAGAAACGTCGAGTGGATAGCTGTCATTTTGAGCAAGCACCGTTTCTGTCAAAGTTATGTTGTCGTTAATGTAGAGGAACTCTATTTTCTTGGGGTAGCTTTGGTCTTCAAAAATAATTTGTTTACTGAAGGCCGAGAGCGGAAGTTGGTATTCTACGCCATCTTGGGTAAAATACAAAAAGTTGCCATCACCCGAAGAATAGGAAACCCTGTTCCAGACCATATCCATAGAAACATAATTTTCTTCAGAAATGGGTCCCTTTGCCCCGTAGGCTTTCATTAAAGTATTTGGATTCTCAAATTCATAAGCCAAGCTCAAAACAGCCTCAGCGATTTCATTTCTCCCCACAACGGGGTCGGTCTGGGCAATAACACTTTTATCTGAAAACTCTTGGAACCAAAAACCAGGAGCTTCAGTTACCACAACCGTGGCGTTCTCGGGATAGTTGTTTCTTAGCCAAACACCTGCATCGTAAGCTTTAATGTCGGTAGTTGAGTAATAGGTGCCTGCCTCCAAAATTTTGCCGTAAACGGTGTCGGCGCGAACAACAACCACCAAAGACAACCCAACAATTAACGCTATGGTGAGCGCTTTTACCCAGTTTTTGCGGAAACTTGCCCTATGTTTAAGGTAGAATAATGATGATTTCTGAAACAGAAAAACAACTGTAACAGCGCCAAAAATAGCAATGGGCGGAGCCAAGTAATAGATAAACCATTGAAAGGGCAAATAAAACCCAATCACATACGAATATGCAAAGAAAAAAGGAACAATAAAGCTAAGAAGCAAAATCAACAGAAAAGCTGTCTTCTTTGTCGATCTGAGAATTTTAAACGCTAAATAAAATCCGCCAATTGCAAGCAAAAGAATGAAACCAAAATTGACAACCATGGAGTTGAGGCTGGTGGCTGGAATCTGGTAAGCGTAGGTTTTTATGCTGAAAAACAGGATTTCTACGATTACTCCAAGATAACCAACCATAGCTTGGAAGTAATAGGCAAAAAATGCTATGCCGCCGCCAATGATTAACGGGATTAAGACTTTTAGGAAGGCACCTCGGGTTTTTATTAACATGTATAGTAGAATCGGCGGAAGCATAAAGGCCGCAAGAAAAGTAGCAAGTTGATGAGATAGGACAACGGAGAATGCGACAAAAAACGTAACTATTGCATACCCGAATTTTTCAATCGACAAAGGCAAGTACAGAAGAAGCAGAATCAAGAACGCAATACCTAAAACGGTTGTGTGTCCACCCCACTGGTTAAGTTCAAATATTGGAAAACACATCAACAACAAAACAGAGGCAACAGCACCCACTTTTTTACTGAATATTTTACTTCCAATCAAATAAATCGACATAAACAAAAGCCAATTCACAATCACTGTCAGAACCTTAACTAAGAAAATCAATTGGCCAATGTCGCTTGCACCAGTCAAAGAAATGAACATTGCAAGAACTATCTCAAAGAGTGGCGGTGTCCAACTATTGTTGGATAAGGGGATTTGTCCGGTGTTTAGGAAGATTCTGGCTTTTTCTAAGTGAACTGCAGGGTCATTGCCGAGTATAACACCGTTCATCGATATGAGTGTGTAGAAAATAGTCAAAATTAGAATTGAGAATATGGTTATGAATGCAATTTCGAGCTTTTGCTTTTGTGTAAATTTGTCCATCAAGGCGATTGTGCCCACCCGTCTTGATTGAGGTTACCCTTTAACCTTAAAAATGGCGACTTCGGTGTTAATAAATACAAGACTAAACGCTGGATCCCTGAGAAATTTCGGGTACATTTCAGGAACACGACATGCAATGTAGGAAACATTCAATGTTGTCATGGCTTTTTGGTAATTGAATACAATCAAGTCTTTATTATTTATTGGCGGAGACGCATTCGAGAGTTCAGCTAAATAAATTTGGTTATTTTGCTCTACAAGTTGGTCAAATGTTAGCGTTCCCTGTTGGATGCTGGCGAGTTGCTCATCCGAATATTGGTATGCACCCACAGAGAAGCTAAATTCTGCATCTCGTTTTTGCATTGAGTATATAGGTTATATCAATTGGCGTATACCCATTGTCTGGAAAAGAAATTTTGTCGGGACGTGATTGAGGACTTGAAAATACCAGTTGTCCAATTGTTTTCATGTCTGTATCTATAAGCCCAATGTATGAGTGGTCGTCACTTATTACAGGTTGAATAGTGCCTTTGGTGTCTAAATCGAACTGCAAGGTGTCAAAAGTGACGGCGGGATTGTCGGTTCGGAGGCTTTCTGTCATATTGGCAAAGTATTGCACCATTTTGGTAGAGATTGCAGTAGCGTTGAGCGCTGAGTAAACAGTAATTGTTTGGGTGAAATTAAAGAGTTCATTGCCATGGGTCACAACGATTGATTCAGAGTTTGAAGTACTTACTGTTCTCATTTCTGTAACTGGAAGGCTTGATAAATTAACAATCTCAACCTCGCTTCCATTTCGCAACGTCACTGAGATTCCATCGTTGTCAAAGTTAAAGAATGAATATGGGAAATACTGGTTCCTGATTTTTGCCAGAACCTCTGGATTGTGTCTCGATAAGTAACCGCCGTCTTCTCGGATTTGGAACCACCCGTTGTCAACTAAGTAATCTGTGTCAAGTAGGTAGCTGGCATTTTTTGCAGGTGCCAATTCTCGTGCGCTCGTTAAATATTGTGGGTCAACAGCACTCAATGTAGGTCGCTGGGCAAAACCTGAAAGCCACCAACCATAGAGTGCATCAGAAACAAACACAGAGTTGGCAGACGTGTTCTGCTTAGTCCACTGTATCGCATCCCAGCCTGGATTATTCATAACTTGGTAGAAACTCTGGATTCTTTGGCCCTCCATCGGAGTCAAAAAAACTGGAATTGCGACAAACGAGAAGAGCAGGAAAAACAGGATGAATCCTGCATAAATCGTCTTAGGAGTTGCGTGTGTTGAGAGTGAGGCGATTTTCTTATTTGTTGTTTTTTTAACATTTTGCATCTGACTTGCCAGGACACGAAGAGTGTTAATCGTATCTGTAAAAAATGTTGAGCCATAGTCAATCAACACGGCAACGAAAATTATTATGGGTAAGATGACAAAGTACAAAAATCGATTATAGTCGATGATGAACTTAAACAGGTAGCTCTGAGTTAAGAATAGAGGAACGAAAAGCCAAACCGAAAGCAGGAGAGTGGGGAGGTTAAAGAATTTGTTATTGTACCTTTTTGAGAACGCTGCAAACCCAATAATTATGAGAAAAAGGGGTAAAACCCATTCCAGAGGCAGAATTCTTGTGGAAAGAATGGCTAAGTTGATGTCGTTTACGCCGGAAACTCCTGGAGCAGAAGAGTTGTCATGAAAATAGGTAGGTACAGCACTTGCCAAGAAAGGCGAAACAAGGACGACGCCTATGATTATTGGCAGTAGCCAGTAAAGACCAGTTTTTCTTTGGGTGCCGAAAGTCTTAGGTGAAACTAGCACAAATAAGACAGTGAGAGACTGTTACACCGACAAAGATGGCGGCACTCAAAGAATGAGTTAAAAATATTGAGCCTGCCAAAATTGAGGTTGAAACCAAAAAAGGCGTTTTAGAAAATCTATCTTTCTGTAGGTACAAATAGAACGTTAAAGGAATCAACAAAAGAGTTATGACGTTGGGGTAACCTCCCCACAGAAGCATCTCTATGTCAAAACGAGAAATCGCCACCAAAAAAGCCACTGCATAAGCGGCTGGTTCCGTCCAAACTCTACGGGTTATCAAGAACGCACATAAAACGATGAGCGAAGAGAACAAAGCCACGATGGTTGCTTGTGCCAAGTATTCTGGCAATCCAGTCATCATCATTATGCTTGAAGCAAATATGTGGTATCCTGGGAAAGTCAGTGATGAGCCTCCACCCATCTGATAGAAATTATACATAAAATTTGTGTTTCCTTGCCCAGTTATGGAGTAAATTACGCTGTTGTGCAAGCCGATGTCTGCTCCGGGCGGAAAATAATTCAAGAGCATCAGAATTATACGGTAAAGGAATGAGAAAGTAAAAATTAATACCAATACAAGGTATGTTCTGTTTGCTTTGAGCATTTACTTTCCCGCTGATATGCTTCCATTGCGATTGTTGGTAAAAGGTTAAATATGGATTTCGAGTATAAAAAGCCCAGAGTAATAAAAAAGGAAAAAAAGGTGTTTAAATGTCTTGGCTTAAATCTATGATGGAAAAAGAACCACCAGAACCAGAAAATCCACTCGGGATAGTAGTTATCGGCAACATCGAACCAGACATGCACGACACTGCAAAAGAAGCAGTCCGCAGGTCACTAAAACGCGCAGGGTTCAAAACAATCGACGTGGGCAAAAGCGTTGCACCACAAGTATTCATTGATAAAGTAAAAGAGAACAATGCAAACTTGATAGCAGTTTCCGTTAACACAGTTCCAGCAAAGAACAACCTCGCAAAACTCGACGAACTCCTCAAGGCATCAGGCCTTAAAGACAAAGTCGGCATAATCATGGGCGGCGCAGCAATCAAAAAAGAAGACGCTGATGCTCTCGGTGCACTCTTCGGCAAGAACAAAGAAGAAGCTCCAGAGCTTGCAAAGAAAGCAATGAAGAAATAATCCATCAGATGTGGAAAAATGTCCTTTAAGTTCAATACCGAACAAAAAGTATATGACCTCGCTGGAGCAAAAATAGGCGGTCAACCGGGAGAAAATCCAACCTTCTTGATCGGCTCCATCTTTTGGCTAGGCCAAAAAATGGTTACCGATGCAAACAAAGGAATTTTTGACGCTAAAG
The DNA here is from genome assembly GCA_963818655.1 of Candidatus Bathyarchaeota archaeon. Classification (GTDB taxonomy): domain Archaea; phylum Thermoproteota; class Bathyarchaeia; order Bathyarchaeales; family Bathycorpusculaceae; genus Bathycorpusculum. The sequence continues at coordinate 11,646 of CAWFTD010000001.1, forward strand.
CAGCCGAACAAATCATTAACACATGCCAAACCCAAAGCGACATAACCGGTGTCAAATTTGCACTTGACATCGTAGGCACAACAGAAGCTGCATTCGAAAAATACATTGACTTTATACCAAAACACACTGATGCACCACTCATGCTCGATGCAATGAGTCCAAAGACCCGTATGGGAGCAGCAACCTTAGCAAAAAAGATGGGTCTTTCAGACAGATGCCTCTACAACTCCGTCTACAAAGGAGTAATGGATGCTGAACTTGCAAACCTCAAAGACAGCGGCATCAAAATGTCCATAGTACTTGCTGACGATCCCAAAGATACTACCCTGGAAGGCAAAATGAAAGTCATAGTTGAAGCTCTCGCATTAGCAGAGAAAGGCGGCATCACGAAACCACTAATCGACACAGCCATCCCCGCATTCGAACCAGACATGGGTACAGCCGTCAGAACTATACCTATCATGAAAGAGAAGTATGGTCACCCTGTAGGCTTAGGCAGCGGAAACGTTGTCACAACCATGGGCTGGGTCAAAGCAAACGTCGCTAAAGAATTCCGTCCAGGCTGCAGAACCTCAACAAACTCAATCATGCAAACGGTAGGCGCAAACTGGCTTATGATCGGACCAGCAGAACAAGCTGAATGGGTATTCCCCGCAGTCGCAGTCACAGACGCATACATCGCTTCCGCAGCAGGCGACCTTGGAACAAGACCCCTCGAAGAGTCTCATCCAATCTACAAGATGTTCATGTAAACTCTCTTCCTTTATTTTTTATTTTTATAAAATTTTGAAGGCTAAAATCTGAAACCGATAAGATGGTTTGAAATTATCGTTGGTTTCACCATTTTAACGTTACTTGTAACTTATCTTATTCCCAGTAGTCCAGATTTTTCTGTTCTTCTAATTCCCCGATATGTCTTAAGTTTTGTTTTTATCGCGTTTTTACCAGGTTATTGTCTCGTAAATGTCTTATTTCTAGGTAAAAACAAAATAGATTTTGTTGAACAATTAGTTTTGTCAGTAGCATTAAGCTTTGGTTTAACGGGGTTAGTGGGTTTGTTTTTGGGTCTTTCACCAATAGGCTTTAATTTCGTACCAATTACCATTTCGCTGTGCGTGTTAGTGTTAGTTCTTGCCGTAATTGGGTTAGTTAGAAAAAGTAGGGAATTAGGACAGCTTAATGTGCAAAACCTGAGCAGATAAGCTCCTGAAGTTCTTAACAGCTGACTCTTCCGTAGGTTCCGCCTTTCCGCATCATTCTTAGCACGTAGCTTGGCCGCAGGTAAAAGTCTTGGTATGCTTTGTAGCGGAGTTTAGCGAGTGTTTCCATACTTAAAGATGGGGTCTCAAAAGTGGGTCCAGCAGTATCGTACTTGTCAAAATCTGTAACTCGTCAGCCAACCGTTTTTCTTAACTTCCTCATACATGGGTGTTCCAGGATAGGGTGTAGCAACGTAGAAGCCTACGTCGTCAGGGATTAAGTTCTTTCACGAAGCGAATTGTCTCGCGAGCAGTTTTTTCTGTTTCGCCTGGAAAACCTAAAACGACATTTGCAATAGTCATCAATCCTACTTCGTGCGCGGTCTTGTATGCTTCTCTTGTTTGATCAAGCTTTATGCGTTTGTTCATGGCGCCAAGGATAGCTTCGGAACCAGATTCTACGCCAAGCCAAACTGCGAAGCATCCTGCAGAACGCATGGTTTTCATGAGTTCACGGTCAACCATGTCAACGCGGGTTCCGCAATCCCACATCATATCTAGCTTTCTTGCATGTAAGTTCCTCGCAGATTTTTAAAACTCGGTTACGGTCAACAGTAAAAGCGTCATCGTAAAACGTAACTTGCTTAACTCCATATTTGTCGTGGATAAGCTGCATTTCGTCAACAACGTTTTTGGGGCTACGCATACGGTAGCCTCTGCCAAACATCCGTACGGTGCTGCAGAAGTCACACCAAAAAACGCATCCGCGACTACTGATTAAGGGGAAAAGAATTTTGCCATCGCGTTTCAAGCTTTCAAGCGGCATCAAATGATGGGCTGGAAAAGGAATGGAATCTAAATCTTCTATGAAGGGTCTGTCTGCGTTGCGGGCGATTTTATCTCCGTTTCGATAAGTTATGCCCAACACGTTGGCGAGGTTGGCTTGGGTTTGAAGTTTTTCGAGAAGTTCGATGAAGGTTTGTTCGCCTTCCCTTCGCACGACAATGTCTAAGCTTGGATATTCGTTTAGGGCGTTTTCATCCCAAAAAGTTCCATGTGATCCGCCGAGCATAGTTGATTGCTTGTGGCTGAGTCTGTTTAGCTATGGTGATTAACTTCATAGCGGACTTGTAGAGTAAAGTTGTCGCTGTCACACCAATTACGTCAGAAGACGTTTGCGCTATACGAGCGCTGAAAGCTTCATAGGTTAGTCTCTCGGCTTGACAGTCGATAATTGTGACCTGGTGGCCTGCTTTCTCTGCGACTGCACCTAAGTATGCGAGGCCCAAGGGGATAAAGGGTGGGTGCGAATGTACGCTTGGTGGATAAGGTGGATTGATAAGAGTAATTTTCAATGCAGTTTCGCCCTTTTAGTGAGGGTGTACGTTGCGTTGGATTATATAGTTTTCTAGATAAAATATAAAACTGGAAAATCTATTGATAATGCAGAAAGTCTAAAATATTATGCGAAATACCCAAAAATAGTAGGTGTAGGAATATTAAACTACTTTGTTCATTGATCAGAATGACTCTTTAGTTGTTTGCTTTGCAAGTGTTTTGTTGTCTTAACGCCTATAGGTAAGCATGTGCGTTTTGTGTGTAACCATTCTATGGTCTCGTAGTTCGTCAGGATTTTGAAAACTTGATGAGCATATTCTGCATTTAAATTTTTCATGAATGAGTTTTTCGTAAGTATACATTTACATCTTGCCTTCTCACTTGTTGTTCTTGCAAAAAATTGTGTCTTTACAAGCCTAATAAATATAGATTCCACGGTGCTTATAAACCAATAACACTTTCTTTGGGAAAACGATGGATTGAAACAAGAATTAATTTTCTTGATGAGGCGAATTTTTATAGGCATACTCAAATAGTCACGGTGTATTGTATAGCACAATTCCCTGCTGAAAAGCCAAGGAGGGACTATACGCTTGAAGAAAAGAAGACCAAACTAAAGTCCAAAGGAACAAAATACTACCAGAACACTCACGGAAAAGTCTATAGAGTAAAACCAAATCCAAAAGCAAATAAACGAAAAGTTCTGCAAAAACGCCAAAGAAAAATTGATGCACAAATTAAGGCTGCACAATAGCCTAATTTTAATTCCTTAAATCCGACTTAATTATTGCCTTTCTTTATAATTTCCTTATAATTTTAATTATTCGTTAAACTGACTTTTCGGCCAAAAAGAATAATTATACTGTGCCGTTTGGGTGTTTTTGCATCCAGTCTTCGGCGAAAGCATCGGCTTTTGCCTTTGAAGCATAATCGGGTGAAATGGTTTTGCCATCATCTTTCTCGGTTTGTCCACACTCGAACAATCGCACATGATAGTTATTGCTGAATTCTTTCTGCAAGACAACCACAATTTGTCCTGAAGTATCGTTTTGATAACCGCATTCGTGGCTTAACCGTTTCCAACATCTAATTATCTTCAATCTTTTGCCTCAGTTATCATCTTCTGTAGGTAAGCAACCACAAAAATTCCTTTTTTGAAGTCGTGCACCAATGAGAAAATATCATAACGTTAACTTAAAGGTATCAGACAAAATAAAAAATTGAAAAAGAAGAAGGGGAAACTATTGGTATAGTTTTTCCCATCGGTTGAAAAGTTCTAGGACGTCATCGCCGTTGTGGTCTTTGAGGAACTCACGTGTTTCTTTGTCGGCGGCAGCTTCCTTCTGGAACTTTTGGATGTATTCGGCTTTCTCTGCTAAGAAGATGATGCCGTCTACGCCTTGTCTTGCGACGCGAGTTGCTACTGTCATGATTTGTTTTGTTGTTGCAACTGTGTCCCAGGTTTCGTTTGGACCGCGGACGTAGAAGTTGACGAACATGGGTTTCTTTAGTTGGCTTTTGAATCCACGTGCGATTGTTTCCCAGTACCAGGGAGTTGGGTATGCCTTGCTAAACATTGGAATGACGAAGTAATCAGCGTATTGCGCTAGAGCTTCAAAGTCATAGCCGAAACGAACCTTACCCAACAATGGGTCTGGAAGGAGGTTGACAAAGAGCGGTTTGCCACTGACGACTTCTTTAACTTCTGCAAGAAAGTCAGTTACTACTTTTGCTCGCCACTCTACCCAGCCTAAGCCACTTTTACTTTGTTGTTCGATGCATCTTGGGCAAGTGCAGAATCCTTGATCTGCAAAGTGTTGGCTGCTGATGCTGACCCCTGGGGTTTGTTTGGCGGTTTCAGCGATGATTTTTAAGTTGTATTCTCTGGCTTCAGGGTTGGTCATGCATACGACGTCCCATCTGAGGTTATAGCGTTTGTTTGTACGGAGAGCTGGACCAAATGAGCTCATAGACACCCAGTCTGGCCGTTTTGCAGCCATGTTATTGTCGCCGAAGACTGCGATGTTAGTGTACATCTTGGGGTTTACTTTTCCAACTATTCCGGATTCGGATTTTTGACGATAGAAATTGTAATCGACGCCTTCAACAGGCTCGGGTTGATACAGAAATACGCCAAATTTCAAGTTTAATTCACCATATTAAGTTGTTTTTATTTACGAAATTAAAGCGGAGGTTATTAAGTCTTTTCGGTAGATGTTATTCTTGGGCATTTTTTACAATTTTGATTAATGCATGTTTTAAGAAGGGCGGCAACTCCACTGAATCGTAACTTGGCAGTTTTGAGCAGTCCTGCTTGGCGGCAGTATAGGTGCCAAAGCATTTGATTATGTCGTTCCAATCTGCAAAGTCAGTGGGCAACAGGTTCTTCTTATAATCGTCATCCATCTTTGCAGCCGCAATCAGAAAAGAACCAGCAAAAGGGTTGCTCTTTAAAATCTCAACTAAACCGGTAGCGTCAATAAATAGCCCTTCAACTTTAGAAACTTCAGCCACCATTTTCTCAAGCCCAATATGCCTCTCTTTTAGCCTGTCTAAAACACTTCGACAAGCCCAAACTGGCTCTTGTTTGAGCAATGCTTCCGCAACTGCACGTCTAGCACAAGACCCTACCAACTTTCCAAGTTTCGAGGCTGGACCAGCCAAATTCAAAGTTTTGCCATTGCAAGTTGAGGCGACGGTGACACTGTCGGTTATTGAGCCAGTGGCTGAGTCCCCAGTATAGCGGCTTCTAACATCAAAATCCCTCATAACTGCCGACTTTGCTTCGGTTGCAGTAATTAAAGCGGCAACCATGCAACTTTCAGAAGGATTTCCATCAATTAAAACAATGATGTTTATAGTTCCTGCGATTTCTTGAACATCCATCTCTTCGCCTGAGGATTCGCCGTGCGAACACCCCGCGGTTGCGAGCTACGCTTACCGAAAAATTGGCTGCTTTTTTGGAAACTAAGCTGTAATTTTCTATCTTGGCAGCTGTAACCATGGCAAGGTAGTCTTTGGTTAATCCAATCTTTGCTGCCGATGAAGTGATTAGTTCCAGCGGGTCAAGGTGCAAGGAAAGATCACTGTATCCTTCCGGCACTCCTACATTGAGGACAGCTTTTACCTGATTGTGCCCGCCATTATAGATTGCTGAGCTAACTGTCTTTAAAGAACTATCACAAATTACGGCTAGTACGTTGTCTTTTACAATAAGTTTAGTGTTGCTTGCAAGATTAAACTGTTCCATGCCAGCCAATTCCCAAGTTACTTTTGGGGTTTACTAACATTTATAGTGATGGCTTTAGTTGGACACAGATTCACACAGACTCCGCATCGATTGCACTCAACTACGTCGATAACTTTGGGTTTTTTGTTCTTGTCTTCTTCAAGAACGCCTTGTGGACATACGCCGATACAAATCTGCCCTGCACAAGGCGGACATTTAGCGAGATCGATAATGATTGGCATTTTATGTTTGTCCATTTGAATCAACAATTAAATAAGCGCCAATAATATATTTGTTGCGAGCAAGGAATCGGGCATGAAAATAGGCTTAGTTACATACACCCCGGAAAAAGTTGAAGGTTTTGATCCTCACGTTTACTTCTCCAAATGGGTTGATGGACAAGTTTTTCCCGCGGCAAAAGACATGCAGAACGATGTTACAGTATTCTGTGATGCCAAAGCCATCCGTGAAGATCCAAGCATCGTCGCCCTCTCAAAAGGCGGACCAGCACTACGACGGAACAGAAAATCTAATTTAGCATTCGACTTTGTTTGCCCAACTCATCCCCAATACCGAGCCAAAGTCTTCGATTATCTTGATAATGTTACAAAACAAGACATCGCGGGCGTTACACTCAACCTCTACCACTTCCCCGACGAAGATTACTGCATTTGTCCAAGATGCACCGAGCTAAGGAAAAGAAGCGGCTTAAATTGGACTGAATGGCGTGCCCAAACCATAACTACATTTCTTAAAGAAGCCAAAACTCACACTAAGGGTACGTTTGCGGTTGAAATGTTCCCTGACCCTGTCTTGGCCAAAGAACGGTTTGGAATAGATTTTAACGCAATAGCTGAACTGGTTGACTATTTCCATGTGCCCCTCTCGTCTAGGGATTACTTAACTAATTACTGGGTTGACACGATCGTTCGCGACTTCGTTGCCACCCTAAAAAAACCCGTTGTCGTGGAACTCAGCGCTGAAATGCCCACAGACGAAAAACTCGACGCCCTACTAAAAACTGTAGCTTACATTTCACGCCACAAAATCGAGTCAGTACTATTACTTGTCCACAACTCAGAAAACGCAAAACAAGTCGCAAAGTTTGCTGTCCAAAACAGTGACTTCCGAGAATGGCTCGCAAAATATGAGTTCAGGGAAATGAACCGAATCATTGACGACTGGGGTAAGATCTATTGAGTTGTGCTCGGTAGTCTCTTAGCATTTCCATGTCTAAATCTGCGCTCAAAATGGAGTCTTCCGGTGAGTCAGTTACTTCGCCAATGACACCCCATGGTGCAATTATGGCGCTTCTTCCTCCTCTCATGTTTGAACATACATTGCCGACTTTAAGAATATAGAAACCGAAGTTTCGGGCAATCCCAACTGTTAGTGGGTGGCCTTGAACTGTCGGGTGAGTTCCCATTGCAGCCACGGGCAACGATATAATCTCTGCGCCCAAAGCGGCGACACTCTTGACGACTTCGGGGTTAAAGGTGTCAGCGCACACAATCATTCCAAGTTTGCCCAATTCTGTGTCTATCACAATTGGCTGTAGAGCCTTTGGCGACACCTGCGTCAATCTCCGCTTTTATGGGGCTGATTTTTTTGTATTTTGCCAGTAGTTTGCCGTTCTTCCAGAGTGTGCTGGTGTTATAGTATTTGCCACCGTCTTCTTGTAGTATGGTACCGCCGAGAAGGTAGATGTCGCCGATTGTTTTGGAGCTTTCTTGTAGGAATTGAAGTGTTTTGGTGCAGGTTTCTTGGGATATTTTTTTGGCGTCGGTGAAGTCTGCCATGCAATTGGGGACTGTGAAGTATTCAGGCAAGGCGATTATGGCTGGGTTCTGTTTTGCGGCTTTGAGGACTGCGGATTTTGCGGCGGTTAGGTTGTCTTCTAGGGTGTTGCGTATTTCCATGTGCAGTATGCTGACTTTCATTGGGGATGGTGCCTCGATTAATTGTTATGAGTTTTGTTTTTTGAACATTTAAACTTAGTTGGTGAAGATGTTTTTGTTTTGCTGGTCGTCGTTTGTTCAGCATTTTTTTTAGTTTCAGCACAGATGTTTATTATTTGTCGCCTTTTATACGCATACGGTAAACTTAAATACTGCATGAATGACAAACACTGTAATGCGAGGGATAGAAATGACAATTAATGAGTCAGAAGTTAACAAACTCTTGCCAGAAGTTAAAACATTAGTCAACAAAGTCGTCAAGAAAAACATGGCTGACGGCTTCCTTTTCTCAGCTGGAACAGACACCCAAATAATCGCTTACGAAGCAGTCAAATACAAACCCGACATTCCATGCCTCACCTTAGCTTTCAAACATGGACAACCCAAAGACACTGAATATGTCAAGAAAATGGTTGAACTCCTACACCTAAAGCATGAAACCTACCAATTCGGCAAAGAAGACGTAATGAAGTTTTTCCCCAAAGTTGTGGAAGCACTCAAAAAATATGACCCAATGGAAATCCGGAACAGTTTACCTGTCTATATCGGTTTAACGCTACTAAAACCCAAGGGCATAAAAACTGTTTTTACTGGCGACGCATTAGACGAGCTTTTCGGTTACCCGTGGCAATTCCACCTCTCAGAGGAACAGTTCGCGGTAAAGCAACAGGAAATGTGGGCAGAAATGGGATTCTCCTCATTCCCAATGGCAGAATCACTTGGAATGCAAATCAAAGCACCATACCGAGATCCAGAATTCATGAAGTGGGCAATGAAATTACCGATCAAATACAAGATTAACATGTACAACGGCGTGAAATACGGCAAATGGATTTTGCGAAAAGCATACGAAGACGTAATTCCAAAAGACATCATTTGGAGACCCAAAGCACCACTTGAAGCAGGTACTGGAACAGAAACATTGCGTACTTACTTCAACGACATGATAACTGACAAAGAGTTTAACGAGAAGAAAGCATCCATCCAAGCAGCAGACGACGTCGAAATCCAAGACAAAGAACAACTCCTCTACTACGAGGTCTTCCGCAAAAAATTCGGCAAACCCAAAGACGTGTTCCCAAAAATCGAAGGCGGTGTACAATGCCCCAAATGCCACAGCTACATCAAAACCAAAATCCAGTTCTGCAAAACCTGCGGAGCTTATCCCATCTAAATTTTCTTTTATTTTTCTGTTATTTTTTGTTTGTAGTTTTAGGAAAGACTTAATTCTTTAGTATAGTACTTGTGAAAAACAACGAGAGGCAAAAGTGCTTGGCTAGTCTGTCACAACTAAAGTTTGCAATGGCAACATCCATTTTCCTTTCAGCCTTCATATTCGGTTTACTCGTATTTGTGATCGTTTACTTCCTACAGTTAGATGTTTTTACTGGGCTACTGATTGCTTTAGGTGGCTCAGCATTATTCATCTTGTTCCAGTATGCGGTGGGTCCAGCGATTGTTGCAGCGACGGCACGACTGCATTATTTACAGCCCGGTGAGAATCCTTGGCTTGAATTAAATGTCAAAGAGTTAGCGGATAAGAGCGGCATACCGATGCCCAAACTAGCAACTGTTCCAAATAACACCCCAAACGCATTCACGTTTGGCAGAACAAGCAGCTCAGCAACCTTGGCTGTGCATGAGGGGTTGTTGAAGCAACTAAATGAAAATGAAGTGAAAGGTGTTATTGCTCACGAGTTAGGGCACATCAAACACAAAGATTACATAGTTATGACGGTGCTTTCAGCGCTACCTCTAATTGCCTACTACATTGCTCGAGTTACATTGTACGCGGGTTCTTTCAGTGGTGGAAGAAGAAACAATAAAGATAATTCAGGTGCCGCTTTGATTGCCATCGGTGTAATCTCATTCGCTGTTTACATAATTACATTTTTGATTGTTATGCGACTTAGTCGACTTCGAGAGCACTATGCTGATGCTTACTCTGCATACGTTACGGGTTCACCGCGGGAGCTTGAGAGCGCGCTAGCAAAAATCACCTACGGTTTATCTATTTCACCTAAAGCTCCAGAAGGCGCACGAGCATTCTACATTGAAGACCCTGCGTTGGCAAAGCAAGAAGTTCAAAGTATTATGGATAAGAAAGAGGAATACGACTTGGACCAAGACGGCGTTCTAGATCAGCGCGAGTTGGAGTTGGCGATGGAGAAAGAATCTAAATCCACATGGGTTCGAATGAACAGCCTATTTGCAACACATCCACCCACCTTCAAGCGCATTTTACTTTTGAAAGAAATCGAGCAGGAAATGACTACTGGGAACTACAGCAACGACAAAATGTACACACACGTCTAAACTATGCTGGTAGTTCATTTTCACAATTTTTTGGTTAAAATTATCGGAATCCAAGCGAAGACTAATATCTTTCCAGAACCGATTTACTATAAAACTCAAAAAGAGAACCTAAAATGGTAAATTACTGTCCAGAATGCGGCGGAGAAATCCAGTATATCTCTTTGACTAAGCACTATGTCTGCAAAAGCTGTGGCTTATCCTGTACAGGACAGGAACTCAATGACTTGCATGACAAGAACAGACCAGCAGATGAAACCGAAGAAGAAGTCAGACAAAACCGCCGAAAAGAATACCTTAAATGGTATCTTAGCAAAAAATAATTTGCGCAAAAAGGTTGACGAGCCTTTTTCGTTAGCCTTGACTCTGTTTATTAGAAACTATTCAGAAAATTTATGATCTCACCTCATATTTGTTGAGCAAAAACCCAGCCAAACTGTATAAAAGAAAAACAGCGTTAACTATAAGGTCCAGAAAAGGAATGGTCATGACATTAGATATCGAAATCATATGCATCGGAAACGAATTACTTATTGGCAAAGTAAAAGACACAAACGCTCACTACCTCGCCAAGCAAACTACCCAATTAGGTGCAAACGTCAAACGAGTAACCGTAATCCAGGACATCATCGAAGAAATCGCCAAAACAATCATTGAAGCCATAGCTCGAAGATCGCGGTTCATAATAACCACAGGCGGGTTAGGACCCACCTTTGACGACAAAACCCTCCAAGGAATAGCTAAAGCATTAAACTGCAAATTAGAAGTTAACTCAAAAGCCCTTGCCATGGTCAAGCAAAAAAGTATAGAATACGCTAAAAAATGTGGGTTGCCTACGGAAATCGAGATGACGCCGCCCAGAGTTAAAATGGCGACCCTGCCGGAAAAAACTGAGGTCGTAAATAACCCGATTGGAACTGCACCAGGAGTTCGAGCTGAAGTTCAGATGACGGTTTTATTTGCTCTTCCAGGAGTACCTGTTGAGATGGAAGCGATTTTTGAAGAAACTATAGTGCCGCTGATTAAGCAAGCGGTAGGCAATGATGTATTTTGTGAAAGAAGCATTTTTGCCGATAACATTATAGAATCTCGTTTGGCACCACTAATCGACAAGGTCATGAGCGATAACATTGGCGTTTATATTAAATCGTATCCATTGCGGTTAGAAAATAAGCCTCATGTGGAACTTCACCTAACAATCGTGTCAAGCCAAGAACTGATGCCAAATGAAAAACTTGCTAAAACAGAAAAAGAGCTTGTCCGTTTAATCGAGGCAAACGGTGGAGTCGCCTCAGAGTCGAAAACATAATTTGGGTATAGCCAATTAAGAGAATTATCCATTTGAAAATACCCTTTTGCTATCCTAAAATGAGTTGGAACCAGTTTAAAGTAGTTACTATAATAGTAACCGTATCTTTTCGTTCTCTCCTTAGCCCTGTTTAGCCAAACTTTGGCAGAAATTTGAGAATACAACCCGCCAATAGAAACAAGGAGTTTTCTTAACATTAGACAATAGTTTACAAAACTAAGAAAATAAGAAAAATTACAAGGGAAAAAATTAGGCTTTTTTGGCTTTCTCAAGCTCTTTTCTAAGTTGATCAGCCTTGTCAGTCTTTTCCCATGGAAAGTCCATGTCTTCTCTGCCGAAGTGGCCGAAACATGCTGTTTTTTTGTAGATTGGTCTCAGTAAGTTCAGTTGTTCGATGATTGCTTTAGGTCGCATGTCAAAGTACTTCAGTACTAACTCCATGATTTTCTCGTCTGAGAGTTTGCCTGTTTCGTAAGTATTGACCAGCACCGAGATTGGCTGGGCAACGCCGATAGCGTAACTGATTTGGATTTCACATTGCTCAGCTAAACCTGAGGCAACTATGTTTTTGGCAATGTAGCGTGCCATGTAGCATCCTGAACGGTCCACTTTTGATGGGTCTTTGCCGCTAAAACATCCGCCGCCATGACTTCCAACTCCACCGTATGTGTCAACAATGATTTTTCTGCCCGTCAAGCCTGAATCCGCCAGGGTTCCGCCGATGACGAATCTACCTGTGCCGTTAATGACGTATTTTATGTCTTCTGCTAGCATGTTGGCTGGGATAACTTGCTTGATAACTTTCTCGATTACGTCGCTTTTGAGTCTGGCGTCCTCAACGGTTCCGTTGTTTTGTGCAGCTATAACGACTGCTTTGACACATTTTGGTTTGCCGCCTTCGTATTCTATTGTGACTTGAGATTTACAATCTGGTCGTAGATAGGACATGATGCCTTGTTTTCTGCAATCAGCTAATCGCTTAACAAGTCTATGAGCTAGCATGATGGGTAACGGCATAAGTTCTTTTGTTTCGTTGGTTGCGTAGCCGAAAACCATGCCTTGGTCACCAGCACCTTGTTCGTGGCCTTTGCTTTCTGTGACTCCCATAGAAATGTCAGGGGATTGAGCAGTCAATGAAACTAAGATGCCACAAGTTTCCCAATCTAACCCGTCTTTGGCGTTGTCAAAGCCGATTTCTTTGAGAGTTTGGCGCACAATTTTTGGAATATCGATATAGACACAGGTGGTGATTTGTCCGGTAATCATAACTGTCCCCTGCATAACTAATGTTTCGCAGTCAACTCTTGCCTTTGGATCAGTGCTAAAAATGCAGTCTAAAACGCTGTCGGATATTTGGTCTGCAACTTTGTCTGGGTGACCTTCTCCAACTGATTCGGATGTGAACAAATATTTTCCGTTTTTTTTCATGGAATCTCTCTTCTGTTCAATCGTGTGTTAGGCATAGTAACTCGTCGTTTTTCTTAAAAGTCTTTCGACAAAGCCCAAAGGTAATTCATAAGAAATTGGGTGGTTACTGACTTACAGAAACCATTTTAACCCAAAAATGACACTGATGGCAGAGGAATAACTTGAAGAAAGTAGTCTTAACTCAAAAAGCGCCAAAACCAATTGGTCCCTATAATCAAGCGGTGCAAGCGGGCAATTTTCTATTTGTTTCTGGGCAATTAGCGATTGACCCAAAAGAAGACAAACTTGTCGATGAAAACATCAAACTGCAGACGCATCAAGTTTTGGAGAACATTAAAGCTGTCTTGGAAGCTGCTGGCTATTGCCTAAAAGATATAGTTCAATCTACCGTTTACCTGTCTTCGCTTTCACTATTTGAAGAGTTCAACCGAGAATACGCCAAATACTTTGAAAGTGATTTTCCTGCCCGCGCCACAGTTGGGGCAGAACTTAAATCCGGTGCACTTGTTGAGGTTTCAGTGGTCGCTTACAAGGACTAACACATTTTGCTTTGATAAATTATAAAAACCCAGTCGACGTTTAACTATTATAGTGCAAAATATGGTGGTATCTTTCAAGAAGTTTATGCAACAAATCGCTGGAAAAAAAGCTCCTGGACCATCAACTAGCTTCACTATATTCCATGTGTTCTACGCTTTGGACCTTCTGTCACAAAATCCCCAGGGCAGAAACAAACTGGCGGAAAAACTAAACGTGGGAGATGGAGCAGTACGCACTATAATCAGAAGACTAGTGGATGCTGGTTTAGTTGAAACATCCAAAGAAGGCTGCAATCTCACCAAAAAAGGATTAGATATTTGGGGGCAATTCAACGAAATCTTCCCAAAGCGAATCGAAATCCCCAAATCAGAGTTGACCGGCTCTGAATTTAACTTTGCATTCTTGGTAAAGGACAGCGGGCAAAAAGTTGGGTCCGGTATTGATCAACGTGACGCAGCCATCATTGCGGGCGCACGAAAAGCATTAGTCATCGTTGTTAGGGGTGGACATTTGAGTATTGAATCTGTAAGTGATTGCATTGAGCAGCAATATCCTAAAGCTGCAAACCTGCTTATTGAGGAATTGAAACCTCAAGACAACGACGTCATCATCATTGCAGGTGCCGATTCACTGTTGAAGGCCAAACGTGGCGCGTTTGCCGCAAGCTGGTCGCTAATCGCCGCTTAAGTGGTATATTTTTCTCCTTCGTTGAGGATGCGTTCAAGTAGCGTGTTAACGTTAACCATACCCTCATTAGATTTCGAGGACACAGGCATCAAAAGGAACTGTAAGCCCAGTTTGTTTATGGCTTGCATCATGTTTCGGCTGAAGAGGCGTTTGGTTCCTTCAAGTTTCTGTTCAATTGCGTCTTCGAGGGCATTGGTGTTTGCGGACCAATTCGCGATTGCTTGCACATCCTTTTTCGGAATCAAATCACTCTTTGAGAGCAAATGTACCTGAGGCTGGAAAAACCTGTTATAAACCGCCGCCGCCAAGAACATGTTTGAAACATAATTGAGCGGGTTAACGGAAAACACGGCGTCAAAGAGGTAGATTAAGGCTTTGGGTTCCTTGGTTAATTCATTGACGATGTATGGTCCGCTTGCTCGAAAGGCGAAAAGTTCCATTTGACCAGGAGTATCGACCAAGACGATGTCGGCGTGGGCTTCATCGATATCACGGGTTAAGTTTTCGATTTCGTCAGCAATCAAGTCAGCTGCCATAACCAAAGCACCGTTTGGACCTAAACCGTACTTCTCCATTATATCGCCAACCTCTACATAGTTGCGTACATCCACGTCAGGTTGATAAGGCAGTTTTAATGCACCAGGATCCAAATTGACTATCGCAACATCCTGCTTGCTCATTTTCAGCCATTCCGCAAACGCGGCTGTAAATAGTGATTTGCCAGAACCAGCAGTTCCAATAATAAACGCTAAAGGCATTTTCCATTCTCCGTGTAGCTGTGACTGCACTGGAAATAATAACCTTTCGACTACAAACAAAAACACATGTTTTCAACATATTAATTGCTGCGGAAAACACCAATCTCACCCTACCCCTTCTAGAGATAGACCCTTTCCTCTATCGTTTCCACAATGAATTCTACTTGGTTCCTGCTGGGTTAAGGATTTGAATTAATCCTTACCAGTAGATCAATCCAAAGTTGAGAAATAATACAAAAAATTAAAAATCAAGGAGAAGAAAAAGTTAATTTATTGTACTTTACCCATTGGGTTTTTACGTAGTGCTTCGAGTGCTTTAGGGTCTTCTTGTAGGACTTTGGGTATGTAGTTGCATGCTGGGTCTGATTCGAATAGATCGCCGGTGTAGTATTCTGCTCGTGTTCTGCATCCACCGCAGATTTCTCGGTATTCGCATACTCCGCATCTGCCTTTGAGGTTGCTTTTGTCGCGTAGTTTAAGGTGCAACTCGCTCTTCTGCAGTTCTGCCCATGCGGTGCTTAGCTTCTTGTCTTTGACGTTGCCGATGCGGTAGCCTTCATGGAAGCCGCAGCTTCGGTAGTCGCCGTTTTCGGTGATGCCGATGTAGTTGCCGCCGATGGTGCATTTTCCGAGGTAGCCCTCGTTGTACCATTGCCAGAAGTCAGTTGGATTCTTTTGGCGTACGATGCGAGCGTAGAAGGGTGCGTAAACGTTGACTTTAACTGTGCCGTAGAGTTTGCGTTGTATGTCGTAGATTTCGTTGAATGCTTCCTCGTATTGGTCGGCTGTGGGAGCTAATTCCTCCATGTTTTCACCTGCTCTGCCCACTGGTACAAGGTTGTGGTAGACGAGCATGCGTGCTTTGTATTTTTCTGCCAACATCGCTGGGTGAGCCATTTGTTTAATGTTGTGCTTAGTCATGGTTGTAACTAAACAGTCGAGTAATCCGACACTGCTAAGTTTCTCCATGGCGTGGATAGCTTTGTCGTAGCCGCCTTTACGGCGAATCATGTCGTTTGTTTCTCGGTTACCATCAATGCTGATGGCAGTGTGAACTTCATACTTTGCTAGTTTATTGAAGCGTTCTTCATCCCATGCAAAGCCGCTTGTGATTAAGCTGACTTTCATGCCATGCTGCTTTTCTGCATAATCGATAATTTCCCAAACGTCTGGTCGAACCAGAGGTTCTCCCCCGCTGATTCCTAACCATTGTGAACCGAACTCTGCCATTTCATCAACCATATGTTTAGCTTGTGCAGTGTTCAGTTCTTGGTCTTTAGCATAATCTTTGATGTAACTACAATAAGTGCAACTTCCCACGCAGTTGCGGGTACACCGCCAAACAACCATAAACAACGGGGCTGTTATTGGATTCATTTAAATCACAGTGACAAGATAAAATAATCTAGGCGATATAAAACTTCCCCTAAGAATCTCATTTATCAATTTTAGACAAAAGTTGCAGAAAAGAATTGATTATGATTCAAATGTCCTATTTTTTGACTGTGGCTTTGCGGTTTGTTCTGCAGCAAGCCTTTAAAGACAAAAAAGCCAACGCCAACCTATTTGTAAGTATTATGAGTCCAAAGAAAACTCTGAATTCGGTGATTCAAGATTAAAATGCAAAATTAAAACAACAGTTCCAACACCAAAAAAAGTCACGAAGAAATCCTTTAACTTTTAACTTTTATAATTATATGAGAATTTTAACATGTATCAAAATCTGTTGATTGAGCCAGTCAAAGACAAAGAAATTATCATACTATCGAAAAGCCGCTTTGCGAAAAAGTTTAATAGCTTAGACCTTAAATAAAATCTTTCGTTTAAGAAGGTTATCGAAAATGAGTAATGAATCTACTAGTGAACTAGTTGTTAAATCTGCTCCATACATAACTGGTATAATGTCTAAGACTCGAATTATGCAATATACTTTCGCTGCACTACTAGTAATTACTGTCGTATCCGCAGTTCTTTGGTGGGCTGTTCCTTGTCCCACAGATGCACAACTGACCACCTACAGTACACTTAAAAGCGTCTGGCAAATGCCACTTGGCGCAATTCTGCTGATTAACGCTTTGATCGCGATCGGTGTAGCTGTTGGAATAGATGTCCTATTACACAAAGTTGTCTCTGACAGTGAATCAAACCTCTGGTCCTCAGCTGTTTTTGGCTTAATCGTTACGCTCTCATTCTCGCTCGGTGTCCCCGCTATGGCTATGGGCACTGGGGATGTAATGCCCGTTGCCACTTTCACTGCACCCAATGCTTTCGTCTTCATCGCTTTGATCTCTATGGTAGGGCAAGTCGTCTTTAAGAAAGTTCAAGGCGTAGGTGGCAGAAAACTCGTCAACCCTGCAGCAGCAGCAAAATTCTTGATCCTGCTTCCATTCCTCTTGACCCTTCTGTTACCCAAAGAGCACTTCGCCTCAGCCACCACAGGTGGTGTAGGTGCACCGCTACTTGCAGGTCCAATAGGTGGAGGAATTGCGGCAATAGGGACCAACGGTATGGGGTCTTTCAGTAGTTATCTCCAATCCTGCTACGCTAACCCTGCTCTTACCGCCATTCCCGACGTCAATATCCTTATGATACTAGAGAAGTTCCACGGTTGGCCAGGCGGCGCATCCAGCCTCTTAGTGATAATCGTTGGCATCGCTCTGTTCGCAATCGGACGCAAATACTTCAAATGGAAAGTGACAATTGCATACTTCGCCTCCATCGTGATCATGTCAGTGTTAATGTCAACAGTTTACGCAGACTCAGACTTAGTGACAAGGTTGCTCTTTGAAGTCTTCATTGGTAGCTCAATCTTCTTGGGCTTCTTCATGGCAACAGACCCAGCAACAACTCCGCTTACCAGCATTGGACAAATAATCTTCGGCGTCGGGTTAGGCATACTTACGATACTTATACAAACCTATATGAACTTCTTTGGCGGCTCATTGCTAGCATTGCTAATCATGAACTTGACGGTACCACTCCTTGACCGTGTAGGTATCCACAAACCCTTTGGGAGATGAATATAATGGCAAACCTCGTTAATATAAAAGAACACAAAGACATAGCGAGAACAAAACCCATTGAAGTTTTCCCTGATCCAAAAACTGCCATAGTCTTAACCTACCAACATACAGGGGCAGAAAACAAACCCTTGGTTTCAGTTGGCGACAACGTAACCATTGGACAAAAAATTGCTGACTCAAAAGAACGCGTCAGCGCACCCGTCCACAGCCCAATCTCAGGAAAAGTTGTAAAAGTCGGCGATATATACAACAGTTGCTACTCAGTATGCTCTGAAGCTATCTGGATCGAAAACGACGGCAAAAAAACCAAAGACAAAACCCTAACTCCAATCTCTGAATCTGAACTCCAAAACACAGCCAACGATGTTCTCCTCAAACGAATCCGAGAAGCAGGTATCATCGGTTTAGGCGGTGCAGGCTTCCCAACTAGTGTAAAACTCGCAATTCCTGCAGACAAAACTATAAACACCATAATTGTAAACGCAGCAGAAGGTGAACCATATGACACTGCAGACGAGCGGTTAATGATTGAGAAAACAGCTAATTTAGTTCGAGGCGTCAGAGTCATACGCAAACTCCTAGGAAACCCAAAAGTTATTGTTGCAACTAAAGTCAGCAAAATAGAAGCGGTTCCTAAACTCCAAGAAGCTTTCGGCAAGGAACCCGACACAGAAGTCATTGCAAAACACTTAACTTACCAGCAGGGCGACGCAAGTGTCCTGCAAAAAGCGATCCTCAAATATGAAGCTCCACCGGACAAACGCTCATATGAAATGGGCACAATTGTCCAGAACGTTGCAACCATAAACGCCATAGCAAATGCTGTATTCGAAGGTGAACCCTTAATCTCTAGAGTCACAACCCTAAACGGCGATATCGCAGAACCAAAGAACCTGCAAGTCAAAATAGGCACTCCAATAAGCGAAATCCTAACACAAAACAAAGTAGATACAAATGACATTCGACAAGTAGTAATCGGCGGAGTCATGATGGGAAACGCTCTCCCCACAATCGGAACTCCAGTAACTAAAAGGACTTCTAGCATAATCGTCTTCTCCAAAAGTAAATACAAGTCTGACCAACCAGCAACTGCATGCATTCGCTGCTCAAACTGCATCCAATCATGTCCAGTAAATCTACACCCAGTTATGATCTACAACGCTATTATGAAAGGCGACTTTGCAAAAGCCGAAAAGCTCTGGGTTAAAGACTGCATCGCATGTGGAACTTGCTCATACGTCTGCCCATCGAAACTACCTCTAAGCGGCATTATTTGCGGTTCACGCCGTTGATATCAAAAACCCAAGTAAAAACATAATCCCCAGTTTTTCTTTTTATTTCTTATTTTAGAACACAACTTAGAAAAAACCAAGTTTATCCATTTTATATCGTTCTATATCGATATTTTTAATGCTTGTTTCTTGACTAACAAGCTTGTAAGCATTAAATTTATAAACACGCCGCAACGTAAATAGTCCATCAGGGATAAAATTGGAAACAGAAAAATTTAAACTAGCTGACCTTCTTTACGGCTTAGTCATACCAATACTCGTCGGTCTACTAATCGTTGCTTTTCCAGCAGTCATTCGCCCCGGACTTGATCACTACTTCCCCGCTGGCGACCTTATGACAGGTGCAGGTGCCTCACCATACGCATTCCTCACTGCAATTTTCACCCATGGCTTTGCATTAATGGTCTTGTTCGCTATTCCGCTCATCTTAGGCTTAATCTGGAATAAATGGGCTGGTGGCGCTGCAGGATTCATAATGGGCACATTACTTTATCTCGGCGAAGCAGGCTACAACAATGCATACAACGCCATTAACTACCAAATCACAACGAACCTATATTCAGATCCAAGCTTCATTGGAAACTACATAGTCGGTGGAATATTAATCGGATACATCGCAGGTGGCCTATGCAAGGGCTCAATGAACTTCAAACGAATGTTAGGCGCTGGTCTCACGGCTGCAATTGTTGTCGGAGTCTTACAGTTTGTCTTCAACATCACTATTGCTGGCGCTGCATACATGTCGGCAGCAAATCCACCGTACGCACTGTTCCTAGCATTGTTGCCAATGGTAATTCTCGGCATAATCGCACCAATAGTTGCAAAAGTAATGACTTGGTATGGGCTTCAGCCAGTAAGGCATTAATAAATCAATAAATTTTCCCTTTTTCCTTTTTATATTTTTTAACTAACTAGTAGATTTTAAGCAAGTGCTATCACTTAGCTCAAAAATTTTAAAAAAATATATCGAAAAAATGGAAAAATTTTTTTAGCAAGGTTGTTTAGCTGCAAATTCCCAAGCTATGTTTCCTTTCCAGACTTCTCCTTGCTTGGTAATTCTAACTTCCTTGTCATCTATCTCGATTAGCCCTTTCTCCTTGAGGTTTTTAAGTTGTTTTGGAAATACGTCTTCGGGTAATTTGTTGAATTTTTCCATAAATTCTTTTTTGCTTACGGGTAAACGCAAGTAAAGCCTGCTCATTTCTCTTCGCATCATTTCGTCATCTGAGGATTCTGAAAGTCTCTGGATTGGAAGTTTTCCAGAACTTACGGTTTTCATGTATTCATCGATATTTTCAATGTTGCTGTAGCTGAAACGCTGCAAATAACCCATAAAGCAACCAGCGCCAGTAGTTAGTATACCTCCCCAGGGCCAACCGTTCAGGCAGTTTTCACGCATATGCCACTCAACGCGGCTGTAGCGATCATGTCCCACTGCCTTGTATCCTGCTTTGGTTAGCATGTTGTAGGCTTCCAGGTACATTTGCTTCTCGAATTCTGCATTTCCCTGAGGTGGAGATTTTCCTGTCTTAATCATTTTTTCCAGCATCGTTCCCGGGTCTACGTGTAAAGAGTAGGCGTCAATTTCCACATCTAACTCGATGGCTTTTTTGAGGGTTTCCATCCAGCTTTCCATTGTCTGTCCCGGAAGATTATACATAAGGTCAACGCAGACGCATAAGCCCAGTTTTCGAGCATGACGAACAGCTTTTTCGACGTCTGCAGCGCTATCAGGCAAACACAGCATTTTCCTAATTTTGTCGTCGAAGGTTTGTGCCCCCATGTCCATTTGGTAAACGCCGTAAGAAGCGAGTTTGTCGATTTTCGGCAGCGCCAAAGTTTTTGAGGACCCAGTTACTTTGATGAAGTATTCTTTGTTTATGTTAAATCGTTCTTTGCAGAAGTCTATGAGGTCAATCATCTGCTCAGCAGTCAAAACGCTGGGAGTTCCGCCTCCAAGAACTATTTCGTCAAACACGCTTGTCTTCACATACTTGGTTTTTGCGTACATTTCAAGTTCTTTTTTGAGAAGGTGAAGATAATGTTCTATTTGCACCTTGTTTGTTGGTGCAGTTGGGAAATAGCAAAAAGTACATCTTGAATCGCAAACAGATATCCATGGCTGTAACTCCATTAGTCTTCCTGATGTGTTTTCTGTGTTCAAGAATTCTTGGAAGGCTTTGTATGTTTCAGGTTTTATGTTCGGGTAATCTCTGTATGTGTATGGTGGCCAGTTTTCTCTTGATTCGTAAACGTCTGATTTGCTTTTTTCCTGGGCTGTTGCTTTTGTCATTGATGATCTCTCTTTGAATGTATTGGTAAAAATTGCTCGATTACATAATAAAGTTTCCGTAAAACCCAATAACTGAATTACATTGGCAAAAGTTGCATAATTTGAAACTCATTTGATTAATTCTAAGATAATTTTTCGTTTGGGGTTCAATAAAATGTTAAGGGTTTACTTCTCCTATCTAATCTCTGACGTCAAAACTATGCAGGATCTTAAGTCTCGAAGGACTTTTTCAGCAATTTTTCTGTTTGATAGCGCTTAATTAGCAAAAAAACTTGCCTTGATAGATTTGATATTATTAATGGCTAAATTTGTTTCGTTTTAGATCTGATTGTCTAGAATTTACCAAAATTTAATAAGCAACTTGCAGCGATACCAAATCTTTACTGGGCAGGCTACTTAACGTGTTCTTGCTCAGAAAATAAAAATAAAAGGAAAGAGAAAAAAATGCAAAAATTCTTTAAGAAAAAAACTTTAGCTTCTTTGATTGCGATAGCTCTAATGTTAACAATCGTCTTTTCTATGGAATTCACATCGCCAGTTAACGCAGCATATGCACGATTCTATAAAGACATGGTTTATGTTTCCGTTGCTCCCGTAACCGTTGGTACTGGTCAGAACGTTGTAGTCGCTTTCTGGTGCGATAAATTGCCTCCAACAGCCTTAGGTGAATATGGTGATCGCTTCTACTTTGACGTCAACATCATTAAACCAGACGGAACCAACGAGACCTTCACCAATATTGAATCCGACCCAGTCGGGGCGGGCTACACTAATTACGTTCCAACCGACGCAGGCACCTATACTGTCCAAGCTATCATGAGAGAGCGTGTCATTGACGGCGGCGCCAGCAGAGGCAAAATTGCTCCTAATGGAGCTGGTTGGTGGCCATCAGGTCAACCTCCCTCTAACGCTAGTAAACCATATCCTTCATGGAGTCCAATTGGTGTTGTCTTCGAAGCTGCTCTAAGTGAACCTCAAACGTTGACAGTTACCACAGACCCAGTACCAAACTACGCTGAGACCCCGCTTCCGATGGACTACTGGAGTCGTCCAGTGTATGATACTATCAGAGGATGGGGCCCAACCGTGATGGGACAATACCTAGGCGCTAGTGAGCTCACTGCATTCGGTAACACCAGATACAACCCCTACACTATTGGTCCATCAAGCTCCCACGTTCTTTGGACGCGACCGTTCTTTAACGGTGGCATTGCAGGTGGCTACTCAACAGTTAATTCATCGAGTGCTGATAACTCATATTATAGCGGTCAATCCTACGAATCCTATGGCGGTCCCTCGATAATCCTAAACGGCAAATTCTACTATAGCGTAGGAACTAACCCCCGAGAAGGTTGGTACTGCTGTGACCTATACAGTGGAGAAACAATATACTTCAGAAACAACACAATAAGCGCAGCTTCAGGCGGATCCACCTCAGCCCAAGGTAGCATACCCTCAGGTGCACCAGCATTCGGACAAGTTCTAGTCGAGGACAATCCTAACCAACATGGCACTATTAGCTACTACTGGGTTACTAGCCCAATTGGGAAAACTAACACCTGGGAAATGTACGATGACTTCACAGGCAACTATCACTGCAGTATAGCAAACATTACTTGGACAGAAACTAACAATGGACGAAGTGTCACTAAGGGTGGCACAGGCACATCCGCAGTTGGTCCAGACGGCAGCATACTAAGATACAACTTTGTCAACTTAGCACCAGCCAATGCAGCACCCCAATGGCACCTCCAAGTCTGGAACACATCACAAGTAATAATGTACCCTGCATACCTAGCACATACAACAGGGTCAGGCACCAATGCCAACTGGATGTGGAGACCCAACTTAAACATGACTTATGACGGCAGAAACGGTCTCTCAGCAAATGTAAGCATACCCTCAATAGCTCTTAGCACAATCAATGTTCGTCAAGTGATCCCTGATGACCAACTGGTCATAATCTACGCTGGCTCTAACAACGGGTCAGTGAGCGTTCCAGGCAGTGTTGTCGGCATAAACCTAAAGCCAGGCTCTGTGGGGCAAGTGCTATATAGCTATAACTTTACAGCTCCACCGAATGTAGGAGACGCTTATGGCCAAGCCGAACAATTTAGCAACAAAAACACAGCCTACAGCAGCGTTTGCATACAAGAAGGCATATTCTGGTACTATGATGCAATGACCAGACGCTACTTTGTCTTTAATCTCGACGATGGAAGTCAGGCATGGACAGCCCCACCATCAGAACAGTTCCAATTCTATGGTGGTGCAAATGCAGTTTGCTTCAAGGGTCAATTCATTGACTGCGGTGGCTACTCTGGTGTAGTTCGATCATTCGATGCAAAGACAGGTACATCCTTATGGAACTGGTCAGCTCCAAGTGTAGGCTTAGGTGAGACTCCATACCAACATTCGCCAACATCCTTCGGCTTCCTTACTGGTGACGGACAAATGTATTTCTACTCAAGCGAGCACTCAAACAACAACCCCATTAGACGTGACGCACAAATCTGGGATGTCAACGCAACAAACGGAAACTTGATTTGGATGTTAACCAACTGGCCAAGCTCAGCTCCAATCATAGCAGACGGACGACTCTTAGTTGTTGATAGCCACGACCAGATGATCTACTGCTTCGGTAAAGGCCCAAGCGCAACCACAGTGTCAGCACCACAAATAGTTCCACCATTAGGGTCAACTGTTCAACTCACAGGTACAGTGACGGATCAATCTCAATACGGGCGTCGAAACATTAATGGCGGCTTAGATCGTTCCTCTCAAGGGTACTCCTGCTATTTCTGATGCTTCTATGGATGCTTGGATGGAATACATGTTCCATCAAAGACCAATGCCACAAAACGCAATTGGTGTACCAGTCACCCTAATACAATTGACCCCAACGGCAATCTCGTCAACGTCGGAGACACAACAAGCGACAAATACGGCAACTTTGGCTTAGCATACACTCCAGAAGTTCCAGGTCCATACCAGATCATCGCTACCTTCAAAGGCTCTAACTCTTACGGGTCATCGTTTGGAACAACCTACTTAACAATTGGCGAAGGTCCAGCGTCTACACCTGCACCAACACCAAGTCCCAGAATCTGTAGCTGACACGTACATCGTACCTGGCATAGCCGCAATAATCGTTGTGACAATCATAGTTAGCATTGCAATCATACTTGTCCTTAGAAAGCGACCATAAGTAAACTACAACATGCAAATCTAACTTCCTTTTTCTTTTTTTTCATATTCTATTTAAAAGATACTTTGAAGTTGAACATCGACTTCTAAACATATGTAATTCTTGAAAAAAACAGTGATTTTCTAACGGATTAATGATATTATATTTCACGAAATTGGAAAATTGATATGACACCAAAGTATACGGCTAAAATACTGAAATACTATCGACAATTTGCATAAAATTTAATAATCATTTTGAGGATAAGATGTCTTCTGACAAATAGAAAGGTTCTCTTGTCAGAAAAGTCCCTCGGCATCATCAACCTACTTGACCGTAGGTGACGGTCCAGTATCTACACCTGCACCAACACCCCTCCCAGAATCTGCAGCTGATATGTACATCGTACCTGGCATAGCCGCCATAATCGTTGTGATAATCATAGTTGGCATTGCAATCATACTTGTCCTTAGAAAGCGACCATAAGTAAACTACAACATGCAAAACTAACTTCCTTTTCCTTTTTTTCATATTCTATTTAAAAGATACTTTGAAGTTGAGCATGACTTCTAAACATTTGAAATTATTGAAAAAAATAGTGATTTTCTAGCGGATTAATGATATTATATTTCAAGAAATTGGAAGATGATATGACACCAAAGTTACAGCTAAAATACTGAAATACTATCGACAATTTGCATAAAATTTAATAAGCATTTTGAGGTAAGATGCTCTCTCTGAGCCAAGAGTATCCCTTAAGGGTTTTCTTGCTCAGAAAAAAGAAAGAAAAAAATTGAAAGGAAAGAAAAAAACATGAAAATATTCAAAACTAAAACAATGATTTCTTTGATTGTGATAACTCTAATTCTGACAATTGCTTTCTCTATAGCTTTCTTGCCAGAAGTCAATGCACAACGCAGTGCGCGTTATTATAAAAACACGGCGTATATCTCAGTTTCTCCTCCAACTGTCGGTTCTGGTCAAAACGTTATTATTACTTTCTTTAGCGACAAATTACCACCCACAGCTTTGGGAGACTACGGTGACCGCTTTTACTTTGACGTCAACATCATTAAGCCAGATGGAACCAACGATACAATTACAAATATTGAATCTGACCCCGTAGGCGCTGGCTACACTAATTATGTACCAAGCGATACAGGCACGTACGTTGTTCAAGCTATCATGCTAACGCACATTATCGATGGTGGTGCTAGCAGAGGTGCAGTTGCTCCCCAAGGCGCTGGTTGGTGGCCTTCAGGTCAACCTCTCTCTGGATTTAATCCAATCGGTGTTGTCTTTGAGTCCGCCCTAAGCATACCATTAACATTGACTGTCACAGACGAACCAGTACCAAGTTACATTGAAACGCCACTTCCAAATGATTACTGGAATCGACCAATTTACGATACTAATAGAGGAATGGGTAAGGTCATGATGGGTCAATGGTTAGGCGCTAGCGAACTTGCAGAGTTCAGCAACAACGGCAGATATAATCCCTATAGCCAAGGACCAGCCAGTTCCCACGTGCTGTGGACAAAACCGTACCATAACGGAGGAATCGCAGGCGGTCAAGCAACAGTAAACTCATCTACTCCTGACAATTCTTACTACAGCGGTCAATCATACGAAAACAAAGGTGGTCCATCGATCATTCTCAACGGCAAAGTCTATTGGGTTGATTCAGTTAACCCACGTCAAGGATGGTACTGTGTCGACTTATACACTGGAGAAACTATTTACTTCACAAACACAACAGGTCCAATTACAGGCGTAGGCACAGGACAGACAAGTACTGGTAACATACCCTACGGCGCAATAGCATTCGGCCAGGTCCTAGTTGTAGACAATCCTAACCAACACGGCACTACTAGCTACTACTGGGTTACCAACACTGGAAAGACTAACACTTGGGACATGTTCGATGACTTCAATAATGAATACATTTGTAGTATCGCCAATGTTACTTGGGCTGATACGCATAGTGGACGCAGCGTTACTAAAGGTGCTACTGGCACTTCCGCTGTTGGAACTGATGGTAGCATATTAAGATACAACATTGTTAACTTGGGCACTACTGCATCTCCTCAATGGTACTTGCAATGCTGGAACACATCACAGGCAATAATGTACCCATTCTACGTAATACACCAGAGTGGCTCGGGAACCAATACCAACTGGCTGTGGAGACCTAACCTTAACAATACTTATGACGGAAGATTTGGTCTGTCAATTAACGCAAGCATAAACGTTGGCTTAACTAGCGGTATTAGCATTCGGCAAGTGATTCCTGACGACAAGCTCATCATTATCTACGCTGGCTCTAACAACGGTTCCTTGAACATTCCAGGTCGTGTAGTCGCAATTAACCTCAAACCAGGTCAAGTCGGGACAGAGTTGTATAGCTACAACTTTACAAGCCCACAAGGTGTTGGTGACGCATATGGTCAATTAGAACAATTCAGTAACAAAGACGTAGCTTTCAGCGGTATTAATGCGCAAGCAGGCATCTTCTGGTACCAAAACCCAATGACCCTACTTACCTATGTATATGATCTCTCTAACGGAAATCAGCTATATACAATCAAAGCACCAGAGTTCAGTTTCTACGGCATGGGCACAAAAATCGTCTATAATAACATGTTAATAGACACTGGTGGTTACGGCGGAATTGTTCAAGCATACGATGCAAAGACAGGTACATCCTTATGGAACTGGTCAGCCCCAAGCGTAGGCTTAGGCGAAACTCCATACCAGAATAGTCCTACATCATATGGCGGCCTTTCAGGTGACGGACTACTCTACCTATACTCAAGCGAGCACTCAAACAACAACCCAATCAGACGTGACGCACAAATCTGGGCTGTAAACGTTACCAATGGCGAAATGGCCTGGATGTTAACGTGTTGGCCAAGCACCGCTCCAATCCTCGCAGACGGACGACTAGTAGTTGTTGATTGCCATGACTTGCAAGTCTACTGCTACGGCAAAGGACCCAGCGCAACCACAGTTTCAGCACCACAAATGTTCCAGCACTTGGCACTAGCATGATGATCACCGGTACAGTGACAGACCAATCTCCATCAGGCAGACGCGATATCAACGGCAACATTGATCTTGCACTCAAGGGTACCCCAGCAATCTCAGACGCTTCCATGGATTCTTGGATGGAATACATGTTCCATAAACGACCAAAACCAACAGATGCTTACGGTGTTGACGTAAGTTTAGCAGCTATTGATCCAAACGGCAACTACATCACAATAGGCACCACCACAAGTGACAGCAACGGCAACTACGGAATAATATACACTCCAGAAGTTCCAGGCTCCTACCAAATCATTGCAACATTCGCAGGTTCTAACTCATACGGTCCATCAAGCGCAACAACCTACTTGGCAGTTGGTGATGAAGCAGCTACACCAGCACCAACAGCAGCACCAGTTGAATCTACAGCTGACCAATACTTCGTCCCAGCAATCGCAGGTTTATTCGTTCTTATCATCGTAGTAGCTATTGTTCTAGCTCTATTGATGCTCAGAAAGAAATAAGCCAAACCACAAAACCAAAAACAACAACCCTTTTTCTTTTTTTGTTTAACTAAATATCAGCTTACTTTTCAGAGCCTTTAATTTAGCTAAAAAATACTGAATAAAAAAAGAATTTTTTAGGGTTCTATTTTTTGCGCAAGCTCTTTGGTACATATGCACACGCCATGTCAGACTCGTATATGTCTCCAGTTGTAGCGTATGCTCTGTTTCTGCAACCGCCACAAAGTTCTCTGTATTCGCAGACTCCGCATTTCCCTTTCAAAACACTTCTGTCTTTAAAGCTGTTGTAATACTTTGATTCCTGCACTTCTGTCCATGCTTTAGTGAGTGCTTTATCCCTAATGTTCCCAAGCATCATGGGTTCCGAAGGACGAAGGTCCGTGTAGAAGCAAGGTATCAAGTTTCCATTTTCAGTTACGCTCAGGTATCCGCCGAAGGCGAAGTAAGTGCATTTTCCATGAAACTTATGTTCATACCACTCATCAAAATTCGGTATGTTTCTTTGTTTAACTACACGAGCATAATGTGGGCAATGTACGTGAATTTCAAATTTGCCCTCATATTTCTGTGTTAAATCCCATATGTGATTTAGAACCCACTCGTATTGTTCAGGTGACGGAGTTAAGTCCATCGTTGCTTTTGCTCTTCCACTTGGAACCAAATGGTTATACCAGACAAAGTTGGCATGGTATTTGTCAGCTAACTCTGCAACATGATCTAGGTGCTGGTAGTTTATGGTTGTAATTGCGCAAGCTAAGCCGTTGAGGATTTTGCCTTTAGACAATTTCTCAATTGCTGCTATTGCTTTTTTGTATGAACCTTTTCCTCGCAGTTGGTCGTTTATTTCTTCTGGTCCATCAATGCTTACAGATGTCCAAACTTGGTTCTTTACCAAGTTATCGTAGATTTCTCCGTCAACGAAACATCCGTTGGTTAAGAGACAAACGTTGAGACCTAAGCTTTTTGCGTACTTAACTATTTCAAAGATGTCTTTTCGCATTAGGGGTTCCCCGCCTTTTATTCCAAACCACCTAACGCCGAAACTGTGAACTTCATCAACCAAAGCGAAGGCTTCTTTTGTAGTTAATTCTCTGTTTGCATGTTCACATTTTGCGTCAACGTTGCAGTAAGCACATCGTGCATTGCAGGCACCCGTTGCTCTCCAAGAAGTTGGTCGTTTATTGCTTCTGGTCCATCGATGCTTACTGATGTCCAAACTTGGTTCTTTACTAAGTTATCATAGATTTCTCCGTCAACAAAGCATCCGTTCGTCAAAAGACAAACATTAAGGCCTAAGCTTTTTGCATACTTTACTATTTCAAAGATGTCTTTTCGCATTAGGGGTTCGCCGCCCTTTATTCCAAACCACCTAACGCCGAAACTGTGAACTTCATCAACTAAAGCAAAGGCTTCTTTGGTAGTTAATTCTCTGTTTGCGTGTTCACATTTTGCGTCAACGTTGCAGTAAGCGCAACGTGCATTACAGGCACCCGTTGCTCTCCAAGAAGTCATAAGTAAAGGACCATTTTTCTCCAAGCCAAAACCCCCATTTAACTACCTGATTTTCAATCTCCCTCTTACCTATATTTCTCATCCTAAAAAAGATTTTGCGGTATACGCAAACTCGGCATCTTTCTGCGAATTTACAGAAACACGTTTTTTCTAGAGGGATTTCTGTTTCGCGCGCAGTGTTTAATCTTCTAGAAAACAAATTTCTTAAAAAATTGAGATTCTTATAAACGCACTATTCTCTTAAAGTTCGAAGAAAGCCACGGTAGTTTAATTCGCCAAAGAAGCTGATGCAAAGCGTTCTCAACCATGATTTTACTGTAAATGGTTCCTTTAACCGACTGTCTCAAAATGTAAGCAGGCGAATATAGTTGATTATAGAAGACTTCGCGCATCTTGTTTATTCGGTCAAAAGGTACATCTTGATTTTCGAAACTAGCAGTCTGCATCTCGTAACTGTTCCAGTCCTGCGACATCTTCCATCCCAAGTCGCCGACGGCATCGCGCAGCTGGGTGCTTGGGAAGGGGGTTGCTAAGAAAAGGTAGAGGTCGTCAGGTTCGGTTCTTTTGATGAAATCAATAGTTTGGTGGATAGTTTGGTCTGTTTCTCCTGGGTAGCCCAGCACCAACGATACCGTTACCGATAATCCTGCTTCCTTAGCCATTCGAATAGCCGCTGCGTTCTGTTTCACTGTGGTACCCTTTGCCATCGAGTTTAGAATCTCTTGACTGGCTGATTCTACTCCGAAATTGATAAGTTGGCAATTCGCATCCTTCATGGCATGCAGAAGCTCTTTTGAAACGAGGTCAACTCGTGTTTGACAATCCCAAGGAACCTTAATTCTGTTCCTCTTAATCCCTGAACAAATATCCAAAACCCGTTTTTTATCGTAGGTGAAGATTTCATCATTAAACGTAACAAAGTCAACTTGGTACCTGTTTTTTAGGTATTCAAGCTCATTGACAACGCTTGCTGGAGTTCTTGCCCTAAAATTGTCGCCAGCAATTTGAGGAACCAAACAGAAACTGCAACCTGAACCGCATCCTCGGCTGGTCAATATGGGAACTCCGATTTTCTTGAAAATTCGATATTTAATTAATGGGAAATAGTGATACGCTGGGTAAGGGAGTCCGTCGAGGTTTTGGATGCATGGTCGGTTGGCTGTGCGGACAACTTGTCCGTTGTTTCTGAACGCTATCCCTGAAATGTCATTTAGGATCCTCTGACCGGATAAATATCGGGCAAGCTCAACAATTGTTTGTTCCCCTTCCCCCTTAACAACCACATCCACTTCTGGATGCTGCAAGAGGAATTGGTCGTCAGCAATTGTCACGTGCGGTCCACCTAAGACAACGGTTGCCTGTGGACATGTTTGTTTTGTGTTTTGCGCTACTTTGAGTGCTGATGTGAAGGTGGCGGTTACTGAGGTGATGCCAACGATATCTGGTTGGAACCGACCTATTTCTTGGTCGATGTGTTTGTAGGTTAGGTGTTGAGGTGGGCAGTCAATTACCATAACTTGATGGCCATCTTTTTCTAAAACAGCTGCCAAGTAAGCGAGTCCAATGAGCGGATATTGGTAGTCGACAAATGCCCATTGTGAAGCGGGCGGAGGGCTAATCAACGCAACCTTAAGTCGACGTTTTTCAGCAATAGGCATACCCAAATGACCTTTCCTATACTTAAAAATCGGAATTAATTAAGCCTATCTCAGTTAGAGTTAGATCAACTTCTGTTTTAATCCTGTTGGTTGTGGCTACTCCAACAACAACTACAACCAACCTGAGCCAAAACAGACCCCAACAACAAAATACAACCCAAAGCACAACCCTAAAAGTTATTATACGTAGGAATCTTTCAACAACAACAATCTGAAACAACTTGTGCTTTAACCATAATTCTGCACTTACAATCAAAAAAATTTTCGAATCAACTTTACAGTTAAGTTTATTATTAAACTAAGTTATGCTATCTGTAATAATTGACATGACTGAGGGAAAAATTGCATTGATTCTGTTAATGACCACCATACCCCCTGAAACTTCACCTTGGGGTGTTCCAGCCAAGCTACCTCCTTTAGGCTTATCGTACGTTGCTGGTGCATTGGAAAAAGCTGGCTTTGAAGTACAAATGCTCGACAACTATCAGATGCGGACAACAATCGATTTTGTCAAGCAGGAGGTGCAAAAACGTCAACCAGCAATAGTTGGTATAACCTGCGGCTCAGTCACTTATCGCCGAGCAGTTGAAATGGCTAAAGCCATCAAAGAAATCCTTCCATCCTGCAAAGTGGTGGTTGGCGGTTGGCACGCATCGTACTTGCCTGATTCAGCGCTCGAGAACCCGGAGATAGACTACGCCATAATGGGCGAGGGCGAGCGAGCCATGGTAGAGCTCGCAACCCAAATTACAAAAGGCTGCCGACCAAAAAGTCATTGCTCAAATTCCCGGCGTTGCTTGCAGATTAGATGGAAAAATCTCTAAGACTCCTCCTATACTAATCGAAGACATTGACACAATTCCTTATCCGGCAAGTCATCTGTTGGACATGAATTTCTATGACCGCCAAATCGGCTATTTGAAAGCTAAACCCGTTGATGTTATGCATGTTATGCGTGGCTGCCCCTATAGTTGCAACTATTGTGAAACCAAGAAGCTTTGGGGTATGAAATGTCGTGCTTTCAGTCCAGAACGGGTCATTGGCGAACTCAAGTACATGAAGGAGAAATTCGGCTCCAAAGGCATCTACTTCATAGATGACAACTTTACAATTAACAAAGAACGCACTATCGAGTTTTGTCGCACACATGAAGCAGAACAATTTAGATCTTGAATGGGCATGCGACACCCGAGTTGACTTACTCTCCGCTGATTTGCTCAAAGAAATGCGGGAAGCCGGATGCAGAACTATATTCTTTGGTATTCAATCAGGCTCCCAACGAATCCTAGAAAAACTAAACACTCACACAACCCCCGAAAAGATTGAGGCAGCCTTTAAACTCTGCAGAAAAGCAGGCATTAACATCGCTGCTTCTTTCATGCTTGGGATTCCAGGCGAAACTGTTGCTGACATGGAAACCACATACAAATTTGCCAAGAAGACTTGGTCCAGACTGGTGCACTTTCTACGTATTCATAGCTTGCCCAACCAGCTGCCTTTACGAAGAAGTATTAGAGAAGCATCTCTACGATCGCATGGAAGACTTTTTGGCTTTTGTCAAAACTGACGAATTCAATTACGAATCCGTAGTTGCAATTCAAAAACGCTATCAACGCGGCTTTAACACTGCACCAAAAACGCTCCTGCGCAGAATAAGACGTGATGGACTGATTGCCTTTCTTAAAGAGCGTAATGAGGATGCTTTAAACTGAGCGATTTTACCATTTTTAAGTCAAGCAGAAAACTCAAGGTAGCTTTGGTTATACCGCCAGCTTTTGACATACGCAAACTATGGTGCCCAAACCTGCCCATTGGCTTAGCATATTTAGCAGCTGTCATTGAGAAAAATGGTCATGAACTAAAAGTGTTCGATTGCCTTGCACTAGGCTTAAGCCATGAAAGGTTAGGACAAGAATTTGCCGCCTACCAACCTGACGTGGTAGGAATCACTTCAGTAACACCCACAGTTAACTCTACTTTTTTAACAGCAAAGATAGCTAAACAAAACTCCCCAAATTGTGTTGTAATCTTGGGAGGTCCCCATGCAACATTCCTTGACAGGGAAGTCTTGAATGAGGAACCAGCAGTTGACATAGTGGTTCGCGGTGAAGGTGAAATCACCATAGCCGAATTATTGTCAAAGCTTTTCGGCAACGGCGATCTCGTGAATGTTCAAGGGATTTCTTTCCGAAGAAACGGCGAAGTAATCCGTACACCCGATCGTCCTTTCATCCAGAACTTAGACGACTTACCTTACCCAGCTTACCAGTATTTTTCGCTTAAACAATACCGCTTTTTTGGCAGAACCATTCTGCCCATCTTAACCAGCAGAGGCTGCCCATTCCAATGCTCATACTGCGTCTCTTCACGGATGGCTGGCAAAGAGTTTCGCGCTCGAGACCCCACAAAAGTTGTTGATGAACTTGAGTGGTTAAAGAGTAATCATGATGCTGGGGCTGGAGCGTTTAGCTTTTTCGATGACGCATTTACTTATGATAAAGAACGGGCAATCAAAATCTGCCAAGAAATGCGGAGAAGAAAAATCAACGTTCCCTGGGACGCTCAAACTAGAGTTGACCGAATCTCCCCCGAAGTTCTCGATGCGATGAAAGCAGCGGATTGTCAACTGTTAAGTTTTGGCGCTGAATCAGGTTGCCAGAAAATCCTTGATTCAGTTCACAAGAAAACCACCGTCGAAATGAATGAGAAAGCAATAAAGATGGCGAAAAAAGCGGGACTGACCGTTGCAATGTCAGTAATCATTGGGTTTCCTGGCGAAACAAAAGAATCGCTTAAACAAACTTACGATTTTATTCATAGAGCAGAGCCGGACTACGTTTATTTGTGCATGGCAACGCCCTATCCTGGTACACATCTTAGCAGTTACCTCCAAGAGCTAGGTTGGAAGGTCTCAGATGACTGGAGCAAATACGATTTGCAACAACCTGTTTTTGAAAACCCCCTGCTCCAAGGAGTAGACTTAATCAAGAGCAGACGCGAATTCTACGATCACTTCTACTCTTGGTCCTATATTGCACGTCAATACTTCAAAGGAACATTCTACAGCAAAAACATGGGTCGAACAGCATTAAACGATCGGATTTGGCGATCAAAATCTCTTAGGTGGGCTTTCACCAACATGGTGAAACTTAGGGCTCGCAACAAACCTGCACAAATTTAATACTGGTCCAATGATCCCGTTGAATTGCTTTCGCAGCAACGTTCGACTTTCATTGATTGAAATATTAGCTCCTTTTTTCTTTAGCAATGATATGAATTGTGCAAATAAGTGGTTTTTTGCTTCTTGTTGGAAATCGTCTAAGGTATTTGCAAGTTCAATTCTTTCTTCTGCAATCGCGTCATCACCTATAGTTTGACCCAATAAAATATCGTTTAAAAAGAAATAAGATAATATTGCCGATTTCATTGAATCAAACTTTGATTCGGGCTCCTCTAAACTTACCTTGGAGCCTAATACCGAGGCGTTTTCATGTAGCTGTTTAATCAAAGACTTGGTTTCCTGTGAAGCATCTTTTGATTTGCGCATTTTGATATAAACGGATAGATTTCTGGAAATTAAGGTTTTCAGTTGCTTGTTTTGCTCCAATTGCTTTGGCGAGTTTACAACGTGTTAAACAATTATCGATTTCGTTCCAGTTCACTTGTCCATTGAGGTCCATAAGTATATCAAACAAAGGATCTAAAATATTGGCAAATGTATCAAAAATACCGTTTAATTCGAGGTTAAACTCAACCTTTTCAATCGGTTTTAGGGGTTGTTCCAAAAATACTTGTTGAATTGGACTGGATTCTTGTACAGTCGATGTTGTGGGTTTTTGTTTTCTGCGTTTTGTAACCCAATATGTTGATAAACAAGCAACTGCTCCAACCGACCCCACAACTGAAAACAGAACGACCATTTGATTTGGCATATTTAGTGTGGTGTCAAAATTGATTGTGCTGTTCCAAAGGTACGTTTGCGAGTATAATCCTTGTATACTAACATTTTGGTCTTCGTATACTATGTCTAAGTTTAGACCATATTTGTCAGTTAATTTGTTCAAGTTGTCCCAGATTTGAGATGAATTGTTGGGTGCATCCCAAAGACCCCACATTCTATCGTTTATATGTCGCATTCCCCAGCCATAGTTGGTTGGCAGAACGAATGCAACTTGTCCTTTTGATTTACCGAAGGAATTTTGGGTTGATGAGTGAATATTATCCCAGAATTGTTTCATGGCGTTAAAATGTTCATCTGTTAAGATGCCTTGACCGTTAAGTTCGTAATTAAACACCAAGATGTACTTTGCCCCAGCTTCATAAGCCATAGTCATATCGTTGAAGACTGTGGATCCATTCTCAGGAATTGGTGGATTATTATTTGCTAATGTAACTATGGCTCCCCAATCCTTGTTTTGCACGTTTGCTGCTCCTCTGCAAAGGGCTATTTGTTGGATCTTGGTGTTTGTCGGACTATTATTACCTAGTTCTACAAAAACAGTGTTGTATCCTGCTTTGTAATCAAACCAGTAAAGAGCATAATCAGAGGTATACACAGGTATGGGGTTAGTCACTGAGTTGGGGATACTGCTATTGATGATGTGCTGCATGCTTCCGCTATTTAGAATGAGTCGATTAAATATTCTGGCTGCGTCAGAATAATTTGTTACGTGGTCAAACGAGGTAATTCTTCCTCCTGTAAAAGTTGTCGTGTTACCTCCCCAGTACCCCGTGTCTATCTGTTTTCCGCCAGGCTCATCATAGAGGTATGCCCCCAGGAACTTATCGCCGTATTTCGCCTTTGCTTGGTTTAGCCAATCTACATGCCACGGAGAAACACCATATAAATCCCAGACTGAAGAATTGTAGAGGTTGCCGACCGTTCGGGTGTAGTTGTAATAAATGAAGCTGAAATAAACTATGACGCTCAAGTTGTGCTGGACAGCATAATCACAAATTTCAGTTAACGGTGAAGAATCATTGAAAGCGCCAGCAATTGTCCATGAATCCATGATGAAAAGATTTGTGTATGAGCTAACTTTGTCAATTAACTGTTTAGCTTCCGCTACGGTATCTCCGCCATAAGTAACACCAAAGTAAACCTTATCACTGTTTGCCGCTTTAGCAGAGTTTTCAGAGGCAAAAACGGAAGTTAACATGGCGAAAACGAGTAAAGTAACGAGTATTATTCGCCACACTTTTTTCATGTAACATCCACCTTAGGCAACCTTTTTTGAATCTTAATAAACTATTGGTGCTTTGGTATTTTTGGCTAATTTTCAGAATTGAGCAGAAGTGAGAGTGTATAGCTGGCTCTCCGATGGACATGGTAATGCTTTTTATCATCAAAATTCACTAAATAATTCAGAGAAGGCACTTTATCGTAAAGTTTATACTGTGTTAACATCATAAACGTTTTTCGGGACAAGAGATCAACTCAGACTCTCAATAAAACTATTACGTAACTCTTGGGGGAACTGTCAATTATCAAAAATCTCAAGGTTGTATCTATCTTAGTCCTATTGCTTTTTTCATCGATCTTTGCCTCTCTTATCTTTCAGGCTGGACCCAGCTCTGTAAATGCACAAGTAAACACTAACTCTGTTTCCAATTCAGGCATTTTAAACCAATACGAGTGGCCACAGTTTCAAGGTGATTCATCTTTTTCGCGGTCTTCAGCTGGACCAGCTCCTGCCACGTCAAATGTATTATGGAAAACAAACATAACTGGCATAGAACCCTACATTATAGCTTTTAACGGGAAAATTTTTGTCTGCACCACCACAGGCGTTGTTGCAGTTGACCAAGCAGGACAGATTGTATGGCAAAAAAATATTTCAATGAATGGAACATGGCCAGTCCCGTACAAAATTGACGATTCCCACTTAGTTGTCGAAGGTACATGCCTTGATCCAGAAACAGGAAACATCCTATGGACAAGCACACAATTCTCAGCTGACACCGGTGTTCTTTTTGTTGCCAACGTTTATAGCCCAGAAGAAAAAATGTTCTACACTAAAGTGGGTTCCTACATCAACGCTTGGGACTTCTCTAATCCTTCAACGCCTCCAACGTTAGCTTGGCAAGCCTATGTTCCAGGCGGCGGCACAACGGGTTCTGGAGTAACATATGGCGGAGGACTGGTATTTCCTGGGTCTTTTGAGAATCATCAAATGGCGCTTGATGCCAAAACAGGCAAAGTTGTATGGGATACACTTACAAAAGGACCGATGATTTTTAGTGGTTCCTACTATCAGGGTAAGTATCTTAGAGGCGGTACAGACGACAATACACTATACTGTTTTAACGCTTCAAACGGCGATATTCTATGGACTTTTAAACCTAACACTGACGGGTATTTCTGCGTAGGTACTGCAGTTGGCTACGGAATGGTTTATTCGTTAAACAAGGATGGAAACCTTTATGCTGTCAATGTAGACACTGGCAAACTATCTTGGAATTATACAGGACCAGGTCCGCTAATGTTTCCAGGGTACCCCACAGTTGCAGACGGCAAAGTCTACGCAACAACTGGGCAAAATGCCTATTATAACAATGAAGTGGGAGCTTCACAGTTTGCATGTTTAGATGCCCACACAGGAAAAGTAATTTGGAAGCTTTCGATGGAAGCCTTAGCACCCAGAGAATCTGTCATCGTTGCATATGGTACTTTATACCTTATTCCAGGTGAAGTAACAACTGCAGTTGATACCATATCAGGAAACGAATACTCCACCGCTAACCAGCTTTGGGCAATGGGAACAAAGTCAATTCCAATTAGCAACTGGTCGATGTGGGGGGCGGATCCAACGCATTCCTCAACCGCGCCAGAAGGTCCAACAAACCTTACTTTGGCTTGGAAATTCACAACAAACGGTTCAGTTCTTTCTTCACCCACTATTGTTGATGGAATTGTTTATTTTGGTTCTCAGGACAAAAACATTTACGCTGTTGGAGCTTGGAGCGGTAATCTCTTCTGGAGCTTTGCCACCAATGCCGCTGTTGAATCTTCACTTGCTGTTGTGAATGGCAGAGTTTATACGGGTGGAGACGACGGCAACGTCTACTGTCTTGACGCTTACAGTGGTAGCCTCATATGGACAACGTTTGTTAATGGCTACTTGTCGTCCACGTTTTCTACGATAGTGATGAAATCTTCCCCTGTAGTGTCAGCCGGAATAGTGTACGTTGGATCTATGGACGGAAACATGTACGCCCTTGACGCTAACCTTGGCAGCGTTATTTGGAAAGCAGCAACAGTTGGACCAATCGAAAATTCACCCTCCTTATCTAATGGAGCCGTGTTCTTTACTTCACATGGACCAACCACCGGTGTTCTCTACAAACTCGATGCAGCAAGCGGATCTGTAATTTGGACACAACTTATTCCTTATGTGCCCGTGTTCGTCGGCGGAACTGAGTTAATGGGTTCTACATCGGTTGCAGATGGCATGGTGTTTACTTCCTCCAACGTGATAACTTACTATGCAGTAAGCGAGGCAACGGGGGAGATTTTATGGAATTTCACCAACAAAGATGCAGGCGAATTCATCTACAATGCCCCGATTTACGTGAACGGACAAGTCATTCTAATCGACAAATTCAACATAGCATGCCTAAACGCAACAACCGGAAAAGTTGTTTGGAGCTTCTATACCGGCGATGAATTATATGTTGCACCAACATATGCAGATGGAAAAGTCTACGATGTAACCAGTCAACGCCACATATTTGTACTTGACGCAACTAACAACGGTGAAAAACTTGAAACTATGAACATGCCTTCTAGTAGCTGGTCGTCGCCAACAATAGCAAACAACATGTTATACATAGGTTGTAACGACTGGAACCTTTACGCTTTTAGAGAAAACATTACGGACGAAGTTACAGACTCAACCACAACAAATCCC
The DNA here is from genome assembly GCA_963818655.1 of Candidatus Bathyarchaeota archaeon. Taxonomy (GTDB): domain Archaea; phylum Thermoproteota; class Bathyarchaeia; order Bathyarchaeales; family Bathycorpusculaceae; genus Bathycorpusculum. The sequence goes on from CAWFTD010000001.1 coordinate 50,831, forward strand.
ATCTTCGTTGGCTCCTAACACGTTAGCCTTGATTGGTGCCACAGGTATACTTGTGGTTGCAGTTACCGCTATGGGCTATGTTATTAAGAAAAGAAGCAAAAAACCAATGGGAATGTAACCGCATAGCTATTTCTTCAGTATCAGCATTTGTTTTCTAAATGATTAGATTCGTCGGCGCGTGCACTTGCTCAATTTCCAACCTAACCTCCAGCATTCAAGTAGTCCGTCAAGACGATAAGTTTTTTTGGAAAGTCAGTAGGACGATAGGATATTTTTAAAAACGCAGGAGTAAACAATGACTTTAATGCGTTAAAGGATTGAGACGCAGAAGTAAGCAATGACTTGGGTGTCGTTCAAGGATGGATGAAAAATAGAATACAATCTAAATTCATCTAGAGGACCTATTGGTGCGCTAGAAATTGGGTATCGATCATATTCTTTCGATTTTTTTCACGTTAATTTTCATATGACAAGGTTTTTTCGGGTTAAGTTAATATAGTCTGAATTGATTACCTCACCTTTCAGGAAGGGAAGACCTTTCTATAAACATAAATATAAATTAAAGGAAAGAAAAAAATGAAAATATCAAAAAATAAAACAACTCTCTCTTTGATAACGATGTTTCTAATGTTAACAATGGCTATTTCGATGTTTGCTATCTTGCCACAAATTAAGGCTCAAACCATAACATATACGCGTTCCTTTATGTACGTTGGTGTTACCCCAAACACTGTTGGCGTTGGTCAAGATTTAATTATTGTAACGTGGACAGCAGATATGCCTCCGGATGTGGGAGAAACAGCAGGAACAATACCCTCACCAAACGGCAGAGCCGCCTGGAATGAGCCCGCTATAGTGACAATTACAAAACCTGACGGAACCAATGAAACAGTATCAATGCCCCGTACCGATCCAGTAGGGGCAACATGGAGTATATGGGTACCTCAAGCAGTCGGCACATATTCTTTACAAGCCTACTTCCCTGGAGAATGGAAAGACACAAGAAACAGTTCAGGTGCAGTCACAGCAAGAAGATACTATCAACCTGATTACAGTCCACCAGTAAACTTTACTGTAACGCAGAACCCAACTTCTGTTTGGACAGAGAACCCTGTAACAGCCGATTGGTGGACTCGTCCACTAAACAGTGCAAACCATGAGTGGTATGTGCTTGCAGGAGACTGGCTTGGCGGCGCACAGCAAAACTATCCGACAGGTACCGCGGGCGTTACTTCTCTTGCTGCTCACGGTAAAGGGACAGAAACGTCCCACATATTGTGGACAAAACAGTATTACGTTGGCGGTCTCATGCAAGATGACTTCGGTGTTACTGGCTACCAAACACAGCATTATCAAGGTATGAGCTTCTCAGGAATAGTTCTAAACGGCAAAGTTCACTACACTCCACGCACGACTGCACACGCTAATCAGGGCTGGGAAAGTTTTGATCTGTACACAGGCGAAAGATTATCCCTCGACGTTAATGCAACTAGACCGTCATTCGGTCAAGTCCTACAACTACGAGTCGCCTAACCAGCACGGAGGCTTCGCATACTTATGGAGAACATCCGGCGTCATATTGCCCGAGATAGTTCAGATACCCAATGCAATACAATTTTCGAACCTATCGGTAGTAAGACAAACCGCCGTACAAACTGTAAATAGAACAGCTACACCAATATCCACAGGCACTCTTTGGGAAATGCTTGACGGATTCACAGGACAAACGATAACCTATATAGCTAATGTAACTTCTGGCGGTACGGCTGTTTATGGCAAAGACGGAAGCATACTGCGCTACAACCTCGTTAACCTTGGCACAACTGCAAGCCCCAACTATTATCTGCAAGTTTGGAACTCTTCTGCAGGAACCATGCCTTCAAGTCAACTTGGAACAGGTTACTGGCAGTGGAGACCTGCAGGCGGTACTTTCGGTGGTGCTAACGCGTATCTTGGCGCTACGGCATACAACGTTGTGCATGACGGACACGACTTTTACTCATTGAACGCTTCAATAGGTAACATATAGGGTCCACGGAATGCAAGATCGAATCAAACTGCCACCATCCTACAAATTCGTGAAGGCGAATACATGATCATCGGAACTTCAGGAGTAAATGACGAACAAGGGATCGCTCAAGGATTCCTGAAGGCTATCAGCTTGGTACCAGGCAGCGAAGGCACAACTCTATGGACTGGAACCTTTACACCGCCATCAGGAGCAGACGCAGAAACAGTGAGCTTTACAGGGGTCTACCCAGATGAAAAGATGTTCCTCTTCTTTAAAACAAAGACACAAGAACGATTTGGCTACAGTTTGGACACTTACCAACAAGTGTGGGTAAGTGAACCTGAATCGCAATTCGGATACTACGGCACAAGCACAAACTACTACAACGGCACATTACTAAGCTATGGCTACGGCGCAGTTCTATATTGCCGCGACATAAAGACAGGCGAATTAATATGGCAATATGATCCAACAAGCATTGGCACAGAATCTGCATATGGCGGCAACTACCCAATCGGTGTAGTTATCGTCGGCGACGGGAAACTCTATACAGTCACGGGTGAACACTCACCTACTCAACCATTGATGCGAGGACCAAACTTACGTTGCATAGACGCAGCCACAGGAGAGGAAATCTGGAAGATACTAGGATTCTTCGGCGGAATGTCGCCCACCTCATCAAACATACTTATGGCAGACGGCATTCTGGTAGGTCTCAACCACTTTGACAATCAACTATACGCATTCGGCAGGGGTCCAAGTGCAACCACAGTCATAACACAAAATGACGTATCAGTCCTTGGAAACAAGGTCATGATAAAGGGTACAGTTACCGACCAATCTCCCTCTGGCAAACGCAACACCAACAACATCATAGACTTCTCGCTTAAAGGCACTCCAGCAATATCCGACGCAAACATGGAGGCATGGATGGAATATCTGTTCATGCAGCAAGCAAAACCCACAAACGCTTATGGCGTTGACGTTAGCTTAAGCGCTATTGATCCTAATGGAAACTTAGTCCCTATCGGCACAACAACTAGCGACATAAACGGCAACTATGCTATCGCATACAACCCCGAAGTTCCAGGAACATACCAAATCATCGCAAACTTCGCAGGCACCAAAGCATATGGTCCATCATCAGCAACAACTTACATGACAGTAGAAGACGCTGCACCAGCTACCTCTACACCAGCGCCACTACCCGAATCTATCGCTGACGCATACTTTGTTCCAGCAATCGCAGGCATAATAATAGCCATCGCAGTAGTAGGCGTCATACTCGCGCTGCTATTGCTCAGAAAACGACCATAAAAAGAGAAAAAAATAAATCCAAATCTCTTTCCCTTTTTTGTTTTCTATCATCTAAATTATGATAATGTTTGACTATCTTTAACCAAAGCATTTTTTAACCTTAATCAAAAAACGACTTAAAAAGTACGTTGGAGTTACATGCTGTCATGAATAAATCTAATTACCTTTTTAGGATTCTTTGCAGCATTCAAGATTTTTTTCAGTGTTAATGAAGAATTTATTTGGTTGGCTCGCTTACACAATTCTATTAACTCGTCCGCTGAAAAATCTTCTGTTTCAATTAGAGGTTCAGAAGCCGCCAAAGACTCATCACTAAAACACTGCCTCAAATAACCACCTTTCAAAGCTTTTTCATACAGTTCAGTGCCGTAAACTGGCATGGCGATGCTAAAATGAAAACTCTCTGCCCCTAACCCCCGCAGCTTGTAAGCATACTCTATGGTTTTTTCTATATCTTCTTTCGTTTCCCCAATTAGACCAAGAACAAAGAAAAGACCGACTTTGATTCTCGCTTTTTTTGCCCAAACGATAGCTTGCTCCACATCGGTTAGTTTCAGATTTTTTTTGATAATTTCATCCACAACTCTTTGAACACCAGATTCAGGGGCAAGACGTATTTTTTTGCATCCTGACGCCTTCATTTTTTTCAAAAGTGTTTCGCTTAAAGTGTCTGCTCTTACTCCGTTTGGAGTAAACCAATCGAGGTCAAATTTGTTCTTTATAATTAAGTCACAGATGGATTCCATTCTTTTTCTGTCTAAACACATGTTTTCGTCGCTGAAGTCAATTTGTCTTATGTTGTATGTGTCGATGAGTTGTTTTATCTCGGCAATCACGTTTTCTGGGCTTCTTCCTCTCCACTGTTTGCCCATTAATGTGTGAACGGAACAGAAGACGCAGTTGTATGGGCAGCCTCGGCTTGTAATCATGGTTGTCCAATGCCGCCCAATTTCGCCTCTGAGTGGATTCTCTTTTACGGCTGAGAAGTATTCTTCCATGGGTAGCAAGTGTCTTGCTGGAAAAGGTAAGGCGTCTAAATCTTCAATAGGTGGTCTTGGAGAAGTGATTATTGGTTCTCCATCTTTCATGTAGCCTATGCCCCTTATTTTTTTGAGGGCACTTTCCTTTTCCTTACCTAAATTGTTGACTAGTTCTTGTGCAGTGCACTCTGGTTCACCAATTATGACGTAATCTACGTTTGGATGCGAAAGACAGTCGATGGGTCGCGCGGAAGGATGCAATCCGCTCAAGATTGTGGTGGCGTTTTTGTTGGTGCTTTTTGCGATTTCTGCCATCTCATAGGCCGGTTTCCACCAGCCCGAAAAAGGAATAGTAATCTGAACAATGTCAGGGGACCACTGCTTTAGTCTTCCAGCTATTTCCTCGTTCTTTAATCCCTGCCGATACTTGTTTCCATTCACGTCTTGAAGGGTTTTCCAGCCCTCATTTGCAGCATCAATGATGTGAACTTCATGGTCTTTCTCGAGGATAGCTGCTACGTACGCTATATCTAAGGGTTGAAGTATACTCGGCTTACCCCACAATTTGGGCTGGATACGTGGGGGATTAATCAAACAAACGCGCATGCTTGCTTTCACATAGTACTTTGGTTGCTTACGAAGGGTTCTAAACAGATGCAGGATTTATAAATTTTGCAAAAACCGATTTTTTCTTGGGTTTGTTGTTCTTGGCGCAGGGTTTTTATGATAACATTAATAGCGATTCATCTGTGAATATTACCTTCGGGATAAAGAGGCTAATTGTCAGCTAATTTAGTTCTCCTTAACGCGAACATTCGAACCATGAACCCACGCCAGCCGATTGCTCAAGCAGTGGCTATAGCTAAGAATAGAATCGTTAAAGTGGGCTCGAACCAAGAAATAAGTCCATTCATTGGCAAGGGCACAAAAGTTGTTAACCTAGAAGGAAAAACAGTTGTTCCAGGTTTAATCGACACTCACATTCATGTGGCAGATTTTGGCAGATGCTTAATGTGGCTTGACTTAACCAGCGCACAATCCATTGCAGAGCTGCAAAATCTAGTAAAAGAGAAAGCGACACAAACTCCGTCAGGAAAATGGATAATTGGACGCGGATGGAACCACAACCGCTTCATTGAAAAACGCTTGCTAAACCTCGACGACTTGGATGAGGCAGCCCCCGATAACCCGGTAATCCTGTACCATGAGGCAGCAATGTGGTGCGCCATAAACAGCAAAGCCTTAGATTTAGCAGGTCTAACCAAACAAACAGCTATACCCGTCAGGTGGATCCAGAGACAAAAACCCACAGACTGGCAAGCTTACGGGTATTTTACGGGACGCCGCTATAAACCTTGTTTGGAAAGTGATTCCTGAACCCACGGTTAATGAGCTTTCGGAGGCAACGGCTATTGCTTGCCAAGAAATTGCGAAAGCCGGGTTAACAAGTGTGCACTGGATAGTGCTTTCGGAAAATGAGCTTGCAATTATTCAACGACTTCATGCGGAGGGAAGACTTCCTTTTAGGGTTAACGTGATAGTTCCAGAAACATTCATGAAACAAATTGTCGATTTGCATTCAACCGATAGTTTATTGCTGAATGTCGGCGGCATCGTAATATACGCCGATGGATATTTGGATTCTAAAACTGCTGCCCTCCTCGAACCTTACAGCGACGACCCAAATAATCGCGGCAAACTTCTCTGCCCCGAGCCGGCATTGGCGTCTTCAGTCGCTGGGGTTTTAGCGGCTGGTTTTCAGCCAATCATACATGCAATGGGCGATAAGGCTATTGACACGACGTTGAAGGTAATCGAGCAAACTTCAAAACAACAAACGGGCAAATCGATTCGTTTTCGCATAGAGCAGGCTGCAAGCCTAAACGAAGAGTTAGTAGAGCGCCTCAAAAATCAACATGTCGCCGTTTCTGTTCAGCCAAAAGTTATCGCTACCGAATTCTCCGTTTGGTCAGCAACTGAACACCTCGGTGTTGAGAGGGCAAAGTGGCTTCATCCACTCAAAACCCTGCTTAAGGCAGGCGTCAAAGTTGCTGGTGGATCCGATTGCCCCATGGAGCCCTTGAGTCCTCTTCTGGGGATGCAAGAGGTAGTGCTAAGACAGGTTTTCCCTGAGCAGCAATTAACCGTTGAAGAAGCCCTACGCATGTACACTGCCGATGCTGCGTATTCCTCCAGTGAAGAGAAAATTAAAGGCTCAATTGAAGTCGGAAAGTTAGCAGACTTAACAGTTCTATTAAACGATCCATTAACCGTTCAAACCGATAAAATCAAAGAAATACCTATAGAAATGACAATCATAAACGGCAAAGTTGTCTATTCCAAATCCTAAATAGGCAAAAAGAATAATCGTACAACCACAATAACACCAACACACAAGATTCCCCACAGAACAATTGTTACATTCCGAATTCGTAGCGCCCCCAAAATCTTGTCCCCAGTCACAGGTTCTTGCGCATCGCCAAGTATATATTGCCCTGGCTTTTCAAGCTGAATACGTAGTGCACCCGCTACTGCTGCCATGGGCCAACCATGATTGCGACTGGGCGTTTTTTTGTGATCTCTGCAAGCCATTCTCCAAGCATTCCCAGCATCCATTCGCAGAATTACTGCAGCAACAATCATAATCAAAGCTGTCAATCGTGTAGGAATATAATTTACGACATTGTCGAGATTAGCGCTAAACCATCCCGTGTTAATGTGTTCTTTAGTTTTGAAACCAACCATTCCATCAAGTGTGTTTATAGCTCGAAAAGCAATAGCGCCCGTTACTCCGAACAAGGCGAAGGACATCATAGGTGAGAGTTTAAAGTCAATTAGGTTTTCGGACATGGATTCGATGACTGCACTGCCCATTTGAGCACCGTTCAAGTATTTTGATTCACGGCGTGAGAAGTGGCTGTATTTTTTTGCTTCGGGTAAATCACTTGCGTCGATGGCTTTAGCTGTTGCTTTTGCCCAATCCGTCTCAAGCTTTATGCATACTGTCATTTTGAGTAGTATGATACCTATTATGGCGTAGAAGATGATGTTGAAGTAGAAGGGTGTGAAAGTGTAGATTGCCCAAAGCCCACAGAAAACGGGCACTGTAAAGGCGGCAATGACTATTAACCCCAGCAGTACACCCAGGAACTTTTCAGTTTTTGGATTTGGGTTTTTGAAGTGGGGCTCAATTTTTTTTGTAAAGTTTCCCATAAGCACGGTTGGGTGCAGTTTGAAAATCCATCTATCAGGGTTATTGGGTGAGGGATCGCCAAGCACCAAATCTAACAAGATAGCCAAAACCAGAATGACAATTGCAGTTCCTATAGTTAGGAGGTTTAGTTGCAATGCTTACCCAACGTTCGAAATACTTTAGTCAAACAGTTAATATCAATTACGGTAAACTTGAGGATTCAGTAATAAATGAAGAAAGGCGACGCTGTCTACTTTAAAAAGTGGTTTAATTATTCTTTTCTCACTTAACATTTTCACTAGCAACCCCTAAGTGTTGCATTCGGTTTTTACCCGAGCGCTCATTTATTACATTTCGACAATCGGCTAAGGCGTGTTTTAATGAAATCGGCAAGTTTACAAAAGGTTTATAGTTCCTTCATCCGCCTATTTTCCAAAGAAGAGTGATTTAGAATGAAACTGGTAGTTCATTGGAGCGGGGGCAAAGAATGTTGTTTAGCTTACCACAAAGTCATAAAGCAAGGGCATCAAGTTGTTTGTCTACTCAGTTTCGAATATCAAAGACCATACATTTTCCATAGCTTTGATGTTATGGCGCTCCAATCCAAAACTTTAGGAACTCCACTCAAAGTTGTCCGAATAAAGAAAGCTTACGAGGACATCTTAGGTGCTCTAACAAAACTCAAGCAAGAGCAGGGCATCGAGGGTATCGTAACAGGCGATATAGCTGGAGCAGGCTGCGCTCTAGTTCACTCAAGCTACTACGAGAGTATGGCTAAACAGTTGGGAATAGCTTTCATGATGCCTAACCAAAGTCCAGAAGGCGACACTTACGGGGTACTCAAAGAGGTTGTTGACACAGGCTTAAGACCTATGTTAAACTGTATTAACACGAACTTTTTTGGAGAAGAATGGCTGGGACGAAAGATTGGACCAGACTCCGTCAAAGAACTCAAAGAGTTAGCTGATCGAAAAAGGAATCGACGTCTCCAGTGAAGATGGACAAGGTTACCATAGCACTGTGGTTGAAGCGCCGCTTTTCAAAGAATCCATCGAAATTGGCAAGTTTAAAGCAAAGAAAAAGGATGAAAAATCCAAGAACTGGAAACGAAAATGGCTCTATATGGACATTAAAGAATGCTACCTCAAGCCAAAAGAAATTCCCAAGTAAACATCAAATTTTTTGGTTCCTCACTTTTGCGTCAATTTTGAAAAGAAAACCACTTTGTAAAAAAACATAGGTTTTGCATAAAGTAAATGAACTACAAGACATAAATTCTATTGCTTCGGGGAAAAATATGAAAACTCGCATCACTCTTGTGAATCCGCCATACCCTGCTGGTTCCCATCAGCATCCACCCTTCATGCCCTTAGGCATAGGATACTTGGGTGCAGTATTGTGCAAGAATCATTTTGAAGTTAACGTGATTGATTGTCAAGCCCAAAAAATCAGTCATCAACAATTCAAAGAAGAAATCGCCAAGTATCAACCAAACATAGTTGGCGTCACTTGCACAACGCTTACTTACAAATCTGCTCTAAAAATCATAAAATCGGCTAAAGAAGCCTTGCCAAACTGCATAACCGCTATTGGAGGTCCCCACGTTACTTTCTGGGATGACAAGGCATTGGAAGAAGCACCTTCCTTAGATGTGGTCATAAGAAGAGAAGGTGAAGAAACCATGTTAGAGTTAGCGCAAAGAGTTGAGAATCACCAAGCTATCCATGATCTTGCAGGCGCCACTTGCAGGAAAGGCGCTGAAATAGTAAAGAACACCGATAGACCCTTTTTGGAAAATCTCGACAGCCTACCTTTTCCAGCCCTTCACCTATGGGAGAAACTGGGTGAACTGCGAAAATACGGAACGATACCTTACCCAGTTATGACTAGCCGAGGATGCGTTTATTGGTGCAACTTCTGCACCGCAGTTAGAATGTTCGGCAGAAAATACCGCATGCGCACACCAAAGAACGTCGTTGACGAACTGGAATATCTCCACAAAAACTACCGCGCCAACCAATTTACATTCTACGACGACGCGTTCACCGTGGATCAAGCAAGAACCGCTGAAATCTGCGACGAAATTCATCGTCGAGGACTCAAAATCAAATGGGACTGCGAAACCCGCGTAGACATGGTCAGCAAAGAACTCCTCGTCAAAATGCGTCAAGCAGGGTGCATAGCTGTTTGGTTTGGCGTTGAATCGGGCTCAAAGAAACAGTTAACCAGCATGGGCAAAGGCTTCTCGCTCACCCAGACAAGACGAGCCTTCAAATGGGCAAAAGAAGCGGGATTAATGACAGTTGCAGGCGTCATTTTGGGTTTTCCAGGTGAAACAAAAGAGAGCGCTTGGGAAACAATCCGGTTCGTTAAGGAACTAAACCCCAACGACGTCGGTTTCTACATCGCCACACCTTACCCAGGAACACCCATGTACGAAGAAGTCAAAGCCAACGGATCACTAAAAATAACTGACTTCGACAAATACGACACAGCCACTCCAACATTTGAAATTCCAAACATGACTATGCAGGAACTGATGCAGATACGTGAACAAGCATTCCAAAGTTTCTACCTTAGCCCAAGATACTTTATCAGCGCAATTGGCATGTTCAAGAAAGGAAAAATGTGGGGTCTAGGTGCAACAAGGCTCATAATGGCACATTTCCGAAGGGCATTAATGGCTAAATTAACCAGCCCAGCAAAGTAGAAACTGCCAATTGGAGAAAGCAAATTTGATTCTTTTAATGACCACCGCTCCTCCAGAAAAATCACCTTGGGGCATGGCAGGAAAACTTCCTCCATTAGGTTTGGCATATGTTGCGGCGGTTCTGGAAAAGAACGGTTTTTCCGTGGAGATTTATGATAATTACCTCTTAGAGCGTCCTATTGAAGCAAGTTAAGGCGGAAATTAGGAAGCGTCAAGCCCAAGATTGTGGGCATAACTTGCAGCAGCTTAACCTACGCAAGATGCATCGAGACGGCTAAAGCTGTCAAAGAAGTCTGCCCAACCTGCAAAGTAGTCGTGGGTGGACCACATCCGTCGTATATGCCTGAGACAATGCTTCAGCATAACGAGATTGATTATGTAGTCATCGGCGAGGGTGAGCAGGCAATGGTTAACCTTGCTAGAAGCATCCTCAACGGCGAACAGGATCAAGATATTTGCAAAATTCCTGGAGTCGCCTGCAGAATCAATGGAGAAATAGTTAAGACACCGTCTGAGTTCATCAGCAATTTAGACACGATTCCTTTTCCAGCTCGTCACTTGCTGCCCATGAAGATGTATGACCGTATACTTCCATATGTAGACGTTAAACCCGTTGATACGATGAGTGTGTTGCGAGGTTGTTCCTATCAATGTGCTTACTGTGAAACGCGTGAACTCTGGGGAACAACTTGCCGAGCTTTCTCCCCTCAGAGAATAATCGATGAAATAAAAGATATGACAGAAAACCTTGGCACAAAAGGCATCTACTTTGTCGGCGACAACTTTACCATCAACAAAAAGCGTACTTCTGAATTCTGTCACCTGATAAAAGAAAATAAATTAGATATCAAATGGACCTGTGAAACCCGAGCTGACCTCGTAAACAAAGAATTGCTTATAGATATGAAATCCGCAGGTTGCCAAACCATGTTTTTCGGAGTTGAATCTGGCTCACCCAAAATTCAACAGAAACTCAACAAGAATATTGATTTGCAAGAGGTCCAACGCACATTTGAACTCTGCAAACAAGTGGGAATAAGAACAGCCACCTCATTTATGCTTGGAATTCCAGGCGAAACCGTTGAGGACATGCAAGCTACCTTCAAGTTTGCGAAGGCGTTAAACGCCGATATCTGCATGTTTAACATTTACATCGCCTGCCCAGGCAGCAAACTCTACGACGAAGTAGTTAGCCAACACCTCTACGACCAGATGGACAACTACCTTGCACGCGTCAAAACCAAAGACTTCGACTACGACATGTTGGTAAAAATTCAAAGAGATTTTCAGACATAATTGCCAAAAATCCAATGCATCAAAATTGATTCGCGTGATTCGCCAAGAAGGTATCGGCTCTGCCGTCAAGAAGGGTGCCAAACTAATATTCCATTAACTTTCTGGCTTAAATGGGTACTTCGAGGACTTTGAGTATTTCCACATATGCTTTAGGCGCCAATTTCTCATCAGTCACATTTTTTATGAGCATGCGTCCCCCATCGAAAAGACTGACTTCCATATTCATAAAATCAAAAATCATCAGCATTGGCGCTTTCACTCGGATCTTAATTTTTTGTTTCTTTATTTTTTCGCATGCTTGCTCCATGCTAAACTTTACTTGGGGGGCTGGAGTTATGTCAGCTGTTGTTCCCCCACAAATCCAAACAATATTGAGAGTTAGCTTGCCAACCGTTTGCTTTTCTTGTGACGTCTAGTTCACTCCAGCTTTGTATGTTTAGGCGCAAAGTTGCCTAATCAACATTGCGATAAAATGGCAAAACAAACCTATCTCGATAGTTGCGTCTTAAAATTGCTTTATCTTAGGTAGAGGTGACTTGATTTTTGGGTTTAAGAACAGCTTCTTCAATGTCCATATATAGAAAGTCGCCTTCCCTGAAAGGTGATCCCCCGAAATCTACGACTTTACTCTTTTTAGTGAATTTGGTTATTTCGATGCGTTCTTTAAACAACGGTGCATCAAGGCTTGTAGAGTGGTATTCTCCAGGTTCTCCTGAAACATCTATGCCTTTCCCAGCAGGACCTACAAGCGGCTGCATGTCTTCGATGCATTTTCTGTCAATTTGGCGTCCCAAGCCATTCGGGGCTGAAGTATCTTTGGTCTATGCAACTAAGAATTGCTTTTACACCTGCGTTTTGCTCCATTTCCATGATTCGTTTGCGGCGTCGGTTGCCCGGAATTAGGTTAAGAGGGCGGTCCCAAAGCGGCATCAGAAGTTGTACGCCGAGTTTTTTGCAGGCATCTTTCCATACGCGTCGATGATGGACGTTGTCTATGTCGCCTGTAACTATGGCTTGTACGCCTTCTTCTTTGTGTAGTCGTTCAAGGGTTCCCATGATGTCGTCATAGCGGTTGTCAGTGATTTTCACGAATTGGTGAGGCATCCCCAGTGCTTTAACTTGTTGTTCTATGACTTTTAAGCTGTGGAAAACGTAAGGTTCCATATAGATGTATGTGACTAAGGATACTACTTCGTGGCCCTGCTCTGCTACTTTGTGGAGTGCAGTACAGCAGTCTTTTCCTCCACTCCAGTGGACAATCACTTTCACTATAATTCAACATCCAAAGTATAGATTGTTCAAGTTTTATGTTAGATAAACATGTGAACTTATTAAGCGTTTACGGAATCCTTATCTGCTGATTGATTTTTAGTGATATTTTCAGAATGAAAAAATTTTGCATGGATAAAACAGCTTTTTCCTTTTATTTTTTGCAACTCTTCAATTTTGGAAATACTTAATTCTCTAGCTGAATAACTCGTATTGAGTAAGATATGACCTGTAAATTTCAAGTAGCTATTTTGCTGATTGCGGTTGTTGTTTTGCCCAGCTTCTATTTCTATCCTGTAAATGGAAGCAGTGGTTCATCTGTTCAGGACGTGCCCTTATTTCGGAGTTACTTTCGGCGGAAACACCACTAGTGAAGCAAAAACGTTGATAGACAAAGTCAAGGGATGTCACCAACTTGTTTGTTATAGACAATTGGGATGTAGCAATGAATGAAACTGTCCTGACCGAAATCTGCCAATATGCCTATGACGCGAACTTGTATTTTATTGTGTATTTCAGTTTTATTTTTTCTAACGCATCGCAGCTTAGCGCAAGTAGTTTAGATCTCTACAAAGACGCAGGTGTTGAACCATTTCACGTTCCTTGGTTGAGTTCGGCAAACGATAGGTGGGGAGAAAAATTCTTGGGAGCTTATGTTCTTGATGAACCAGGTGGTAAACAAATCGATTTTGGGCATTATAGTGGATTCGCAACAACCTATAACGGAAGAAATCAAACCACTTTTAACAACGTTGCCAATTATAGCGATGCGGCAAACCGTTTTGTAAGAGGTCTCAAAACCGTCACCACACAACGCCTAAATAACGCAACTTACCGTAACTCTATTCCTAACGCTACAGGTCGAGTAATTCCAGTTTTTACAGCTGATAACGCACTTTACTGGTTTGATTATTTGGCTGGATATAATGCAGTTTTTGCGGAGTTGGGTTGGACTAATAACGAGATTCAACACATCGCTCTTTGTAGAGGAGCGGCAAATGTGCAGAATAAGCAGTGGGGAGCAATAATCTGCTGGACTTCTAACAATCCGCCAACCATGCCAAGTGGCACTCAGATGCTTGCGGACTTAGATTTGGCATATTCGGCTGGAGCTCAATACCTACTCGTATTCAACTATCCCCAAGTCAATCCCTACGGCGCGTTAACAGATGAGCACTTCCAAGCCTTGGAAACATTTTGGAACCAGATGCATACTTCTCCCAGAAAAACAGTTTCAATAGGTAACCACGTAGCTCTGGTGCTTCCCAAAGACTACGGTTGGGGCATGAGGCAACCAACTGATAACATATGGGGTCTTTGGTCAATAGAAAACGACAGTCTATCTCCTGTAATCGGAACGAAAATCGCCACATTAATCAAACAATATGGAACTAACTTAGACATAATCTTCGACGACCCTTCCTTCAATTACACACAAAAATACTCTACAATCTACTATTGGAACGGAACAACCATCCAGCCCGAACAATCATTCTTCAACCTATCCTCACCCACTATATTGTATTCATCTATTGCTGTAGCCGCCATCCTATTAACCTGTGTTTCATCCTACTTCGTTATTAAAAACAAAAGACGCAGTACTCAACCCGATTATACAACGTAATTGCTTATTGCGAAAGCTACATATGCTTGGCAAGGGGAGAATAATTTAACTTGAAAATTGAGGGCTTAAAGCGGTTTGTCTGCAGCAAAGGAACTTCAAGAAAGCATTCATCAAGCTAACGTTACCGTCCATCGGTTCGAAGCAAAATACTACGAGGCAATTCATCCGGAAGTCTACAGCAAAAAAGAGCAGAACAGAATAATCTCCACTCTAAAAACCGCAGACCAACTTGTGGTAGATAATCATAAAAAGGCTCTTGATTTTGGAGCAGGAACCGGAAATTTAACGGGCAAACTTCTCGGTTTGGGTTATAACGTTACAGCAATCGATATTTCTGCTGAAATGTGTGTCATCTTAAAAAACAAGTTCAAAAAAGACATAGCGGATAAAAAGTTAGTCGTTATCAACTCGGCAATAGAGACGTGTCGATTTTGAAGCCGTCGAATTCGATTTAATCGCTTGCTACTCTGTTATTCATCATCTACCAGACTATGCAGATACCCTTCAGCGGCTTTCTGGATTCCTAAAAAAAGGCGGCGTCATGTACATTGATCATGAAGCGTCACCCTTTTACTGGAAGGATGAACCAAACACAATAGCGAACATTGTTAAGCTCTTTTATTTTCACTCAAACCCGACGTTAAACATTCTCTATTTCCAGATTGCTGGAATAAAACTTCCTTCAATCGATTATACCCTGTCGGATTATTGGCACAAAAAAGAACACCCCTTGGATCATGATCTCGTTGAAGCTTTTTTCAAAAAATACTTTTCATCTTTCAAAAGGGTGGACTATTACCAACACGCGACATGGATAGGAAACCCACTGTTTTATGTTTATAGAATTACCTGCAAACCCGAAATGAGTTATTGGTTAGCTAAAAAATGACCCGGTTGCTCCGTGATTGATCTATACCAAATGACTTATTAACGGTTTAAAGTGCAGCTTAGTTTTTGCTTTATTGTTTTCTACAAGTTTTTGGTTATCTTTGGCTGAGCGGACTGTTACTCTAAAGTAGGTGTCATCTAAGCCCATGAATGTGCAGCAGTCGCGAATTAGAATGTGTTCTTTCGCCAAGAGTTCTTTAAGCATTGTGGATGTGAGTTTGCGGTTCTGCTATTTTTACGAGCAGGAAGTTGGTTACGGATGGGTAGACGTGTAATCCTTCGATTTCGCTTAGGCTCTTGGCGAGTGCTGATCGTTCTTTGGCGATGGTTTTTTTGGTGTTTTCTATGAATTCGGTATCGTTTAAGGCTGCCAGTGTAACCGAATCTGCTAACCCGTTGATGCTCCAGGGTTGACGCATTGTCTCCAGTTTGTCTATGAGGTTTCCAGCTGCAATTGCGTAGCCAAAACGTATGCCTGCCATGCCATAGAATTTGGTGACTGACCGAATAACGAAGAGGTTCTCGTAGTCCTTCACTGCTCCTGCAACTGTGTTTTCTAAGCTTTCATCGGCGAATTCGATATAGTTCTCATCTACGCTGAAGATGATGTCTTTCTTGTTGCAGAAATCCACAAGATCCAAAATCTCTTCCTTTCTATAGAGCGTTCCTGAGGGGCTATGCGGGTTGCAGATACACATGATTTTGGTGTCGCGGTGACTGCTTTCTTGATTTTGTCTGTTTCCATTGCAAAATTCTCGGGTAACTGCACAAAAACAGGTTGACCACCAACTCGCAATGTAGCCTTTTCATATTCCGAAAATGACGGTATAGGAATCAGAGCCTTGAAGCCTTGGGGCAGAATCTCAGTGATCATGTAGATGAGTTCGATTGAACCGTTGCCCAAAAGGATGTTTTCTTCTTCAACTCCATTGCCGACGTACTTAGCGATTTTTTCCTTGAACTCCACGGGGTTTGGGTCGGGGTAATAACGAATTAGTTTAGCATTTTGTTTTACGGCTTCGACGGCTTTTGGGGAGGGTCCGAGAAAGTTTATGGGTCCGCTGAATTCGAGCACTTCTTCGAGAGGGATGTTGTATTTTCTGCTAAATCCCCAGATGTCTCCGCCGTGGCTAACGAACCTGCGTTTTTTACAATTACTCGACAAGTTTTTGCTCCTCCATCAGCCTCATCATTTCTTTCTCCACTTGTAAATGTGCCTTAAAGTGAGCGTTATACAAGTTTACAACCTTGTATAGCCAATAGATTACCCCAACGCCCAACGTAACTAAAGTTATCACTGCATAGGTTTTTATCGGTATCGTTTGCGGCATAAAAATCCGCTCTGGCAGAGCGGTTGCAAGGAAAGCATCTTGATTTTGTTCATGAATTGTCAGATCTCTGGACAACAAGTAAACGATTATGAAGACTGGCACAACAAGGATGATGCTGGCTGCCCACGCCTTCGCGTTCATAGTTTTGAACTGCTTATTTGTTGTTGACAGCTCTCTTCCAGGATTCTTCGAATAAGCAGAAATCCTACTTTCAAACTCTGCTTCTTTAAAGAAATGTTTGTTTCTGCCATCGACCAAACGGTAGAACATGGGGAAAAACGCTATGCCGAAAGTTACAACTGCACCCAAAAACCACATGGAAAACCAAACCTTGCGGTCGTCTTCAACTTTAGCTTTCATTGTGGTTTCCATTATTTGATCAAACTTTCCATTTGGTTGCTAACAAGGTTGGGGTAGCCAAACTTTATAAGTTCTTCCTTTGGCTTCTTAAATAAAATGAGCCGACGCCAAATGCTGCTTTCCGTCATAATTCCCGTATACAACGAGGAATTAACTGTAGGCAACGTAATTGACCGTGTAAAAGTCGCCATGAAAAGGATCGGCTTACCGTATGAGATTATTGTTGTGGACGACCATTCATACGACAAATCGCGCGAAGTGGTCAGAGAACATTACAGCAAACTCTACAGTCTAAAACAGCACATGGGCAAAGGTTATGGTCTGCGAGCTGGGTTTGCTAAGACAAAGGGCGATATAATAGTCACAATCGACTCTGATGGCTCCCACCGCCCCGAAGAACTCTCCCGTGTGATTGCACCAGTCCTAGGAGACCAAGCCGACTTGGTCATAGGCTCAAGATATCTAAACCAAAAAAACGTTGCAACGAGAAAACTAAACGCCTTCGGAGTCCGTATTTTCAACCTTCTAATCCAACTCTTAACAGGCACAGCCATAACCGATTCCCAATCAGGCTACCGCGCAATGAAACGCCAAGTCCTAAATACTCAAAAACTGAAGTCAGGCGGTTACGA
This sequence comes from Candidatus Bathyarchaeota archaeon, assembly GCA_963818655.1. Taxonomy (GTDB): domain Archaea; phylum Thermoproteota; class Bathyarchaeia; order Bathyarchaeales; family Bathycorpusculaceae; genus Bathycorpusculum. The sequence continues at coordinate 68,442 of CAWFTD010000001.1, forward strand.
AATCGAGTCTGAGATGCTCGTTAAAGCTGCCAAAGAAGGTTTCAGGGTGGCTGAGGTGCCGATTAGCTTTGAGCAACGTACATATGGGCACTCAGGCGTTGATCCTTTGTTTGATGGCTCCAAGATTCTGTTATCAATAGTTTTGGCGTACATGAAGGGGTAAACAAGTGGCTGGCGATGAATCTCCTAAGGTTTCAATCATAGTTGCAGCCTACAATAGTCAAGATACCATTGAAGAATGCCTCAAATCCATCTTGGCTCTGAATTATCCAGCTAGATTTTTTTGAAGTTATCGTTATGGATGGAGGCTCAAAGGACAGTACAGTTAAAATTGCTCAGCAGTTTCCAATAAAAGTTATTTCCATTCACCTAAATGCTCCAGCAGCCTACAATTACGCAATGAAAATCGCTTCTTTCCCCATTCTGGGTTTTATTGACGCTGATGCCAAAGTGGAAGTAGAATGGCTAAACAAGCTCGCGCCTCATCTAGCCGAGCTCAAAGTAGCGGGTGTTAGCGGAAGCATCGAAACCTGGAATAGCGATAACCCATGGGCAAGAAGTATCGGGTACGAACTCAAAAACCGCTACAGGCGCATAGGAAAGTTCACGGGTCGCATCGCCACCATGAATCTTCTGCTGAAAAAAGCAGTCATCGAAGAGGCAGGCGGATGGGATGAGAAGCTGCCAAGTCAATATGATACAGACTTTGGCTTTCGCATTGCTGCAAAAGGCTACAAGATTGCTTATGAACCAACCGCAGTTTGTTATCATTTCAACCGTCCCACCTTGAAAGCATATTATCGTCAGCAGTTGCAGTACGGCAAGAACACGCTAAAACTCTACTTTAAGCATGGTCATTTGGCGAAGGGCGACGAAATTACAGATGTAGGCATGAATATACAACCAATACTACTCTTGGGTATAGTGGCGTTTTTCTTTGTGGGTATCGTGCCACCACTGAGATTGTTTTGGGTTGTTTCAGGCTTAATCTTTTTGGCAATGATGATTTATTTTTCTTATTCAGCTGCAAAAATTGCTGTTAAGTTCAATGACCGTGTTGCTCTGCGGTTGGTTGTGCTTTATTTTGTAAGAGCAGGGGCATGGTTCGACGGTGCTATAATAACTGCGGCAAGATACCTTGCAGGGAAGGACAAGTAGTGCCGCACAAAGTCTGCTTTATCTCACCTGAATACTGGCCGCTGTCTGGAGGAACAGGCGCCTACGTTTACTACCTCTCAAATGCACTGCTCAAAAACGGCTACAAAATCTATGTCGTAACAGGCTCAAACCAAGCCCAAGACATCCAAGTCAACCCACAACTCGATGTGTCCTTTCTAAAAATCCCCAAGTTTCCTATCGTAAAATCCTTCATGCTTGCAGCCGCCAGCAACCGCAAACTGGGCACCGTTCGCAACACCGCCAATGTCGACATTACTCATCCCCAACTGCCCTTAACACCAAATTTTGCTGTTCCACCCAACTTCGGCAAATCTCTCGTCTGCACGGTTCACTCCACTTGGAAGGGCGAAGCAGAAGCCATCAAAGGTGAACCCTTCAACCGCTTAAACGCGAACGAAAAGTTTCTGGTGAGTTTCAACTGGTTTTTGAGGTTCTTTGAGGAAGGCATGCTTGCGCGGGCACGAAAAATCATCGCAGTCAGTCACTTTACCAAGTGGGAACTCAAAAACTACTACAAAATTCCTACAGAACAAAATACGGGTTATCCATAACGGCGTGGATGTAAACAAGTTTAAGCCTGCAGCCGATAAGCGCAGGGTCAAGGCGGAGCTTGGATTTAACCCTGACGACTTAGCCATCATCTCCGTGGGCAGACTATACGCTCGCAAAGGCTTATTTACACTCATCGAAAGCATGCCCGTCGTCATCAAACGCTTCCCAACCGCCAAATTCATCATCTCAGGCAAGGGACAAAGCGACGAAATGCACAAACTAATCGCTCACGCAGAAAGACTTGGTGTAAAAAACAACATAGTCTTCACGGGCTACTACCCAGACAAGAAGCTACCTCTGCTCTACCAAGCCGCTGACGTCTTCGCGTTCTCCACTTTTTACGAGCACCATCCTTTCGCCGTTTTAGAGGCACTTGCAACAGGCTTGCCAGTAGTAACCACCACCGTTGGCGGCATCCCTGAAACCATTAGCAGCGGTAAAAACGGATTCTTAGTGGAACCCTTCAATCCAAGACAGTTAAGCTGAAAAAATCCTATACCTACTTGAGCATCCAACCTTTGCAGCGGAAATGGGAGCGCAGGCAAGGAAAACAATCGTCGAAAACTATGATTGGCGCATAGTCGTCAAGGATGCCATGAAAGTATATGATGAAGCCTTGAGTTAGCCGATTTCTACTGGTTTGCCCCTGTACGCCATTGTTACTTTCTGGAACAACTTAACGATATCCAAGGAGCAGAAGAGCATTTTAGTTAAGTATTCATGCTGGTAAATCATCATCTGCGCCTTCACGGGTAAATCGATGCGTGGCGGCTCAAACCTATGCTCGACTTCGCTTATCGACAAACCATCAACTTGGATTTCTTCTTCATGTATGCCTGTTTTATTGGCGATGTAGTTGAGGTACGTTTCCTTCCAGTCGAGCATCATGACTCTTGCAGCGGTTATGTCTAAGGCCAACGCGTCGTTACTTGTCAGTATCAACCCCATTTTAACGGGTTTGCCTTTGGTGGGTCCGTTGCCCTCAATGCCTGTTCTAGCATCCATAATCGTCAATTGCGGCTTAAAAAGCGCATAAAGTCGATACATGACTTCTGGCAAGTACGGGTGTAGATATATGCGCTTGTTGCTGGGTACGCAGCCGAACAGGTTCTTGATAGCACCGCTGTAAACCATGAACTCATGCGTCTTCATCAACGGCAAATCTACCACTGCATCTGCGTCAATGATGGTTTTGGGCAAAAAAAGTCGTTTAAGGGGTGTGTTGCCTTGAAACTTCACTTCGACCAGTTTGTCTTCTGAGAGGTTGATGACGGTGCCACCTGCTGCTTTGACAGCAGATTGGGTGCCTGTTTTGTCAAAAGCTGTCCAACAGGGATAGTTGAATCCGTTGGATTCACCCACGATGACTTCACTGTTACCGTCCCGCAGCAGACCAACTAGCTGACGCATCAACTGTGGGCTGGTTACCACCCCAGGCAGGTACTCTGGATGGCTCAAATTGGGTTTAACGAAAATTTTGTGTTTGCCACGTAATCCTGAGTTTTCAACAGCTTCTTTCACAATGTCGCTTATACCATCTTGGACTCGGAAGATTTTAACTGACTTAGATTTGGAGTTAGGCATTTTTTGTATTCTTCACTCCCTGAAGACATCCTGGATCACCACTCAACATGTCACCGTTATGGTATGCTGCTGACCTTGCCCTACAGCCCCCGCAGATTAACTTGTAATCGCATTTTCCACATGACCCTTTAAGGTTTGATCTGTTCCGGAATGATTTGAAAAGGGGCGCGTTCAGCCAGATGTCCTGGAACTTTTCAGTTTTGAGGTTACCAACGTTTACAGGTAGGAACACGCATGGGTGAACGTCACCTTGCGGTGAGAGTGAACAGTAAAGTCTACCAGCACCGCAACCGCCGATGAAATCAGCCAAAGGCACGGCTTTTTTGGTTACTCTAACAGTTTGCATGTGTGCCATGGACATCGTTACCTCTCCCGTGCCGTTTGAACCTTGACATTGCAGAGCCACACGTGCAAGTTGCGGAGCCGTCGCAAGGATTGTCGTCTTGCAGCCCGCTGACATCCGATTAAGCAAGTACTGCATAACTTTTTCCCGTTCTTGAGGCGATAAGTCTTGGTCAAAATGCGCTTTACCCCGACCTGTGGGAATAAAATTGAAATAAGTGAACCTTTCCGCATGTATTTTTTCCGCCAAATCGATGATAGCGGGCAATTCAGCCATGTTATTTTTTCCTACAGTTGTCGCGATGCATACGCATAAGTCGGCTTCTACGCAGTTTTTGAGCCCAGCAACCGCCTTATCGAACGTGCCAGGGACACCTCTAAAATCGTCGTGGGTTTTAGCAGTGGCGCCGTCGATGCTGACATCAATGTAGTTTACTTTGGCTTGCTTGAGCTTCTGAACGTTATCTTTTGTGAGCAGGGTTCCGTTTGAAGCAACCGACACATAAAGTCCACGGTCAGCGGCATGCCTGGCAACTTCAAAGAAATCTTTTCTGGTTAGGGGTTCGCCGCCCGAAAAAGCCAGTGCGGTTACCCCCGCATTTGCGAGCTGATCTACAACCGCCAAAGCTTGGGATGTAGTTAATTCTTCTTCTTGAACTGCACCGCTGTTAGAGTAACAGTGCTTGCAGTTCAGGTTGCATTTGTGGGTGAAATCCCAAACCACTAGGAAAGGAGCGTAGAGCGACATGGGCTTTTTTATTCCCAAGTAAGTAAAAGACTTCGTTAAATTCAGTACGGCTCGTCTAGCATAAGGGTCGATTAAGAGTTTTTCGACTTTCGTCCGTTTAAAGTTGAAGCTTCTTCGCAGGAACTCAACCCAGAAGGTAATAACCTGTGAGTAGAGTTCACTACACTTGTCGCACTCTAGATGCGTTTTGCTTGCATAATCATCCAACGCCGCTTCCAAAACAGTTCTCCCGCATTTGCTGCATTTTTTCAAGGATACTTGGAGCATTTTTTTGGTCATAGGCATGGTTATGACTGCGTTCCAGAAGCTATCATGGCTGAGGATGCTCATGTACGGTTCTCCAAGCGGTTTCGGTAGTTAATTTGATGCGTGAGTATGTTAAATATTTCTCTAATAACCCTATTTAACCTGGCAGTAAGTGATAGAGCATTAGCCTACCCTTGTGTTAGTTGCCCTTAGCCAGCTAATTACAGCATAAATGCTGGGAAAAATTTATATCTCAAGGTTTGATTGTTCCGTTTAGAATCTAATAACTCAAAAAGGAATATTTGGTGAAAAATATGTCTCAAGGTGGAGGAAACATTCCAATTCTTGTATTAAAGGAAGGCACAGGCCGCTCAAGTGGCCGCGAAGCACTAAAAAACAATATTATGGCTGCAAAGATAGTAGCTGAATCAATAAAGTCAACGCTCGGTCCATGCGGCATGGATAAAATGCTCGTTAGTAGCATGGGTGACGTTTCAATAACCAATGACGGCGCAACAATTATGAAGGAACTCGATGTTCAACATCCAGCAGCAAAAATGCTCGTCGAAGTAGCCAAAGCACAAGACAATGAGGTTGGCGACGGAACAACAACAGCAGTCATCTTAGCAGGTGAATTACTTGCAAAAGCTGAAGGGTTGGCAGACAAAAGCATACACCCAACAGTCATAATTGACGGTTTCAAGAAAGCAAGTGAAGAAGCTCTGAAAATTTTAGACAAAATAGCCATCCCTATTGCATTTGAGGATGAAAAAACCCTCAGAGAAGTAGCAATCACATCCATATCCAGCAAAGGTATTAGCGTTGCAGAAGATCACTTCGCAAAAATAATCGTTGAAGCAGTAAAACAAGTATCCGAAAAAGTTGACGGCAAATACGTAGCCGACATTGACCTCATAAAGGTCATTAAGAAGCACGGTCAAGGTCTGGATGAAACAGAGCTCGTCAAAGGCATGGTCTTAGACAAAGAAGTTGCAAGCTCAGGTATGCCAAAGCTAATCGACGGCGCAAAAATCGCCCTCCTAAACGCAAAATTAGAAATCGAGAAAACAGAGTTCGACGCAAAAATCAACATTGAAAGCCCAGATCAAATGAAGATGTTCCTTGACGAAGAAGAACGCATGCTAAAAGACATGGTTAACTCAGTTACCAAGTCAGGTGCAAACGTCATATTCTGCGAGAAAGGCATCGACGACATGGCACTACACTTCCTAGGCAAAGCAGGCGTTCTAGCAGTTAAAAGCGTTAGTAGCAGCGATATGGAAAAACTATCCCGCGCCACAGGTGGCAGCATCGGGGCAAGCGTAAAAGACTTGACACCTGCCTCACTTGGCAAAGCAAAACGTGTCGAAGAAGTCAAAATCGGTGATGACAAACTAATCTATATACGCGAATGCAAGAACCCCAAAGCAGTAACCATCGTTGTCCGAGGTGCATCTAACCAAGTTATCGACGAAGCAGAACGTTCACTACACGACGGCTTATGTGTAGTACGCAATGTAATTGAAGACGGCAAAATCGTTGCAGGCGGCGGCGCACCCGAAGCAGAATTAGCCAAAAACCTACGCGCTTTCGCAGTGAAGGTTGGTGGACGCGAGCAACTTGCAGTTGAAGCGTTTGCTGACGCAGTCGAAGAAATCCCACTTACTCTAGCAGAGAACGCAGGCTTAGACCCTATAGATATCATGGTTGCACTAAGAGCACAACACGAGAAACCAAACAGCGAAACTTTCGGAATCGATGTATCCACAGGCAAAATCGTTGACATGCGCGTGAAAATGGTTATTGAACCACTCCGCGTCAAACAGCAAGTCATAAAATCCGCAACCGAAGCAACCAACATGATTCTGAAAATCGACGACTTAATAAGCATCAAAGGCGGCGGCAAGATGCCCCCAATGCCCCCAGGAGGAATGGGCGGCATGGGAGGCATGGGTGGAATGGGCGGCGGTATGGGCGGAATGCCCTACTAAACCCAAGCTTCTTTTCTTTTTGATTTATTAGTTATCTTTCGGAAAAAGTTCGGGTCCTATTCGTTTTTCGTGTCCTTTTTTTGTAATGAAAATTTTTCCTTCGGAAGTGCGACCTATAAACCCAGTTCTCTCCATAATTTCCAATGTGACCAAAAATTTACTTTAGCGTCATCTGCATCGGCAGCCTATTTTCGTCGAATGCTTCTCTTTCTTTTAATTCCTTTTGGATTTTGACTTGTGCACAAGCTATTTATCCTGATATGATATCGCTCAAGATTTTCCCCTTGGGTGAAAGGGCGGGCAGATTTTTCTGGTAGCCCCCTCCTTTATCTAGTCTTCATTGGGAGTTAACTTGGTTGATTAAACTTGCCGCATTATTCTATTTGACAACAATAGCCTCAAAACCTGAAGCTTCTCCTCGACACTTGACAATGGCCCAGGCGTTTTCAATTCGAGGAGAATTTAATTTTCGCTGAAAGGACCTGCACGCATGAGCTGGATTAGTAATTGGAGCTTTAGAAGATAATGATGATAATGATGATACGGCTACTGGAAATTGCGATTGGGTGTTATCAATCAGAGATAAACCCAAATTAAACAATTTAGCCTTCAAACCAGCAGCCACGACATTATCGCACTAAGAGCGCTAACAAGAGAAAGAGCAAAAATGGAAGCGGGAGAAGAAGCAACTGATGCTGATGCAACAGCATTTTGCACAACTGCTGCATCAATCAGAAATACAAAAACTTCAGTATTGCCTTTTGCGGGAGTTGTTGTTGTTGCTGTTGTTGTTGCAACTGCACGCTGCACACTGGTTGCAACAATCACAGAACTTAAACCAAATTAAACAACTTGCCCTTGACAGAAGCACGCGCATGCATCTTTCAGAAGCTTTCGAAGTTTAAGACAAAGACGGATGATAGAGGAAGAATCCAAAAAACAATTAAGGTAAGAACACAAGTAAGAGTGTTCTTGGAGATTAGCATGAAGCATGTGAAGATTTCAGCCTTCGACTGTCCAGATGCATGGTTCAAAACGTTAAGCAACATATGGAAAGACGGTGATGTTTTCCGAGTTGGTTTTGGCTCAGAAGAAACTGAAACCAAAAAGCTGAATCTTTCAATCGAAATTGCAAACCCAGAAAATCGACCGCTTGTCAGCGATAAAGCACCATGCGACTTTAAGTATGTTCAAGGTTACGCATTGGAGTATTTGTGGTGTGGAGAAAAACAAGAGGACGAAACTTACACCTATGGCAGTCGCTTAAATCAGCCAGTTAACCAAGTTGAAGAAGCCATAAAAAGATATGTAGAAGAGCAAAGGGACCGACAAGTTACGATGGTTATCAGGCTACCTGATGATATAAAAAAGTACGATGAAAACCACAGAAAAAGTGAGCCACCATGCTTAAGCCTCATTGACACCGAAATCCTCGATAACCAAATGCATTTTACCTGCTATTTCCGAAGCTGGGATGCTTATGGAGGTTTGCCAGCTAACATTGCTGGATTGCAACTTTTTAACGAAGCCTTTGTTAGCGAAATAAATGAACGCGGACACCTTTCATTGAAAACAGGCAAACTAGTTTTCCACTCAAAGAACTGTCACATTTATCAAAGACAATACAACCTTGTAAAGGAACTTTTGGAGCCTAAAGATAGCACAAGAAGAATTGCCAAAACTCTAAAACAAACAGAGCAAGAAATCTAAAGTTCTTCTTAATGGAGAAACCAAGATCAGTCCGGGCTGTCATGCCCTTTCCAAACCAAACAGCTATGATTAACCCTTTATAGAGCAAACCCTTAACATTCCAAGAGGCGATTGTTTATGGGTCACAATATGGCATCATGGAAAGTTCTCGAGTCCATGCTTATCGATTTGGAGAAAAAAGGTGTAGTTATCCCTGAAAACATTCTCTCAGACTTAAGATCTACGAAATCTATGATAAAGCTTCATTGCACCCAATCCAAAGGAGCAGGCGATGCCATCCAAAAAGCTGAGGAATTAAGCGCGAATGTTGAAGCTTATCTTGCTGACGAGGCCCAGAAGGTTTTTGGTTCCGAGAAAGTTGATGCATGGCTAAGACGCTTGGAAGAAGCCAACGCTGAAATCTGTGAGGAACCTGTGTCAGAAAACAAGTTTGTCACGGATGTTCCCCGCGACCAAAAGTGGGTAAGAGTGGAACCGATCAAGGACCTGCCAGCAGGACGGATAGTGAAAATTGCGGAAGAACTAAATCTTCGAGTTAAACCGGAAAAAGATGGGCGATTAGTAATTTACGGTCAATCCGACGGCATTAAAGGGTTCGTCAAGAAAATGACTGCTGAGACTGCTAAAAATAAAAATTCTTGATTTTAAAAAGAATAAAAAATTGCAGGAAATCCCTAAATTCGATTCTGATAGGTTTTAGGTTTTCTTTTGCTTTTCAGCGTATGCTTTTTCGATTGCGACTCGGTGGACGTTGTTATAGGCGCAGAACGGAATAATCTTCAGGTCAGGTGTAATGTAGTGGACGACGCATCGTCTTACGCGGTTGACGTCGAAGTTGTAGGAATCCATGAATGCCATACAGCCTAACAAAAAGATTTTTCGTCGGATTTTGCCCAGCGATTGGTACGATGGCGAGAGATGCATTTTCATAATGGACTTCATCAAAGTTGGCATGCCGACTTCTTTGGTGACCAGGAACATGTCCATTGACAGCATCGAAGCCATAAACAGCGATGAGAGCAATGAGAATTTACCTTTGGACTCGGCTTCTTCTGCGGTTTTGCGGATGCTGTTGAAGAAGCGGTCAAAGTTTACGAAGCGGTTGATGGGGAACATTTTTCCGCTTTTAGAAACGTAGACCCAGTTCACTATGCCGCATTGTGGGCTGCAGCTGAATAGGGGCCAGGGTTTCTGCATGAATTTACGCATTATTTTAATCGGGGAAGTCATAACCGACATTGGATACAAATCTGTCGCCTTTACTTCGCCGCCTGTTTGTTTTTCAACGTCTTCGGCAAAGCTCCATTCTCGGAAGTTTTCTCGGAACGGATTCTCAGTGGCTCTGCCCGTGAAAGCGATGGGCTGGAAGATTAAGCCTCGAACGATGTCGGTGTTTTTGGCTGCGAAACGTATCATATCGCCGACTTCTGAGTCGTTGAGGCTCTTCATGAGGGTGTTGACGAGGATGATTTCCATGTCGTATTGGCGGCAAACATCAATGGCCTTCAGTTTCATGTCTAAGAGTTCTCGTCCTCGAACTTTCCGGTTGAACTCTTCGTGAAAGCTGTCAAACGATAAGTAAACAATGTTCAGACTGCTGTCCTTGAGTTTCTTAGCCAACCCGGGAGTGTCAACGAGGTGTGTTCCGTTGGTCGCTAAGATCGTCATGAACTTAAGTTTATGAGCTGCCTCGATGATTTCAGGCATGTCTTCGCGTTCGAGGGGTTCACCGCCTGAGAAAAGAATTGCTGGGGGCTTGGGGTTTGCTTTGGCTGCGAACTCAAGCATGTTTATTAGAGCTTCTTTGGTGGGTTCATAATCTGCTTCTTGATTTGGAAAAGTACTAAAGCACACAGCGCATTTGAAGTTGCAGCGTTTGGTTACGTCGATTACGCCTATGACTGTGCCTGAAGCGTGTTTGTCGCAGGTTTCGCATTTGTAGGGGCATCCGTCAGGGTTTTTGGGTGCATTGAGGTCTCCGAGGTACTGGAATTGGTCGTATTTCTGCATGTGGTTGTAAATTGGGACGCTTTGCCAGTGAGTAGCTTTAAACTCGCCATGTTCTGGGCACTGTTTAGTTATTTGGATCTTGCCATTGGACTGGGCTAACTGGGCATCAATTTTCTTCTGGCATTCAGGACAGATACTTTTGGTTTCGCTTATACTAACCCTCCAAGGACAGCCTCAACTATGAGTGCAAGCGGCAGTAGCATCATTGACATCGTTACCAAGCGTTCATACTTGCGTATATTTACTATGGTTGAACTTGACACGAACAAACGTATAGAGGAGTAAATTAAGAGTACACTCCATAAAAGAATCAACGGCAGATAATACAAGGTAAAGTGACCTGTGAAAAGAGGCAACGCCGGTAGAGGTGCAAGCAACCCTGTGAGAAGAAAGAATATACCGCCGACTTTTGCAGCGCCAATAGCCCCGATTTTCTGTGGCAACGTCGGGTACCCAACTTTTGAGTCACCCTCCATACTCAAAATATCACGGAGAACATTCCCGCCTATTGTTCCAAACGCGATTGGATAAAGACTCAGAGAAATTAAATTAACAGTGCCTGAAACGGTTGCTTGACCATATACGAACGCTGTGCCCGTCAAAATGCCCATTAATAAGTTAGCTGCGAATCCTGACTTGCGCTTCACCATATACGAGTAAACCAAAAGCAAAAGAGAGTCAACTGCTATGATTGTAAAACTCAGCCAATTTATGAATGCTGACAAAATTAGACCCAAAGCAAAAAGCACGCTGGAAACTGCCACAACCTGCTTTAGCATTAGGGCGCCTGAAGGTATGGGGCGTCTCGGTTTGATGACTGCATCGCTTTCTCGGTCAAAATAGTCGTTTATGGCGAACCCTGCAGATGCAATAAATGCCATGGAAAAGAAGGTCAAAGTTGCGACTACCCCAAAATTTAACGGGCCAATTGTGGTTGGTATACTTGAAAAGTTGCCTTTTAGAATGGCGAACGCTGTTAGTAGCGCCAAGCCGCCGGTCATCAGCCAATAAGGAAGCCGCAACAGAGCAACTAAGGCTCTGGCTGACCTGGCAGAATTCATTTCTTAATTTTCCTGTCAGCAATGACTTCTTTGATGCTGTCTTCCAATGTTACTTTAGGCGTCCATTTGAGTTCTTTTTTGGCTTTTGCGATATCGAACCAGATTTTGGTTACATCGCCTTGCCAGGAAACGCCGGTTGTTGTTACTTCAGTTTTGTTTTGGAGGTTGAGGATTTTTAGTATCAACTGGGCTAGGTCTATTATTGATGTAGTTTTGCCGAGCCCCAAGTTGTAGACTTCACCGTTCACATAATCCTCTGAACCAACCTTTACTAAAGCCTCGACCACATCGGACACATGCACGAAGTCTCGGCATTGCTTGCCAGTACCAATTATTTCCAGTTTATTGCGATTCTTGGATAGTTTATCAAGGAAGTCATGGATAACGCCATGGCATCGCAAGCCGTAAACGTTGGCGAACCGTGTAATTACGATGTCTAAGCCGTATTGTTCTCGGTACATTTGGCAGTATTCTTCGCCGACTACTTTGGACAATCCATAGCATGAGAATGGGTGAAAACCATATGATTCGGGTGTTGGAAACACGGTTGGGTTGCCATAGACTGCGGCGCTGGAGGCAAACACCACTTTTGAATCGTCTTTGCGGGCTTTTTCTAAAATACACAGTGTTCCTTTAGCGTTAGTCTCAAAATCAACGAGAGGGTTTTCCATAGAGTAACCAACGACAACTTGTGCTGCTAAATGGTAGATTAAATCACTTTTTGGTAAACTACACAGTGTTTTGAGATCCAGGATGTCGCCTTTTATAAAACTGGCTTTGGGCACATCCTTGACATTTTTGATTAGACCGCTTGATAAATCATCGTAAATCGTCAATTTATCAGTTAATTGTGACAGTTTATTGCACAGGTGGAAGCCTATGAAGCCTGCTCCACCAGTAACTAACACTTTTTTTCCTTTCAAGTCAGCCATCTAATTCACGACAAAACCTATATTCTCTATTGGTAAGGTTGTAGGTATATGTCGCCTGTGAAAACTATAAAAACTTTTAGGGATTTGCTTTCTTTCCTAACCATAATTCCAATGGGGGGAAAGGAAGATTTTATTTTCACAACGGCTGAAAACATTTACCTTTTCCCGCTAATTGGCGGCTTTATCGGTTTACTTGCTGGATTATACTTTTTCGGTTCCAGCATTATCGTGACTTTCTTGCTGGGTTTAGTTAATCGCGTCATCGCTTTACCGACTGGGCTTCTGGAAACTTTAATTCCCGCAGCCATGACAATAGCTTTTTTGAGCGTTATAACAGGGCTACAGCATTTCGATGGCTTAATAGATTTGGGAAACGCAGTGGGCTTGAGAAATGTGCATGACCGAAAAATGGTTGCTCATGCTTGGACAGTTACTTATTCAGGGGCTGTTCTGGCATTGGTTGTTGAATTCGCCGCTTTCATAGGATTATTCTTTATTAATCCGCTCTTTGCTTTTGGCGCAATTTTGGCAGCTGAAGTTGCAGCAAAGTTATCGATGGTTACGATTGTTTGGGTTGGAAAACCTAGCCATAAAGGGTTAGGCTCGATTTTTCTCTCCAAAGCCAAAAAGAACCTTAATGCGGTGGCTTACGTGATTGCTGTTTTGATCGTTTTTCCCTTTTTTGCTCTCACAATTAGCCCACTGATGGGTTTGGTGGGTGTTGGCATAGTTTTAGTCAGCATTCCGGTAGCTTTTGTGATGAAGAAGGTTTCAGAGGAGGTTTTCGGTGGAGTTTCGGGTGACATGATTGGGGCAACTAACGAGGTTGCTAGGGCTGTGACGTTGGTTTTATTCGCAGTTGTGTTATGGTGATTCTATGATGATTCCTGCTTTGATTATGGCAGGAGGAAAAGGCTCGCGTATGGGGTTACCTACTGAGAAGCCAATGTTGCCGTTTTTAGGTAAACCTCTAATCGATTGGGTAGCAGACGCAATCCTGACTGCCGAGAAAGTTTCAGAATTCTACGTCATAACCAGTGCAAATACTCCTCAAACCGAGAAATACTGTTTAGTCAAGGGCTGGAAGGTTCTGCGCACCGACGCAAAAGGATACCACAATGACCTAAAACAAGCTGTTTTGAAAGCTAATTTGATGGGGTCGGTGCTCACCATTGCCCTCCGATGTACCCGCAATAACAGGTCTGTTCCTCGACAAAGTCATAAACGAGTTTGAGGTCTGCCAAAAAGACTTCTTAGCCGTTTTCGTCCCAATTAAAACTACGCCAAGACTTGGGGCTCTCCATTTCCTCCACCGACGAATACAAGGGAGTATGGTATGCGGTTTCGGGAGTGAACATAATTAACGGCGCCAAGGTTTTAGGGGAAGGCAAAATCGAGACAAGCGCCATAATAACGGAGGAAACCGAAGTTCTGTTAAACGTTAACACGACTAAAGACTTGGAAATCGCTCAGCAAATATTGAAAAACCAAAGAAAATAGCATCGTCGACATCAAAAATTGTTCTTTTTTTGGGATGTTTTACCGCAATTGGTATTTATAGCATGCAAACCATATTTGGGCTATATTTTCAAGACGGGGAAGGCAAATGACGACTGGGCGGGGGGATAATACATGATTAAGTTGCCCAGCCAAGTCGCTGAATACTTTCCCTACGACAGCGTGCGCCCTCACCAAGACGAATTTATCAGTACGGTATACAACGCCATAAGCAATCGGCGTTCAGTCCTAATCGAAGGCAGCAATGGTTTGGGAAAAACAATCTCCGCCCTCTCCGCCGTATTGCCAGTTGCCATCGAAAAAAAACTCAAAATCCTCTACGTAGCGCGAACCCACCGTCAACACGACCGAGTCATCGAAGAGCTAAGAGCGGTTTTCAGGAAACACCAAATTTCAGGTCTCTCAATCCGTGGACGAAACGAAATGTGCCTCAACGTCTTCGCCGCAAGAGGCGCTTTCGACTCAAAATCGCTGATGGAAGTCTGCGAGCTGCTAAAAGCCAAGAGTAGATGCCCATATTACACTAACGTGGAAGAGCGCACTTACGATTATATGCAGCTTCAGCAGCAAGTCGCTAGCCGCCCCTACATGGGTTCCGAAATCCAGCGGATATGCAAGAAAAAAGAGGTCTGCCCCTACGAACTTGTAAAAGCAGGGCTCTCAGACGTCAAAGTCATAGCCTTAAGCTACCTCTATGTCTTCGACCCAGTTATCCGAACGGCTTTCCTCAAGAATCTTGAAACGGAACTTCAAAAAATCATCTTAATCGTTGATGAAGCCCACAACTTGCCTGAAACAGCCATCAGCATCTCAGGCAGCACCCTCTCGCTGTTCGTTATGCGCGCAGCAGAGATGGAAGCCAACCGCTTCGGCAACAAAGACATTGAAGAATTTGCCCATTTCTTCAGACTTGAAGTCGAAAAAATAACCGACAAGATAAGCCGCGAAGAAATAATCCCTGGAAAAAGCTTAATTGACATAATTCAAAAACAAGGAAATATTGCCAGCCCAAGGGAATTCTTTGAGCACATGCATGAAGACAGGTGCCTCAATCAAAAAAACTTTGCTCGCTGAAGGCAAGAACCCGCGCTCGTACGTTCATGCGATGAGTGAGTTTCTGCTCAAATGGTTTGACACACTGGAGGATGACTCCTTCATCAACGTTGCAAGCCGATACTTCAACAAAGAAAACAACAAAACCGCCAAACTGGAAATAGTGGCGCTAGACCCCTCAAAGGTTACGCACCCCGTTTTCTCATCAACCTACGCCAACGTGATTATGTCTGGGACTCTTCAGCCGCTGGAAGCTTTTGCACGAATAACACAATTGCCCGAGAGCACAGTAAAATTCCTTGCACCTTCACCTTTTCCAAAGGAACATGTGTTTTCCGCGGTTTCCTTGGGTGTTACCACTTCGATGGAGAAGAGAACTCCCCAGATGTACCAAACCATGGTAGAGCGCATAAACGAAGTCGTAAACAGCACCCCAACCAACACAGGTGTCTTCGCAGCTTCCTTCCAAGTCTTAAACTCCTTGCTTGATGAAGGCCTAGAAAACGCTCTCTTAAAACCCCTCTTCCATGAACGCAAAGGCATGACTTCTAAAGCTAACGAAAAAATGGTTCAAGACTTCAAAGCTTGTGGGGATAAGGGCGGCGCCGTGTTTTTGGGGGTTCAGGGTGGCAGGACTTCTGAGGGTGTGGATTTTCCAGGTAACCAAATGAATTCAGTGGTGGTTGTAGGTGTGCCTTATGCAGAGCCAACGCCCAGAATCAAAGCCCAAATCGACTACTATGATAAGCGTTTTCCAGGTTTTGGACGTGAATACGGCTACGTTTTACCTGCTATGAAAAAAGCGTCACAGGCAGCAGGGCGACCCATAAGAACCCTAGATGACCGAGGTGCAATAGTCTTCTTGGATTTCCGTTTCGCCACAAACTACTGCAAAAACTTCCTGCCCTCTTGGATAACTAGCGAAATGAAAGTGCTGCCCGACAAAAAAGGTGTCTTAGCGATTGAAGTCAGCAACTTCTTTAGGGTTCAGTCTGAGCTTCCTGAAGTTTCTCGTTCACGACAACTTTTCCAATGAGAATCCGTGAAGGTTTAGCTGAAACCCCAGTTTGAACTTTGAGAGTCTTACGAAGTTGATTGACTTCCCGCAGCACGCCAATACCTAAGAATTTGCTTCCGCGACCACATAACCCCACGAGTATGCCTTTTTCGGGTTCCTGTTTTTTCGGTATGGCTCCTCTGGGCTCAATTATCACTTGGCTCTTGGGGTAACATTGTAGTTTTGCGTTCTTGAGGTAACGTGCATAAGTCATTTCACGGAGAATTTTGCGTTTTTCTGGTGGTCGTTGCTTAAGTGCGAATGATGGTTCAACCGTGAAGACTGGGGTTTGCAAGCTTGATATGAGGGGCGCAAGTTCATCTTGCATTTGAACGCCGATGATTATATCGGGTTTTAGTGCTTTGACTAAGTCAGTTTTGTATTTAACAGCAACTTCGCCGCTAACAAAACCATCAGTGTTAACCAAGACAAAATCCACTTGCCCCTGTAAAACCTCAGCTTCCATAGCTGTTAAGCCTTCGATGGTTTTTGACATGGATGCAATAGGTGAGGTAACGCCGACAAAAAAAGCGTTCTTCAGCTTCAGATTATACAGTTCCGGTATGGATCGGGAAGTTATTCCGTAACCTACTGTGGCTGATGGGCCTATGTCGGATTGACCCAGGTCTCCGTCTAAAACAGCCACTTTACTTTTTCCATCGATTAACTTGTTCAACAAGTAAGTGCAAAGACTGCTTTTCCCACAGTCAACTCCTCCTAAAATCAAAACAACTACGGGGCGCTTCTGCAAACATAAAATGGCCTCGACAGGCTTATCCCAAGATGGTGGATTTGTACTGCCAACAGTTTCAGCAAAGCCAGAATTAGCACCCAAAGAAATGTCAAAAATCGATTTTTCAGCGATAAAGAAGGGCAAGCGTTTTCCTTCCAAAACCAAAACCCGCTGGCTTTCCTTCATTGGGTAGCCGAACACTTCAGCTTTTCCACAAGCAAGCCGCACTGACGCTGGACCATCAACTAACATTGTTTTGTTTGATTCGATTGTGTGCTGCAATTGTTTTACTCCTTGGAATGATATTTCCTGTTCTTCCAGCTATGCACTTGGCTGAGGCGATATGCCTAACTCCTCTGCTACGCTTGTTTTCTTTTAAAGGTTTGTTAGTTCCCGCCTCATTCACCACTTCCAGAACTACTTGAGGCGGCAAAGCAACATCCAAGCCTTCGAGCAATTCCTTGTAGACTGGAACCCCATTTCCCATCTTTACAGAAACGTTAGTCACTGCGAAGTCAACGTTTCTAATGATCTTAAGTATGCTGTCAATTAATTCTTTAGTGCTAAAGCAATTACCTTCCTCAACAACTTTTCCATCTGCTAAAGCAACTACACCAACTGCAACGCCGGGATCAACACCGACTACAATTTTTTTGTAAGATTCTTTTCCTAAAAGGAACACCTTTACTTGTTCAACTACTCTGTTCAGTTCATCTTCGCCGTGTAAAACAAGGATTTTTTGGTGGTTTGCCAGGTGCTTTTCCTGTTCGGTTGTTATGACCATCAATATTTTGGCGGGCACTGGTTCTCCGGGAACTAAACTGATAAAGGGTACGTTTTGTTCTTTTAACTTGTTAACTATGAGGAAATAGGTTTTGCCTTGCACCGTTGCGACAGCAACTTTTTCAATCATAAAGCAACCTTAAAGTATACGTTTAAGTGCAAAACACATTACTATCTTCAAGCTAATAATCGTTGACGTGTGGAGCATGGATAAAATCTCAACTGGCAGCAACTGCATCGATGCAAGCGTAGGTGGAGGAATCTTACCTGACACGGTTACGTTGATTTATGGTGAACCCGAATCGGGAAAAACAACCCTTGCAATGCAAATCGCCTATCACTGCGCCACACAAAACCAAAAAGTGCTCTATATCGACTGCGACAACACCTTCTACGCCAAGAGATTATCGCAAATTTCAGGCGACAAATTCGATGAAGTTGCAGAACGAATAATCCTTATGAAGCCGAAGGATTTTAGGGAACAAATCGCCGTTGTAGACCAGATTCAAGACTATGCTACCACTAATGTCGGATTAATAATAATTGACACATTCACCTCACTCTATAGCGCAAAAGTCAGCGAAACCCAAAGCAAAGCCAAAGGATTCGGCGTTAACCGCGAATTAAACCGTCAACTAGCCATTTTGGCACAAATGGTAAAGACTCGAAAAATCCCAGTTATAGTAACCAGCCAAGTTCGCAGCGTCTTTAACGACCAGAGTACAAGCGTTAGGCCTGTGGCGACACGTGTTCTGAAGTTCTGGGCAGACACAATAATTGCACTCAAACCTACCGATAACTTTAAAAAAATTAAGGTGACACTTGAAAAAGCATGTGAAATTGACAGAGAAGTTATCTGTTATGTACAAATAGGGGAAAAGGGAATAGAAGATACACAATTTCACTAGTTAATGGTTGAACCTTATGGATATCGCACTGCTAATCGTTGGAGCCCTGAAGTTTATTTTTCCAGCTTACTGTGCCAACGGCACCCCAGTGCTTGCAGGAGGCGGAACAAAGATGGATTTCGGCAGGAACTTTGTGGATGGAAAACGCATTTTTGGGAGACAATAAAACTTTTCGAGGGTTCTTCTTCGGTTGGGGCGTTGGCTTTGGCGTGGGGTTAGTCGGAGGGCTTGGTTTTTGGGTTTCAAAATTATCCGGTGCTGTTTGCGTTGCTTATTCCATTGGGCGCACTTTTGGGTGACTTGACTGGTGCTTTCATAAAACGCCGTATAGGAATAAAGCCCGGAGGATTGTTGCCTATTGTGGATCAGATTGATTTTGTTGTTGGTGCAGTTGTGTTTTCGATTCCGTTAGCTTTGATTAGCTGGGAAGTAGCTGCGACTGTGCTGCTGATTACTCCGCCAATTCACCTGTTTACGAACTTTTTGGCATATAAAATTAAACTAAAGAAAAATCCCTGGTAAGAAAATAAAAACTAATTTGAAAGGGGAAAAAATTATTGTCCGCGGTTTGCTTTGAATGCAATTGATCCTTCTAAGAACACAAAGGACAACAGCAAAAGCGCCACACCAACGACTAATAGCATGTATGCTTGCCTTGGTTTATACGCGCTCTTTGAGCTTTGGTAAATGGAGAGCAACCCCACGAATCCCAACACATAGAGTGTTACTGAAATTAATGTGTCGGATATGAATTGTGAACTTATGTCTGGATACAAGAAGTAGAATTGGTTGTTGACATATGCGGAGGGTGAGGGCTGATTAATGAGGGCGTATAATCCACCGCCGAAGAGGAATATCACGTAAGATATGCCAACAGTTGTAACTAGGAATGCTGTGGGTGCGTTTGTGCTGATTTTTCGGAACCATCTGCTAAGCGAAAAAGACATGTTCGAAGAACTTTTCTTTAGTTTAGTAGTCATTTTTGGTTCTCTTCCTCAATTAGGTATCTTGCTACATCTTTAGCCCATACTCCAGTTAATGAATTTTTCTGAATATCGACTAAATATTGGCTCCAAGTGACATTCAAAGTAGCTTCCCAGACCCTGAATTTCTCAAGAACATTGTTGTAAGCCTTCGAATGTAACCGGCAAAAACCATCTTTTCCTGCGTCTCTGTAGCAAAGTCTGCAATTCAATGTTTGTCCTCTCCTTTTGTTGGGCAATTCATTTTTAAACAGAGTTTCCAAGGGCGTTTTCCATGCAGATACACCGCCACGATGGGTGAACCGCAGCTTTTACACACTCTACCCAGAGCCTTAACCGTTCCAGTTTGCGGTAGGGGAAACGTTGTGTTACATTTCCCTTCGAAATAGTTTGTGCACCCAACAAAGCGTTTGCCAGTTTTTTTCGACCGCAAAATCACCAGTTTTCCACCAACACATTTGGGACATGTGCCGACGGTTCGTTCATCTTGCTTGTTTTTCTGGATTGGCTGGCTTAGTTGGGCACCTATTTCCGCTTCATTTTCTTTAAGCTCCGAAATGACGAGTTTTAGGGTTTCCGTTGTGTTTTGCAGCACATTCTGTTTAGTTTCGTTGCCTTGTTGGATTGCCTCCATTCTTTCTTCTAAGGCTTTTGTCATTTCAGAAGATACCACTGTTGGGCAGTACTTTGAGAGGACTTCGATGACTTCAAGACCAAGGTCGCTGATAGATAGGTTGGTTGTTCCGCTTAGGTATTTGCGGTCGTAGAGTGTTTGGATGGTTGCGGCTCTTGTTGCTTTGGTTCCGATTTTTTCTTTCTCCATCTTCATCAATAAACTGCGAGGATTATACCGAGGAGGCGGGTTAGTGAACTTGTCATTTAGAACTATTTTTTTGACATAGACTTTTTGTCCTTCAGTTAGTGGTGGTAAAGAAACCTCTTTTGATTGTGCATAAGGCTTGTAAAACCTAATCCATCCTTCAGTCAATGTTCGCGTAGCATCCAGAAGGAAAAAGTTTCCGTTAATGTTAATTTTAACACTGATGTTTTGCTGGACAGCAGGTTCACCGAAAACAGATAAAAACCGCTTGACAACCAAATCAAAGATGTTTCTTTCAGCGCTATCTAGCGGTTTTTCAGGAAGGTTTCCTGTTGGGTAGATGGCTGGGTGCGCGGAGTCGTATTTTTTGCCTTCATTTGGGTTCAACGATTTTTTAGAGAGAAGGTCAGCGACGAGTTTAGTGTAAGCAGGAGCTTTTTGGAGTTTTTTGAGTATGTTTTTGTAGCTAATTGATGACGGAAGTTTTTGGCTACTGGTTCGGGGGTAAGAAATCAACGCTTTTAAGTACAGTTTTTGCGCGACGCTTGAGGTTTGCACTGGTGTGTACTTGAAGATGCGGTAGACTTCACTTTGCAAAGTACCCAAGTCAAAAGGCACTGGCGGGTTCTGCAGGAACTCTTTTACTTCCACTGCGTCTATTCGACCTTCTCTTGTTTTGCACGCATCCTTTAGAGTCGTTGCTTCAAACTTGTTTTCAAGCATTTTTTCGTATTCAACTTCAAAAACCTTATCGTCTATCGTTATTTTTGCCGTGATAGTCCAATAGGGTGTGGGCACGAAACAGTTTATGGTTTTTTCCCGCACTTCAATAAACTTGAGTGTGGGTCCTTGAACTCTGCCGGTGCTAAGGGTTGCATATTGTCCGCTATATTTTTTGGCGGCTTGAGTTAAGGCACGTGTGAGGTTTATGCCGTATAACCAGTCCACTTCATGGCGAGCTAATCCTGCTTCAACGAGGGCAAAATCTAAAGTTGGAAAGTAGGTGAGTGTACGAATTTTGGAGTTCCTCTATGGTTAGGGTTGAATACTTCATTCGTTTAGCTGTGGCTTCTTTGCCATCACAAGCATACTTTAAGATAGTGTATCCAATGATGCTGCCTTCTATGTCAAAATCGCAGGCATCCACAAACCCCTCTGCGTCTTTAGCGAGTTGAGCAATGACTTTTAGCCAAACCCGAATTCTAGAAGCGCCACGTTCAGCTTGGTAACTTGGAACCCACTGGTAATCAAAGACTGGGTACCTCCGTCCCTTCTCTTTGGCTGTAATTGTGAATAAGTGTCCTAGTGCTGGAACCACAACTATGTTACCCTCCCTGAATGCTTTGTAGTACGGCACACCATTGCTGACATTTTTTTTCGGTTTTCCCTCAACATCCAGTGCCGCGGCTATCCGATTTGCAGCATCAGGTTTTTCGGTTATAACTAAGGTATATTTTTCCAAGCGCTGGTAAACCACACTTACCATTCAAAAATAGATTTACAATTAAAAGCTTTACAGAAAAACACCTTTGACTCAAACCTAAATTTTTTAGCAACCAATAAATAATCCTCATCTCTGTAGGTACAGGGGATTTGGATGCCGCAACGCGTAATTTGCCATGGATGTAACAATGTTTTGTATGAAGGCAAAGAGCTTAAACCGCCAGACGAAATTATTGCGATACATGGCGGAAAATGTCCAAAATGCGACCGAAAACTATCGCTTTTGCCTATGGATGTTGAAGTTATACCCTTAAACAAGCGTTGAAAATAAAACCAGGAACAAATCAGCAACTTCCATTGACTCGTCTTTAGTGGGATTTTTTACATTTTTGTCTACAGTTGCATGGAATTGCATAATTTGAACTTTTTAGAGATCTGTCTCATTCTGATATGCGTTCTTTTTTAAAGATATTGAGTTAATTTTTGGGTTGTTATAAGCTGTTATGGATGGTAATAAGATTAAAATGCATGATACCAAATGCATCAGATGTTTGAGTCCATTTATTTGGGGTTTTGGAAAGCCATAAATAAATCGCCAATGTTGTAAAATAGTACAATCGCAATATACCTTTGGAAGAGATGGCTTAAAGTGGGCGAAGGAATTAGGGAACGACTCGGTAACGGCTTATCAATTTTTAGCAGGCTAAGAATTCAGGTAAGTCACGGTTCAATCATTGCGTTTGCAGCATTAGTAACGATCCTCTTTGTTGCATTCACAGTCCGTATTCTACCATTACGTTGGGAAAATCTCACTCAGGGAACAGCTCTGTTAAACGAGTTTGATCCATACTACCAGTTCAGTATTACCCAACATATGGTGCAAAACGGTTTATTCTCACCCTACTGGCCAACTCACTGGATTAACACTCAGAAGTGGTTCCCAGACGGACTAGACATGTCCACCGCGTTGCCTGCTTTGCCAATGACAGCCGCTGCAGTATTCCAAATTATATCGTTGTTCGGCGCAAAAATTGATTTAATGACCTTCTGCTCGATATTCCCAGCCATTGTAGCTGTGATCTCATGCACAATACTATATCTTGTGGGCAAAGACATGGGTGGAAAAGCCGTTGGTTTATTCTCAGCGCTATTCCTAGCGTTAGCACCATCGTACTTACAGAGAAGCTCTCTTGGTTTCTTCGATACAGAAGTTCCTGGTGTACTTGGGCTAGTTCTGTTTATCTTTCTGTTCTTAAGGTCGGTTGACAGCAATAGGTCACTACGCGCATCGTTACTTTACTCTTTGGGCGCGGGTGCTGCACTGGCTTATTTCATCGCAGGTTGGGGAGCGGCTTACTACTTAATTGCGTTAGCAGTCTTGTTCGTCTTCATTTTAGTCTTACTGAAAAGGTATACCCCAAGAATGCTGATTAACTACAGCCTAACTTTCGGCTTAGCGTTGTTTATTGGAACAAAAGTTCCCTACATTTCATTAGGCTACGTAACCTCAGGCGCAGTTCTCCCAGTAGCAGCAGTGTTTATCGTGCTTGTGGTTGCAGAGATCCTGCGAAACAACATATCGGCAAGAACCAAACTCACACTAATGATTGCCACTTTGGTAGCTATAATTAGTGGTTTTGTTGCTCTAGGAGTAACTGGACTAATCGGTGGAATTACAGGTAAATTCGTCACCGTTTTAGATCCTTTTATTAGGGCTGGTTCCCCACTCATCGATTCAGTGGCAGAACAAAGAATTGCAGCATGGGGACATCTTTACCTTGAAGTCGGAGTCAGCCTGCTATTCTTCTTTATAGGCTTATACTTTGTGTTAAAGAACCCAACTAACCGGAACATCTTCCTGCTACTCTTTGCAGTAACTTCACTCTACTTCGCCGCTTCAATGATACGTCTACTTGTACTCTTTGCTCCAGCATTCGCCATAATAGCGGGCATAGGAATAATCACTATGCTGAAGCCATTCGTTACCCTACTAAGGGAAGCACCTAAAACTATCGTTAAATCAAAACGAAGAATGCCCAGAGTAAGCAAAGAATACAGCGGCATTGCCATCCTTGTAATATTCATGCTTCTTGTGTCAAGCTTAGCGTTTTCACCTCAGACTGGTGGCATGCCAAGGGCAATATCCCAAGCATATACACCCACAGCAATCAGCGGTTCAAGTCTTCCAGTTGGAGGGGCAGGTCTCTCTCAACCAGTAACTGCATGGCTTGACGCATTAGGTTGGATGAAGAACAACGTTCACTCAACCGATGCTGTTGTAATGTGGTGGGACTATGGAAACTGGTTAGCTGACATTGGAAACGTAACCAGCTTAGCAGACAACACTACAACAAACAGTACGCAGATAGCAAACGTAGGTTTCATATTCATGGGTAACCAGAACGAGTCGATGAAAATGCTCAATAGTTATGGCCAAGAACACACAAAGTACATCGCCGTCTTCTTAGTCCTAGGAATATCCCAATCTAGCAGCGGATCTTCAAGTTACATTGCATACCCCGCTGGATATGGCGATGAAGGAAAATGGTCTTGGATGGCAAGAATTTCAGGGACAGACAAACAAAGACTAATAGACCAAGGCTTCATGGACCCTGCAACTGCATGGACCAACGAAACAACATTTGGTGCAACTAATTCGCAAACTAACCAGTGGCAATGGAACGACCAAGGCTTAAACTGTACCGTCTTCGAACTGATGAACTACGCAGAAGTGCAATACTGTAACTCAATAACACAGGCAACAAATAACCAAATCACTGTTACACCGGATCAAACAACTACGCAGCCCACATACTTCAAAGAGGCGTTCTTCGCTGGATTAAACACCTCCCCTACCCAGTACGGCGGATTAGTTCCCATAGTTGCAGTCTATAGCATAGACTGGGCAAAATACAACGCCGACCACGGCATAACCCCCTAAGCGTAAGGAAGCGGAGCAGTGTTTCCAAAGGTTCCCGATCAGCACAAAGTTGGTCGACCTTTAATCCCCAACGGTTTAGGAGTTCTTTTCGTCCTAACCACCACCGTTTATCTTTTCTCGATTTACTTCTTGAATAGAGTTTTCACTTTAGGTCTAGACACCTCGATGAACGGCGTATCGGCAGCTTTGACACTTGCAGTTTGTATACTGTTCGGGGGCTTCATGGGGCTCCTTGATGACTTTATGGATTTGAAATGGCGCTACAAAGCCTTCATGCCCATTATTGCAGCATTACCATTGATGTACTACGTGTTTGAAGGCTTACAGATTGGTGCAATCAGAACTTCTATAGCTATTCCTTTTTTGGGAACCTTGCATTTTGGCGCCTACTACGTCTTTCTCATTGTCCCCCTTATCGTTATGATTGTCACAAACACTGTTAACCAGCTCGGCGGTTTAAATGGGCTTGAAACCGTTTGTCCAGCCATTGTAATCTTGGGGTTGATGGCGTTTTCACCCTCCTACATTCTCATTGTTGGACCCTTGTTCTTCTGGCTAATTCTAGCTTACTTTAACCTGCGAGGTAAAATTTTTGTGGGCAACGCAGGCTCATTTGCAATCGGCATAACAATAGCATCGTTCGCCGTGATCTCCGACCTAAAAGTTGCCTTGCTATTATCCCTATTACCCTACATCTTTAACTCAGTAATCATACTGCTTGCCGTATTTTTCACCCGCAAACGCGCAGGAGTAAAGTTCGACGGCACAAAACTCAGCTCCGACGCAAGAAAAAGCTTAGTCACCGTTATAACTTATCACCGCCCCTTAACCGAACGCAAAGTAGTCATAATAATCGCCAGTATAGTTGCCCTCTTCACATTGTTAGGTGCAATAGTCCAGCTTTTATAATACATTAAACTCCAAGGAAACTTTCAAGTCTAGTTAGCCCGATTATTTCATCGAAGTTTAAGCCCAACGCATCCAAAACCTGATCAAAGGTGCTGTGCAGGTAAGCAATGTATTTCTCAACGTCGACTTCGTTTCTGGATGTTAATTCAACAGGCTTAACACCAGCGTTTACATTAGGATCATCCGAAGAACTACCGCGAGACGATGACTTGATAACTTTAACAAAACTAATCAGGTCTCCCGCTCGTAACTCTTTGCCGCTTTTTTCAAGAATCCTGGCAGCTTTAACGTGTTGCGGCGTTGTTTTTGTGTAACTTGAAAGTTCATCTCCCAGCACTACGTGGAATGCAAGGTCGCTCATCTCGCCCCATTCCCGCCGTTTGAGGACGTTGTAGCGTTCGCGGACGATGGCAGCGATGTCCTTTCTGGCTTTCTCGAAATCCTCTGGGTTCTTAACCTTTGCCAGCCGCTCCTTCATTTGGTTAAAAGCGTCTTTGATGAAAATTGGTATGTGTTTTTTCTTGCCTGTTAACCCCTTGACGTCAACAGTGCCGTCTTCGAGGACACCGAGGTAGTTCTTTTTGCGTGAACTAAAAACGGCGTAACGGTACACTTTGTCCACGTCAATACCCATACCCAACTCGTGCTCGGTGTAGTGAACTACATCTTCAATTTGTTCTTTGGTTGGGTTCTTGAGAAATAAGCTGTCGGTGTCGCCGTAGAGCACCTGGATCCCCACGGATTCGGCATGCTTGAGGATTTGGGTGATGCTGTAGCGACCAATGGCAGCTGTGGCTTCCGCGACTGGCGGGCAGTAGAGGTCGAAGCTGTCCGCGCCAAAAACTCCGTAGCTCGCATTTAAAATGACTTTCAGCGCTCCTTGAGTAATGTTGTACCAGCTCCGCAGTTCAGGCGGTAGCGACTTGTCTTTTGCTCGGCTCTTATACCAACGCACACGCAAATCCCGCAGCGAACCGATTAATAGGCTTTCGAGGGCACGTTTCTCAATGCAAGACCAATGGGGAGTGTCAGGTATCATGTGTCCTTTGCAACCGGGATGCTCGCAACAGATGGATTGGTAGCCCAAGTTCCAGACCTTGATAATTGAGGGGTACAGGCTGGGAAAGTCCATCACAGCAACATTAAAATGCACACCGGGGGTTGGCTCGACGACAATGGCGCCCTTGTATTTTTTGCCCTTAATTACTGCGGTTGAGGTGGTTTTACCCTTCTTGGTTAATATGTCTTCGCCGTTTGGGATGAGCATGCCACGTTTTCGATGTTCGCGGTGCATGAAGTTTCGTATCCACCGGCTAACACCCTGGCGGCTTACGTCTTCCATTGGCATGCTGCTGATGCGGGCAAGGACCAGGATGAGTTTCATAGCGTTGTCGTCTTCAAAACTCGTCAGTTTATAGGTGATTTCCGAGTCGCGCAGGCAGTAGGTTGCGAGTTCACTGTAGGAGAGGTTGCCGAAGGTTTTTTCTAAGTGAATTTTTTCTACGCCCAAAAGTGCGTTGCCGACGTCGCCGAGGCTGACGTCCTTGTAACGTCCGCCGTAAGCGTAGATTTGGATGCTGCGGTTGAAGAAGAACTTGTATAGGTCGATGTGGATGCCGTACCTGAGGCTACAGGTGCGTTTGCCGATTTCTATGGGAACATCACGTTTGTTGAAACCAAGGTTTGCGGCTCTATGAGCCAAATACCGTAGGTCAAAGTCGTCGCCGTTGAAAGTTAAAATGAAGGGGTAATCGCAGAGTACATCGAAGACTTTTTTGAGCAGATTCTCTTCGGTTTCGCAGTACTCAACTTCGATGTCTGCGGCTAAATGCACGTTGCCCTCCCGCACGCCCTCGCGTTTAAGGACGAGTACTCTTTTTTCGCCGTCTGAACTATAAACTGAACAGGCGATTACTGGACAGGCTCCTTCGCGTGCGTCAGGCATCCTTGTTGATAGGGGTGAGTAAACTTCGATATCTACGAGCTGCGCGGCGGAACTTCGGCGCCGGGTACTCCAGAAGCTTAGCCCACATTTCCGCGTACTCGCGCTCCTCCTCAGAGCATTCCTTGAACAGGCTTCTGATTTTATTGAGGTTCTCGGTTGCTTCCTCAAGTACTTTAGGCACCAAATTGCCGTCTTTTACTTCGTAAATCATGCCTGGCTGAAGCTGCTTATCATAGATGTACGATTGGTAATACTTGATTTTGGATTCCCAAATCTTGATGTCCGAAGGCTCAATGTGGGTTTCGCAGACACTCGGGTAATCTTCGGGTACAATGTCTCGGATGGTTCCTTGTGGTCTGCCGCCGATTGCCAACGGGTCTTTGGCAATTATCTTGGTCACTTTAATGTGTTGATTTTGCAGAGGGTCGTATCTTTCGGTGACTTCGAGGCTGTCATAGCCTTCATGGCGTGTTAAACGATCAATTTTGTTGAGTTCGTAGGGTTTCAGGTTGGTTAAGCAGTATGGTTTGTGGTCTGTGTTGTCGTACCAGAAGTAGATTCTGCCTGATTCGGGCTCGTATAGTTTGATTACTGCTTTTTTTTGCCGTCCGTCGTAGGAGGCAGATACAAAGTATGATGGTGGCAGGTTTTCAGGACACACAGGTGGATATAGCTGGCGTTGTCCCCTTTTCTTTTGCTTGACTGCTACAGTTTCCTGGAATTGGCTGGGTGCGGTTGGAGTTCGCGTTTTAGCCTCCTCCTTGACGGTTGGTTTAGTTTGTTCGCTGATGCAGTAATCTAAGAGAGTACGCGCCATCCCCTGTTAACCTTGCTTCTTAAGGGCACGTGGAGACTAAAATGCTTAGTGACTAAAAACCCGTAAATTTATCAATAGGTTATGCATCAAAAAAGTGTGGTGAACCATGCAAATTTTGCTAAGGCATATTATTTCCGATGGATTCTCCTTGCTTTGCATTCAGGTGCGGGTCATGCTTATTTCGTTGGTGGTTTTCCAACTCTTTTTTGGTGTCAAATATTTTTCCGCATTCAGCACACATATACTGCCCCGCTCTGGTGCTGGGTGTGCTCTTGCGCTTGATGATTTGGCTCATTTTTCCACTTCTGCATTTAAGACAAAGCAAAAGATGCTTAAGCTGGTGTGTGCGGATAACTCTATGACACATTATTTTAGACCTGCTTGCAAAATAATCGTGGCAGTCGCTAAACTGTTCATAAGTATATGTGGTTGTTACAATGCTTCAACACGACTGCAGGTTTTGAATTCTTATTAGGTTCACTGTGTTTTTCTTAGCTGTGAATTGACTTTGTTACGTGACGCTTGGACTGTTGCCATAGAGACTCTCAGCTGGATAGAAATGCGCCGACTCAATGAGCGCTCAGCCTTGATGAAAACGGTGAAACAGCTGGGTGTCAAAGACCCAAGCGCCATTCGTTTCGCTTATGGATTAGTCGTGGAGACAGAACGCCGAAAAAACCTGATCGACAAATTCATAAACGTGGTGGCTGCGCCCAAAAATGTCGGCGAGTACACTATGGGCATCCAGGCTTTTCTGCGTTTGTACGTTTACCAGACCCGTGTTATAAAGAACTGGGGGAAAGTCAACCTCAAAGAAGCCGAAAACGTCGCAAGCATGGGCAGAGCCATATTAGGTTGGCAAACCATGCGGG
Organism: Candidatus Bathyarchaeota archaeon; assembly: GCA_963818655.1. Lineage (GTDB taxonomy): Archaea > Thermoproteota > Bathyarchaeia > Bathyarchaeales > Bathycorpusculaceae > Bathycorpusculum. Next base: position 97,579 of record CAWFTD010000001.1, read on the forward strand.
AAATCGAACCAGTTTTGGGTTTTTTACTCACTAAAAAATTGGCGCCAATCATGGACGCCGCAAGCGACCCGGAAAAGGTTAGTTTGGAAACTTTCCATCCCTTATGGTTCGTTGAGTATTGTTCTAAGCTCTTTGGGTTGGCGGAGGCAATTGCATTTTTGAATGGCAGCATGAAGTCGCCGCCCAACTACCTGCGAATTAACACCCTAGCGGCACCTGAAGAGGCAACTTTGCAAAAGCTTAAAGCAGAAGGCGTCGAACTAGAAAAATCGGTATCTCTCAACTATACCTACAAAGTCTTATCATCCAAAAAACCTCTAAACGCCTTACCGAGCTACGCAGAAGGCTTATTCTACATTCAAGACAAAGCTAGCTGCTTTGCAACCCAAGCCGCAAACCCAAAACCCGGCAATATAGTGTTCGATGTTTGTGCTGCACCAGGGGCCAAAACCACCTTTATAGCGCAACTCATGGAGAATCAAGGCTCAATTACCTCCGTGGATTTCTCATTAAAACGCATGAAAACATGGAAAAAAGAAGCTGCTCGCATGGAAACCAAAAACGCTGAACCTCTAGTTGCAGATGTTTCAATATCTGTGCCTTTAGTGGGAGAAGCAGACTTGGTGATTTTAGACCCACCATGCACCAGCACAGGAGTGTTTGCCAAGCAACCCTCAGCCAAATGGCGCCTAAGTTCCAACTCAATCAGAAACATGTCTATGCTCCAGTGGCAAATGATTAACAACTGTGCCGAAAAAGTCACCGAAGGCGGCGTCTTAGCCTACTCAACCTGCAGCATAACCCTCGAAGAGAACGAAGGCATAATTGAGCGGTTCCTAAAAGAACACCCAGAATTCACCCTTATGGACATCGAGCCCAAGATAGGCATGCCTGGACTCAAAGGATTAACCAAATGCCAGCGATTGTATCCGCATATTCACCAATGTAACGGCTTTTTCATAGCAAAACTACAAAAACATTAAACTATACAAAATCAGACAGTGCCGAAATCTCCCAGAGTTCTTTGTGGTGTCTCTTTAGTAAACAGCGGATAAGTAATTTTTGTTCCTTCCACATTTGCCATTTCATTTAATTCATGGTTGAATATGCTGTCTTTACCAATGATATGCTCAACTTTTACGTGACGTACCACGAGAGCGTCAGAGATGAGACTACGGTGGCAGCGCCAAGGCAAAGCTTCCGCACACATCAAAGCCAACCGATTCTCCCTAGACAACGCCACAATTTTTAGGAGGCTGTCGGTGAACTCTTGAGTTTGCATATAGTCAGCATAGCCTCGGAAACCGCTGTTTTTCCATGCTAAGTTGACAGATTCGTGTTTGGGGTGACGTAAACCGCCGATTTCTGGCATGTGTATGTACCTTAAGCCGTAGTGTTTAAGGCTGATTGGGAGGGTTTCTTTGTTGAACTGCGGATTATGCCGCGAACGTGGAACCGTTCGCACGTCTACAAGCAAAGTTATGCCGTAGATCTCGAGCAGCTGCAAAAATTCCTCCAGAGTTCTCGTAGAGTGCCCAATCGTGAAGACAACCGCCAATTCAGACGCTTTGATCACATATAGCCCTCAAAATTAATTATGTGCATGTAAATATAAGAATCCAAGCTCTAATCGCCACCGCTGCGAAATCATATTTGGATCCGAGAGATGTGCATAATTAAATTTTTTCTTTGAAATGGTTTAACCAATATGATTACTTCTGGGGTATTCTTGAAAATTGAGGAAAGTTGAAAATAGAGAATTTAGAGCAAAAGATGTGGAGGACTTATTGAGCATTGAATTTGAAGGGCTATTTGAGAATTTTTGTTGTGTGATAGAAGAAGAAGAGTTGCAGTTGCATTTTGGATAAGCTTGTTTTGGGTTGCTTTTTTGCATTTTAGGGCTTGGATTGGCATTGCAGGTTGAGTCGGAAAAGTCGCAGAAGGATCGGTACGGGTTGGAAAAGTTGGAAAAAGCAAATCTTCTTCTTCTATTTGTCTTTATCCGAGCAATTTTGTTTCAAGACGAGGTTTCAGAGATGCAATTCGACTGTTAAGTATCAAGTACATCCGGTGACGCTGTAAGCTTGAGACAGAGGATTTCTCTTATTTTTACTGGAAATCGGTTTATGAGCATTTTAGTGTCTTACAAGCTTTTTTATCAAGAACAATCAAAGACCATAGATTAGTGATGATGTTCTGTAACATGGTTTTCCGCTCCTTTTTGGTTCTTTTGGAATGATTGTTTTGCTATGGCTTAATTAAGAGACACTAAATGAGCTGATCACAGAATTATGCCAACTCTCGAATCCTAAAAATCCAACTATTTCTGTCAACTACAGATGGTAAGGGTAAGTGCAGAGTTCTACGGGTGCTCATTGCTAATTCAAGTTTTTCTGTTGCTATTTACATCCAAATACATTAAATTTATTAATTAAACCCATACTGCATTAGGTAAAGGCGAACAACTGTGTCCCTATCAACTAAACTAAAAACCCAGAAACCCTTCCAACTTACTTCATTAGCCTTCTACGCAGTCACAGGCATAATCCTGCTCGCGTTTCTGCCTCTAACTAGTTATCCACCACATGTTGGCTTTTTAGGAATCCTTAGCCTTATAACAGCTTACAGCCTCTTCACAAAACGGGCTTGGGCGCCATGGTTAGTTGCTGGCCTATTCATAACCATCACGGCTTTTACACTTATAACATTAGTTTCAGCAGGCTTCAGCAACATATTAGTTGCTTTAAGTATGTTTGGTTATGCTATTCTCACTTGGGTCTTTACCATATACTTATTGCTGAAACGAAAAGACTAAGTTTTCGTAGCTAAACCACGGAAAAGCATGACTGCTACTTCTTGGTTTAAATCAACAAACTGTTCATTTTCAGCAATTTCAACAAACCCATCTGCGTTTGCTAATGTGGTGATTGCGCCTGAAGCTCCGGATTCGACGGGTTCGGCGATTAGGCGACAATCCTTATCAAACTCTAAACGCACCATCACGAAGGTTCGCCTGCCTTTAGCACTAAACATCCGTGAACCAGCAAACGCCCTAACAATCTTCATGCCGCTTGCTGGTCTACCCGCCAAACGTTGAATCAAGGGTCTTGCAAGCAAATAGAAGATTAACAAGGCTGACGTTGGGTGACCAGGTAACGAAAACACGGGTTTGTCGCCAATGTATCCAACAGTTGTGGGTTTTCCAGGTTTTACAGCTATTCCATAAACAACGATTCCGGGTTTACCCAGCGAATCCACGATCTGGGGTGTGTAGTCGTGTGGACCAACTGAGACACCGCCCGAAGTGATAACCATGTCCGCAGAAACAACTGCCGTTTGTATCACTTTTGCTAAGGCGGTTTTGTCATCGGGGATTGTGCCGAAGTAGATGGGTTTTCCGCCGCTTTCGATGACTGCTGTGCTGATGCTGTAAGCGTTGATGTCATAGATTTTTCCTGGAAGCAAAGGCTTACCGGGCTCGGTGACTTCTGCACCAGTTGAAATGACAGCGACCATGGGGATTTTAAGGACTTTAACTTTAGTTAAACCCAAAGCTGCCAATACCCCGATTTCGCTGGATCCTAAAATTTGCCCTTTCTTGAGCACTACTGCACCCTTCTTTAGGTCAGAGCCTTTTTTCATCACGTTTTCGCCTTCGGTAACTGCAGCAAAAACATTTAGCCTATCATCTTCACGCTCAGTATCCTCAACCATCACAACTGCGTCTGCACCCTCCGGAATTGGGGCGCCAGTAACTATTTCAACCGCATCGCCCTTCGCCACTTTGACGTTTGACGTTTCGCCGATGTTTACGGAACCCGAAACTTTCAATTTAGCAGGTTCGTTTTCGTCGCCTCCAAATGTGTCCTCAGCTTTCACTGCGTAGCCATCGACTGTGGAGCGGTTAAACGGCGGAATATCTAACGTTGAAACAACGTCTTCGTTAAGTACGCGGTTGTAAGCTTCCAGCAGAACTGCTTCTTCTTCACCCAGAAAAACGGGTTTAAAGTGTTCATCGATTTTCTTTTTTGCTTCCTCAAACGTTAACAGTTTCCTAAACATGCCTATGCAACCTCCACGACGCCGAACATTTGTACAATGACTGTTTCGCCTTCACCGATGCCTTCGCGGTTTTCTGGGACAACGACGTATCCATTACTTAGTGTCATGGTTGAAATGGAGCCTGAACCTTTCGCGCTTACTGGTTCAGCAAATAGGTCTCCATCTTTCTCAATAACTCGAACGCGGACGTAGGTTTTTCTTCCCAAAGCACTCGTGACTCTTCGTGCCAAAACTGCTTTAACGATGGGTCTTGGCTCCGGTTTGCTTAGGCCAAGCATCTTGCAAATGAGGGGTCTGCCGAAAACTTCAAACCCAATCACCGCAGCAACGGGATTGCCCGACAAAATCAAGACTGGTTTGCCCTCCAAAATGCCAACGGCAGTAGGCATCGCTGGACGCAGCGCAACGCCGTGGACGATGACGCCTGGTTTTCCAAGCTTGTTAACGGCGTCAGGCACCAAATCTAAACCGCCAACGCTGGTTCCGCCAGTAGTGATTATAGCGTCGTGGGTTTTTAGGGCGTTTCGGATTTTTTCTGCGATTTCTTCTGTGTTGTCTTTGGCGATACCAAGGTCGCTTGTTTCTGCGCCGAGTTCTTGGCACATGGCTCCGACCATGGTTTTGTTTGAATCGTAAATTTGATTACTTGCACGTTCTGCGCCGACTTCAGCTATTTCGTTACCTGTGGCTATGATGGCGATTTTAGGTTTCTCTGCAACTTTCAGCTGCAAAAAGCCTAATGCAGCGGCTAAGCCTAAATGGTAGGGGTTTAAGCGTGTGCCAGCTTTAACCACAGGGTCACCCTGTTTGAGGTCTTCACCAACCTTAGAAACGTTAGTTCCCGGCGCAAGCTGGTTCCATACGTCCACATATTCGTCGTGTTTTTCGGTGTTTTCGAGCATGACAACTGCATCTGTGCCTTTGGGTATGGGGTTTCCTGTCCAAACCTGCTTAGCCTGCTTAAACTCCACAACTTCAGACTGAGTTAACTGTAGAATCATAGGCTTAGACTGCGAAGCACCCGCCAAATCAGCAGACTTCACAGCGTAGCCATCCATGGCAGACTTGTCGAAGCGGGGCAAAGATTCTTGGGCAAAGAGGTCTTCTGTTAAAACACGGTTAAGAGCTTGCTTCAGAGGCACTTGCGTCGTTTTAGGTTTGCCAATCTTTAGGGCGCCAAACCAGGTTTGCTGGGCGTCGTCTGTCAGCGTTAATTTTTGGAATCCTTTGAGTTTCACCAAAACGGTCCCACTTTAGCATTAGCGATTTAACGTAAAAAACATATCGAACCCAAACTTACGCTTTTATTATGTGGTAAGCCGAAGCTTTCCGAAGCCTATTCATCACAGCCAAACCCAACCCCTCTGAAGAAACACCCTCGGCGATTATGACATCGACGTTTTCAGCGTCAACTTCCCTCAGCAAGCGAAAAAGGTTTTGGGCGATGGTTGCCAAGTTGGACCGACTGCCAAGCGATTTAACCACATCTGCTCGATAGTTGGTTTGAGTTTCGTCAGTGGCTAAGATACCGACTTTTTTGCCTTCTGCTTTGTAGGATTCGGATAACGTTTTGATTTTCGCGGAGACGGCTGGTATTTTTCCCTCAACTAAGATAACTTCTGCTTTGGGCGCGTAGTGTTTATGCTTCATTCCTGGTGAGCGAATCTGCTTTAGCGACAGTTCCTGCTCCGCTTCTACGAACGGATGGAGCTTAAGGTCAACAAGAGCCTTTTTCAGGGCTTCGAAGGGTGTTCCGCCCGGGCGAAGCAGTATAGGTGGTTCAACGCTTAGGTCCACGACTGTGGATTCTACGCCGATATTTGTGGCTCCGCCGTCTATGATTGCGTCGATTTGTCCTTCTAGGTCTTCGTAAACATGTTGGGCGATGGTTGGGCTGGGTTTTCCTGCAAGGTTTGCGCTTGGAGCAGCGATGGGGCAGTGGCTTTGCCTGATTAACTCTAAGGCTATTTTATGCTTTGGAATCCGAATTGCAATTGTGTCTAAACCAGCAACTGTCTCCTTCGGAACAATGCTTGAGTGCTTAAAAATCAGGGTTAATGGTCCAGGCCAAAACTTATCCATTAATACCTTGGCTTTAGGTGGCACTTCCAAAACTAGCCGATAGACCTCCTTTTGATCCGCAACATGAACGATTGGCGGATTATCCAGCGGGCGCTTCTTGGCTTCAAAAAGCGCCAAAACTGCCTCTGGGTTAAGTGCATCAGCTCCTAAACCATAAACTGTCTCCGTAGGAAACGCCACCAAGCCACCCTTCCGAATAATTTCTGCTGCAATTTGGATTTTTTCAGCGTCGGGTTTTTCCGCGTTAACTTTTAAGAGAAGGGTTTTCATTGGGGGTTCCTTTTAAATTCAAGTACTATTGACGTTTCAATTTGCCGCTTTGGAATGTTCCAGTACTTCTTAAGAAGCTTATTTGTTTCCTCCCTTGAATGCAGTTTAAACCCATGTTTTTCGTAGAATTTGATTGCCCATGGCGCTGTCTCCCATGTGCCAACCAGTATTATGTCGGTTGTTGCTAAGTTGAGCAGGTGGTTTAGAAGTCTTTCTCCAACTCCTTTCCGCTGGTGGCTCATCAAGGTATATGCATGCCTGATTAAAGTGACATCACCGAAGGGTTGGATTCCCATCACTGCAATTAACGTATCTTTTTCAAAGTACCCGTAGAATTGGACACCGCTTCGAATTTCCTTTTTCAACTCCTCTACGGGCATGTAGGGTTCTTTCCATCGGTCTGATGGAATCTTGCCCTTGTAAACGACGGAAGCATTGTTTACCACCGTAAAGATTGCTTGTAAATCTGTTTTTATTAGGTTACGAATCATTGCAGGCGTCACTTGTTTTGGAAAGCTAGATTGCCGTAGGTTCTTTTTGACTTTCACCCTTGATGATTTTCTCGATTAAGTGCATAAAGAAAGCCTGTGCCTGCATCTCCCCCACCTTCTCAAGGTAAACTGAAACCATGGCGATTTTACCCTTCTTAGCCGCTACAAACTCCGCAAACATCCGCGCGGTAATCACGTTCTTATCACCCAAAAGAACTGACGAAGTAACAGAACCCATTAAGTCCTTGGGTTTAGGAACAGCGATAGCTAAGGTTCCAAGCTTATCTTCCCGCTCACTCAGCATTATCATTACAGAGTTTTGGGCTTCGACATAAACTGCTAGAAAACGTGTATCTTTTTCTTGCAGCTCTTCTTTTGTAACTTTCGCGCGTTCCCGTTCCATTTCTCTTCGCCCTACCTGTTTTGTTATTGCTTTAATTACTTAAAAATACCTCACAAAATCAAGATAGCTTTGATGTTCCAAAAGTCTTTACATATTTTTCCTGACTGAAAACAAACAGTTTTATAAGCTGTGCCTACGGCAAATATTCAACGACAGATTCAAGGGCGCTTTCGATTGGAACAGAACGGTTTGGAGTCAAATAAGAAAATTGGTATTCCAGTCGACCTTATCCGCACCATAGCTATCGGCTTGGTAGTGCTGCTACATGCTTCTAACGAAGCTTTAGAGGCTTCATCTGTGCCAATGCCCTACTGGTGGACCGCCCTTGTCTACAAAAGCTTAGCCCTCTCGTGTGTTCCACTGTTTGTCATGTTAAGCGGGGCATTGCTGCTCCAACCTGCCAAACTCGGCGAACCCATCCGCGTCTTTCTAAGGAAACGGTTGACCCGTATTGGTTTGGCGTTTGGGTTCTGGAGCATGGTTTATCTTGCATGGGGTTTCTACGTCAACAACGTACCAGTCACGTTAAGCAATGTTATGCAAGGCATAGTGAAGGATTTGTTTACAGGCCCTTGGTACCACTTCTGGTTTATCTATCTCATTGTCGGACTATATCTGATTACTCCCATTCTGAGAGTCTTCCTTTCTAATGGAAATCCACGAATTACCCGCTACCTAATCTCAATTTGGTTCACAGGCATAGCCATCATACCTCTAATTCAATTGGGTCTGGGTTACACCTTAAATGCCGGAGTCTTCATCATCGGCGGTTTCATCGGCTACTTCGTAATGGGTAATTACCTGCAGAAAGTCATCCTGCGACCCCTTATACTCCACGGACTGTTAATCGCAAGTTTTATCGGCACAATCTTCGCCGTTTGGCTGATGACATATCCCTTAAGCAGCTTAGGGGAAAACAACTATTTCTTGGGTTACCTAACATTGAACGTTATCGTGGGATCAGCTGCTTTATTCTTGATTCTACTGAAATTTAAGCCCGATTGGCCCGGATCAAACAACGCTGCAGCCCGCCGCGTTGTCCAAGCCATAAGCAACAATACCCTGCCCATTTTCTTATTCCATGTAATAATCTTGGAGACTTTCGAAAGAGGATTGCTGGGATTCAAAATTAGCTTCACAAACCTAAACCCAATCGTTGAGATTCCCTTGCTTGCCACACTAACTTTTTTCATTACATTTGGGTTGATTTTATTGATGCGAAGGATACCTGTCCTCAAAAAACTAATAGGTTAAGAATCTTTCGAGTTTGAAGTTATGGCTTGATAAATTGTGTCAACTATTATACGGACTCCTTCGCTGTTGGGATGTACGCCGTCGTAGAAATCCTCAGGATGGTTCACCAGCGGCGTGTAAACATCTATGATTGGTAAACCTAAGTCAATTGCAACCTGTTTTATCCTTGGAATAACACCTTCCGCATAACTGGTCGAGTTTAAATCCAAAGTATTATTAAAGATTGGAGGGGGAATGACCAGAAAAATCTGCTGGGTTGTATTCCATCTTTGGGTTCTGTTTACCATTCTCTCATAATTAGCCGTGAAATTATTAATTTTCAGGTAATTATCTGTTCGTGCGTCGTTGGTTCCGAGCATTATGATAACAATAGTCGGGAGAAAGTTTCGTGCATCTCGGTAAGTGAAGTCATAATAGTATGGTTTGTTGCTGTTCAAATTTACCGTGGCGCCACTGACTCCAAAGTTACCCACAACTGAACGATTGCCAAGAAGCGTTTGCAGTTCCTCTGGGTACCCAGTCATATTGGTTATGCTGTCGCCAAGGCAGGCAACACGGGAAAATCTATTGCCGTTTATAGAATACGTGGCAGAGTTATTTGAAAAAACAATGGTTAAGCTCAAAGCTATTAAGAGAACTTCGATTGCAACGATGAATAGTCTTTTTGTTTTTGGTTTCATTTTCCTACTTTCATGGCTTTGGTTTTGGATGAATGACTAAAGGGTCTATTGCGGGCTTTTTGTTTTACGGTTTCAAAGAAAAAATTTAGGTCCAAAAAATAACACCAACACATTTATAGCGTTTTGCATCGATTTTTTTTGTTGGAAATGCTTAATTAAGAGCTTATCTTATTGCTGGTACGGAAGGAATAAAACGTGAGTGACGAAATTTCAAAATTACCGCCTAACGTTCAAGAAAGACTTCTTAGACTCCAGCAACTCCAACAGACGTTACAGTCGATCTTAGCACAGAAACAGCAGGTTGAAATGGAAAAAACGGAAGTTGACCAAACAATCGCTGAACTACAGAAAACTGCAGACGATGTAATTGTCTACAAAGCAATCGGGTCACTTTTGGTTAAAGCTGAGAAAGCAAAAATTAATGAAGACCTCGTAGAACGCAAGTCCCTTTTAGATACCAGAAGCACCGTTATGGCAAGACAAGAAGAACGCATACGCAGCCAAGTTAAAGAAGCACAAACTAAACTGCAGGAAGACCTAAGTCCCGTCTCTGGTCAACCCCTATCTTAAGGTGAACGCTTGTGGTAGAGCTCGGATTTCCAGAGCTAACCACAGAGCAAATCGAACTTTTATGCCAAACTGCTGAGAGTGCAGCTAGAAAATACATTTTATCTATGGTTCCACAAAAAGAAATTGACAGCTTAGACATCAGCGTAGAAGCCGACGGAACTAAACCAGTAAACGTCACGGTTGAAATCAACCTTATTTTAGCTCCTCAAACAAAAGGTATCGACGCTGAAGCTTTGGTTAAGAAAGCAGTGGATGAGGCGCATAAGGCTACAGAAAACTTTTTGAGAAAGATAAAATGAGCTTCAAAGAATTACTCCGCGTTTTAGAAGAAACCAAAGCATCCTTTGTTTTGCTGCTTTGTCACCGCAGCGCTGACGCTGACGCGATTTGTTCAGCTTACGCATTACAGGGCTTGCTAAAGAGGTTTTTACCCGATGTCGTGGTTGAGATAGGTTGTCCACAGGGCGTCAACAAACCAGCCAAACAACTATTTGAACACCTACCCATAACAGTAAACCTAAAACCCAACATTGAATCAGCAGAAATTATAGTACTCTTGGACATGAACACCGTAGAGCAACTCGATGAAGTAGCAGATGTAATAAAAAAGTCGCCTGCACCAAAAATAATCATAGACCACCACGCTCCTAGTGCCGAAACTATGCAAATCTGCAAAGTCTGCATTGTTGACGAGAAGGCAGCAGCGAATTGTGAATTAATCTATCGCCTCTTTGGCCAAGCAGAAGTTGAGCCTAACCTAAACGAGGCAAAAGCGCTGTTTGTTGGCATTGCGTTTGATACGAGGCATTTTGCATTGGCTAATTCGTCGACTTTCGAAATTATTGCAAAGCTAGTAACAACTGGTATAGATGCTCAGTCGACGTTGGCGCTGTTTGCCCAACCCATCGACCCATCTGAGCGGGTGGCGAAGTTGAAGGCTTGCAAGAGAGCAAAAATCGTGAAGGTGGAAGGATGGATTATTGCGCTCTCGCATGTGAGTGCTTATCAGGCGCCCGCTGCAAAAGCCCTCGTTGATCTTGGGGGCGCATATGGCGGCTGTTGCTGGCAAAAAAAATGAGAAAGTCGAGTTGAGCCTACGGTGTACACGTCAATTCAACGAGTTGGCTGGCGTGCATTTAGGAGTAGACATCGCTACACCGCTGGGCGAGTTTTTGGGGGGGGTCGGCGGAGGTCACGCGATGGCTTCAGGCGTTAGCGGCAAGGGCGAAATCCAACAAGCCCTCAAACAATGCCTAGTTCTTGTCAAGCAGAAAATAGCCAAATAGGCGTAGTTACGCTTAAATGAGCAAACTCTAACGCTTAAGGTAAGCAGGCACAAAAAACATGGCTATAATTGAAACAAAAAACCTCACCTACACCTATCCAGGTGCATCGAAACCATCGATTAGTGATGTTTCGATTAAGGTGGAGAAAGGCGAGTTTGTTTTAATTACAGGACCAAGCGGCTGTGGAAAAACAACTTTGTGCCGAACCTTCAATGGGCTCGTGCCACATTTCTATCAAGGTGAATTGAAAGGTGAAATCTCGGTGGCTGGAATCGACACACTCAAACATCACACCTACGAAATGGCAAAACACGTTGGCTTAGTGTTTCAGAACCCAGAAAACCAGCTATTTGCATTATCAATAGAAAAAGATGTTGCATTTGGCTTAGAAAACGTCGGCGTTTCTCGAGAGGAAATGCGCAGAAAAGTCGATTGGGCACTAAACCAAACAGGCATCTACGACATCCGCGAACGTTCACCCCACGAAATCTCTGGCGGTCAACAGCAGCGGGTGGCGATTGCAGCGGTTCTGGCTATGGAACCAGAAGTCATAGTTTTAGATGAACCAACCTCTTTTCTTGACCCGTTAAGTGCCGAGAAAATTTTTGAAGTAATCTACAAACTCAACAAAGAACAGGGAATCACCGTTATCCTTGTTGAGCACCGTTTAGATTTAACGGCAAAATATACTAACCACCTTATCGTCATGGATGAAGGCAAAATCCGTTTTGAAGGCGACCCACGACAAATCCTCAGCAGCGAAGAAACTAGGTTAATCGGAGTTGGAATCCCCAAAGCAACGTTGCTCTACCAGATCCTTAAAAAAGAGGGTTTAAACCTATCCGACAAAACGCCGCTGTCTTCTGAGGAGTTAGCTGACCAACTGTTGGAGGCAATAAAGCTCCAATGATTGAAGTACAAGACATCCGCTATTCTTACCCCAACAAGGTTGAAGCTTTAAAAGGGGTCTCAATAAAAATAGAGGACGGCGAATTCGTCGCCATAATGGGACAGAACGGCGCAGGAAAATCGACTCTCGTCAAACATTTCAACGGACTCCTCAAACCCTCACAGGGTAAAGTCCTCATAGATGGCGTAGAAACCACCAAATCGAGTGTTGCAGCTTTAGCCCGAAATGTCGGCTTCGTTTTCCAAAACCCTGATCACCAGCTCTTCAGTGAAACCGTCGAAGAAGAAATCGCGTTTGCACTCAAGAACTTCGGATTCAAAACAGAAGTCATCGAAGACCGTGTCACGTGGGCTTTGAATCTTTTATCTTTGACTCAGTACCGAAAAACCTCGCCTTTTCTGCTAAGCGGTGGCGAACGGAAGCGTGTGGCATTGGCATCTGTTTTGGCTTGGAACCCGTTAACTTTGATTTTGGATGAACCGACCATCGGGCAAGACCACGAGCAGAAGGAGAAGCTTCGCCAGTTTATCATTCAGATGCAGACCCAGAAGAAAACCGTGGTTACCGTTACGCATGATGTGGAGTTTGTGGCAGAATGTAACCCCCGAGTAATCTTAATGAAGGAAGGCAAAATTGTCGCAGACGGCGAAGGAAAAGAGATCCTTACCGACCCAGCATTGCTCGAGTTGTCGTCGATTGTTCTTCCGCAGATAGCGCAAGTTTTTGCAAAGTTGGCGCCGCTGGGTTTTCCCAAAGATGTAATTGGTATTTACGAAGCCAAGGCAATTATCCTGAAAGCTAAGGAGAGAGCGCTGAAATGAGTGTATTTGACGGTTTAAGGTTCAGAAAAGTCTCTTCTCCAATTCACAACCTTGACCCAAGGATAAAATTTGTTTACGTCATCGGAATCTTTGTGGTGGCAATTCTTTTTTACCAGATTATTCCACTGCTGATTTTGTTCTTTATGCAGATTCCGTTTGTTTTGTTGGCTCGTGTTCAGAGACAGTGGCTACGTTCACTGCGTGGAGCGGCATTCTTGGCGATATTCATCTTTGTCGTTAACGTTGGAACAACCTATTTCACTTCGGGATACCACTTAACGATGCCCAATGTAGAGAATGCAGCTGCAATGACTTTGCGTTTTGTTGTGCTAGTTGAGTCGTTCTCGGTTTTCTTCTTGACCACTTCGCCTGACCATTTAGGCTTAGCGCTGGAGGAGTCGCGTGTGCCCTATGAGTTTGCCTTTGCTTTCACGACTGCTGTGCGTTTTGTTCCTGTTTTGGCTGAGGAAGCCCAAACCATAATGGATGCCCAAAAAGCCCGAGGTTTGGAACTGGAGAAGGGGAACTTGCTCAAACGAATCAGAAACTATGTGCCCGTACTTATCCCGCTGATAGTGAGCGCAATTCGCCGGAGCCTCGAGTTAGCTGAGGCAATGGAGTCTCGCGCTTGGGGTGCCACAAAAAAACGCACGAACCTGTATCTGCTTAAATTCCGTAAAGGCGACTATGTTTTGTTGACGATAACTATTGCAATTTTGGTCGTATCGGTCTATGTCCGCTTTTTTGGGTCGTCCGTCCCAACCATAAGTAGTTTGTTATAAACTCGACATGAAAAGGAATTGTAATTTATTTAGGATAGATCTTACTTTTTAAGTAGAAAGGGTTTAGAAACATGACTGAGCGTACTCGTTTTGGTCCAGCAGGCGTACCGCCAATGTTTAGATTAATGGGCGCAACTACAACTGACGTTCCAAAACTCCTGAACGAGGAAGGTCTGGATGCTTTCGAGTACCAAGCTTCTCGCTGGGGACCAAAACCTCAAATCAAGCAGGAAGACGCCCAAAAACTTGGCGAAGAAGCACGCAAAAATGATGTCAAACTCAGTATGCACGGTTCTTATTTCATTAATTTGTCGGGCAAAAAAGAGGTTGTAGAAGCCAGCAAACGACGCTTAATCGCCTGCGCAATAGCCGCTGATTGGATGGGAGCGTACGTCGTTGTTTTTCACGCAGGCTTCTATGGCTTGGTCGAAAAAAGTTTTGCTTTTCAAAACTGCATCACTGCCCTAAAAGAAGTCAGAGTCGAAATGAAGGCTCTGGGCTTAAAAGTGAAGCTTGGACCAGAAACTATGGGTAGAAAATTCCAGGTAGGTAGCATCGACGAAATTCTCACGATCTGCCAAGAAATAGAAGGCACTCAACTCGTCATTGACTGGGGGCACCTGCACGCAAGGCACCTTGGAGCGCTCAAAAAAATAGAGGACTTCCGCGCCATTGCCGAAAAAGTCGAGGAAAAACTCGGCACCGAAGCCCTCAGGAACATGCATTGTCACTTCTCCGCCATTGAATTCTCTAGTCAAGGTGAAAAACGCCACCACACTCTCGACAATGAAAGGTACGGACCAGATTTCCGCATGCTTGCCGAAGTGATTGTAGATTTTGGGCTGCATCCGACAATGATTTGTGAATCTCCGATACTTGATGTGGATGCACGAAAAATGAAAGCCACGCTAAACGAGGTTTTGGAAAGCAAGCAACAGAAAACTCAAAAATAACTTCACGACGAACATTTTGGATTCTACAAGGAATTCATTGCAGAAACCTATTGACAGTAGGTCAAAGTACCCTATTTTGAGATAACAACCGTTCTGCTAGTTGCAACTCCGACAAGGTGTTAATGTTAACGGCTAATTCTTCGATATTCATAAGGTAGATGTCTTGATCGAGCCATTCGTCACCATACCGCTTGCGCCCATCGATAACGTTAATTCCAACAGGAACTACGTCTTTGTCTTCGGCTTTGAAAGAATATTCGATGCACATGCCCAACTTCGCTTTGATTTCAAGTGGAACCGCCACCGTCAAAGCCGGTTTGCCGCAGCGTTCGTATCGTTCCACAACAGCATCTATCATTTCTCCCCTTACCAATGGCAGATCAGCGGCGATGGCTAAGAAAACGCCCAGTTTGAGGGTTTGGACAACGTAGCCCATGTCGGAAACGTAGTCTTTGCCAGGGGTTTCG
Source organism: Candidatus Bathyarchaeota archaeon (assembly GCA_963818655.1). GTDB lineage: Archaea > Thermoproteota > Bathyarchaeia > Bathyarchaeales > Bathycorpusculaceae > Bathycorpusculum. The sequence continues at coordinate 112,610 of CAWFTD010000001.1, forward strand.
ATGACTTGAACGCCGAGTTGGCGCATGAGTTTTGCGGTTTTAGGTGTACAATTGGTTGTTGCGACGATTACTGAATCGATTTTCTTGGTGTTTTTTAAAGCAGTGAGTACGTATTCGATAACTGGTTTGTTGCAGACTTTAATCAGCGGTTTTTCTTGGGCGAGTTTCATGCGGGTGCCCTTTCCGCCAGCCATAACCAGCGCAACTATACCCATGTAGTCACCGCCAACAAAACAACTACACAAACCATCCGCGAAAGCTCATTTGTAGCTCCAAAAACGTCGCCAGTAACGCCGTTAAAGTGTTTGTGTGCAACCGCAACCATCACTAAACCTGTAATTACACCTGCCAAGACGGTGAAGATGCCTGCCCAACTGAGCAGCGGCAGAGCAATCGCAAAAGAAATTGCCAGTGCTACGATCAAGCGGGGATTTCCTTTTTTGCCTTGCATGACTTCTAGAAAGGCTGAGTTCATGCCTTGATGGACGGATTTGCCTGCCCAAGCAGCCACAACCATCGACAACTTCGCGCATAACTCAACCACAATTAAAGCAGGAAAAATCAGGGGAACAGCAAAATTCCCAATGAACATTTTTCTGCCGAGCTCTTCAAACGCGAAAGCCGTTACAATGTAGGTCATCAAGGTCAAGCCGATAGCTCCTGCACCTGTTAACTGGTCATGCATAACCTCAACCTTACGCTCAGGTGAACCATGCACCATGATGCCATCGCCGAAATCCAACAAACCATCCGTATGATGCAAACCAGTCATCCAAAGCAGCAGAGCCAACGCCAAAGCTCCGACAACGATGCTGGGCAAAAACTGCAGCGCCACCCAACCGAAAACGCCAGCCAACAAACCAAGAAACGCACCGATTAACGGAAAAACCCACATGTTTTGGGCGCAATCCGTAAGCAAATCTTTGTCCATGACAACTGGAAAAACGGTTAAGAAAGATAGGAGATTTTTTAGTTGTTTAACGACCAAGCGCGTATCACTTTATACTCATCAGTAGAGCATAGTTACGCTCTATTTCCTTAAGAAGTATATCCTTGGTGACTGCGCCGCCGAGCTTCGCCATCGCTGCAATTGATGCACCGCCTGCACCCACGCCTTCTTTGACCAGCCCAGTTTCGTAGATTCGCAAGCCCGGATACTTTGAAGGACCAAAATCTAGGTCAGCCGCCAAAATGGGCACGTCACAGAACTGCTTAACTATACCGCAGATGTCGGATTTTACGTCTTTTGCAACCCAACGTGTCGTTCCAATGGCGACGTTGCAGAGCGCTTCAGGGTTCAAGGTATTGATAACGGCTAAAACTGCAGTCATCTGGGTGCCACCAGCCATCAAAACAGGTCCCTGCTTTGCACCACCGATAACTAATCCTGCCATCGCAGCCATCATGGGGTCTCCAACGCAGGATACAGCTTTTATGGGATTACGCTTTAAGCTGCCGAATTTTTCGCCTGCTGCCATTCAAACCAGCCGCAACCACTTCCACTTTCAAACTATGGGGGTTCTCTGGCAGGGTGCTACTGACTTTACCCTGCGCATTCACGCCCAAAGCCGACAAAACACCCAGTGCAGTAGTTGTTCCACCTGGAACGCTCTCGCCGATAACTAAATAATCCGAAGCTTTGGCAAGTTGTTCACCTAAAATCTTGGCGCGTTCGATGACTTCTTCAACGTTATCCACAGAGTTGCCTGAACGAATATCGCGTCCTGAGTTACCGCCTAAATCCACGAAGGGAATCTGGGGTTTAACCTTCACTCCGCCGTTAACAACTACCACAGGTATATCGGCTAAATGCAGCGCTGACATGGTAATCAAGCCAGGTGTCGGAATTCCGTCGGGAGTGATGGGCACTCCTTGAATGGATTTGCATCTGCCAAGTAAAAGCAACTCGGCATCTGCAGGTGGAGTGAAATCGGTAAAGTCCGGGTTTGCGCCAGCTGCGGACAACCCTGGGATTTTTCCTGTTTCAGTGGTTGCTATGGTACATATGAAGAGTGGTTTTTTGTTTTCAATCTCGTCTAGGAAAGCCTTTGCTTTAAGTTCGTTATTCGCAATTAGTACATCCATTTGGTTTCACTTACTTTGGCACAACTTTGAATTTCTTGATTTCTAAGTATCCAAAGCCGCCGTCAAGCGTATATTTCTGTGTTTCTTGGATTTCAATCTTGTTCTTGAATGTTGGGCCGTCGATTATGACGGTGTGGTATTCGCCGCCTTCACCGCATGGGTCAACGTTGCCGAGTTTTAGGATGTCGTCATAGAACTTTCCATCCAATGTTCTACCAAGCCATTCGACACCGAGCAGATTCAGTTTGGTTCGGACTACAGTTGCTTTTAACCCTGTTTTGAGGTAGTCAAGGTAAATCTTTGTTGTATCACCCATCCAGAGCGGTTTTACGGGGATTAAGCCAACTTCTTTGCAGACTCGTCCAAGCCAGCCTTCCTCATGCCCAACGACTTCATAGATGTCGCCTGTAACTAATCCCTCAGCGCCCTTAGCCTTGCACTCAAGCAGAACTGACTTGAAGTCTTTCTCATATGTCGCTGAAGACGTTGTCTTCTTAATCAGCTGAATGCCGATGGATTCTGCTTGTGCGTCGAGGATGCCTGAGGGTATCAAGTGGAAGTTTGATTTGGTATCACTCATCATCATAGTGAACAGGTTAATTACCTTGTGACCTTGCTGGGTGGCAAGGTAATATGCGAAACAGCTGTCTTTGCCGCCGCTCCATGAAACAACAACTTTCATACGGTTTTTTCCTCCAAAATTTCACCTTTAACCTTTTAGTTGATGTGTTGCAGGTTTTTGGTGAATGCGAATTTGACTTAAACAAGCGATACTTATTCTGAAAACATCCAAACACAAAGACTCAATTTTTCTGCTCAAATTTTTAGATAATTTGCGTTTCAGTAAAACTTTGGCTGGAATAACGCTTTTTTTATTGATGTTCAGCAAATTATCAGCTCAACCGTTGGATAAACCAACCAGCCTCTTCATATAAATTTTATGGTACACCTTGCCACACAACACTTAAAACAGACTTCACCTCTAAAAGTGCGGTTAAAGAGCATGAACTCACAAACTCCTCCATTGCTAACTTACCTAGAAGGCAGGGGAATTACGCTACAAAGCCTAATCCACAGTGCCCTAGAATTATATGTCCCCCACCCAGGAGTAGAAACCTCGGAAAAAGCTGCAGAGATGCTGAAAGAAGAATTTCTTGACATTCTCCATGACGTTAATGTTTCAACTCTCATAGTGGCTGCTTTCCATGCCCAAGAAGAAGCAGAGAACGGCAGGATTCCAGGGTTAACCAAAGAGCGGTTTCTGGGCAGACCAGGGTTAGTCGCTGACGAACTAATTGGCATAGCAATAGCCACTTACATTGGTGGCTCAAAGGGCATGTTTGAGTTCGTACGCTTCGATCAAGCTAAACCAGGTATCCTAAAAGACCTGCCTCCACTCACCAACGATGCCATAGGCGCTTTAGTTGCGGGTGCATCCTCGAACGTCTATACTCACGCAGTGAAGACTGCAGGTATAAAGCCATAAAAAACAATGTTTTCTTGCAGTTCTAGCCGTGGTAGAGCTAGTCATGAGTTTACCATAAGATTATAATAGTATGTCGATTGAGGATTTAGCCTGTTGGGCAGCATGGTTCAAACAAAGCTCTGCATTGTTACACACACCTTTCTGCCGCATGTGGGCGGAATAGAGAAGGTTGTTAATGAGCAAAGCAAGCGGTTGCGAACAAAGAATTTTGTGCCCATGGTTGTAACTAACAGGATTGGAACACCCCAAAAATACATGGTTGACGGGGTAGCTGTTGAATGTTATGAATCGCTCAACACGGGCTTTCGATTAGGTATACCATACTCGATTCCAACCGTCACCAGTTTTCCAACGTTTCTCAAAGCTGTAAACCAAAGCAAAATAGTCCACGCCCACGGACATCCATACTTAACCTCGCTTATCGCAGGAAAACTCGCCAAAATGTATTCCAAACCATTCGTACTAACCCAACACAATACCTTCATCGAATACAACAACCTCTTCGACGAAGTTGAAAACTTAAACGACCTAACTGTTGGAAAACAAAACCTCCAAGACGCAGACAAAATCATAGCTGTAAGCAACGCAACCAAAAACTACGTTTTACGTTTAGGAGCCAAACCCAAGAAGGTTGTGGTGCTCCATAACGGTGTTGACTTGGCAAAGTTTAAACCGCTGCCTGGAAAACACGAGGAAATGAGGCGAAAACTTGGGATTCCAATGGATGCGGTTGTTGTTTTGACAGTTAGGCGCCTTGTTTACAAGAACGGCGTTGACACCCTAATCGAAGGCGCAAACATTGCCCTCAAAAAGAACCCTCGCATAGTGTTCTTGGTGGTGGGGAAGGGTCCTGATTCTGAAAGCGTTAAGTTGAGAATTCACGAGTTGGGGATTGAGGGGAATTTTAAGCTTGCAGGTTTTGTAAGCGATGAAGAGTTACCTATCTACTACAATACCGCAGACGTTTTTGTTCTGCCATCAAAGTCGGGGGAGGGGTTACCTTTGGTTGCGCTTGAAGCTATGGCATGCGCACTGCCAGTAATCGCCACGGATGTGGGAGGAGTAAGAGAAATCCTCACGGAAGACTATGGAAGATTAGTTCCTTCTAACAAGCCTGAACTGCTCGCAAAAGCAATTCTAGATTTCGCTGCAATGGATTTCTCTTCACGCAAGAAAGAGTTGCGCGCCATGATGGTAGAGAAGTTTAGTTGGGATAAAAACGTTGAAAGACTCGTGGAAATATACGAAGAGCTTATTTAATCATGTAACGGAGACATATTAGCCCTTTGAAATGGAAGTTAGTTGATGACGTCAAAAGTTGAAATGATCTCGGTGGTAATTCCAACACTCAACGAAGCAGGCAACATTCTGGAAGCCATAACAACCATCCATGAAGATTTGGCTTATCCAAAAGAAATCATTGTTGTAGATGGGAATTCGACTGATGGAACCAAAGAAATAGTTCAAGAATTAGGTTACTGTAAGCTCATCGTTGAACCCAGACGCGGTTATGGATTAGCGCTCAAAACAGGCATGAAAAACGCGAAAGGAAATATCATAATCATGGTTGACGGCGACGGAACATACGAAGTTAGACACATCAACCGTATGATAGCTAAAATGATTGAGCAAGACGCTGATATGGTTTTAGCAACACGCATGTATGACCCTAAAAAAGCAATGGGCATCATGAACTTCGTCGGCAACAAAGTTATCACCTTCTTCTTTGATTTCGTTTACAGCCAATTCCTAAGCGACACCCAATCAGGTTTTCGAGCAATATCCCATGAAGCCATCGACAATGTTGAGTTAAATGAAGGTGACATGGCGTTTGCTACGGAAATGCTCATAAAATTCGCAAAAGAAGGCTACAGCATGATTGAGGTTCCCACAACCTATAAAGCCCGGAAATATGGCAAGCCTAAACTGAGAAGGTTTAAGTCAGGTATCGAGATATTTAGCACTATATTCAAGGGGTCTTTGGATGCAGATACAATTAGAAAGCGCGAAGCGGCTTGGAAAAAAACTCGGGCTAAATGAGGAGAAAGGCTTTGCAGTCGCAATTTTTCTTGCGTTGCTCATCGTTTCCGTCGCAGTTTTAGGATACTTTGTTTGGTTTAGGCCACCGGCAGAACCCTACAACACAATCTACCTGCTTGATTCAAACAAAAAAACCTTAGATTACCCTCAAACCTTGGTCGCAAAACAGAACAGCACATTCAACCTCTACGTTGATGTGGAAAACCATCTGGGCAATATTGCATCATATCAAGTACAAATAAAAACTACAAAGAATCTCTCCACTTTTCCAATCGATGTCTCACCAAGCCAAGTTTACGAAATAAATGGCTTGGAAAACGGAAAGACTGGGGAAAAAATGGCAACCATAACAGAGAACGAGGTTGGAAGCTACTCACTAGTTTTCGAGCTCTGGCAACAAGATTTGGCGGGAACCTTTGAGTTTACACACAACTACTGTGTTCTCAACATCCAAGTAATAAGCTGAGTTTTTTCAGCTTTTCATACATTTTATAGGTAAAATGACCTTTAATACAAAGTTATTGTCAATGTCGACCAAAAATATGGTGTTGATATTAGTCTTAATGACATTGCTTCTTTTTCCATTTGCCGTGTTAACTAACGTTACCCTTGTTTTGGCTTCACCTTCAGGTGGTTGGATTCAAACTTACGGAGGGGGAACGAATAAAGATAGAACGGAATCTCTTATCCGATGCAATGATGGCGGTTATATCATCGCAGGCAACACAAACGTTTCTACTACTCCCCCACGAAGCCAATTTTGACTCTTGAGAACCGATGCTTTTGGAAAAATGGATTGGAACAAAACTTACGGTTCGATAGGCTCAGCGATAGGACGTTGTGTTATTCAAACAAGTGATGGCGGATACGCTATCGCGGGGACGGTGAATGGAGTTGCTGAGGTCGTAAAAATTAATTCAGTAGGTAACATCCAGTGGGACAGAACGTTTGGCGAAGCAACTTTTGCTAATTCCATAATCCAAAGTAGCGATGATGGATATGTGCTGGCAGATTCGACTGGGGGTAGCGGTCCAAGTTTGGGCGACAATTTTTGGCTCGTTAAAATCGATAGTTCGGGTGGTATTTTATGGAGCAAAACCTATGGAAGTGAAGACATGGATGCTGGGTATTCAATCGTTCAAAATACCGATGGCTCTTTTGTGATGGCAGGTTTGCTGTGGAATAGAACCACATTTGCAGATAGTACTTCTGTGGGTGTTGGTTTAGTTAAAGCAGATTCAGCCGGGAATCAGCTATGGTTGAAGAATTACCCTGGCTTTGGCTCGCCTTCTTCAATGACGCGTGGTAGTGATGGCAGTTATATTTTATGCAGTTCAATGCTTGATAAGATAGATGCTATCGGTAACTTGCTTTGAAGCATGAACGTTAGTTTTGATGGTAATATAGGAAAAGATTACGCTAGCACAACATATTTAGCAGTTCAAACAAACGATGGGGTTATGCAGTTGCAGGTACCGTTTCTTCGGCACCGACTAACCCGCTAAACATTATTTCTTATGTGTGGATCGGAAAACTTGATTCAGAGGGTAACAAAACAGCATTTATTCCGGAATTCTCTTTCATAGCAATTCTGATTTTAGCAGTTATAGTCTGCCTTGTTGCCGTAGCTTTTAAAAAACGCTTAGCGAGTGTTAAAAGAAACGGCAATATTTCTTCACATATGTTCTTTGAAATGCAAGTTTTTTCTATGCCTTTAACCCTTAGAACAATCCCTGAACTCTTTGAGTGTTGAGAATTGGGTTTTGCTTTAATAGGAAAGGTTTTTAGTGTAGTTATTGTATGAGACTGTGAAAAAGTGTATAGTGTAAAGTGAGGTAATATTATGTCTGTATTTGCAGCACCAGGAGCATATGACCGTGCCATTACCGTTTTCTCGCCTGATGGACGACTTTTCCAAGTAGAATATGCAATGGAACTTGTGAACCGAGGAGCAACCATTATAGGAATCCAAAGTTCAGAAGGTTTAGTTCTCGGTTCAGAAGAAAACATCGAAGTCCTTGAAGAAGCAGGTTACTCATGGAAAATCTTCCGAGTAGATGATCACATTGGCGCAGCCATAGTCGGGTTAAGTTCCGACGCCAGAATCCTAATTGACCAAGCAAGAATCTATGCCCAAAGCAACAAATTAACATACGACGAACCTATCGACGTAGAAGTCGTAACCAAACGAATATGTGATATCCAACAAATGTACACACAACACGCAGGTGTCCGACCCTTCGGAGTGTCTATAATCTTCGGCGGAGTCGACAAGACAGGAACACGCGTCTTCGGTACACACCCAAGCGGAACCTACCGAGGATATAAAGCCACAGCACTTGGCGCAGGAAGAGAAACAGTTCTCGGAATTCTAAAAGAAGAGTACAAAGAAGACTTGACCCTCGACAACAGTATAAAACTCACAGTCAAATGCCTAGTCAAAGCACTTGAAGCACGCCAACTACCACCCAGAATCAAAATCGCAATCATCCCAGCTGCAACACAGAAAATGGAAATGCTAAACGACAACACAGTGGAAGGTTACATCAAAGAGCTGGGTTCAAGCAAGTGAAAAACTAATGAGCGAAAAGTTCACCGTCGCGCGCTTAACAAGAGAAAATGAACATTTTGAAATATTAGTTAAACCCCAAAAAGCGCTCGACTACCGAAACGGCAAAATCGCAGGAATAACTGAGGTTTTGGCCGCTGAAATGATTTTCGCTGACGCTAACAAGGGCACAAAAGTTTCTGAAGAAGCAATGAAAAAAGCCTTCAAAACATGTGATCCGCTAAAAATTGCAGATGAAATCTTAAAAAAAGGAACCCTGCAGCTAACAACCGACCAAAGACGAAAAATGGTTGAAGACAAAAAAAGGCAAATAATAGATTTTATTTCTCGCCAAGCAGTTGATCCAAAAACAAATTTGCCACATCCACCAGCGCGAATCGAAAACGCAATGGAGCAGATCCGTTATCCTATTGACCCATATAAACCAGTTGAAGAGCAGGCTAAAGATATCGTTAAATTGCTTAGACCGATTTTGCCCCTGAAAATTGAACAAGTCAAAGTTGCAGTTAAGATACCTATGCAGCATGCTGCAAGAGCTTATGGTACAATAAAGACGTTTGGCACTATTAAACGGGAAGAATGGCGCAGTGATGGTTCATGGTATGGAGAACTTGAGTTACCCGCTGGATCATACGCTTCGCTGATAAACAAACTTGGTGATGCAACCAAGGGAAGTGGAGAAGCAAAAATAATAGCTTAAAGTAATGAAAAAAGGAAAAACGTGATTTTATGCCAACATTCTTTGAAAAAAAACAGCTCGTGACCCCAGGAGAAATGCTCGCTGAAGGCGACTATTTACCTGGCGAGAACACGTATGTGGAAGGAGGCAAGATTTATGCCTCAAGGATTGGACTCGTAGACAGTGACAACAAAAAAGTGAACGTTGTTGCATTAAAGGCTTTTTATGTGCCCAAAATGGGTGACATAGTGATTGGTACAGTCACAGAAGTAGGATTCAACGGTTGGACCGTAGACATTAAAGCACCCTACACAGCAATGCTTCGTGCATCAGACGTTTTAAGCAGGCCTTTTAAGCCTCAAAACGACGAGTTATCCCAAGTCTTAACCGCAGGCGACTTAATCGTAGCCAAAATCGCAACCTTCGACAGAGCACACGACCCCCAATTAACCGTGGGCGAACCTGGACTTGGAAAAATTACTCGCGGTCAAATCCTTCAGGTGACCCCAACAAAGATTCCTCGCATAATTGGACGAAAAGGTTCAATGATTTCCATGATTAAACAGGAAACCAACTGCCAAATCATCCTTGGATTAAACGGCGTGATCTTGGTCACTGGCAAAACCTTAGAAGAAGAAGAACTTTCCATAAGCGTGATTCGAAAAATTGAAGAAGAATCCCACACAAGCGGTCTTACTGATCGCATAACACAGTTGCTAAAAGAAAAGAAATTAGGTAAAGTGGAGGAAAACAAAGTTGAATGAAAAATCAGATAAATTAATCGATAAGAAAGGCATCCGATCTGATGGTAGAAAAGCGGATGAACTTCGCCCTGTAAAGCTTCAAGTAGGTGTTTTGTCACACGCTGATGGATCAGCCTATATTGAACATGGAAAAAACAAGATTTTAGTCGGAGTATTCGGTCCAAGAGAAGTCCATCCAAAACACTTGATGCAACCTGACCGTATGGTTTTGAAAGTCCGATACCACATGGCACCGTTTTCCGTACAGGAAAGAAAATCTCCCGCACCATCCAGAAGAGAAGTTGAGCTCTCAAAAGTCATAAAAGAATCTTTAGAACCAGCCCTATTCCTTGAGCTATATCCACGAACAGGAGTTGACGTCTTTATTGAGGTCTTGCAAGCGGATGGAGGAACAAGATGTGCAGCCATTACCGCAGCCGCATTAGCCATCGCAGACGCAGGTGTTCCAATGCGCGACTTAGTTGTAGGATGTGCAGCAGGAAAAGTCGACGACACAGTAGTTCTTGACTTATACGATGCAGAAGACAAACTCGGCGCCGCAGACGTTCCAGTTGCTTACATGCCAAGCTTAAACGCAATTACACTGTTGCAGATGGACGGCATTTTGGAACCCGCAGAATTTGAGAAAGCCGTAAACATGGCGATGGAAGGATGCAAAAAAATCTACGAAATGCAAAAGGAAGCATTAAAGACCAAGTACATGGTTGTAAAAGAGGTTGAAGAATAATGTCATCCCTTGTAACTAAAGTTAGACTAAGACAAATCGAACAACTTATCGAAAAAGGAAAACGCCTAGATGATAGAGGCTTACTTGATACCCGCGAAATCAAAATCGAACAAGGACTAATCGAGAAAGCTGAAGGCTCCGCAAGAGTATTTCTAGGCAAAACTGAGGTTCTTGTCGGCGTCAAAGTGGGACTTGGCGAACCATTCCCAGACACGCCAAACGACGGCGTCTTAACAGTAAACGCAGAATTAGTTCCCCTAGCTTCGCCAAACTTTGAACCAGGACCACCAGACGAAAACAGCATCGAACTCGCCCGCGTCGTTGACAGAGGAATCAGAGAATCAAAATGCGTCGATACTGAGAAACTATGTATTGAACCAGGCAAAAAAGTGTTCGTAGTCTTCGTTGACATTTACGTTCTTAACCACGATGGAAACTTGATTGACGCAGCAGCGTTAGCAGCTATGGCCGCACTTATAAATACAAAGATGCCCAACTACGAAATCAAAGACGGCGAATTAAAAATGAAGCAAGGTTACACTCAACTGCCCCTAAAGAGTCACCCAATTACAGTCACCACAGGCAAAATTAACAACCACCTGATCACTGACCCATGGATAGAAGAAGAACAAGTCATGGACTCACGCATCACCTTCGCAACCAAAGAAGACGGAACCATTTGCGCAATACAGAAGGGCGGCTCAGGCTATTTCACACCGCAACAGATTTTAGAAGCCTCAAAGATTGCTCTGGACAAAGCAGCAGAACTGCGAAAGAAACTAGATTGGTGAGATAAAAATTGCCTAAGATGAAGAAAGTTGGTCCAACACGTGGTTTAGGTGTACGTTACGGCTCCACAGTTAGAAAACGCTACATGAAAGTAATGATTGAACTCAAGAAGCCCCACAGGTGCCCACAATGCGGCTTTAACCGCGTAAAACGTGAAAGCGTTGGCATCTGGAAATGCAAAAAATGTGAGTACACTTTTGCAGGCGGAGCATACACACCAGTAACTAAACTGGGTGTTGTGGCCAAGCGTGCAGCTAAAGGTGCGCCAGTTGAAGAAACGGCGAAAGCTGTGGCGGCTGTTGAGTCGACAACTGAAGAAGAAAACAACGAGTAACCCTTTCTTTCCTTTCTTTAATTTTTAGTTTTTTCTTTTTGTTTATTACTTTGAAAAACCTGGTTTAGCTTTGGAGATGCTGAATGGTGACTGGTGCAAAGGCTTCTGTACGCTTAAAATTTGCTTCACAGAAACAACTTTCTACGCTTCTTGAGGCTTTAACGCCAGAAGCCAATGCACAAGTAACAAGGCGAGCCAACATAAAACTGGAAAAAGACGGCTTATTTCTCGTATTGACTGTTGAGGCTGATGACACTGTTGCCCTACGTGCAACATTGAATGCTTACCTACGATGGATAAACTCTACGATCAATGTTATGCATATGGTTGAAGATACTTGATTTTCGCGATTTCTAAAAAATAGTTTTGAAGCATATTTCGAGATCCTAATTGAGATTAATCGCAGAAACTTAAGTGGGTGTAGTATCTGAGTTTTAAATTGGCAATTATTTGTATTTTGCCTTGAAAAACAGAATCACTGCTGCTTGAATGAACGCTAAAGAATTCGCAACCATAATCGGTAAATCATTAACGAAAACCCCATAAACAAACCATAAGAGAACTCCACTCCCGAAAAGTGTGAACATGCCAGTGGAGATGTCTTTGGTGGATTTTGTTTTGTAAACTTTGATTAATTGTGGGAGAAGTGATACTGTTGTAAATAAGGCGGCTATTAACCCGATGATTGTTATTGCATCCATGGATACCCTTTTTACTTAAGAGAAGTATTTAGCTTTCGATTACCAAAATAGTTATCCATATGTAAAATGCAAAAATTAGAGTTTTACATTAATCGTTGATGATACTTTTTGGAAAGGAAGGTTTAAATAAATACCGCCATATTTCGTATATGCTTTAAAGTCAAAAAACGGATGAAAACTTAGCATGTCACAGCAGGAATATCGCTATATACTTCGTATAATGGGTACAGACGTTCAAGGTACCTTAAAGAATTATTACGCTGTCGCGCAAGTCAAAGGAGTAAGTTCAGCCCTCGCAAATGCAATCCTCAAAAAGGCGGGAGTAAACCCTGACATGCGCGTTGGTTTTATTACAGAGTCAGACATCTCGAAAATCGAGGATGTAATCAAGGACCCAGCAAAATATGGCATTCCAAGCTGGATGTTTAACCGTCGAAAAGACACAGACTCTGGAAAAGATCAACATATTTTGAGTTCTGAACTCGCATTAAAAAATAAAACTGACATTGATCAAGCCAAAGAAATCAGGTCTTGGCGTGGATACCGCCATGCTTACAGCCTGAAAGTACGTGGTCAAAGAACCAAAACCACTGGAAGAGCAGGCAAAGCGTTGGGAGTTAAGAAGAAGACTCTGATGCAGAAGCCAGGTGGAGCACCTGCCGAAGGAGGCAAATAAGCATGGGAGATCCAAAGAAACAGCGTAAGAAATTTGATACTCCACGTTTCCGATGGCGAAAAGATGTTCTCCAAGAAGAGCTTAAACTTTTGGGGCAATTTGGCTTAAGAAACAAGCATGAACTCTGGCGGCACAAGACAACTTTGTCCAAAACCAGAAGCATCGCCCGCTCACTTATTAGCAAAACAACTGAAGAACGCTCAAAGATGGAAAATGAATTGTTAGCCCAACTTAAAAAGAAGGGAATTCTGCAGGAGACTGCAGTGTTGGACAACGTTTTAGACTTAACTATCGAAGACATCTTGGAACGCAGACTCCAAACAATCGTTTTCCGCAAGGGCTTAGCACGAACCGTCTATCAGTCGCGCCAACTAATAACTCACGGACACGTGACAATAGATGGTCGCAGAGTAACAATTCCCGGTTATATCGTGCCAAAAGAGGCTGAAACAAAAATCATCTACTCACCCGAAAGTGCAATAGCAAACCAAGAACACGCCCTTCGAGCCGGCTTGACAGTGGTGGCTAAACAACCAGAAATTAGACCACCTAGCAGAGGCCGTAAAGGCGGACGCGGAGGCGGTAGATTCTGAGCGCTCCCAACAACAAACGTAACGAGAAGTGGGCAATCGTCCACATCTTTAGCTCTTACAACAACACCTTAATCCACATCACTGACATTTCAGGCGCAGAAACAATCGCTCGCACCACAGGCGGAATGTTTGTCAAAGCCGACCGAATGGAATCTTCACCTTACGCTGCCATGCGCGCATCAACAGCAGCAGCAGAACAAGCACGCGACAAAGGAATAACAGCCATCCACATCAAAGTCCGAGCACCAGGCGGCGCAGGACCAAGAACACCTGGACCAGGCGCCCAAGCAGCAATCAGAGCATTAGCCAGGTTTGGTTTCCGCATCGAACGCATAGAAGAAGTCACACCTATTCCCCACGACGGAACGAGAAGACCCGGTGGCAGAAGAGGCAGAAGAGTCTAATCTGTAATATCCCCATTTATTGACAGTAACTTATTGGAGTGTCTAGCAAGTGAAAATAGAAGTCCTTGAAAAAAACGATATCAACCTCCGCATAGTTGTCAAAGATGCGGACGTGCCCTTAATGAACGCTCTGCGACGTCTAGCACTTGCTGAGGTCCCATGCATGGCAATCGAAGAAGTTGTTATGATAGAAAACTCCTCAATTCTTCAAGACGAAATAATTGCCCACAGATTAGGACTTACTCCATTGAAAACTGATTTAGATGCATACAACCTTCCTGAAGAATGTGAATGCAAGAGCGAATTCGGCTGCCAACAGTGTCGAGTAACCCTAACTCTTGACGCGGAAGCAAAAGATGGAACAAGAACCGTTTATTCAGGAGAAGTTGTTTCTGAAAACCCAGAAATCGTTCCAGTATCAGACAAAATCCCAATAGTTAAGCTGGCAAAAAACCAGAAACTAAAGCTTGAAGCTTACGCAAAGCTTGGAAAAGGCAAAACCCACGCGAAATGGCAGCCTGTTTCCATGTGCGCATACAAGTACTACCCAAAAATCACAACTCCAACTGGGAAATGTGAAGGTTGTCAAAAATGCGCTGACATCTGCCCCAAGAAGGTTTACGTCGTCAAGGACGAAAAAATCGATGTCCGCGACCTTTTGGCATGTAACCTTTGCATGGATTGTGTTGATGCTTGCCCACAAAAGCCATCACCGCTCAAGGTTGAATGGGAAAAGAACACTTTCGTCATGAACATAGAGTCTACAGGTGCGCTTCCTCCAGAACGAGTACTTAGAGAAGCAACTAAACTGTTAGGCAAACAACTAGATGAGTTTGAAGAGCAAATAAAGGCTGGACTACAATGAGAGAAACAAAAACAACAAACCCGCAATTAATCAATCTTATAGGACTTTTAAAGAAAGAAAGCAAAGAAAAACAAGCACCAATCTGGCTAGATGTCGCTGACCACTTAGCCAAGTCACGCAGCCAACGTGTCGCCGTAAACTTAAGTAAAATAAACAGGCACACAAAAAAAGCTGACGTAGTGATTGTTCCAGGCAAACTCTTAGCTTCAGGCAGCATAGACCATGCCGTGACAGTTGCATCCTTCGACATCTCGGACAAAGCCAAAGAAAAGCTTGATGCTGTCAAAGCAAAATACATCACAATCCAAGACCTGATGGAGAAAAACCCCAAAGGTTCAAAAGTAAAAATTATTCGGTGAAAAAAATGGCAACAACCCTATCCCAAATAACATTCGTGAACGCTGAAGGCTTAATCGTTGGCCGAATGTGCAGCAAAGTTGCTAAACGATTGTTAAACGGAGAAGAAGTAATCATATTAAATGCAGAGAAGGCAGTGTTCTCTGGCAAAAAGAAGAGCAAAGTCTTAGAAGCACACAAATTCCTCGAAGTTGGTGCCCCAATGCGAGGACCATTCCACTATCGAAGACCTGACCGGTTCCTAAAAAAAACTGTACGAGGCATGGTTCCATATAAGTTGCCTAAAGGCAAAAGCGCCTACAAGCGTCTGAAGGTATTTATGGGAGTCCCACTTGAGTTCAAAAACCAAAAGATGATAACATTCGAAGAAGCCAATTCAATAAATCTGAAAGGGCCACAGTTTACCCTCGGTGAATTGGCAACCGAAATCGGATGGTTCAATAGGATGGAATAATTATGCCCGCAAAAAAAGTCTTAGTAGTTAGTGGAAAGCGAAAAACCGCAGTTGCACGCGCCATAGTCAAACAGGGCGTTGGCAGAGTACGAATAAACCTAACTCCAGTTGAAATTTACGAACCCGACATAGCTAAAGCAAAAATCATGGAACCCCTCTTACAGGCAGGTGCAGACGTCTGGCAACAACTTGACATGGACGTTAAAACCAGCGGTGGAGGCTACATGGGACAGGCAGAAGCAGCACGTATGGCAATCTCAAATGCACTTCTAAAATGGACAAAGAGCACACACTTACGCACAGTCTTCAACGAATACGACCGAACCATGATTGCCGGAGACTCCAGAACCAAAGAAACAAAGAAAGTCGGCGGAGCAGGCGCACGGTCCAAGGAACAAAAAAGTTACAGGTAAGGAGAAAAAGAAAAATGATTATTCCCGTAAGATGCTTCACTTGCGGCAAACTCGTCGGAGACCGTTGGGACGAATTCACAAGACGCATAAAGACAGGTGAGAACGCCAGTGATGTGCTGGACAGCTTGGGCTTGAAGCGGTACTGTTGTAGACGCATGTTGCTCTCTAATGTTGAAATCATCGACGAAGTACTGCGGTTCTACGAAGAAGCAGAGAAACGCAAAGAAGCCCGCAATTTCTACTAATTCTATATTTTTATTTTTTGACAACTTTTAAAAAAATATTTCAATCTATCACTATTTTCGTTAAAGCGATAATCTGTTTGGCTTATAATATTCAATTAAGTTCGTCTATAGAGGGGTAGCTTCGCAATCTTATTTATGTTCTGAAAGGATATCCATTCAGAATCCTGGAGGGGTAGCGTTTCTCTAAGGGGCGTAGGTCTATCTGCTTCTTCTGTAGGCATTAATATGTTAAAAAATGAGTTAGATTCTAAATTAGAGTATTAGATTGTTGTTGGATTCGTTTAATTAACGAATCAAAGGTGGCTGTTTTTTCCATAAACACAGATATTCGGTTATCCGACATGTTCATGCAGAGCAATTTAACGGTTTTTCCCTCAACCAACACGCTTTTAATATTTGTCAAGTTGAATTGCTTTGCCATTTCACTACTGGATTCGCAAATTTGAGAAGACAAAATGGCATACTCGATTATTTTGTCTTGATCAGCAAGATCAATTATCGCTGAAGTATTGCTTCGTAGAATGTAACCCATGATGCCATTGAGTTTGCGTATTTCCACCAAACTTGCAGCCAGATCTAGAAACATTGGATTATCGTCCACGACAGAAATAACTGCCGCACTATCCGGAAGTTCGGTTGCACTTTGGTCGATTATTTTCTGCTTCAACAATCATTCCTCAGGTTCAATCGATTACAGGTCTAACTATCACTAGCTTGCCTTTTTCAGTTTGCAATGTTTGAAGGATTTTTTCAGGAATTTGAATTATGCCCTTGGCATTGTTCTTTGATTCTTTAATCGCTCTAAATTTGCAAGTAGTTTTCTTTCCATCCAGAGTCTCGATAATGACCGAGTTGAATTGTTTATCCTCGTAGATGTCACTCCATTTTTCTACTACTTCACCGTCGATTCGAACGGTGTCAGCAGGTACAAGTAAACCGCTGATTTTTTCCACCATGAATTGGTTTATAGGTGTTTTGGGAAGAAAAGGTTCAAAAGGTGGCTGCGGTTCAAATATGGGCTCTACATCTACTTCTTCTTTCTCAATCAAAGGAGCGTCATCGTTTGTTTTCTTTTCAACTTCTTCGGTCTTGAGTGATTGGTTTATTGAATGAGGTTCAATTTGGTTGACAAGCCTTACAATTGTCGGAACTACAACCTGAGTTAGCGACTTCAAGATCTCTGGTTTAACTGTTAGCGAAGAAACTGTTGCTAAAAAACAATCGTCAACTGCAACGATATTTATTTGGCAGTCCTCAGCTTGGATGGTGAAGTTTTCTATACTCCCGATTGTGTCAGCTTGAAGAGCTATACTGGCAAAGTTAGCGACGAATTTTTTAGTTTGGGTTTCGGTTATGGGTTGAGTATTAGGCAATTGTTTGTCCATTGCTCTTAAAAACTAATGCGTTGGTGATTTCTGGGCTTATGTTTTTAATTTCTTCTATGATTGTTTGGATTGGGTTTGAATAAACCTCAGTCACCATTTAGTCTCCTCTGATTGGATATTAGGATAATTTAAATAGGATCCGCGTTGGAATGCCTTCATCTTCCACTACTAGATACTTTAGACCCTCTGTGTCGCCGAGTTGGTCAAGCCATTTGAGGGCTTCACGAGTCTTCTGCAAAACCAGTAACCTTTCCTGAAAGCTACGAACGACTAATTCTATTGCGGTTAATTCGTGGAATGGATTAGCATCTAAAACGATGTTTAGTGTGCCCACCGTGATTTCGCTAGAGTTCTCCGTTGAGGCTTTTTTTCCCGCCAGTTTGAGGACGATTTCACGGACTTTTTTGGATTTTTCTGCTAAAGTCCGGATTTCATCTAGTTTTCGCAGGTGCTCACCCAGAATGCTTTTGGTTTCGGAAAGTTGTTTGTCTAGGTCTTCTGCGATTGCCTGTGCGGATGTGTATTCTTTAATTTGTGTTACCATGATTTATGACTCCTAATTTTTTTTAAAGAGAAAGAGGAAAGTTGGGTGAATGTTTGCTTCACCTTACCCCCTGATTTAGATTTTAAAGGTTGGATGTTTATGGGTTGTATGTTGCTGTGTTGACGACTGATGTGCCCTTCTGAGTAATCAGTTTGACTTGATATGCACTGCCTGCATCTAGTGTTATGCTAGCTGGTAGATTCAAGGTTACTGTTGCCGATGAGCTTTTTGCAATCGGTTGATCTGGACTAGAAGTCATGCCTGTTGTGGCGTCGACTCCGTTGATGAATGCACTGCTTACGGTTGCTGGCGTGCTTCCTGAATTAGTTACCATGACTTGTAAAGTATCTGTAGTGCCGGATACGAATGCTATGTTTGTGATTGATACTTGTTCTGCATTTCCCATGAATCCGATGGTCATTCCGCCCATCCATGCTGCGACGACAACGCTGACTGCGACAGTGACGGCGATTAAGATGATTGAGGCGATTACGGGGCTTAGGCCTTTTGAGTTTTTCTTTATTTTTCTGATGTATGTGTTCATTTTTATTTTTTCCTTTTTATGCTGTAATAGGTAGTTGTTCAAAAGTGTCTTTTAAATATTACGTCTTACTACATAATAGTAGAGATATGTAGAACACAACTACAAAAGCCAAAAAGAAACAAATAAAAAAAACGGCGTCAAAGCCAAAAAACTAAAAAATTAAGCCTCGAATTCGTCGAAGAAACCAAGAAGAAGATTTGCTACTTTTTCCCCAAGTTCAGTCTTAACATAGTACTTCTTGAGAGGGTCTATACGTTCACTTTTTGCTAAACCTAAGGATTCAATCTCGATCATTCTAGCCCTGAATGTTCCATCACTTAGTGTCAATCCATTGTCTTTCATGAAGTCCTTAGCATCTTTCCATTTACCGCGGCCAACGTGAAGTAGTAGTAGGCAATCTATTGCATGGTCTTTCTCAAGCATCGTTTTAATTGGAGCTAGCTTGGGCTCTTTGAGCACGCGTTTAATCTTTTCTTCATCCACATTCTTCACCATTTTTCATGTCTCCTTTCGTTGTTAGTTATTGGAAAAGACGTCTAAGCATTTAAACTATATTACGAAGCACGACACATATCTCCAGACGCCTTTCTCCCGAATAACACAATTAATAACAACCCCTTAATAAATCTGCAACCAAGAGAGCAAAATACAAATCAAGCACACCAAAATTAAACATAAAAATAGAATCACATTCACAATAACACTGTTACTTAGCGAAAAACCCCAAAAATAGTGTGGAAGTAAATTAGATTGTTGGTTGTCTATCGAAAGGCTTAACAGAACCATAAATGTAGTTTCCGAATAAAGAAGGAAAACGTTTGTCAGTCGACATCGATTATGACGTTCCAACATGGAGCCAAATCTTCGACATGCTTTTTTGCCAAGCCCAGAAAATTCAAAACCAACCCTATAGACCCGATGTCGTTGTCGGTATCGCGAGAGGTGGCTTAATTTCCGCTCGTATTTTGACCGACTTATTGGAAACTCCGGAACTCGAAATTCTTCAAATGGAATTCTACACCGGCATCAACCAAACCCGTCTGAAACCGACGATAAAGCAACCTATAAACCACAGTTTTGCGGGGAAAAAAACTTTGATAGTAGACGACATTGCAGATAGTGGCGAAAGCCTAAAACTAGCCCAAACACACCTTCAAGAACTATTCGCCAAAGAAATCAAAACAGCAACTCTTTTCAAAAAACCATTTTCCACGATAATCCCTGACTTTTATGAGAAACAAACCAGTAACTGGGTGGTCTTCCCTTGGGATACAAAAGAAACACTACGAAAAATTATCCAGAAAAATCAGGGTAAACGCGCATTAAACCAAGAAGTCGCAAAACTTGTAAAGGCTGGCTTGCCAAAACAGCTAGCGGAAAGACTCCTTAAAGATATGTACTGAGGAACCTTAATGTTGCAATACATAAAAGAGCAAGGAAAATACTTGGAAATAACTGGTTACAAAAACATTTCTTTCGATAAAGCAGAAATCTTTTTGAAAACCAACCGTAAACAAACCAAACAAAACGTCGATATCCAATTCTTTGACGCCGAACTAATCGCAACACAAGAACACTTATACTTCGCAGTTTTGAACGCCCTGCAAGCCTTTAAGAACAAGACTAACCTTTCAAAGAGTCCAGCCATGGAAACATTGCTCTACGCTTCAGCTGAGGGGCAAATACAAAAAGCCATCGAACGATGCGGAATAAAACCGCAAACAAAAAACATGGCAGTAGCAATAATCGGTGAGGACCCCAAACAAATGCAAAACGCCCTAGACGCTTTAAACAAAGGCGTCAGCTCTGAACCTGATGTTAGTGTTCTTGAGATGACTAAAACCAAGGAAACAAAAATCAAAAAAGTCTTCAAGATTACCAACGAAGAACTGAAAACTATGGAAAACAATGACCAAAAGAAGACAATAATAAACATAGTTATCGAGCAAGTCGCTTTGTTGGCAACTCACATCTAGAGTTAGAGCAATTTTTCTTTAACGACGCCCAGGATATCACTGGGCTTCAACAATGATAATCCAGTCAAGGCACCCAGAACCTCAATAAGCAAAATTTTGTCTGGGTTTTCAAGGTTCACTCTATTTTTTATGTCTCCTGCCGCTGCCTCAATGAGGTCTTTTGTGTGTAGTGAGGTGAAGCGTTTTTCAACAGTAACTCTGAAAGTTTCGTTTTCACTGATTTTTGTGGCTAATTCTGCAGTGGCTTCTTTAATTTTTGCCAAATCAGTAGGGACAACCTGGTCAATGGGCAGAATTCTTAGGGCATAACGGAACTCATATGGGCGCTCTTTCAATAATGAATGGAATTTCTCTATAACCGTAAGTGGATTATGCGTAGTTTTGGCAACGATTAAACCCCGAATTTTGGTTTTTGCAGCCTGTGCTTCGGAGTCGCCTACTTCTTCTTTGAGTAGGTATAGAATTTCGTTGATCATGGGGCGTTCGTTTCCACGAGAAGTGGTTGCTATGAGGTTGAAACCGTTAATCATTTGAGTTCACGCAGAAGGGAAATGAATGTAGACTGGTTATTTTTGTTTTTGCCCAAACACCACTTCATCTTTGAAATCAAACTACAAATTATTGACTTGGGAAATCTTGGTTGCTTACATGCATGTTTATGGTTCTGCAGCTTTCCAATATGCTCTTTGTCCTCAATGGAAAGAGGGACAGTGCTATTTGAGGGTAAAAGTTTATATTTCCGTTGGGTTTTTGCATATTTCCGAATTAAACAAGTTCTAGTAATGTAGGGAATGATAATATGGCGTATTTAACAACAACAGGTTCAGGACAACCAGTCCTCATCCTTAAAGAAGGAACAACAAGAAGCAGAGGCAAAGAAGCCCAAAGAAATAACATAATGGCAGCACGTGTAATCGGCGAGGTACTTAAAACAACCCTTGGCCCACGAGGCATGGACAAAATGCTTATCGACAGTCTAGGCGACATTACAATCACGAATGACGGCGCAGCAATTCTCAAAGAAATCGACGTTGAACATCCAGCTGCAAAAATGATGGTTGAAATAGCTAAAACCCAAGATGACATGGTGGGCGATGGAACAACATCCGCAGTCGTCCTCGCAAGCGAGTTACTAAAGAAAGCTGAAGAGCTTCTCGACCAAAACATTCACCCAACAATTCTTGTTAGCGGTTACCGAAAAGCATCAGTAAAAGCAATTGAAGCCATAGGCAAAATGGCAGTACCACTCGACATTAACGACCGCAAAACGCTTCTCAAGGTCGCATTAACCTCCATGAGCAGCAAAGCAGTCGGGTCAGCAAGAGATCATCTTGCAGAAATATCTATTGACGCAGTCAAGCAAATTGCGGAGCAACGCGGAGACAAAACAATAGCTGACATAGATAATATCCAACTTGTTAAGAAAACAGGAAAAAGCCTCCTCGAAACACAACTAATCCAAGGCATAATCATAGACAAAGAAGTTGTTAGCCCAGGCATGCCAAAAATCAAAGAAAACGCAAAGATTGCACTCTTAGATTCAGCCTTAGAAATCGAAAAAACCGAAATCACCGCTGAAATCCGAATTAAAGATCCCTCACAGATGAAAGCATTCCTAGACCAAGAAAACGACATGATGCAAGACATGGTTACAAAAGTTAAAGCCTCAGGCGCAGACGTAGTCTTCTGCCAAAAAGGTATCGACGACATGGTGCAGCATTTCCTATCCAAAGCAGGTATAATGGCAGCAAGACGCGTAAAAGAATCCGACATGGAAAAGCTCGCAAGAGCCACAGGCGGAAGAATAGTCAGCGACTTAGATGACCTCAAGAAAGCAGACTTAGGATTGGCAGGTCACGTTGAAGAACGCAAAATCGGCGACGACAAAATGATTTTCGTCGAAAAATGCAAAGATCCACATTCAGTTGCGATCCTCATCCGAGCAGGACTCGAACGCATGGTTGACGAAGCAGAAAGAGCCATGACTGATTCACTTTCAGTCGTCTCAGACGTCATAGAAAACAACATGATTGTTGCAGGCGGCGGAGCAGTCGAAATCGAAATCGCAAAAGAACTACGCAAGTACGCAACCAAAGTCGGCGGAAGAGAACAACTAGCTGTTGAAGCATTCGCAGACGCGGTTGAAGTTATTCCACGCACACTCGCAGAAAATGCAGGCTTAGAACCAATCGACATACTCGTTGAATTGCGACAGGTTCATGACAAAGAAACCGGCAAGTACATGGGAATCAACGTATTCACAGGCAAACTCCAAAACACCCTCGAAAACGGCGTAATAGAACCAATTGTAGTCAAAGAACAAGCCATCAAATCAGCAGCCGAATCCGCAGCCATGATACTACGTATCGACGACGTCATTACATCCAAGGCACCAAAAGGCGGTCCAGGTGGCCCAGGCGGCGGAATGCCGGGCGGCATGGGCGAAGAATAAACTTCCCCATCTTTAACTTTCTTTTTTAATAACATTAAGGAAAACACTTTTTTTCAACATACTAATGGGTTGTTTTTTAGTCAATCGGAACTTCACTTAGGGTTTTGAATATAACCTCTGATATGGTCCAAAGATACCCAAATAGTTTGAGCAGAACCTGCATCTTAATTGAGATAAATCGAAAATTTGTCGGTTTTCAAGATTAAGCTATCTAAACAGCTTTGGTTATTAAAAACGGTTTTATACACCAGCGTTATAAATTGGGGGTGTTTCAACCGTGTCACTAGTAGAATCAATCGCCATAGTAATTGGACTGGTAGTATTCGAAGTTGTCAATAGCATAGACAACGCCTAGTGAATGCCACCGTCCTAAAAACGATGAACCTGCTTTGGCGCAAAAGGTTCCTTCTGATCGGAATCATAACCTCAGTTTTCTTGGTCAGATTTTTGTTACCCTTACTTATTGTTTGGATTTCTGTTCCAACTATGAGTATTTCTGGCATATTTCTTGCTTTTTCCGAACAAAGTGACATCGCAGCAAAAGCGATTGAACTCCAAAAACCAATAATTTTTGATGTTCGGAGGCGTTTTTCTCTTATATCTATACTTCCATTGGCTGTTCCTTGAAAAGAAAGAACCCCTCTTCATCGAGAGATATCTTAAAGAAAAACATGGGGTTTGGTTCTTTGCCTTCGCTGCAATCTCGCTTGTAGTGATTATGTATTTGGCGCGAGCAAAGCCGATGGTGATGCTTGCCGCAGCGATAGGTAGTGCAACCTTCTTCATACTGTATGGTTTGAAGGAAACTGCAGAATCAGGCGAACGCAACATGATGGTAGGGTCAAGTGGGTTGAGTGATCTTTCTAAATTTGTTTATCTTGAAGTGTTAGATCCGACATTTAGTTTTGACGGTGTTGTAGGCGCATTTGCCTTCACAATAAATCTCTTGTTGATCCTCATAGGGTTAGGTATTGGTGCAATTGTAGTCAGAGAACTAACAATCAAAGGTATTGATACAATCGACAAATACAAATATCTGAAAAACAGTGCTTTAACTTCCATAGGCTTCCTTGGCTTATTCATGCTTGTGGAAAGCTTCAGTATAGAATTACCATCATACATCCCGACAATCGTAACTTTCACAGTAATTGGTATCGCTTTCTACAAATCCCGCCAACTAATCAAATCACTTCAGCCAAAAACTACCAAACAAACAACTGCACCTTTAAAGTAGCACGTTACCCTTTTTGGCTGGTAGGGTACGCAACATATTTATTTCTATTAGCGAAACTTCTTTCGAGCTCCGGTAGTATAGTCCGGTCAAACCTTACTAAGTTGTCTTATTAAGGGACTATGTATAGCGGCCTCTCGAGTCGCGGACCCGGGTCCGAATCCCGGCCGGAGCACCAACCTAATTTTGAAATAAAGAAATTATCTTGATGTTAGCGCTGAACATTGTTCTTCTACTGTACGGTTAAGGGTTAGTTCTGCCATACTGCGACTGTAATCCATTATACGTCTTGAACTGTCAAAAATTAACCTTAATACTGAGGCAATGTTGGGGTCGTGTTTCTTGCTTGACATCAGCATGATTAATTCGTTTTCGAGTGGTATGAGAGCTTCGCGTTTGGAAATTAGTTTTTCTGCGTCCTTGTAGTCCCGTTTAAAGAGGGCTTTGATCGAGTCTTCGTAAAGTTGGTGGGCTTGTGAGCTGAAATAAACCAGTTGATTGTAAACTTCCTCATCTATTGGGTCTTTGATGAAGAGAGTTTCGTTATCGATTAGTTTTTGAAGTGCGCCAAGGTTGTTTATGATATTCATGGCGTTTTGAGCAATGTTTTCAATGTCGTTTACAGCTATGCGGTAAAGCAGGAATTCTTTTGGGGTTCTGAAGCCTAATTCGCGGTAGAGGTTACGTTCTATGCCATGCTTGAGCTGACGAACTATGTATAGTCCCAGTCGGTTTACATCGTTATGAGCGCTGATAACGCTTTCAAAAACTGAGGTACTTGGGTCTTTTAGGGCAGCGATTGCATCGCGGTTTGCAGCTAATGCTACTATTGCCATACGTCGAACGGCTTTTTCGATTGGAAACTCTGAATGCTTGATTAGGATTTGGAGGGTGATTTCGTCTTGAGTTTCGTCAATTATTTCTGAGCCTAAAAAGTTGTCGCGGGCGAGGTTCTTTATTTCGTTCTTGTTTTTAGTGGGGTCTTTGGTGTTTTTAAAGTGGACTCTTATGATGTCGGCTCCTATGGCGTATAAAGCGCGGATCATACGTATGGTGGATTGCGGGGGTTCTTTGGGGTCGATGTTTATATAGTATTCTTTGGGTTTGGAGCCGTTTTCTCTGCCTTCTTTTTCCATGATTTTTCTGGGAACCAACGCTAGGGTGGAGTCGGGTTGGATGTTGAAGGCGATTTCGCTGCCTCTGTTCAAACCTATGTCTTCTACCCACTCTTTTGGTAGGGATATTATGTAGGATCCTCTGCCTGTGCATTGAACGCGCCTATAACCGAGGTCTTTTTCAGCCATTTAACTTACACCTTTGGTAAATGTTTCATTTAGATTACATATTTCCTTAAGTTACATATAAATGATTATCAACAAAGTTATATAGAATACATGCTATTTGGTGGGCTAGCTCCCAAAAAGAGAGGAATAAAATGCCTCTGAACACATGCAAAATAATAATTAAAAACGATAACCAATCGATGATAAGTAAGGGTATATTATGCACAAACGACGTTGAACTACACGTGCTCATGCTCACTTGTCCACGCCAACATGAAAATAAGGAGAAATTCAAGGTATGAAAAAAATAATCGCAAACCAAGAAGCATGCATGGGTTGCGGACTCTGCGAAGTCTACTGCACTACTGCACATTCAAAATCAAAAGACATAGTCAAAGCATACAACAGCGAAAAACCAAAACCCATCAGCAGAATCAGACGCGAAGTAAACAAACCTATCTCCTTCGCAATACAATGTCGCCACTGCGAAGACGCACCCTGCGTGACCGCCTGCCTATCCGGTGCCATGCAAAAAGACCAAAAAACAGGCGAAGTCAATCACAACAAAGAAAAATGCATAGGTTGCTGGACCTGCGTCATGGTTTGTCCCTACGGCGCATTAATCATGGATAAAGAAGGCAAAGTTGTCGCTAAATGTGACCTCTGCCAGGGCATAGCTGAACCCGCATGCGTTGCCAACTGCCCCAATCAAGCGTTAGTGTTCAAGGAGGTAAAACCTATAATGGCAAAGTATGCGATTGTTGGCGCTTCAGCAGCAGGCATCGCCGCAGTTGAAGCAATACGAAAGGTAGACCAAACGGGTGCTATAGTGGTAATCACTGAAGAAGCATGCGCACACTACAGCCGTCCAATGATTAGCGACTTAGTCAGCGGCAAAGCAGATGTCCAAAAAATGAATTGCAAAACCGATGACTTCTGGAAAATAAACAATGCGGAAACACGCATAGGCAAAAAAGCAGTAAGCCTAAACCTAACCGAAAAAACCGTCAACTTAGAAGACGGAGAAAAAATAGTTTACGAGAAGCTTTTACTCGCGACAGGCGGCAAGCCCTTCGTACCCAAGATGGACGGACAAGAAAAAGATGGTGTATTCACCTTTACAAACCTCTCCGATGCCCAGCGTTTAGCAGACAAAATTGACAACATACACGCTAAGAGCGCAGTAGTTATCGGTGCAGGCTTAATCGGTATAAGCGTAACCGAAGCCCTCGTAAAAAGAGGCTTAAAGGTTACAGTCGTGGAACTTCAAGAGAGTATTCTTAGTTTACTCTTAGATGTCAAAGCCTCAGACATTGTTGAAGTCATTATAAGAAAAGCAGGCGTAGACTTTGCAAAGGGACAATCCGTGCAGAAAATTCTCGGTCGACCAGAAAACGAAGATGCAGTCGGCGGAATAATTTTAACCAAAGGCAACAAAATACCATGCGACCTAGTTATTGTTGCGATCGGAGTTATTCCAAGAACTGAACTTGTAGCTGGAACTGCTGTGAAATTAAACCGAGGCATCATAGTTGATAATTTCATGCAGACCAACGTACCAGACGTCTATGCCAGTGGAGATGTTGCAGAAACATTCGACTTCATCCTCAACCAGAACCGGCTTCTACCCTTGTGGCCACTGGCGGTTTTGGAGGGTCGAGTTGCAGGTTCCAACATGGCTGGCGCAAAGAGCAAATATGAAGGCGGAACCAACATGAGCAGCCTCAAGTACTTCGGAATACCCATCGTCTCCATCGGCTTGACGAACCCCAAAGACGACCCCGCGCTGGAAATCCTTGTTAAACAGGACCTTGAGCACAATGTGTACAAGAAACTGGTTCTCAAAAACAACGTCATCGTTGGTTTGACCTTGGTTAACTGCATCGACCGTGCTGGAATCCTGTTCAACCTGATGAAGACCCGAGTTAACGTGAAAAAATTCAAGCAAGACCTACTAAGAGACGATTTCGGATTAGCCGTTTTACCCGTTGGTCTTCAAAGAAAAATGAGCGTGATACAATAATGAACCAAAACGACCAGAAAATAATCAACCCATACGGAGATGCCAAAGATTTCTCAGCATGTGGCATTTTTGCTGTAATGAACAAAAACCGCAAGCGTTTCGGCTCCAAAGACCCCGTTCGCGCTATGGATAAACATGCATGACCGCGGCAACGGTTTAGGCGGTGGCTTCGCAGTCTATGGCATATACCCTGACTTCAAAGACTATTATGCTTTCCACATAATGTACCTAAGCAAAGACGCTAAAGAAAAAACCGATAGAATCCTTGCTTCAAAATTTGACATAGTCTATGATGAAGAAATGCAGACGAAACCCGCCAACGTACGCGATCCACCCATTAGTCTGGCGGTATTTCGTGCAACCTAAAAAGCAACGCCCTAAAAACCAAACGGAAGAAGATTACCTCATAGAAGCAATTATGCACATCAATACAGAAACTGGAAAGGCATTCGTATTCTCCAGCGGCAAAGACATGGGCGTCTTCAAAGGTGTAGGTTTCCCAGAGGATGTTGCAGAATTCTTCTGCCTGGACGATTACGAAGGATACCTTTGGTCATGCCACAGCCGTTTCCCAACCAACACTCCGGGTTGGTGGGGTGGAGCACATCCATTCAACATCCTGGACTGGACAGTCGTACACAATGGTGAACTCTCATCTTACGGCATAAACCGTCGCTACCTCGAAATGTACGGTTACAAATGCACTATGCAAACAGACACCGAAGTCTTAGCTTATGCAGTGGACTTGCTTATGCGGCGACAACACTTGCCAATTGAACTGGTCGCAAAAGTATTGGCTGCACCATTGTGGAGTGAAATAGATCACATGGAGCCCAAACAGGCAAATCTACTGAGAACCCTACGGCAAACTTACGGAAGCTTACTCATGAACGGGCCATTCAGCATTGTCATCGCTCACCATGGCGAAATGATAGGTTTAACCGATAGAATTAAACTGCGACCGCTGGTTGCAGGCACAAACGGGGACTACCTTTACTTGTCTTCGGAGGAGTCAGCTATGCGACTGGTTTCTCCACAACTTGACAAGTTTTGGTGCCCAAGAGGCGGCGAACCTGTAGTTGCCAGATTAAACAATTACAGCAAAAGATCAGCTGAAATCCTCACAGGAGGCTCGGTGTAACGAAAACATACGTAAACCCTGAATACTTAATTGAACGAGACGAGAAGCGTTGCATACGCTGCAAAGTTTGCGTTAACCAATGTACCTACGATACTCACTTCTACGATGAAGAAACCGACACCGTTTGCAGTAAAGATGAGAACTGCGTGAACTGTCAACGCTGTGTTACTTTCTGCCCAACACACGCAATCACGATTAGGGGGAACCCCAACGCCAGCAGAGACAACGCCAACTGGACAATGGAAGCAATACGCGACCTGAAGAAACAAGCAGAGAGCGGAGGAGTAATCTTAACTGGCATGGGCTGTGACAAACCAAATTACACTTACTGGGACCGTTTGCTTCTAAATGCAAGCCAAGTTACCAACCCCTCAATTGACCCACTTCGGGAACCCATGGAAATAAGAACTTACCTCGGCACAAAACCAGACAGTCTAGACTTCACTATCGAAAACGGCGAAACCCTACTCAAGACACAACTTACTCCACAACTTTGCTTGGACACGCCAATAATGTTCTCTGCCATGTCATATGGCGCCATCAGCTTAAACGTTCACGAATCCTTAGCGAGAGCAGCAACCGAATGCGGCACCTACTGGAACACTGGTGAAGGGGGATTAGACAAGAGCTTCTACAAATATGGTGACCACACCATCGTTCAAGTTGCGTCAGGTAGATTCGGAGTCCATTCAAAATACCTCGATGCAGGCGCAGCAATTGAAATCAAGATTGGACAAGGTGCAAAACCAGGCATAGGAGGTCACCTTCCAGGCGAAAAAGTAACTGAACACGTTGCCAGAACTCGCATGATTCCCCAAGGTACCGATGCACTCTCGCCTGCACCCCAACACGATATCTACTCAATCGAAGACCTACGCCAACTAATCTACGCGCTCAAAGAAGCAACCAACTACACCAAACCCATATCAGTCAAAATCGCAGCAGTCCACAACGCTTCAGCAATTGCAAGTGGCATGGTCCGGGCTGGAGCAGACATAATCGCCTTAGACGGCGTCAGAGGCGCAACAGGTGCAGCACCTAAAGTTATCCGAGACAACGTGGGCATACCCATCGAATTAGCCATCGCACAAGTAGACCAACGCCTTCGAGAAGAAGGCATACGCAACAACGCTTCCGTTGTAGCTGCAGGCGGCATCAGAAGCGCAGCAGACGTGTTCAAAGCCATCGCATTAGGCGCAGACGCAGTTTACATAGGCACCGCAGCTTTGATTGCAATAGGCTGCACCGTTTGTCAACGTTGCTACACAGGCAAATGCCCATGGGGAATTGCAACGAGTGACCCATGGATTAGCAAACGCATCAACCCAGACATAGCATCCAAACGACTCGTGAACCTTTTGCAGAGCTGGAGCCTTGAAATTAAGGACATGATGGGCGGCATGGGCATAAACGCTATCGAAAGCTTACGTGGTAACCGTCTGGCACTTAGAGGCGTCGGGTTAACCAAGACAGAGCTTAAGATTTTGGGCGTTAAAATGGCAGGAGCATAAAAGCATGCAACAACAAAAAACCAACCAAATAGAAATCGACGCAAAATACCAATCACGAATAGAAACTGAAGACAAAGTAGTTAAAATCAACGCTGAAGGACTATACTACAAAGAACTAAACAGCTTGCTAAGAGAAGTAATTAAAGGCGACGTTGAACGCATTGAATTGCACAATGTTTGCGGTCAAAGGTACCTCGGAACAGACCTTGACACCACAATACAAATCGACGTTTACGGGACTCCAGGCAACGACCTTGGCGCGTTCATGAGCGGACCAAAAATGGTGATCCACGGTAACGCTCAAGATGCAAGCGGCAACACTATGAATGACGGACAAATCATTGTAAACGGTTCCGCTGGAGACTTAACAGGTCACTCAATGCGGGGCGGCAAAATCTTCGTCAAAGACTACGTGGGCTACCGAGTCGGTATCCATATGAAAGAATACCAACACAAAGTTCCCCAAATCATCATCGGAGAAACAGCAGGCGACTTCCTCGCAGAATACATGGCAGGTGGCATAATCCTCATTTTGGGTTTAAACCTTAAGGAGGGCGAAAAATGCAAAGCCAGGTTCGTCGGCACAGGTATTCACGGCGGAGTAATCTACGAACGAGGCGAAATACTGGAACCCGAAGCCGGAACCAAAACCTTACCCGTGGGCAAACGCGACTTGCAAGTAATCGAGAGCTTAGTTGGAGAATACTGCAGCAACTTCGGTGCTGACCCTAAAACAATCCTCAACAGCAAATTCAAAAAGATACTGCCACTCTCAAAACGACCCTACGAAAAACTATACTCCCACTAACCCCTCTTTTTGGTTTAGTTTATTTTTTAATTTCTAATGGCTTGAAAAATCCCAAATATGACTTACCCCATTTAGAGAAACAACTCCCTTATTGTTTTCTGCTAACAAACTTTAATAGATTCAATTAAGTTCACCCGCCTGTCCCTCTATTAGTGGACTGCAAGGGTTGGATATTAGGATCAAAATATTCTAAACTACAAATCAAAGAATTATGTGTCCATAAAATCGGTTAGTGTCAAATTCTCGGATGGAAGTTCAGCTGTGCCTAAAACAAAAGACGGATGCTTCTCTAAAGATACTTCGCGCATGTACTTCGTTTTGACGAATGATAAGACTGTGGTTGCTTTTGCAAACGTCATTTCTTGGAGTAATCTATTCCTTTTGCTGTTTTCATAGGGCAAGTAAGTTGCGATGAGTACGATTTGGTGTTTTCTTGCAAAGTTTGAAAGGTAACTAACGATTTGACTGTAGACTCTTTGTGCTTCTTCCCGTGGAACGTCGTTGTCTAAGAAGAACCCGGCGATGTCTGAGATTATTACGAGTTTGGCGTTGTATGTTTTAATGGCTTTTTCGAGTTTTTCCATTATAAGAGATGTTAACTGGTATGGGGTGAATGCTCTTGAAATAAAGATGTGCTTTAACGTTTCAGTTGTGTTTAGCTGATGCAGCTGTGCTAAACGCGCGATGTTGTATAGTCTGGATGTGTTTCCGCCGTCGATGAAAACGACGTTGCCACCTAAGCCACCAAGCTGGACGGGTAACTGGGCTCTTACGCATAAAAGAGAAGTTAACGAAATAACTGATGGGGACCCATAGAGGACGGCGAAGTCTCCTGGCGTAAAACCTGGAAAAAGCTCATCTACGTGTTGCAGGTTTAGAGACAACAGTGGCTTAGCCATTTCAGGTTTAGCGATTAAGTTCTGAAGAGTCATCTTTTTTCTTCCTTTGTAAGGAAGTCAATTACAGTTCCTAACCCTTTTTAAAGTGTCAACAAAACGACCTAGTCTGAGGCAGGGGAGAGTAAAATGAAAGTGAAAAAGCTATTTAGGCTGGGGCTTGTTTGATTTCTCTTTGTTGCCGAAGAAGTGTAGCTGCCAAAGTTGCCAAGAAAATTATAGTGAAAACAATTGCAGCGATGCCTATTTTGTAGATGATGTCTATCTTAACGTAGAATAGTGTTAAAACAGTCACCAGCATCAATGCTAAAACAAGTGCTTCTTGAATTCCATTAAAAACCTTCATGTTTCCAAAACTCAAATTTTTAATTCACCACTTTCTATGCTCTTGCACATGCGTACAATATTAATTTTCTGTCCCAAATATACAATTCTCTGAGACCTGAGAAAAAATCCAATAGTCAGATTATCCAAAATTAGAACAAAAAAGTTTGAAGTGGGAAGGTCGTTATGAATTTATTCCTCTGTCAGCTTCTGCGGAATTTTTTTGATATCTTTTTTTTGCTCAAATTATTTTTATCCTTAGACAGTGCAGTGGTTAATCGCCAATTCTAAATACTTGGTATTCAAGTGCTAAAACTTATATTGAATATTCTCATGAAATAGAGGATTATCTCCCAATGAGGCTTGATGTTTGCTAAATTCAAAAGATAGGTTGCGACAGGTGTTTTCTTCTGAAAATGGCAAAGTCTTTCTTGTTGGGTTATCATCTAGATTACTTGTTTTTGCCGCTGCAACGTTTGGAGTCCTTTTTTCTTCTTCAGCGAAAACAATGTCCACAATTCCTATTGTTAACTATTTCAGCCAGTGGGATGGGGGTTGGTACTCTCAAATTGCCCTTTCAGGATATCCGGCTGGAAATAATCCTCTTAGCGAAAACTGGGCTTTTTTTCCACTTTACCCCTTCTTAATGCGTGTATTTGGGACTCCTTTATCTGGAATAATGCCGTCTGACCAAGCTGTTTTACTTTCGGGCTTTGTAATAAGTAATGTACTTTTCTTTGTCAGTTTATTCCTATTTTACAAACTGACTGCTCTCGTCTTTGGCAAAAGCAATTTAGCCTTGATTTCCACGGTTTTCTTTGCTTTTTGGCCAGGCGCCTTATTCTACTCAAGCGTTTACTCTGAGAGCCTGTTTATGACGTTTACTTTAGGAGCCTTCTATTTTTTAGAAAAGGAAAAATCGGCAAAATCTGCAGTTTTAGGTTTTTTTGCTTCCTTGACTCGCAGCAACGGCTTTTTAGTTTTGATTCCTTTTGTTTACAAAGGACTCCAAACTCACAAGTACCGTACGGCGATTAGCCAAGCTATTGTTGTTGCCCTACCCTATCTACTATTCAACGCATACGGCTATTTCTTGACTGGATTATTTCCAGTTAGAGAAATAGTGTACAACCATGTTTGGGGAGCATCACGATTTACATTTACCCAAGTAATTACCGACCAATTGGGCTACACTTTGCTGTTTTCTGTTGAAACTTTGTTGATTCTTGCACCGTTTGCTTGGTTTGCTTTTTCTGAGAAAGTTTCAATTAGAGATTTTGTTAGGGGTTCCGTTGGCGAAAGAAAGGATCTGAAATATTGGGCTTTTGCAATTTACACTTTAGTATTGCTAGCTTTTTACTCTGACCCAAAAAACCTACATAGGTACGCTTTACCTATACTGCCGTTGTATTGGGTTTCAGCTTTAGTCTGGGGTAAAAACAAGAAAGTTGGTAAATTGCTGCTTATCATTTCAATTGTGATTTTGATTATCGGCACTATTTTGTTTACCACACGTCAAATGTATTTGTAGACTAACTTCTGAGTTTTGTTTTTCAGACAAGGATTTAGCTTGAAAGTGTTCG
This sequence comes from Candidatus Bathyarchaeota archaeon, assembly GCA_963818655.1. Taxonomy (GTDB): domain Archaea; phylum Thermoproteota; class Bathyarchaeia; order Bathyarchaeales; family Bathycorpusculaceae; genus Bathycorpusculum. Next base: position 146,492 of record CAWFTD010000001.1, read on the forward strand.
GAAATGTTGGAGCACGTGCTCTGCTCTTTTAGTTTTTGCAGCTTTTGAAAAGGATTTTTACTAGTATTTATAGGGATAACTGGGTAATCGACTCTACTATTGGGAAAGATGCTGACGTTGGAAGAGGTAATTGCAACCCGGAACTTAACCAAGAAATACAAAGATGTTTGTGCAGTGGAAAACTTAAATCTCAGCGTAAATTCAGGCGAGATCTTTGGTTTTCTTGGACCCAACGGAGCAGGCAAAACCACAACTATCCGTGTCCTCACAACGCTAACTAAACCCTCCTCGGGATCAATTTGGATTTCTGGATTTGAAGTAGATAAAGAACCAGCTGAAGTCAAAAAATTAATTGGTGTCGTACAGCAGCACCTAACGTTTGATTTAGACTTGAACTTAAGGGAAAATATGGAGTTACATGCCAGACTGCACCATATCCCCTCAAAAGAACGCAAGCAACGTATTGGTGAGCTCCTTGAATTTGTTGGTCTAACCCAACAGAGTGAAAAGATGATTGAAGAATTATCTGGAGGAATGAAGAAAGCCGCTATGATTGCACGCGCTTTAATACATAAACCAAAGGTGCTTTTCCTTGATGAACCAACTGTAGGTTTAGATGTTCAGGTGCGACGTCGAATGTGGGATTTAATTCGAAGTCTAAGCCGCAATGGTACCACGATTTTTTTGACTACTCATTACATTGAGGAAGCTGAAGCATTATGTCAAAGGGTTGGCATCGTTCACCATGGTCTTTTGATTGCATTGGGGAAACCCTCCGAACTTAGGCAAAAAGTAGGTATGGTTACGGTTGAGATTCTAGTTGATGGAGCGTTTACACGTTATGAACATTTTGCTGACCGTGAAACCGCCAACCATTATGTGCAGAGTCTTTCTTCCGATCACAAAACCATTATAATTCGTGATTCAAACCTTGAAGATGTATTTGTTGAATTGACAGGTAAGAAGGTAGGTGAAGATTAAATGCTGGAGGTTCTCCGAGACATATATGCGGTTGTTTGGGTTGATTTGCGTTTTCTAAGACGCAACTTGGGTAAGACCATGGCTTTAACGCTTGTCGCACCTATTCTGTATCTTTTGGCGTTTGGTTATGGCTTGGGAAGAGGCGCCAGTATTGAGGGTTTTAGTTATCTTCAATTTGTTATTCCAGGAATCTTGGCGCTTACTGCTATGACAACAGCTTTTAACACTTCAGGCTTGAAGTTGCATGTAGATCGCTTGTTCTTCAAATGTTTTGATGAAACTTTGATGTCGCCTGTTAGCGCTTTTTCGATAATTATAGGTAAAGCCCTAATTGGAGTGTTACGTGGACTTTTAAGTTCAGCTGCTCTGCTTTTAGCATGTCTTGTTTTTTCACCCCTGCCCGAGGTGAGTTTACTTTTTCCACTAAGTCTTGTCTTGACTTGTTTTACATTTTCATTTTTAGGTGTCATAGTTGCTTTGTTAGCTAAGACTCATCAGGATATGACTTTGTTTATGAGTTTAGTTGTTCTGCCTATGGCTTTTCTAAGCGGCACTTTCTTTTCTTTAAGCCAAGTTCCAGCGGCATTAAGCATTATCCTTTTCCTGTCGCCGCTGACGCATGCTTGTCTATGTCTTCGTGCTTCCGCCCTCGGGCAACCATTCCCATGGTTCTCTTTGTTCATTCTAGTAGGTTTTGGAGCTGTATTCTTTATCCTTTGTTTTGTGGCTCTTAAAAGAACCACCAAATAAAATTCCAACCAATTGGCCAAAACTTGGCTTTTATTAGTCTTCACCATACACGCTTCTAAACTTCTTGAACATTAGAGCGCATTCCTTAGAATCGAAATTGAACGTTGATGAACACTACTTCTTTATAACAAGGACATTGCAGTATGCATTACTGACAACTTGTTTTGAAACGCTTCCTAAAAGAATAGACACCTTATGTCCCAAGCCTCTGCTTCCTACAACAATGAGCTCAAAGTTTTCCTGTTTAGCCATAATTACCAAAGTGTCAGCCGGATTAGAGCCAAGAGCCACTAAGGTATCATGTGCCACTTTTTCTTGCTCCAACCTTTGCTCAACCTCCAAAATAGCCACTTCAGCTTCTTTCTTCTTACCTTTCTCGTAAACAGTAACTACCTTAATAAAACCTGAAAAGTGCTTGGCAATTGTTATTGCTTCTTTGAGAGCTTTCTTTGACTGCAAAGAATCGTCGTAACCAACTAGTATTCTGATTCTTTCATTCATAACTTATCAACTCTTACCTATTATGGGTTATAACAGATAATACATTTTCGATTGTGTACAATCTTCAAAACTTTGAACTCCAGGCAAAAAATATTTTTGCATGGCTGGGCGGGTTAAGTGTGATGGAATGTTCTTAAATGGAACGCAGGTACATTTCTATAATAAGCCAAAGAAGTTCTCAAATCTTTAGTATGCGTATAAACGCCAGAAGGTATTGAATAAGCTTTTATACGTATGTTGACGAGAGATGTTAAAAAGAAAAACACTGCTTTCAAGAGGATAAAGACTAAATGCCCTACATAAAAAAAATCGAGTTAAAAGGCTTTAAGTCTTTTGGACCACAAACAGTTAAGGTGAATCTAGATAAGGGTTTTACAGCGATTACAGGTCCGAACGGAAGCGGCAAAACCAACATCATGGATGCATTACTTTTCTCCCTTGGAGAACTCAGCACAAGAAGGCTCCGCGCAGAAAATTCGGCTAAACTAATCTTTCATGGCTCCGAGAAGGCTGGACAAGAAAAAGCAAAGATGGCTAAGGTTGTTGTTCAATTCGACAATACAGATGGGTTAATGCCTGTTGACACCACTACCGTTACGATTTCACGTGAAGTATACCGAAATGGACAGAGTGTTTATCGATTAAATGGGCGTAGGATTTCGCGTACCCACCTAACAGAAACCCTCTCTATGGCTGCTATCAGTAGTATAAGCCAAAACATAATTCCTCAGGGAACAATCACAAGGTTGACAGATATCACTTCGGTTGAAAGAAGAAAAATCATCGAAGACCTCATCGGCATTGCCCAGTACGACGATGAGAAGATCGAGGCAGAAGAAAAACTGCGCGCGGCAGATATCTCAATTCGAACTGCCATGGGCAGAATAGACGAAGTCCAAAAACGCCTCGACGACTTAGAACGTGAACGCAACCAACTTTTGCGTTTTAATTTCATCCAGTCTGAAACAAAGAAGTTCCAAGCCATCAAAGTTTCAAGCGATATAGCCCAAATGAATGCAAAAATAAACGAAAGCACTGGCCAAACCACTAAGGTCAAAGAAAGGGTTGACAAATTAAAAGAGCAACGGGACCTCCGCAGATCTAAACGCCATGAGATTGAGGGTGACTGGCGAAAACTCAGCGGCGAAGGGCTTGAGCAGGGTGGCTCTGAAGTCCTTAAAGTCCAGATACAGATTGGTGAGTTAAAATCAAAACTCACTGAGTTAATTACCAAGATCAATTCAGGGCAATCAAGCCTTGAAAGTTTCAAACGTGTTAGAGAAAACAACCTAGCTCAACACGAGAACCTGAGAAATGAGATAAGAGAGAACCGCTTAAGAATTAGACAATTCCGCAGTGAACACGAAAAACTTAAGGCCTTAATAGCCGAAAAAGAGTCTGCTCACAGTATTTTGGCTCAGGAAACCTCTCAGCTGTGGGGTGGACTCGACGACAATAACCTTCATATACGGGCCTTAGAAGCCCAAATAGGAAGTCATGTTAAGCGAGTCGCCTATTTACGTTCCGAATATGCTCAGGACAAGTCCGCTCTTCGGCTTTGCATGGGCAGAATCAAAAACTTATCGGTTAGAAAAGAAAAATTCCAAACCAGCCTTGTCGAAATCGAGCAATCCTTTTCCGAACTCGAACAGGTTCAAAGTGACCAGAAAGCCCAACTTAAGAATCTTGAGCACACAATCGAACGTAAAATAACCCAAAAGGAAACTGTTCAAAAAGAAATCTCTGAAGCCGAAAAAATCGCAAGTTCCGCCAAAGATGCAGTAATAGAGTTTGCAACCCAAAGAGACCTTGCTGAAACCATAGCTAATGAAGAAAAAGCGCTCAGAGGCATCGAGGAAATGGGCAATGTTGGGGCTATTGCTGGAATCCACGGTAGATTACGTAACCTTATAAAGATTGATAAAAGCTTCAAAAAAGCCATCGATGCAGCTGCCACAGGTTGGCTTGACGCTTTAGTCGTTAGAGACATCGACATAGCCTTCACCTGCATGGAAACACTCAGACGCATGAAACTAGGCAGAATCAAAATTATTCCCCTTCAAGGTGCAGTCAACATAAAAAACAAGGAGTCGCCGAAGCGGGAAGGCATAATTGGTCCCCTCTCCAGCTTCATGAAGTATGATGTTGCCTTTGTGCTTGCAGTTAACTATGTTTTCGGAGACACCGTGGTCGTTTCAAACGATAAAGCTGCTTTTGCGCTTTCAAATGAGGGTTACCGTGCAGTCACGGTTAACGGCGACTTATATGAGCCGGGCGCTTTTGAAAGCGGCTACTATCGTGCACCAATTGATTTCTCCACGATTATTCCAAGCGAGAAGGCATTAACCAGCTTAGATGAAGCAGTTAAAGCCCTCCAAACCCACCTTACCCAGCGCGGGACCGACATCATTGGAATCGAAGAAGATCTCGAATACACAAAAATCACGATTACAAAACTCACAGAATCCGTTGCCATGTTGGAAAGGGAAATAATCAGGGTAAAAAGAGGCGTTAAGCGAACCCAATTTAACATCCGCCACTTAGAAAAATATGGTGGTAAACTTGAACGTGAAGCCGCATCCTACAAAGGACGCATGGACGTTTACCGAAACGAGCGAAACAATATCCGAAAGAATTACCAAAAAATACACACCGAAATCGCAGCACTGAGATTAAAAACCGACGTCGCTCACATCCAGGAACTCGAAGTTCAACGAGAGAAAGTGGGCGAAGAATTAAACACACTACGCCAACGACTGGGCTCTGCGCAGACCGAGATTTCTACTCATCAGTCACAATTCGATAGGGTTCTTCGAATTGGATACAAGAACACTAAGATTCAGATTGACAAGATCGATCAGCAGCAGCGAAAGCTCGAAAAAGAAGTTGTCGAAGCAATTTCAGAACGAGAGATAATTAGAAAAGAGGCAGACGAACTAGAAAAGAGTCGTATTGACCTCTCTAAGGCTGTCTTCTCAGCACGCGAAGAATCCAAGAAATTCACTTCCCAAATTGACTCAATCGACTCTGAGCTTAGGTTATTGGATTCGGAGTATGAACAGACTGAGCGTCTCCTAAACCAGCTTCAACTCGGCATAGAAACCAGCCAACTGCGCCTGCAGCAACTTCAAAGTCAACTGCGAATGTTTGGTTATGAGCAGCCGTTGGAAACTAACCCACGACAAGTTCAGGAAGCAGAAACCACAATTCGCATGATGCAGTTTGAAATGGAGGGAATAGGCGCCATCAACCAGTTGGCTATTTTGCACTATTCTGAGCAGATTTCTCGTTACCGCGAACTATCGGTACGCTTAAACGAGTTGGAGCGCGAAAAGCAAGCTATAGTCTTGTTTATGGATGAGATTGAATCTAAGAAACGTAAGGTTTTCATGGGTGCGTTTGAAAAAATCAACACAAGCCTAAAAGTTTATTTCTCAAAGCTTACAGGCGGCGGAGAAGCCAACCTTAAGCTCGAAAATCCCGAGGACCCCTTCAGCGGCGGCATTGACATGGTTGTGCAGTTCCCCAACAAACCCTCGATTGTGGTCAGTGGAGCCAGCGGTGGTGAACGCTCCGTGTCAGCAGTAAGCTTCATATTCTCACTCAAAGAGTTTACGCCTGCATCATTCTACATTCTTGACGAAGTTGATGCACACTTAGACGCTTTCCACACCACCAAACTCGCGGAAGTTCTGCTAGAGGAAGCAGGAAAAATCCAGTTTATAGTCATCAGCCTACGTCCCGAAATGGTCAATAAAGCACAGAAAGTCTACGGGGTCTACGAACGCAACGGCATATCAAACGTGGTAACAGCAAAGTTCCCGCCGGAGGCACCAAAATAGTGGCAACTACACCCACAATCCCAATGAGACGACCCTTCTATTTACGTCCACCATGGAATATCCTTTTCGAAATTAGTAAGCTTGAGAAGGTTACACCATGGAACGTTAACATAGAATACCTCCTTAGATCGTTTCTTTCAGAGATGGAGCGAACTCACCCTGAAAAAGTGGATTTCCGAGCTTCAGGTGTGGCTTTGGATTCTTCTGCTTTAATATATTTAATGAAGTCCAAGTTGCTGCTTACTCTGCAGGAGCCGTCAGTTGCTCCAGTGAAGATGCCGACGGATTTTGTTCCGCCACCCCTATTTCTGCCTCTACGCCACGAGTTAACTTCTACTACTATTCAGCATTTACTCGAAGTCTTAGATGACGTGTTGAAAGGCGAAAAACTACTGAGCCTCAACCACGAAGTTGAGCAACATCCTGTGTTGCCATCTGTTTCAGATTTGCTGCCTCAATTCGACAGGTTCATCGCAGAACTCGAGTTACAAGTTGACCAGTTATACGCTATACTTGTTGAAAAAACGGGGGGTCAGGGTATAATTGACTTTTCAACCCTAACCAAAGGTGCAACACGCATAGAGGCTTTAAGAATGTTTATTTATTTGTTGTTCCTTGCGCAGGATAGCTTAGTTAGTTTATGGCAGAATGAAGAAACCGAGGAACTTTACATAGCTGTGGGGAAACTGAACGTTGGAAAAGCCGAAAAACCCATCAGTTGAACAGAGCCCAGATGCTGAACAGGCTCATGATACCGAGCGGAAAAAACATTTCTTAGCGTTGATAGAGGCAGCTCTATACGTTGCAGGTCGCCCCCTAGATATAAACGAACTTTGCCAAGTCATAGGCAGCCGCTCCAAAAAGCGAGCAATGACTTATGTTGAAGCGCTCATAGAAGAATACAAAGCACATAGCAAGGCGCTTGAGATTTTGGCGTTAAAAAACGAGCGTTACGTATTACAGGTGAAAGCAGAATTTACTCCCCTAATCAAAAAACTTGTGAACCGACCGCTTCTATCTTCGGGTCCCCTAAAGACGCTCTCATACATTGCATATCGTCAGCCTCTCTCCCAGAAAAGAGTAATCGAAGTTCGAGGACAACACGCTTATGGACACGTAAAACTGCTTAAAGACATGGGATTAATAATGTCCGAGCGAAGTGGTCGAACATTAGCTCTGAAAACCACAGATTACTTCTCTGACTACTTCGGCTTAACAACAGACACTTCAACTATGAAGAAGGACCTTAAGAAGATATTTGGAGAAGCCTTAAAAGAAGACTTGGCCGAACGTCAGCTAACAGAAACTGAGCAAAACAGCCAAAAAAGTAACACCAAACAAGCTTAGATTTCATCTACTTGCATCGATCATTACAACTAGAAAACAAGCCTAATCCGACTTAAACAACAAAATTCAGACTTTTTGTAAGCCATAGCATGTTGTTGTTTTTAAGGGGTTTCGGTAATAAATACTAACAAAAACCTAAACTATACACTGAACATCCGTCTGTTAATGGATACATTTATATTGAAATTAACGGTTTTAGATGCTACTCGAATTAAGGATATGTAGATTATGTCTACTCATAGTAGCTTACGCAAAAGAAAACTCACAGGCGGCAAAAAACGAGCTTACCGTAGCAAGAAAAAGTATGAGGCAGGCGGTTACCCTGCGGAGACAATTCTTGGGGAACCCAGACGAAAGACCACCCGCGGTATGGGCGGAATCTGCAAAATCAAAGTTCTCAGCGACAAGTACGCTTCAGTAACTGACCCAAAAAGTGGCAAAACCGAGAAAACCGAAATTACACGAGTCGTCAAAAACGGCGCAAACGTTGATTATAACCGTAGAGGCGTCATCACAAAGGGCTCTGAAATCGAAACTGCGCTAGGCTTGGCAAAAGTGACAAGTCGACCAGGCAGCGACGGAATAATAAACGCTGTTTTGATAACCAAAGAAAAAGCTTAATTTTTCTTATTTATTTTTTCAACGTTTTGCTGGCACTTGAGGCTGACTTTTAATCTTCAATAGCTGCTTCGCAAGTTTCTGAATTATCTTCTCTTTCGCTTCTCTGTTTCTCAACCAGTAGCATACCCGATTTAACCCAGGGTGCTTTGGGAAAATGAGCCTCAAGATTAACATCGTTTTGTAGTCCCAGTTTGTCGGCTGCTTCCTTGATTTCCAAGATTTTTGGAGACTGCACAGCAATGCTTTTGGGGACTCGGCGTCCATCTTTTCGTGTCTTGTTACAGTCAAAGTAGACTGGCCAGATTATTGCTTTATCTAGTTTCCTCATATCATTTTCACCTATTTGTGTGCGTAGTAAGCGATTATTTTTTCGCCGACTTCGTTTACGCGTACGAATCCGAAGCGTTCAAACTGTATAATGGCGTCTGGCTTTAACTTTTTGCAGTCTGCTTCCGCAAACCCCTCGGTAACTGACGCGTCTGGCATCACCACTTGGGCTGGGAACTCGGTGCCTTTAGGTATCCACTGGATGAGTTGGACTTTGATTTTGCGTACGTCCTCGTAGGATTCGCTGGCAAACTTGGAAGTCACAGTGTCCTCGGTTTTGTTTTCGACTTTAACGTTGAAGAGTTCCATGAGCCTGAAGATTTTTTCGGGTTCCATCGCTTCTGCATCATTCTTTGAAACCCAAAAACTCACCGCTTTATCTTCTCCAAATGGAGTTATGCTGTATTCTCTAAATCCATGTTCTTTTTGTTCGGGGTGCAGTGGAAGTTTGGTTTGGAAAGTTTTTGGAACTCCCAGAACCTTAAATTCCGTAGGTTGCGACACAAAGAAGTATCTGTTGCTTATTGTATCGAGGATTTTACGGTTGTACGAAAACAGGTTCTCCCAACTCAAGGTAACATCGTTTGGTTTGATGCCTACCTCAATTATCATTTTCTTGATCGCTTCAGGGGTAATGCCTCGCTTTCTCAAGGCAGCGAATGTTCCCAGTCTTGGGTCGTCGAATCCTGTGTAAGTGCCTGCTCTTATGCCTGCAACGATTTTGGATTTACTCAAGTCCGCACCTGTGATTTTTAGTCGACCATAATGAATAGCTTCGGGGTATTCCCAGCCGAGGTATTGGTACATGTACTTTTGGCGGACCATGTTGGTGTAGTGTTCTTTTCCGCGGATGATGTGGGTCACGCCCATTAGGTGGTCATCTATACCTGCGGCGAGATTGTAGAGGGGCCAAACAATGTATTTGCTTCCAACACGAGGATGAGGATACTTCTTTGTATCAATAACACGTAACGCGGGCCAATCGCGTACAGCTGGGTTGGGGTTTTCCAAATCAGTCTTCACCCGAACCACCGCTTGCCCTTCCGAGTAACCACCGTCCAGCATTTTGTTCCACCTTTCCAGGTTGTCTGAGGCTGGTAGCTCTCTGCATGGGCAAGCCTGTTTAGCAATAATCATTTTGCGGAAAACCTCAGGTATACACTCACAAACGTAAGCGTTGCCGTCTGCAATGAGTTTCTCGGTGTATTCGTAGTAGATGGGTAGGCGGTCGCTTTGGATGTATTCCTCGTCGACAGTGCAGCCTAGCCACTTCAAATCTTGGCGGATGCTGTCGTAGAATTTTAGGGTGGGTCTTTTTATTTTGGGGTCGGTGTCTTCGAAGCGTAGGATGAATTTGCCGTTGTATAGGCGGGCGTACTCATGGCTTAGGAGTATGGCTCTTGCAGATCCCAGGTGCAAAACGCAGTCTGGGTTGGGTGAGAAACGGGTTACTATCTTGCCGTATCTGTCGGCGTTTGGCAGGGATGGAAGCTTTTTCTCTTCAGCTTTTTCTTTCTTTTGGGTTTCAGGCCAATTCGCTTCAACAATCGCCTTCTGCTCAGAGAGTGATAAATTGTTAACTTCATTAACAACTGCGTTGATTACGCCTGAGAGCTCCTTGACTCGGCTTCTAAGCTCTGCTTTCTCGCCAAGAATCTTGCCAACCATAGCACCTGCCTGTGCTTTCCCATCATGGCCAACCGCGTTTAACAAGGCGGCTTTTCGAATAAGATCCCTGAGTTCACTATCGTTTTCTAATGCCAAATCGTTTACGCTCGCTGAAATGTTATTTGTTTCGTTTTATCAAGAATTCGGCGAACGCTTTTAATTTTTCCTTAGCCAAAGGCGTAGGGAGAAGTTTTTCGACTTCAATCCAGCTTTCCATAACCATTTTTTCTGCAGTTTGCTTGACGTGTTCCATGGCTCCATTTTTCTGCATAAGTGCGATGGCTTCGTCGCGGAGTTTTTGGTCGGAGGTGTGCATGTTGAGAATTTGAATTAAGCGTTTTTTGTCGGTGCTTTTTGCTACCTTGAGAGTGTAAATAACTAGTAGGGATCTTTTGCCTTCGGTGATGTCTTGTCCGACGCCGCCTTTCTTTTGTGCAAACTCTTGCCCGGTCAAATCCAAGATGTCGTCCTGCATCTGGAAGGCAACGCCTATGCTTTCTGCGAAACGACCGAGCTTTTCGACCAGAGGTTTGTTGGCTCCTGCGAAAACCGCTGCCATTTTTGCTGCCATGCGTGCGAGTGTGCCTGTTTTGTAAGCACACATCTGCAAATAATCTTCTTCGCCAAGACCGTCGGCGTTTGCTATGCTTCTGTGCCAAGCAATGTCCATGGCTTGTCCCATGCTTAAGTTAATCATTTCCTGCACGTAAATCTCGTAAATATCCCGTTGAGTTTCCGCTGAAATTCTCGCTTTTTGTGACATCAATGGCAGGAGGGGGAGGTAGTACATGGCGTTTCCCGCGTTAACAGCGATGTCCATTTGGAAAATTTTGTAGGTGCAGGGTTTGCCCCGGCGTAATTCGGAGGAGTCTTCGATGTCGTCGATGACGAGGGTGCCGTTGTGGATGACTTCGGGGATGATTGAAAAGTCTAAACAGTAATCAGATTTTTGGCCAAGGGCTTCGCAGATGAGTAGGAAGAGGGCTGGACGCCATCGTTTGCCCCCGCGGTCTAGCATGTCCCAGATTGGGTCAGCAATTGCCTTATTGAGTGGCTCAAGCGTGTAGCTATATATTGGTGGGTTAACTTTGAAGAGAACCGCATCTTTGGTGAATTTTCTTGGGATGTATTTTTCGATGGCTTTATCGATTAAAGGTGCGGTGTCTTCTAGAAACTTTTCGATATCCAATTTAATGTGCTCCTCTTTTGGCGTATTTTTGCAAGTTAAATCCTCGGGCTAGCAGCCACTCGCCTGTCTTACCCGTAATAACTACGGGTGTCTTTGCTAAATCAGTTATTTTTTCTGCCCCGACCAAAAATAGAGCATTTCGTAATTCTTCGATTAAACATGAAAGTTTATCCTCAGTCTCTTTTGTGCTCTTAATAGCAGTTTGAAGAATTGGTTGAGAAATGCTTGCTAATGAGGCGTTTAGCGATAACGCTTTAGCTATGTCAGTGCCACTTCGCAAGCCTCCTGAAGCAATCACTGGCAACTTTACCGTTTGCACTGCTTCTATCAAACTCACTACAGTTGGAATACCCCAGTCCCAAAATGGTTCCCCGCACAAACTCTGTTTTGTTGATGTGCGGTGATACTCGACTGCTGCGAAACTTGTGCCTCCAACCCCGCCCACATCAATGGCTTTCACCCCGGCATCTTCGAGCGATTTAGCGTCCTCAGCTGAAATCCCCGCACCCGTCTCCTTAACAATCAATGGCGTATCAAGCGCACCTGCGACTTCAGCAATTTTAGCTAAAACACCCTTAAAGTTAGTTTGACCCTCAGGTTGAACTGCTTCCTGCAAAGCATTCAAATGCACCGCAACGGCGTCAGCATCTATCATTTCAACGACTTTCTTAACTTCTTTTACGCCATATCCATGAACCAACTGCACTCCGCCAATATTAGCGATTAAAAACGCGTTCGGTGCCATTTTTCGTGTTATCGCATAGGTTTCTTCGAGTTTTTGGTCTTCGATAGCTGCTCTTTGACTTCCAACCCCCATGCCTAACCCGAGGTTTTCTACGGCTTGGGCGATTGAAGAATTAATTTGAGTGGCTTGTTCTGTTCCGCCTGTCATGGCGCCAACAATTATGGGCGCAGAGAATTTTTTGCCAAGAAAAGTTGTTGAAAGGTTGATATTGGCTTTGTTGACTTCTGGCAGCGCTCGGTGAACCAGTTGGATGTCTTCGAAGCCTGCAGTGGCGTTTCTGGCTTGAGCTTGGTTTCCCAAGCAGATTCTTATATGGTCTTCTTTGCGTTTACCTGTTTCGTTGAGCCATCTTAGGTCTTCTCTATTTCAGTGCCTAACACACTTTGGTCTGTTAGTGCTCTGTAAATAGATAACCCTTTTGTGGCTCCTGTAACTGTAACATGGACTCCCGCTTCGATTGCTGGGATGAGTGCCGCTATTTTGCCTGCCATGCCGCCTGTAACGTCCTTGCCTGCTGCTTTGCCTAGTTTAGGTTGAATCGCCTTGAGTTCTGCAAGTGTTAGTTTTTTGTAGGGTTTTGCGTCTGGGTTGGTTTTTGGGTCTGCGTCGAATATGCCGTCTGTGTCTGTGCCGATTACGATTTTTGAAGCGTTGTACTTTATTGCTAAGTAAGCTACGAGTTGGTCGCCTGAGAGGATTGTGAAACCTAACTTTTGATCTAAAACTGCATCGCCATACATGACAGGGGTGAATGCCATTTTTTGCATGGCTTTAAGGACTGTTTCGTCAAAGCATTTTATTTTTCCATTCTCTGTTAAGAAGCAGGATGATGGTGCGATGCTTACGGCTGCAATCTCATGCCAAATCATTGCGTCCATAACTAAGCCATTTAGAACCGTCATGACGTGGTGGGTTTCGGCGAAGCCCAGTTTTTGGGTTGGGTCTTCATTGTAGCCTTCTTTTAAGCCATATTTCTCAGCGGTTGGGTGCCCAAAGCTGCCGCCTCCATGCACAACAATTAGGTTGTCGAGGTCTGCGCGTTTAATTTCTTCTGCTAAGCGGTTTATGATTTCGGTTTTTGCAGCTAATTCCCCAGTTTTGTCGGTGATGGCTGAACCGCCGATTTTAAGGATAATTGGTCTTGAATCGCTCATTGTAATCGTAACCAACTATGTCTAATTGGATACTGCTAATTTAACATTACAGTTCAATGACAGTTTAAACAACTAATATGGCAACTCAAAAATGATGTTAGATCAAATGGAAATGCCGAATGCCTCAATTATTAATTTTGGTATTCACCAATTTTGGTTCGCTACCCTTTAGTTTCTATATTTTTTCTTTTTGGTTGTTGTTGTGGGTGTTTCTATAGAATTTTTTTTGTGGGGTTTGTTTTTTGGGTTGGATTTTTGTGTTGGGTTGTTTTGGGGGCTTTGTTGGTTGTAGTTGTTGTTGGGACTGATTTTTTTCAACATTGGTTGTAGTTGAATTGGGTATAATGTTGCAATTTAGTTTGTTTAGATGATATTAACTGTGCTATCTTCAATGCTAACTTGGTCGCCGGTTTTAATCTTTGACACATCAATCTTGTCAACACAGGGAATCTCGCTGATTATGGCTCCAACTGCTACGATGGTTTCGCATTCTTTATTTATCATACCTGCGGGTGCGGTGCCATTTTTCTTCATTCGATAAAGAGTGTAGCTGCCTACAGTGGAGCCCTTGCCCTGGGGGAAAACAAGGATTTTGCCTTTAACGCTTTGACCATTCAGCTGGTGTCCCTTCTCTATGACGACACCCGTATTGGGGTCAACTCCGCCATAGAAGGAAATCGGCATCTCCGTAACGAGAGCTTCTCCTTTGGCTTTGCCTTTGTAGATTATTCTTCCTTTTAGCTGTTCCATTTTCCAGTCACCGCTGCATCTACGCATTCTTTCATGCTGCCCATCTTTGTTTTCATAAGATTCTGCCTCGAATAGAAACATCCTTTCGCCGAGGTTGTCGCTAATGATTTGAATCTGCCTTTCAAGGGCGCTACTGCCATGCAGGTGTCGCATGCGAATTTTCCTCCAGCTGCTTCGATTGTTGCTGTGTAGCCGCGTTTATCCGCAAGTTGCTTGGCGGATCGGGATGTGGCAACCCAAAACTCTGTGCCCTCCGCGACCTTTCTGTCTTTGACTAAGTCGGCGATTTCAGCGATTTCCTTAATCGAGCAGTGTGGGCAACCGACACAAACAAGTTCAATCTCAGACACGACATCGTTAATGTTATCATATCCGTTTTTGATGTCTGCTTGTTCGATTGTCACTGTTTCTTTTGGTTGGGTTTGCAGTTCAGCGCCCGGGGTGATGCCTTTCATGTAGAATAGTGGTTTTGCGCCATAAGTCACAACCGACGCGCAAAATGATTTTAGCTCATCAAGTTCTGCTGCCTTGATGCCTGTGATGTATGGGATTCTGTTCTCTGCTTTCCTGCCAATCGCATAGCCCAACGCTCCCCAATCAGAGAGTTTTGCTAACTCTGCATTAACTTGAACGTGGACATCGGGCACACGGTTCTCATCTAAATGCAAACCATAATTAGGCGTCTTACCGACAAACGCCGCTGCAAGCGCAGATGGTCCGCCTTCACGATTAGTTTTTGCGCCTAAAACTGAGTTTGCGAATGTGACTGCACTACTCTCTGACCATGCAAGGTGCTCTCCATATAGCGGCAAGTTACCAATCAAGTATGGTGTGCAGGTGCAGCTGATTAGAATACCCATGCGTTTGAAGGCATCAATGACAAGGTTCTGTTTTTCGGCAAATTCTGGACTAATGCCAAGTTGCTGCCAGTTCTCTAGATCCATGCCCGCTGGGTTTAGGGTTGTGAGAACTTTGACTCTGCCGTCAACTGCCAGCTCGTTTAAGAATTCTAATCCTGCGTCGCCTAGGTTATGGTAAGATACTCCTGCCACTTGGACGCTGCCCACTTTGATAAGGTCTTTTGCACCGAAGATTTCGCCCAATGCCACGAGGATTTCCATGCTTTTACGAACGGCATAGCCTTCTTTGCCATCCAGCATTGCTTGTTCTTGTTTAGTCAACTGCATATTGGTCACAAGTACTTGTTTAGGTCAACTTTAACATAGTCTACTTTCTTAAAGCCCTTACCTGTCGATACGAGTGGAGCTGTTGCGTCTAAGCCTGCTTTGGCGGTTGTGGCTTTTTTGCCTTCGGTTAAGTCTCCTGAAGGATCCAGAGAAGAACCTGGCTGGTTCGATAAAATAACTGCGTTTTTATCGGCTTGGAACCTAGTGGCAATAGCCCACTCTACATCGTGTGGGTCGTAGATGTTGATGTCCTCGTCCACGATGACGCAGTGCTTTAGCGACTTATGTCCTTCAAAAGTGGCGACGATTGCTTTTTTGCCGTCATCAGCGTTCTGCTTTTTAATTTGTACAACCGCGTGGAGCCAGCTACATCCTCCAGGTGTTACGTACACATCTTTGCATTGACAAACCTTGTTTACTTCAGCATAGATGGTGGGTTCTTTTGGCATGCCCATTAGGAACTTGTGCTCGTTCTTGCCTGCGAGGATGGTTTGGTAGATTGGGTTTTGCCTGTGCGTAATGCATTTGATTTCAACGACGGGTTGTTGGCGTTCACGATCCACAATGCCCGTTAAGTCAAGGAACGGTCCTTCAGTTGCTTTTTCCTTGGTTATTCTGCCTTCCAAAATAAATTCGGAGTCAGCGGGAACTTCAAGGTCAACGGTTTTGCATTTGACCAAATCGGTTTTTTCTAAAGCGTTAGCCATGCTTAACTCGTCTACACCCATCGGTAGGGTTGTAGCCGCTGAAAGCAGGACTGCCGTGGAGTTTCCCAAACAGAAAGCAATGTCGAGTTCTCCACCTGCCTTTTTGAGCGCAGAGTCGGTACCTCGGTTCTCGACAATTCGAGCGACAAAATGGTTCTTGTCTTTAAGCATTAACCGGTGGAAACACATGTTCCTGCCAAATTGAGGGTCTTTTACGATGGCGACTGCGGACGCGATGTATTTTCCTCCGTCTTTGTCGGTGTAATGCATAATTGGAAGTTTGGTTAAGTCAACGTCGGTTTCCACGACTTCTTGGCAAGCACCCTTCTCCACAAGTTGCGGTGTCACGGGATGCTCGATTGCGTTTAGCAGCTTGGGAAGCAGTTGGTCTTTGCTGATGGCCAGTGACCGTGCAATCGAATCTTTCGAGGAAACTAATCCAGCCACAACAGGGAAACTGGACTCTTTGATTTTTTCAAAGTAAACTGGTTTCTCGCCTAACGCGTTGATTATGCCTGCCATCTCGTATTCGGTGGAGACGGGCTTGGTTATTTTTGTTAGTTCGCCTTGTTTTTGGAGTTGTTCAATGAAGTTTCTTAAGCCCATATTGGTTCGCCTTGTTTTGAAGGTGTCAAAATTGACGTTTATAGCTTTTGGAATAAAAAATTTCCAAAAATCAGAAAACTAAAAATAGACATATGTTTCGGGTTAAAAAATAACCCTAATCTGCTGTCTACTTATTGTTGGGTTTGAACGCCAATCTTTGTGCTTAAAACTTCAAAACCCAAACCCTTGATTGCGTTTGCTACTTTACTCTGCAACTCTTTTCCCGGAGTTAACGCCACCATGCATCCTCCGCCTCCGCCGCCAGTAAGTTTCGCGCCAAAAGCACCCTGCTTTCTGGCAACATCGATAAGCTGATCGAGTTCTATGCTTGAAACCTCGATTTCTTGGAGTAGGTGGTGGTTTTCATTCATGAGTTCACCGACTTTTTTGAGGTTATAGAACTCCAACGCCGCTCTGCCCTCATAAGCGAGCTCTTCCGCTCGTTTGAAGGCAGTATTGTACTTTTGCGGGTTTTTGCGTTTGCGGTCATCAACGCCTTCTACCATGGCTTTAGTGTTGGCGACTTTGCCTGTGCTGCCAATGACTATTTCGACAGGTGCCTCTATACTTAAGTGTTCAACTTTGTCTGGTCCGCCAGCCATGTTTTTCCTAAACCACATTAAGCCACCGTAAGTGGCCGCAGTGTTGTCGATGCCTGATGGATTACCTGCATAGGCTTTCTCTGCTTCATATGCCACTTGATTAATTTTTTCATCTGCAACCTTCATATGAAGTTCTTGTGCGATGGCACGTGCGATGGCGACGCTGCTGGCTGCTGAGGCGCCAAGTCCACTGAAGCCTGGAAGGGTGCCGCCTACCCAAATATCTAATGCGATTTTGGGGTCGACGCCCATTGCTTTAAGCATGTTTTGGATTGACTCCAACTGCTGGAGACGTTTTTCCTCGCTGTAGCCCTTAGCGGTTTTCCGCTCATCTCGAACGTTGATTCCTTTAACTGCTTTTTTTACTTCTGCGTCAGTTGTGGAATCGATGGCTGAAACAATACCGGGAACACCGTGAACTACAAAGTGTTCGCCGAACAAGATGACTTTTCCGTAACCAGAGCCTTTACCCATATTGTAGCACCTGAAGGATAGGTATTAGTACAAACTAAATAAAAACATTTTTTAGGTCAGCGAGTTGCCAAACTCTTTTATGAGGTTGGCTCTAATACGTTTAATTGGATTGGATAGGACTCTTAAGTATGAGTGAAATAGATGTTCAAATTGAGCGAATAGAAGCTGAGCTTTTTCCTCTATACGAGCGTATGGAAGAACTAAAGTGCAAATTTATTAAAGAAACAGTGATTTTTGCGAGGGAGTGGTATAAGAAAACCATTAAAGAATACATTTCAAAGTATCCTGAAGTTACTTTGAATATGAAAGAGGCAAAAATGGTTCTCATGAAAAACCAAGTTAATGAATTAGTGCGAGACACTGAAAATATTTGTCCGAGACGAGTTGGAAAAACCTATTTTGTGGTGGCATCAACGACCTCGTCTACATGATTCGATTGAGCAGTATCTGCAGGTTGCGGATAAGTATCCTGAGATCCTCGACCGAGCGGTTAGATATGCTTTGGGGCGTTTGGGCTTGATTTTGGAGGAGTACGGGTATAACGTGGCGGCTAGCAGCAACAAGGGTTCTTTTTTGGAATTCTGGTTTGACCACCCCTTAGGCGCCGACTCAGCCTCTGTTCCTTACTATCCTCATCTGCTTAAATGGTCTGAGGAAATGCAGGAGATCGTCCACGAATACAACGCAATGTATCTCAAGGCAATCGCTGTGTTCGAAAAAGTTCAGATTCTAAAAGACGAAAAGAAACGACAGCAAGCCATGAATCGATGGGACTCAATCTAACCAAGCATTTGCCTTAACCCAGGCAAATTTTGTGTAGATTCAAGTAGTTGTGGTTGCTTTGGTGTTTGAGTGGTTCTATCAAATTGCTTTTCCAACAGGTCAAAGGGCAAACAAACCCGAAAACCCAAGCTGTAATGCGCATGTGGAGATTTTCCGAAACCTAAAATAAGACGGTAACAAAAGTATAGCCACCTGAGGTTAAAACTCCGTGTCATCCATCATCGAAGACCTCATTGCTCGAAAAATTTTCAACAACAGGGGAGAAGAAACCATAGAGGTAGATGTAATCACTGCTTCTGGGTTTGGAAGAGCGGCTGCTCCAGCAGGTAAAAGCCGTGGAAAAGCTGAAGTGGTTTATTATCCACAGGGCGGCGTAGAGCAAGCTATAAAAAAAGTGGACGATTTAATTTCTCCTGAACTTGCAGGGTTAAACGCTGATTTTCAAGAAGAAATTGATAATACCCTTCATGAAATCGATGGAACAAACGATTTTAAGAACATCGGCGGAAACACCGCGTTTGCAATTAGTCTTGCTAATGCAGAAGCTGCATCAAATTCTCACAATTTACTTCTATACCAGTTTCTTGGTGGAAACGCAGCAAACACCATGCCTTATCCTTTGGGTAACTGCATAAGTGGCGGAGCGCACGCCCGAGGCAAAGCACCCGATATCCAAGAGTACCTTGCTTTGCCACATGGTGCGGAAAGTTTTCTTGAAGCCCAAACCGCCAACACACAAATTCACAAGAAAATCGGTGATTCACTTAAAAAGAAAAGCACCACCTTCAACGGTGGCAAAAGCGATGAAGGAGCATGGATAGCTAACATCGACACAGTTGATGCCTTTGAGGTAATTGCCAAAGCCTGCGAAGAAGTCGGTAACGAAATGGATTTTGAATGCGGTTTCGGTCTTGATGTGGCTGCTTCCTCTTTTTGGAAACCCAAAGAAGAAAAGTACGTTTATGAGAACATGAGCAAAAAACTGGATACCGCTGAACAGTTAGAGTTTATGCTGGAGTTAATTCAAAAGTACCATCTTGCTTATGTCGAAGACCCCTTCCATGAGGATGACTTTGACAGCTTTGCCGAGTTAACTCGCAAAGCCAAGAATTGCTTGATTTGCGGAGACGATTTGTTCACAACTAATACTGAAAGGTTAAATAATGGAATTAAGATTAACGCTGGAAACGCCATAATCATAAAAGTCAACCAGATAGGCACATTAACCGATGCAGCTGAAACAATCGAAACAGCGCAAAGACACGGTTACGACGCTGTCGTATCTCACCGATCCGGTGACACTTGTGATTGGCACATAGCTCATTTGGCTGTAGCATACAAGTGCCCCATTATCAAAACAGGCGTGGTTGAGGGTGCACGCATAGCCAAACTAAACGAGCTCATCCGCATCGAACATTTCCTTGGTGAAAGAGCCAAAATGGCAGATCTAAAAATACGCTAAAAGAAGATGAAGAAATAATGTCTGAAGATGAAGGAAAAGAAAATCAATCAGTTGAAGACCAAGAAGAGGAAGCTGTAGATGCTCCTTTCGAAGAAGAAACAACTGAAACCAATATGGCTGAGTCTGAAGGTGAAGGCGAAGAACAAACTCATGGACCCAAAGCTCCCGAAGAAACACTCCTTTTACCCCGAGACACCCTATTGTCCGCAGGAATTCACATTGGCACCCGAATGAAAACCCTAGACATGGAACCATTCATCTATCGCGTCAGACCAGACGGCTTATTTGTTTTAGACGTTAAAAAAACAGATGACCGCATCAGAGTTACAGGAAGATTCCTCTCACGCTACGAACCCGCACGCGTAGCAGTTGCAGCTACAAGGCTTTATGCTCATGAACCAGTCAAGAAATTCTGTCAACTAACAGGTACAACCCCACTCATAGGCAGATTCATTCCAGGACAACTCTCAAACCCACAATACTCGAGCCGAATAGACCCAGAAGTAATTCTTGTATGCGACCCAAGAGCAGACGCTCAGGCAGTAAAAGAAGCATCCAAAGTCGGCATACCAATCGTAGCCCTATGTAGCACTGACAACGAATTCTTGGGCGTAGACCTAGTCATCCCAACCAACAACAAGGGCAGACGCGCATTAGCAGTCGTATTCTGGCTACTTGCAAGACAAGTGCTCCGCGAACGGGGCGAATTAGGTCCAGATCGCGATCCACCAGCAACCATCGAAGACTTCGAAGCTAAAGTGACACGCGAAGACGAGGAAGAAGGCTAAGAGTTTGCCAACGATTCGGCGTCCAACTGTTGCCTCTCAATTTTATGAGGGCGACGCCGAAGCACTCAGAGCACAAATTAGCTCCTGTTTTCTCCATAAACTCGGACCACAAAAACTTCCACAAATTAATTTGCATGCTCACCCACGAAATATCGTGGGCTTGATTTGTCCACACGCAGGATACGTTTATTCTGGTCCTGTGGCAGCATCTTCTTTTTACGAATTAGCCATTGATGGCAAACCCGATACAGTTGTGCTTTTAGGTCCCAACCACACAGGCTACGGTAGCGGGTTAGCACTTATGCGTGAAGGTATCTGGCGCACGCCTTTAGGAGATGTTGAGGTCGATTCAGAAATCTCTGATGCTATACTTCATGAAACTAACATAGTCGACGTAGATGAAGTTGCACACCGCTATGAACATTCAATTGAGGTTCAACTACCCTTTCTCCAATTCCTCTATGGCAACTCATTCAAGATTGTGCCTATTTGCTATTTGATGCAAGATTACGAATCAGCCCTCGAAATTGGACGAGCACTAACAGAATCATTAAACGCCACTAACACAGTCGTTATCGCTTCCTCGGATATGACACATTACGAATCTGCAAAAGCTGCCGGGGCAAAAGACCAAGCTGCCCTTAAAGCTGTCACGGATTTGAACGCAAAACGCTTCTATGAAACAGTAGAAACCCAAAACATAACCGCCTGCGGCTACGCACCCATAACTTCTCTCATCACCTATAGCGTGGGTGTTTGCGCTAAAGCTCAACTCTTAAGCTACCATAACAGCGGCGACATCACAGGCGACCCCTCAAGCGTGGTAGGTTATGCTGCAGTGTGCTTCAAAAAATAGTTTAGTTTGGAAATTGCACGGTGAATTTGGGCTGTATTCCTTTGTATACTGAAAATGGTTTTAAAAATGTGGTCAAAAAAAGTTAAAAGACTCATACACGAATTAAGCGTTAAATTAATGTAGAACCGTTTGCCCCTAAGATTTCTTTAACAGTTTTTCAATGAGGATTTTGCTTTTAGCGATTTCCTCCATGGATGTTTTGTGTTCCAGCTCCAATGTTATAGGTCCCTGATAGCTGAATGAACGAAGTTTTGTGAGAAATGCTGTCAATTCTGGGGTTTCTTTAGTGAAGGGTTGGTGGGCTTTGTTTGCCAAGTGAACGTTGCACACTCGGCTGCCGTAAGCCTCAAGCAAATTATTCGCTTCTTTAGTCTCAAGTGCATGACATAAATCAAAAGTTATTCCCATTTCACCAAAGGGGTCAATTACCCCAAGAACCTCTTCAAGCTGCTCCACGTTCTTGCCAAACCCCGTTGAATTATAGGACAGGTTCTCTAAAGATAGCTTGATTCCCAACTGTTTCGCAAAGGGTTTGATTTCTCCAAAAATCTCCCTCAAACACCTCTCCCTAACGTCTCTTGGCAGTTTCTTCGAAACATTGGAATGTACAGTCACAAGTGAAGTGTGAAGTGCTCGAGCGCATTCAAGCGAGATTTTGCCATAATAAACCGCTTGATGAACCTCGATTGGGTCTTTCACGTGCAAAACTGCTGAATGAAGGGTTAAACAATTCAAGCCTGAAGCAGCCAACGCCTTCTGTTCACGGTAAACGTCAGTATCATGTTCTTTTTTGATGGATTTCATGTTAAACTCGATGTTCTGGAAACCAAGCTGTTTAACGGCGGCAAAGTTCCCATCTAAACGCAGCTTGCTGAAAATTCCATTGGACAAACTAAGTATCATATATTGAGCCTTCTGTCTACTCTTAGTTGAAAGTTTGTTTAAAAGTTGTTGGGAAACGCCTATATTTTTTCTTTCTCACACAGTCGCTTTAGGTGCTCATCTCGGTTGGGATGCTTGCTTCATTCTTCGGATGTCTAAAACCGCGAACTTTGGGGTTATCTTTTTTGGGGCTTATAACTGTAGAGGAATGTTTCATTGCTGGTTAAGGCATATGAGGCGATAAACTGTTTCTATTTTTAGTTGCATAATAGTTAATTTCTACAAATTGTACTGTTCTTTTGGTGCAGAAATAGTGGAAGTTAAAGTTCGCTTCTTCACAAGCCTCAGAGAAATCGTTGGTAAACGAGAAGAAACCCTATTGTTTGGCGATGGTGAGAGGGTTACTGTTGATTTGGTTCTTAAAACATTTTGCAAAAAATATGGCAACCCCTTTGCAGAATATGTTTATGATACTGAAACGGGGCAGCCCAAGACTTTCTTGCAGTTCCTCTTGAATGGGACAAGCAGCTCAACACTCAACGGGTTGAAAACAGAGCTTAAGACGGGCGATATTTTGGCTATTCTTCCGCCTGTCGGCGGCGGCTAAAAATCAGAATTGTTAAGGCGTGCTCATTTTTTGCGGTTGCTACATTGCAGTACTTTAGGGCAAATTAAGCATTCCTCCTGAGTTAACAAGCTTCCAGGAGGTGCATTGAGTAATCCACCGAAGTGTGCACATTTGGCTGGGGAATCAAAAACCATCGGGTACTCGGTTGGTTTCACGCTGACGATTTTTTCTTTCGCGATCTCCAATTCTAGGCGTGACATACAGAATGGGCAGGCGTAATGCGTTTGGCGTGGCATTACAGAGTCATCTGTAATCATGGTTGGCCTATCAAAGTGCTTTTCGCAGCCTTTGTAGGGGCACTGAAGCTTTTCGCTTGATCTGTGGGAGTGGAAAAGGTGCATTCTGTTCAGCCTTTAGGAAAAGGCATGTCGTAACATTTAATAAACTTTGTTGCAGGCTGCTCCTCGTTTAAGAATTGCACAACACAACGACAAAAGGAGCCAGGAGAGCCTCGAGCGGGCCTTGCTCCCGCGGCCTGCTGCTTACGAGGCAGCCGCTCTACTGGGCTGAGCTATCGAGGCGCCATAGACGCTAACAACACGGAACCAATTTTTAAAGTTTCACAAACCCCAACCTTAAAAGCAATAAACGACCAATAAAAAATAGGAGCCGACAAATGAACCAGAACCGAACCTTAACCGCCAAAAGTTTGGGCGAGCACAAGATAATCCAAATCATACAAGAGCACTTGACTCTCATGCCGAACATGCCTGTGCCCTTCGGAGACGATGTTTCCGCAATTAACCTTAACCAAAAACAGGTCGCGGTGCTCAAAACCGACATGCTCGTAGCTAAAACAGACGTACCCCAAGAAATGACTCTTTTCCAAGCTGCAAGAAAAGCCCTAATAATGAACATAAGCGACTTTGCTTCAAAAGGTGTCCAACCCACGGCAGCGCTTGTTGCACTAGGGTTACCGGCAGGCTTCACTCAAAAAAACATTGAAGAAATTGCCGATGGCTTGAACGCTGGAGCACAAGAATACGACACTTATATCATTGGTGGCGACACAAGTGAAGCTTCAGATCTAATTGTTTCGGTTTCACTGTATGGCATGGCAGAGAAGTCGGCGTTGATGTTGCGCAGCGGTGCAAAGCCAGGTGATATTTTGGCAGTCACAGGGTTTTTTGGCAAATCAGCAGCTGGCTTACGCTTGTTGTTCGGTGGCTACTTAGCTTCTAATAATGCAAAAACCCTTATTGATGCAGTTTTAGTACCCAAAGCAAGGCTAACTGAGGGTTTGGCACTTGGCGGCTGCGGTTTAGTTACGGCTTCAATGGATTCCAGTGACGGTTTAGCATGGACATTACATGAACTTGCACGTTTTAGTAACGTAGGTTTTGAACTCGATACGATTCCTGTTGCTCCAGAAGTTAAGCGGTTCGCAGAGCTAAACAGCCTTGACGCCGCGGAGTTGGCACTTTATGGCGGCGAAGAATATGAGCTCGTAGTTACCGTTAAGCTTGAAGGGTGGTCTGCTGCTGTAGCTGCAGTTCAAGCGGTTGGTGGAAAACTATTACCAATCGGAAAAGCCACAGAAGAAAAACAAATCCTACTTAAAACAAATAGCAGATGGAATAAGATTGAGGCACGTGGCTGGGAGCACTTTAAGAGTCAAGTTTAACCTGCCTGTCTAATGTGTAATTAATTATTGTGATGCATGATGCTGCAAGGTATGGTTGTTTTCCTAGGCTGATTTTTTCTCCAAACCTCTGGGCAAAGACTTCTGCTTTTTTAGGTAAGCCCACTTGGTCGCCGAGAACGAAAAGGCTATTCTCAACAAGCGATACTTCGCTTATGTCTTTACCGTCTTCCTCAAGAACGTAGATCTGATGAGTTTGGGCTTTGGCTTTGAGGAGTGCTTCGAAACTGGTTTTGTCTTTCGTTATTCCTGGGTGAGGTTTATTAGACAAGATTTTTTTGAGTATTATTTGCCAGGTACTCATGTCGGTTCGGACATCGTAGAGGGTGCTGCCGTCGATTTGAATGTGCACTGGCGGTTTCGGTGGACCGTTAAGGATTGCATGGAAGGTTACGTCTCTGCGCAAGCCATGTGATAAAAACAGGCTGCTGACTATACATTCGTGGACGATGTCGAGTCTGCCTGCATCGTGGAGGTTGTAGAAGTTTGAGTCGGTTTGTCCTATGCGTGAGAACAGGATGAATTCTCTTAGCAAATCAGCCACTGCATAAAGCTATACGTAGGTTACTTTAAAGCGCTTTCTCACAGAGAATTCGAACACTCCTTGAAAACTCAATCACTTGAATCTTAAATAATAGTTTTAGAACCCAGGGCTCAAGGTCAAACACGAAAAAGTGCCATAAACAGGCATTTAGACGTAAGACCTGATTTACATAAAAATAACTTAGAGAAAACTTTGCTACTTTGTTACGTTAGGAACTAGTATAATCTTCGCTCATCTAGAACAGTACTACCATTGGCACTGAGAATAGCTAGGTAGCTTGAAGCCTTATACTCACTATACTTGTCCATACTAAAAGACATACTTAGACCAACTTGACGGATTTCCCTTGGCTCAATGGTTCCAAGATTAACTAATTGATAATAGCCAGACGCAATAGACTTTTGGTCCTTAAGCCTCTGAACTGTAACTTGAACTCCAGTAATTTCTTCATCAGAGATATTTTCTACTGTAACATTGAAGAAAAAAGTCAGTGATACTCCACCAAGATTATTCCAACTCATATCTGCAACAAAATCAGTAATTTTCGCTTTGGGGCTTGATGTTAGATTAGCCAATTGACTCTCCAAATCAGAAACTTTAGCTTTATAATCTGTTATTTCCTCACTTTGATTAGTACCCTGAGACTCTAGAGCAGATTTAGATAGGAGGCAATTTGGGCTTGTTGTTTCTTTTTGTAGTCACATATGTTCTTATGTTTAATTAGAATGTAGAGGTGAAGGGTTGTTCGGTTGGTTGAGTGCCCTTGTTGCGGTAAAGAAAATGAGAAACCTGAAAGGTCACTTAATAATCATTTTTTCACCCTTGAAGCTTATATTTGTGAAAGTTGTGGTAGACATTTTCACATTCAAAAATAATATGTTCACATTGAGACGTAAGACCTGTCTATAAAATGTTGCATTACCAGAAACTTAGCTTTCTCTTTAGCTTCTTTTGCTTTAGTTCTCTTCTTTGGACTTTGGCTACGCATCTTTTCCTAACGCAAATTGCCCTACAACTGTTTGCATGGTACATTTTTTTTGGATCATACGTTTCAAATACGATACCACAGGGGCAGGTTATGCTGAGAATTTTATTACTTAATCTTTCAAAGTTTTCCATATCAGAAGCATTCCAGTAGAAGTCTTAGTAATCCCTGTCTCTTTTCCAAACGTTAAGGGAGCATTGCCCCCAACAGTAACTGCCTCCTTTATAGATGCAGCCCCCACAATTTGATGAATCAAAAAATCTGCCTTTAATCACAAAACCTTCTCCATAGATAATATATGCAGAGCTGGATTTCTGCCTTTGCTTTTGCACTTCAAAAACAAATCAAATAATATTTAGCTGATGACAAGGTATTCCAGGGATTTAGGACAAGTGTCTCTAATCCCTGGTTTTAAGAAGTCTTTCTCCATTCTCCCTGTCCAATTATGAATTAGACAGAAATAGAATAAAAGCCATATTCCAAAAAATGAAATATTTCATTCTTATTCATACAGAAAAGATTAGATTTATGTGAGAAAACATTTGATAGCAAGTAAGATGTTTTATCATATATCAGACTAATGGAGAATGTTTAGAGTATATTGTTCTCAGATCAAACCTCTGGGAGTAACATAGGGAAATATTACCAAAAGTATAAAGAATGAATAAACAACTGCAAGGATCAGGAAAAATACAAGATACAACAACAAGGCATATTTTTGTTTATTATAGAGTTTCTTTAGGTCAAGGATTGCATAAGCTAAGACAATTGCAAGGAAAACCAAGGGTAAAATGAAACTAACTGGACTGCCTAAGGGAAAAACCCATACCAAAGGAACCATTAAAAAGATGCAACCAATTACTCCAAGGATTATAACAATCTCTTTTAGCATAATCCTTAGTTGTTAATTCTCTTTAAATGTTTTAACATCTATAACGCTCCAACTATTTTATAATGATTTTAAACATAATGGCTAAGTTGCTGGTGGTGTTTCTATTAAAAACTTTTCAGTAAAGGAGTTAGTGTCATAACTATTATCATTTATTTATATTAATTAATTTTAATAGTTGTTATTTACATAAGTGTTGGTATATTTACTATATTTAGTGGATTTAGTCTTAAATAGTGTGATTAACATGTATATAGTGTGAATTATATGGTAGATTTGAATAACCCAAAAAACAAGAAGCTAGTAGTGACTGCTACTCCAGTAAAGGAAGTCCCACAAGGGAAAAAGGTAGCTAGAAGACCAGAGTATGATGAAGTATTCAAAAAGATCATGGACAGCCCAGAGAAGATTTTCAAGATTGAAGTGGAAGGCAGAACAGTAAAAACAATGTATGCTCCATTTGCTTCTAGAGTAAAGATATACAATAAAAAATCTGACAGAAAATTCAATGCACAACTTAAAGTAAGAAGTAAGGAAATCTACATTGTCAAAGTAGATAAGTCAAACTAGAATATTACAGGATATTCTATTGTCCACTCTTTTCTTTTCCTTTCATTTTTCACATAGTTTTCTTTACGCTCCAAAA
Organism: Candidatus Bathyarchaeota archaeon; assembly: GCA_963818655.1. Taxonomy (GTDB): domain Archaea; phylum Thermoproteota; class Bathyarchaeia; order Bathyarchaeales; family Bathycorpusculaceae; genus Bathycorpusculum. The sequence goes on from CAWFTD010000001.1 coordinate 174,048, forward strand.
ACAGTTCTTAATGATTGAAAGCTATAGGGTTATTGGAGTAGCTTTGGTTCAATAATAGGCAGTATTTGAAATACAACGATGTAGGATAGAAATATAGTGAAGATTAAAACGATAACAAAATTTTGTGCACTAACTTTCTGTTTATTGGCTAGCACTTTTTTGACATCAAAAGCGCTGTAAACTAGAAAATAGCTACTAAACATATCGTTAAAATGAATTCTGCAAAGCTTCCCATTGGATACAACCAAAACATAGGAACCAATAAAAAGATGCACCCCATTGCTCCAAGGATTATAACAATCTCTTTTAGCATAATCATTATTCTTTAACAACGAAGTTAATATTTTAGCTTGTATACCGTTCAAGAAAGTAATTCTTAGGCATCTCTTACTTGTTTGCTTAACTTCTCTACGTATTTTTAGAATAAAGTATAGGTTTTCAAGTAGCTCCAAAATATCCAAAATGGCGAATTAAAATAAGAATAGACAGTTTGGAGTTGTGCATGCTACCATCTTGTTAATTATTAATGTGGAGCACTAATTCCTAATGGGCTCCAATGACTATCAGATAAGGATACTCAGCGTTCACTAAGCTAGAGTGCAAAGTTCGGAATAAACAAATATCACGTTATTATGATGTTAATCAGCTATTCAGACTTGGCTACTTAAGCATATTTAAGAATTTATTAAGTTGCTATTAGATTTGGCAATCCTCAATAACAACGCTCCAAAATTAGTTCTTTTTCGAGTTCGTCTAATTCTGACCTTAAGTTCCTTGAAAAACATTTGTAGAATTTGGATGGTTCAATATGAACAAGCTCTCTGGCACCATCCCTTCTGCTGGCACTAAATGAATAATTTGTCGTAGCAGGTTTTGCATGTTTGAACGTTGATTTTGTTAGAATTTGCCTTAACTTCCAAGCATTTGGAATAAATCAATTGGAATTACTTTAACAAATTATAAAAAGCAAAGCACCCTAAATTATAGAGTATTCATCTTCAAAAGTGAGTCAATTATGGAAGATGTAAAGATAAAACTCACTGTCTCATGGCTATTCATAGCAATTTCTATGACTGCAAACACAATTCTGTACTTCACTGTACCAGGCATAATAGATGAAATAATGACTGGCAAAATACGTTAAAGGTATGCAAACAATTGACGTACCTGACTTATGCTCATTTAATCTTCTAGTAATGGCAGTTACATATTTTTGGATTCCATTAGTCATGGCTTTACTCTCAGTGACATTGAAGGACAAACATAAATTATTGGCTAAACATAATCTTTGGTGCATTTTTTGCTGCTGTTTTTGTGCTCTTTGAATTAATTATGAATGTCACAACAGTTGCGTATCCATATGTAATACTGCTTGACACTTCAGTAATTATAGTTGCAATTATGATTGTAAGGCATGCATGGAAGTGGAAGAGGTCAGTTAATTGACAAGAAAGAAGTGGAAACATTTTCAACTTGGGCATTAACAGGAATAATCATTAACAGACTATATACTGCTAAAACTACAACTAAGACTAAGCAAATTTTACTTCTATCCATAATCAAACGTAGCTATTTGTTTAGTTATATAATTTACTTAAAAACTAATGAAATTCCAAATTTGTTTTTTAATGGTCATTAAATAGCTCTTTCAGCACTCAGGTCAGCTCCAAGTCATAGGAAGCGTCTGAATGAAGATTAAATGTGCAAGATTCCCATGCCAAGTATGCAACAAATTAGCTTCTATCCAAGTTTTCTACAACCAAAGTGGAGACATCAAATATGCCAGAGCAAGGCACTACACAGGCACCCTAAATGGCAAACCACAGTTCCAATATCACCTTCAAAACGTTGATGTTCTGAAAACTTTATTAAAAACACAGTCTATCTCTCTGACTACTGAAAAGGCACAGAGTGGTCAAGTTGGTCAAGCAAACAATATTGACCTATTAAAGCCTGAAAATAGCCTTAATCAGCAAAATAGTGGGGGCTGTCGGCTAGCTTGGTCTAGGCTTGTAGACTTGGGCTCTATAGACTCCGGTTCAAATCCGGGCAGCCCCACCAAGTTCTTTAGATCGAAGATGCAAAATTTTAAATCCTTAATTCATAGAAGGATAATTAAGGGGATAATATGACTGAACATTCTATTCCCTTTGATATAGCATTTGATTTCTGCAAACAATACAGAGAAAAGCACAAAGTACGCATGTTTAGCCAATGCTGGGGATGTATTAGATTTTCAAAGGGTAATCCAGAAAAGATGTGCTTCTATAAACCACCAAGCAATAATGGCTGCAAATTAGTAAATCAACTCTATGAAGAAGCAATTAACTCATTACTCCAATAATCTGCAACAATCAAGAACTAGTTTTGGAGACCTAATAGGCTGATTGATAGATTGCTACTTTGAAGCTATTGTGGCATTTGGTACAATAGTAGGATTGAATGTTGAAGGAATAGTTTTCTAATACTTTTGAAGGTTTAGTAACTTCTTTACCACAACTAGGGCAATGAGCCAATGTTTATCAATTCCTATCTTTAGAACAAATGAGAATATGAATATTATGAACCCAAAATCTGTGAATATTGACTACTTATTTTCTATTAGTCTGACAAGTATGTCGCCTTTTGTGTCTTCAGTTCAAAATTTTGTTTGTTAACGCGTGAAAAAGGCATGGTGTTTTGGCGCGGTTAACTCGTTCTTAAATGACCAGAGTAAAATGTTCTAATAGGGCTTTTTGTTTGAATTTGGTTTCTTTCGCCTTTCCACGATATACACCATCCAATAAGAAAAGCAGAAACAATGAAAGGCAATATGATAATTTTTATTACTCTGCGAATCTTTAGCACCTATATTCCCCCACATTTTTACTGTCTTAGACTGAAAATAAGACTTTTTGAGAAGAACAATTTGCTAATTTGTCAATTCCTATTTGGGGTAAAAATACAACTATTCTTGAACATCTTTCTTTGGTTCAACCAACAAAGAATATTCTGGTTGCATTCTTTGTTCTTTCTCAACTGGGCGCATCGTAAAAAATGTTAGTCGCCAGATTAACTTTATTATTTTACTGCTTCAACTTTTTCTATCTCTGGCACTCTCTCTTTAATGAGAGCTTCGACACCGTTTTTAAGCGTCATTGCCGACATGGGGCAACCTGCGCAGTGTCCAACTAATCGGACCTTTACAGTCGATTTTTCAACTGCTACCAGTTCAACGTCTCCACCGTCAAGTTGGATTTGAGGTCTTATTTCGTCTAAGGCTTCTTGGACTCTTTTTTGAATTGATTCAGTCATATATTTTCACTTTCCATCTTTGAAGAGAATTATTGGTTATAAAAGTTTCCTGTTGTCCCTTGTATTTTCAGGGTTTGAATTGGATATACTAAAATAAAGTTTAGAAAGCGAACTGGGCGATTCTACTCTTTTAGTTTGGGCAAGATTTTAGTGGCCCATTCTGTTTTTGTGTTGTAGATTGTGCGCAGTTTAGGAGTAGATGTGGAAGTCAACTTGACTTTGGCTTTCATTCGACTTTTGGATTTGCTGATGGCGCTGTTTCGTTTCGGCTTGTTCCGTATCGATTTATAATTTTTAGGGTTCATATCGATCTGTGCTATTCAAACTTGCCCCTAACATATAGGAGTTTTGCCTCTATCCCCTACTTAACGTCTTGTTTTAGATATAACGATTCATAAAACACAAAAAAGCCATTAAATCAATAACCTGCGGAAGACTTAAGCCTTCATATCTCATTTACAACTAAAACAAGCGAGGTTCCTGCAATGGTTCATAGAAGAGTACGAGGCGGTAAATATAAAATCAAACATGTTGAGAAACAATGCCCTTTCGAGTTAGGAGACGAATTAGAAGTAAACATTACTGACATATGCCCAAATGGTGATGGCATGTCTAAAATTCAGGGTTACGTTATACAGGTTCCAAAAGGTAAACCAAGAGAACGCGTTAAAGTAAAAATTACTCAAGTAAGTGAAAAAGGCGCAACTGGTGAAATAATCAAATAATTCGTAACAGACAAATCTTCGGGGTCTAAACGGTTTCTTTCATAAAAAATCAGTTTGGCTATTGGCTATCTAAAAATATGTTCTATCAAATATCAGCTGGCTGTCTAATCCAGACTTTCACTTTGCTTTGCACCATTATCCTTGATTCTGTTTGCATAAGTTCAATTTGTGCTTTAACGAACCTGTCCGTCGGTGCAGTTGAATTCTTTTTTAATAGCGTCTTCTAACTTGGGTAAGTTAATGTGCTCAACTGCGCCTACAATATTCCATAAATTCACTTGGATTTTTTCGCGTTTCTTTTGAGCTTTTATATCTGAACATTTAGTCATTAGGTTACCTTGCGCAATATGGGTCTTCGTTTTTTTTCTTATGATGCCGTACACATTCTTGGCAGTTGCTATGACGGGGGCAATCTTTTTTGGGACAGGGACAATTCGGTGCTAAAACACTCATAACACAAAATAACCCAACATTCGATATAATAGTTGCTGACTTTCAAGTTTGCCTGAGGAAAAACTATAGAAATAGCCTCAACAATTATGGCACAGGAGAAATCACTTTGGCAGGTATATTTTCATCCTTAAAGAAACTTGCGGCTTTCTTACTCTTTATTGTTATCTTAGCAGGAAGCACTATCTTATTTTTTGAGCTATTTGTAGCTGGACCCACCAACCTGCCCACGTTTCTTGATCGATTAGTTGAAATATCCCTAGTTTTCATCTTCACGTTAACGGCTCTTTTCTTTTTGCGCCGAATAAAAACGCTCTTGACACCCCGAATCGGGCTTCAAGTAGCGACACTACTACAATTTCTCTCCATGGGTATCGCTATTCTTATAATGACTTTCATAATCCTTGGCTACTTCAATGTTTCACTAACGACCCTTCTGACTAGCGCGGGAATCATATCCGTCACTCTCGGTATAATCATCTCAACGTTTGTTGGCGGCATACTCTCAGGCGCCCTGGTTTTCACCACTCATCAACTAAAAATCGGCGAAGACGTAATGGTGAACAATGTGCCAGGAAGAGTAATCGACATGACTGCACTCGTTATGCGCATAAGAACTGATGTAGGGCAAATCACTATTCCTAATAGTGCCGTAGCTTCAGGCGGAGTGATAATAACATCTGTACGCAAGCCTGAACCAGCATTTGAAAGCAGGTTGCCTTATTCGGTTGGTGATAGAGTTGTTACATTGTACAAAAACGAGGAGGGTACAGTTAAGGAGCTCACGGCTTTCCACACAACTATTCTGTTGGATTCAGGTAGAGAAATAGTGTTCTTAAACAACAGTGTCCTTTCAGGTACGGTCGCCATTGCAAAAATTACAAAAACAGCGTCAATAACCTAAATGCTAAGCCCCCAATCAACACCGCTGTCACTATGTTCGCTAACGATATAATTGTTGCAGCTTTCCAACCAAATTCTTTTCCAAGAATAGCAATCGTTGACACGCATGGAATGTAGAGCATCGCAACCAACGCCATAACCACTAGCTGGATAGGCGAAAAGTACAATGCCAAATTCGTGGTGCCAAAGACTGCAACAGCGCCCAGGAGCACGAATTCTTTTCGTATCACTCCCAATATAAGCAGGACTCCTGCAGCGACTGGTAAACCGAGCCACCCCACAGTTAATGGCGACAACGCGTTACCAATAGGCGTTAAGATATTGTAATAGTACAAGGCTTGGACAATTGCGCTGCCAACAATGTATATTGGGAAAACCAAATAGATTATGGATTTTGTTCTCGTCCAAGTCTGCTTGAAAACTAATTTAAGCGAGGGCATCTTGAAGCTGCTCATCTCCATAATCAACCCCGTTGATTTGCCAGGTACCGCCTTCATAGCGATTCTGCCTAAACCGAAGATTATTGCAATATCAACAACATACAGCAGTAATGCCCATTGGATACCTACAAATAAGCCAACCATGCCAAAGAGCACTATGGTTCTTGCGGAACAGGGCGCGAAGGTAATTGCGAACGCAGCTAATAGTCGCTCTCGTCTTGTCTCCATGATTTTGCATGCTTGAATCGCTGGTACGCTGCATCCATACCCCAAAATTATCGGAATCAAAGCCTTTCCATGCAAACCCATCTTATGCATAGCGCTATCCATCATAAACGCTACGCGGGTAAGAATGCCTGAGCTTTCAACCAAAGCCAACAGCAAGTAAAACGGAATGACAAAGGGGATGATTAGGGTTAAGCCTGCGGTGAAACCACCCCAAACCCCATTCAAAATTATCGCCAAGATCGGCTGCGATGCTGACAGGGCTGGGTCAACAGGTTTGATGAAGCTTAGACCGCTGGAAATCAAGCTGGAAAGACCATTTCCAATAAAGAATGTCCAAAGCAGCAAACCAGCAATGACACCTACCGACGTAAAGTACCCAAAAATCCTGTGGGTAGTTACCCACTCCAGCTTGTCGGAGAAAGTGTTCCAGATTTCGCTCTGCTGCAACGTTAAAGCGGCAATAGAGCTTGCAAGCGCATACCGCTCAGAAGCAATAATGGAGAAGCATTTTTCTTGACAACTGCTTTCCAGTTCCTGCGCTATAACCATTCGCCGATTTTACAACTGTCGTGGATTTCGCCCCGACGATTTTAGTGATCTCGCTGTCGCCTTCCAACAGTTTAATTGCTATCCAGCGGGCAGGGTACTGGAGTTGCAGGTTCTCTTTTTCAATGATGTGCTGTAGTTTCTCAATGTGTTCTTCGAGATCTTTTCTGTATTTTAGGTGCTTGGGTTTGGGTTTGTGGGTGGCGACTTTTACGGCTTCTCGGACTAACTCGTAGATGCCTTCACCGCGTGTAGCAGTTGCAAAGACAACTGGTATTCCGAGTGCGTTTTGCAGTTTTTCTTTGTCGATTATCATGCCTTTGCTTTTGGCGACATCCACTTGGTTGAGACACAAAACCAATGGCGCTTGCATCTCTAGGAGTTGCAGAGTAAAAAACAGGTTGCGTTCCAGAACTGATGCATCAACGACGTTTATGACTGCGTCGGGCTTTTCGATCGCCACGTAATCCCGTGAAACAAGCTCTTCCATTGAAAAGGTAGAGAACGAATAGATGCCTGGTAGGTCGATGACTGTTATTTCGTGCCCTTCAAAGCTTAGGGTGCCTTCGGCACGATCCACGGTTTTGCCTGGCCAGTTGCCGATTATCTGGTTGGAACCCGTGAGCTGGTTAAAGATGACGCTTTTGCCGACGTTCGCGTTTCCTGCCAACGCAAAAGTTAGGTGCTTGCCGTTTTTGCCATTGGATGCCTTACCGTTTGAGCTTGAATTAGAATGACAGGACATAATTTTTTCCCTCTAACTTGTTTGTTCAATTTCCACGAAGACGTTGCAGGCGATGTCTTGCCCCAACGCTAATTTGGAACCTCGAACCGCAACTTCCACCGGTCCATCCATGGGCGCAACTTTGACTACTTTTATTCTTGTTCCAGGCGTCAACCCCATGTCGAGTAGCCGCTGCAGGACTTTGTGTTCGCCGCGAATGAAGCTGATTTTGCCATATTTGCCGCCTTTGAGTTCGCGGATTGAAATGAGGTTTTTGTTTCGTTTGCCAACTTCTTCTAAGCCTTGGCTGTGGAGTTTTATGCAATCTTCACAATTCGAAAAGGGTAAATCGCATGCGGGTATGGTTTTGCCGTCATCGGAGCATGTGTCGGGGTGTTTTAGGAGGCGGCATAGGGATTCTTCTGCTTCGTCGGAGAGGGCATGCTCCATTTGGCAGGCTTCCTTGTGAACCTTGTCTTTTCCAATATGCAAGATGTCTGAGAGGAAAGTTTCCAGCAATCGATGTTTTCGGGTTACTCTCTTGTGCTTGTTGGAGTCCTTTTTCGGTGAGGGTGCTGCCGTGGTAGGGTGAATACTTTATGTAGCCGTCTTGGGAGAGTTTTTTGAGCATTTCTGTTACGCTGGCTGGAGCTACTTCTAATTTTTGAGAGATTTCATTGGTGCTGACTAAGTCGCCATTTTTTGCGAGGCCGTAGACGGCTTTGAGGTAGTCCTGGGTTGATTTTTGCTCCATTTTCCTTCACCCTCTTTTTTAGGTATACCTAAACTTTGTGTTTAACCATATAAATGTTTAGGCACACCTAAAAAATAACATCCATCGAACACCGCACTATGCAACCTTTCAATAGCGACCCACTCCCAGTAACGGCTAAATACTGCTAAGCCTAATTTCGTTGATGATTCAGGAGGGAGCCAAGTGAAAGACCTGTCAGAATTATTCCAAGATATAGTTGAAGAAACAAAAAAACACGAACAATACCGCGGCAAAGAATGCATAAACATGATTGCAAGCGAAGGAATTAAATCCCCAGCCGTCAACCAAATGCTCGACCTCTCCCATGACCTAGCCGCAAGGTACGCTGAAGGCGAAAACGACGCCCAAGGACACGTCAAGAAACGGTACTATCAAGGTCAGAAGTACATGTCCCAGATTGAAGACCTCGCAACCGACATCATGAAGAGTCTTTTTAAGAGCACTTGGGCAGACGTACGCTTAGTTTCAGGTACACACGCGAACCTCGCAACTTTCAAAGGTTTGTCGCTTGCGTCAAAAAATAACAAAATGGTTGTCACACCCCTGAGCTGTGGCGCCCACATCAGCCACGATTACACAGGTCTAGCAGGCAACGTTTTAGGTTTAGAAAACATTAATCACGTTTACAATATCGACGAATTCAACATTGACCCAGACAAATCAGCATACGTCATCCGCGCTGCAAAGCCGGGCATCGTTACTTTCGGCGGTAGCCTCTTTTTGTTTCCGCATCCAATAAAAGAGTTAAAAGAGGTATGCGACGAAGTTGGCGCTTACGTCGCTTACGACGCCTCACATGTCTTAGGATTGATTGCAGGGGGGGAATTCCAAGATCCACTCCGCGAAGGTGCAGACTTCATAACTTCCTCAACCCATAAAACCTTCCCTGGTCCACAAGGTGGAGTCATTATGGGAAGTCCAACCACTCCCGCAATGGAAAAAGCCGTGAAGAAGATTCAGTTTGCAATTTTCCCGCTCAGCGCCTCAAGCACCCATCTGGGCAGACTACCAGCTCTGAGCATTGCAGCATTGGAAATGAAGGTTTTCGGACCACAACTAGCTAAACAAATTGTCAAGAATGCACAAACCGCCGGGCAATACCTGTGCGAAAACGGCGTCAAAGTCCTCGCAGAAAAGAAAGGCTTCACCAAAAGCACACCAACTCGCCGTGGACATCCGCAGCTTCGGCGGCGGCAACAAAATCGCGCAAGACCTCGAAGACGCCAACATAATCCTAAACAAAAACCTGTTACCCTATGACGACCAAAGCAGCAAATCCGACCCCTCAGGGCTTAAGAATTGGTTTCCAAGACATAACCAGATGCGGCTTTGGCGAAGGCGACGTCAAACATCTCTGTGATCTCATGCTCGACGTAATCAAAGGCAAACGCACACCCAGCCAGGTCAAGGTGGATGTGTTAGCGCTAAAGAAAGAGTTCAGCGGTGTAAAGTACGGGTTCCAGAGCGTCGAAGAAGCGTTAAGCTACATCAAAAAGGCTTAAACCTCCTTTCCTTTACAAAAAAACCCCTAAACATTAATTAACCCAAATTTCACTTTTAGGTCTGAAAACTCATGGCGATAGATCTCCTCTCAATTTTCTTCTTAATCGCTTTTGTAGGCGCTATGTTGCTTTTCATTCTGCTTCCAAGGTACGGTCCACATTACACATCTAAGCTAACCTGTCCAAATTGCAAAAGATACTTCAATTTTCACTGGATACCTGGAGCTACTATAACCTCACTGATTTACAGGAACAAACGTACCTTAAAATGCCCCTACTGCCACGTAAAATCAAGCTACGATATAATGTCTACACGAGTTAGTAAACAAAAGAAAACTCTAAAAGTCAAACAAAAAGCATAAGCGACAGAGTGTTCCTTCAGAGAACTTTATTATCCACAACAGCAATCAAACTTTTAATTAATCTTTGCTGGAGATGCTTGACATGAAGGTACTGTTAAACGACGGTTTAGAGAAAGAAGGCTTAAAAATCTTTCAAGAAGCAGGCATAGAAACGGACACAAAAAAAAGAGACCCTGCCGCTCTTATCGCTGAGATTGGTCAGTTTGACGCGTTAGTCGTCCGCAGCGCCACCAAAGTTACTCGTGAGGTTTTGGAGGCAGGGGCTAAAGGGAAACTCAAAATAGTCGGCAGAGCAGGCGTAGGATACGATAACATCGATGCTGCTGCGGCATCAGAGTTCGGGGTTGTAATCAAGATTGCCCCTTACGGAAGCACCAATGCCGTCGCAGAGTTAACTATCGGTTTATTACTGGGTATATCAAGAAAAATTCCTCAAGCCCATGCTTCACTGAAGAATAGGGTTTGGAAGAAAGACTCACTTAAAGGTACCGAACTTGCCTACAAGACACTGGGTCTTTTGGGTTGTGGCAGAATAGGACAGAAGGTTGCTCAAATCGCCAAACGCGGGTTTGACATGGAAGTCATTGGCTTTGACATTAAACCGTGCTGGGAGTCAGGCATAAAATTCGTTTCTAAGGAGGAAGTGCTTGCCAAAGCCGACTACATCAGTATCCATACGGGAGGCAAAGAGACCATTATCGGCGAAAAAGAATTCGCATTAATGAAGCCAACTGCTTACCTCATCAACACTTCCAGAGGCAGCAATATCGATCAGCAAGCACTCTACAATACACTCAGAGAAGACAAAATCGCAGGCGCCGCAATAGATGTCTACAAAGAAGAGCCCAAAACTGAAGGCGCCGAATTCAAAGACCAACTAAAAGAACTCGACAACATTGTATTATGCAGTCATCTTGGAGCATCGACAGCAGAGGCGCAACGTGAAACTTCAACCGAGATTGCCCGTGTTATCTCAAGCTACCTCTCAGGAGGCGACTTCACTAACGCGGTCAACGCTGGAGAAAGCATTGAAGTTGAAGAAAAAGTCGTTTACACCTTGTTCATTCATCACCGCGACGTTCCCGGAGTGTTCGCTAACATCGACAAGGTCCTAGCTGACTGCGACATAAACATCCGCGCCAACTACTCAAGACAAATCGGAAACAGCGGCTACGCCATCTCAGTCTACGTTCTCCACAAGAAAGTCACAGCCGACATAATAAACAAAATCAAAGCCATCCCCAACATTTGCAACGTAAAAGTCTAAGCGAACAGCCTCAAGCAGGCATATAAACACCCTTTTCTTCTTTAAACCACATGCGATTAGGAGTCTTATTCTCAGGCGGCAAAGACTCAACCCTTGCCCTGCACCTTGCATCGGAGAAAGAGCAAGTAGTTTGCCTAATCACTGTGGTTTCCAAGAACCCTGAAAGCTACATGTTTCATACGCCAAATATTGATGTGACGGCGCTTCAGGCGGCGGCGTTGGAGTTGCCGCTGATTTCTGTGGTTACGGAGGGGTTTAAAGAAGAGGAACTCGCCGACTTGGAAAAAGCGATTGCTCAAGCGAAGAGCAAGTATCAAATCGAAGGCGTAGTCACGGGTGCTGTAGAGTCGGTTTATCAAGCCTCGAGAGTTCAGCGTATCTGCAACAAATTAGATCTATGGTGTTTTAACCCTTTATGGAAGCATGATCAGAAGGCGTTGTTGGAAAAGCTTGTGGAAAAAGAATTCAAAGTAATAATTTCAGGGATTTTTGCTTATCCACTTGACGCAAAATGGCTTGGAAAACAAATAGACCCAGATATAATCGCAAGGTTGGTTGAGCTTCAAGGACAGTATGGTATTAGTCCATCGGGGGAGGGAGGCGAGATTGAAACAACCGTGTTGAATGCCCCCATGTTCAAGCAAAGAATTGAAATTCTTGACTTCATATCGGAAGCGAAGAATAACTGTGGAGTTTTCCAAATTAAGCAGGCTCAGTTGGTGCCTAAATGATTCTAGTAGTTGATATGAACTGGAAGAAGGATTCGCTCGCGTTTAACGAGTTTGTATCGCCGATTGTTTCGGTGGTGAAACCATTTGAGAACTGCACGGTAAGGCATTTTTTGGATGTTGACTTAGAAGGGCTGGAAGGGTACAGTAAAGTTATTCTTTCAGGAACAACCCTGAAAGACCATGCAACGCTAAAGCAGATCGAAAAATTCACCTGGATAAAAAAGTGCGAAAAGCCTACTTTGGGGATTTGTGCTGGAATGCAAACCATCGCCTTAGTTTTTGGGGTTCCTTTGACGCCTTGTCTGCAGATTGGAATGGTTGAAATCTCAACACTTAAAGAAAACCCGTTGTTCCAAGACAACTTCAAAGCTTACACGCTTCACAACTACTCAGTTGAGTCTAATCACGACTTTGAGACCCTTGCCAAATCGACTGGATGTATTCAAGCAGTAAAACACAAACAAAAAAACGTGTATGGTGTATTATTTCATCCTGAGGTGCGAAACCAGGAAATATTAAGATGTTTCGTTAAATTAAATCAATAATACGTTCATATTGAATTTTAGGGTACGAATGCACTTAAGCTGCGGTGCGTTTTTAGCTTCAAATGCAACCGTCAAGGATCCAAATCAAGCCGGGTATCCGAGTAAAAATAGTTTTGAAACAGGACCAGCGGAGCGGTAAATTAACCGAAGGCACTGTCAAAGAATTACTTACCTCCAGCCCAACTCATCCCCACGGAATAAAAGTGCGGCTTACTGATGGCAAAGTCGGTCGGGTCCAATTAATACTGTAGTCTATAGCATGTTGCCGCTTGGCAGAAAGGGTTAAAAGTTAAAAGCGAGTTTCCTAGATTGGTTTTGTAGGAGGATTTTTGTTTTGGTTAATCAATTGCCAATAGAGAAACTACGGAATGTTTGCGATTCTAATTCTTTGCATTGTGAATCAACTAGGGATCTGGTTCCACTCAGCGAAATTATCGGTCAAGAAAGAGCCGTTCGAGCCCTAAAATTTGGATTAGGCATAAAAAATCATGGTTTCAACGTTTATGTCGCGGGGTATCCTGGAACGGGCAGAAAAACTGCGGTTAAAAACTTTGTGGAAGCCCAAGCTAAAACCCAGCCTGTGCCACCTGACTGGTGTTACGTCAACAACTTTGGCAACCAATATGAGCCAAAAGCCATAAAGTTGCCTGCGGGGAAGGGCAAAGAATTCCGCGAGGACCTCAAAAACTTCATCGAGAATATAAAGACTGCACTTCCGAAAGCTTTTGAAAGTGACGATTACATAGCCAGAAGAGAAGCAACTATCAAGGAATTAGAGAACCAGCGTAAACAGCTAATTGACGAATTGAGCAGCAAAGCCCAAAGTGAAGGATTTGTAATTCAAACCACTCCTATCGGTATACTGCTTATTCCAGTTTTGGATGGTAAACCCCTTAGTGAAGAAGAAATGCTGGCGCTACCCCAAAAAACAAAGGATAAAATTAACGAAAAAAGGGAAAAACTGGAGGCAGAATTCCGAAGCTCAATGCGTCAACTAATCGACATGGAGCGTAAAATCCATGAAGCTCTGAAGAAACTGAACAAGGAAGTCGCACTTTATGCATTAGGTAACCAAGTGGAGAGTCTTATGGAGAAGTACCAAGTCAATTCTGATGTTACAAACTACCTAAAAGAAGTGGAAAACGACATTTTAGAAAACCTTCAGCAGTTTATAAGGCGTGGGGAATCAGATCAGCAGTTTCCTTTTCCCATGCCTTGGCTGAAAGAGGAACCTTATAAGAAATATGATGTAAACTTAATCATCGATAACTCAAACGCGATGGGTGCGCCAGTTGTCGTGGAAACTAACCCTACATACCATAACTTACTGGGTCGAACAGAAAAAGAAGCCCAATTTGGTACCTTAACCACTGATTTTAGTATGATTCGCGGAGGAGCCATACACAAAGCCAACGGCGGATATCTCATTGTTCCTGTCGAAGACTTGCTGCGAAACCCCTTCTCTTACGACGGTTTAAAACGAGATATTCGAGACGAAAAAATGTCAATAGAAGAACCCGAAGAACGTTACGGTTTCATAAATGTTAAAACTCTCAAACCCCAACCTATCCCCCTAACAACCAAAATAATCCTAATCGGTACACCTAACCTATACCAAATGATGTTTAGCTTAGACCCCGATTTCCAAGAACTCTTCAAGATAAAAGCAGAATTCGATACGACCATGCCAAGAACAGATGAAAAAGTGCAACAGTATGCAGCTTTTGTCTGTGGTCTTTGCGATAAAGAAGGCTTAAAACATCTTGACGGCAGTGGCTTAGCCAAAATAGTCGAGTACAGTTCAAGGATGATTGAAGACCAGTTCAAGTTGTCGACCCAGTTTAATTCCATCGCCAACATCATTCGCGAATCCAACTATTACGCAGACCAAGACAACTCAAAATTCATAACAGGAACCCAAATCAAGAAAACCATAGAAGAAAAAACCTATCGTTCAAAACTAATTCAAGAAAAAATCCAGGAAATGATAACTCGAGGCTTTTTCTTAATTGATACAGTTGAGCAAAAAATTGGGCAAGTGAACGGGTTGTCCGTCATGGGTTTAGGTGACTTCGCTTTCGGCATGCCCTCTCGCGTCACAGCAAGCATTGGCTTGGGCAGGGAAGGCGTTATGGATATTGAACGAGAAGCCAAAATGGGTGGACCCATTCACACCAAAGGCGTACTTATCCTAAGCGGTTATTTAAACGACAAATATGCTCGAGATAAACCCTTAAGTCTCTCAGCAAGACTGGTTTTCGAGCAAAATTACCAGGGGATAGAGGGTGACAGCGCATCTAGCACAGAACTCTACTCAATTCTCTCCGCACTATCTGGATTGCCAATAAAACAGAATATAGCCGTCACAGGATCCGTTAACCAGAAAGGTGAAGTTCAAGCTATCGGGGGTGTAAACGAAAAAATCGAGGGCTTCTTTGAAGTCTGCAAAGCTAAAGGATTTACAGGAGTGCAGGGCGTTATTATTCCTGACAGCAACGTTCAAAACCTTATGTTGAAAGAAGAGGTCGTAGACGCCGTTAGAGCAGGGCAATTCAAGGTTTACTCCGTTAAAACGATTGACGAGGGTATAGAGGTTCTTACCGGAACCAAGGCAGGAGAACAAAGGGCAGACGGGACTTACGAAGAAGGAACGGTGAACTACCTAGTGGTTAAGCAACTGAGGGAGATGGCGGACAAACTCAAGGAGTATTCAGGAGTACAGGCACAACCAAAAAAGCCTGAAGAGTAAATGCAAAACTCTTCAGTTGAATTTTCCTTTTTTGAACTGTTTTTCAAATCTTGAGTTCTAATCTGTATTTTGGCTTATCAAGGCTTATCTTCGTTTTCATCTGAGTGTTTATTGGGTTTAGAGTTTGGAACATCGAAAGGTAAAGCGCAAACGGAATCGTGCGTTAGCAATTATGCTTTTTCCAGAGCTTATCTTCATAGGCTTCATCGGTTGGTGTCTTTACGCGATGGGTAACCGAAAACCTAAACAAAAAAGAACACCCAACAAAAAAGACAATGTTACCTTGATGCCAATCGTTTTTGAAGATCAACCACAACTCAAAAATTTTTAATTCCACTAACAACACCAATTCTAACTAAATTGACACTTCTGGGTATCCATTCTTTTATCCATAACTTGCATGTTTGTTGTTATCTGGATGCAGTCACAATGCCATTTATAGTTGGTGAATAGTTGTTTTTATTGCGAGAAATAGCCATCCAAGAGGTACACCCACGCTTGACGGGTCAGCCGTTAAACTTGACGCGCAATCGCTAAACCCCTGAAGAAGGATTGGGGATATTTTTGATTCACGTCTTGGGTTAACACCAGCGATCCGCCAAGCCTACTTTTAGTTACAGCGTACCCATTTTAGTTTAATCGATTTATGACCTGCAATTTAATAAGGTACAGATGCAATGCTACCATCAGTGAATTGTTTGAGTTACAAAGAACGCATGCATCCTAAAGTGAGCAGAGCAGAAATCGAAATTTTCAAATCCTTAAGCATGGCAGGATTAACCAATAACATGGTAACACAACAACCAATAATCCTAAAATCAACAATACCCGACTTCTGTTGGATGGAAAAACGCAAAATCGTCTACTTAGACGGTATACCCGTACACAAAAAAGACAAACAACTGGAACGCGACGAAGAAATCGATAACCTTTTAACTGCTCAGGGCTGGGATGTGCTAAGGATTCCTTATCAGCCGCCTTTGACAGATAAGGGGTTGCAGGAAATTATGGCGACCATAAAGCGGTTCTTGAATGTTGATGATGAAGAATAGGAATGTACGAACAGTTGGGTTAGGCGCTAATTTTTTACCATTTTGCTTTTAGAGAAGAAGGAAAGGAAGGAAATTACTTTACCTTTGTTCTTTCTATTTCAAGTCGCATTGTCTCATTTTCTAGTCTTTTCTTGTCATTATTTATTAAATCAGAGGAGTTCTTATTGCCAAAATAGAATGCGACTGCTGCTGCAACAAATGGCGCGAAGATACTCGAAAGCTGAACTATATCTGCTAATATCCACCCTATAGACATTGCATAGAATACTGTTATCGCCAGCACAATAACAAGAGTGAATGCTATCAAAGCTCTACCATCCAAATTCATATTACTACTCATATTGTCACCCTGTAATCATTATTTTAATGATTTCTTTTTAAATCTTATCATTTGATTGATTGACAAGGAAAAAATTGGTGATTGCATAAGACATTATGACATTTTAGCGGCTTTTCCGAAGTTAGTCTCGTTTTTCTATGTCTCTGTTTCTTACAAAAAAGTGCGCTATTGCTGAAGTCGGGACTATGAGGAACTGAATCGAAGCAGCATCAACAATTACCAGATGAAAAAGTTGCCAAATTCGCGTTTGGATTGCCGCCACAGATTACATCGTTTCTGAATCCGTGACGCAAATGCATCAATTCTGAGTTGCTGAATTGAAAATTAAATCTTTCCCAGAACTCCTTTTCTCCCCGAATTTTTTCCGACAAATAGTATCTCCAAGGATAATTCATCCAAGATAATGAGGAATGAGTATCTATCCATGCTGAAGAGTCAGCTGGAATCCCACTCCATGGGTGACGAAGATTTAAGCAATGACCCAATTCATGAATGTAAATGAAAAGACGCATTCTTCTCTCTGCAGAACTTTGCCACCCAGTTGCATTTTGAAAAACAGCACACCCTTCTCCTATTTCTCCCTTCATGCAACACCATGGTTCCCTTAATATCTGAAATAACATATTCTCCCGCTGAAAGCAACCATACCGCCCATTGTGGTTCCTTTTTCATTATACTGAAATGTTTTAACATGGCGTCATAAAGCTCATTTTGTGTCCAAATTGGGCAACCACAAAAAACTCCTTTAGGATGAAGAACATAACTTTGTTCCTTTTTCAGAAATATCATTTGAATACCTGCTTCCGCAAAAACGTCACTTATCCCGATGGGTCGTGAACGGTGTGGAAGTGGCGAAAAAAGATTTTCAGTGTTATATGATTCAAAGGGTACTACTCCTTCCTCGTAGTCATGTTCAACTTGGACAATTCTAAAAAATTCAGATTTGTGTTTGCAAAAAAATTTTGATTCAGCACCTGTATTTTTGATCAATTTGACAGTTGCCTTAAGAGGGCATGAGTCCAAAGGTATTATTACTTGCATATCTGTAAAATTCGCGATATCAGAATAGAATTTTCCGTTCTTTCCGCTTATTCGAATTTCATTCGTCGCAGTTTTGACTTTTTCAACATTTTCAAATAGAAACGAACTGAGATAATTTCGGGTTCTTCCTGAATTTGAGTAGAGGTCGCCACTGATGGCGTTCATTGGACGTTCCCCATCTATATCGACTCGCAATTCTAGTTCAGTATCTTTCGCTTTTCTCTCCCTGGTAGTTCGAAAAACCTCTTGGTATAGGCCGCTTAGCTTTGGATCCACTTTCAGTGTTCTCTCCACTTTTCAATGTTAAATTTTCTCGTTTATTTCCGGCCAAAAATAAGTTTTGTTGGCTAAACCGATAATCATGGACATTGTTGATTCTAATGGATCGTAGAATGCCTCTTTGTTCTTACATCGTTCCTCTAAGATTTTTCCATATTCATTTCTCCATATAGCATCGAATGATTTAGGATCTTTGTTTCTTAGGGCTTCAGCAGCTATTTTAGCTCCCCATAATGCATAGAGAATTCCTCCTCCAGATATAGGATCAACATGTCCTGCAGCATCGCCAATCAAAAGCCAGTTTTCACCCGCACATGGAGTTCTAAAAAATTCTGGATTGTCTGCAGACGGAAGCATTGCAGAGTAAGTTGATTTTATTTTGATTTGAGGGTAGTTGGAACTAATGAACGTGTCCAAAAGTGGCTTGAGCATGCTTCCGTTTTTAAGTTCACTGCCAATACCTACGTTAGAGTAGCCTTTTCCTGGGAAAACCCAGATGTAGCCTGGTATCTCAGCGAGGAATTTGATTGTTGCGCTGTTTCTTTGGAGGTTAGTTGTTAGGTAGCCAAATGTCAATGCAAGGTTTTCTCTCGAGATTGGACCTTTCGTTTTGCGCCGAACTATGCTGTTTACCCCATCAGCTCCAATAAGAAATCTTGTGGTGAGTACGGTTTTAGCTGTTTCTATTTTCCACAATTTTCCTCTCTTTTGCACGTCTATGACTTTTTCTTTGATGAGTCTTGCTCCGTTTTGTTTCGCCATTTCAAGTAACTCTTGATCAAGATAACGTCTAGAAATACTGAAGCCGTTCTCCAGCCCTTTTGTCATCATTTCTGTGTTTATACATGAAATGATTTTGAAGTCGCCGAATGTAAATCCCATTGGGCGGAATTTTTCCAAAAAGGGAAATTTTCTTAGAACAGGTGGTGAAATTCCACCTCCGCATGGTTTTTCTCTCGGATGAGAGTGATCAAATATTATGGGTTCCATGCCTTTTCTTGCGAGTTCAAGAGCGCAATAAGATCCTGCAGGTCCAGCTCCTACAATTACGATGTCTTCAATGCGTTTCATGAGTGTTAGTTGATTTAGATGTATAAATAATCGCTCCATTCCAAGTTTATTCTACATTCTTAGAATTTGCTTTCGATAGGACGGTGATATTTTAAGCTGCTGGTTACCCAAGGAGTTTATAACAAACAGTATTAAGTTCTGGCACAAGAATTAGTATAGAAAACTATGCCTTCAAAAACCGATGAATTAAACGCACTTATTAGAAATAGAGCTGAAAGAATTCTTGAAAAGTTCGGTCAAGTGGCTATTTCACAAGTTAGAGACTCAAGATTGCTAGCTGCTTTAGAAGACGTAAAAAGTTATTGGAGAGATTTCAACCGACCGACTTTAACTTGTTTATCGTGTGAAGCCGTAGGAGGAAATCCTGAAATTGCGGAAGATGCAGGTCTCATGTTCACTCTTGCCTCTGCTGGGTTTGGAATACATGATGATATTCTGGACAGATCATCTCATAAGCATTTAAGAAAGACGATCTTGGGTCTCCATGGAATAGATACGGCTTTGTTAGTTGGTGACCTTTTTATTGTGAAGGCGTGGACGATAGGTCAGGAGATGTTTAGAGAAACCTCCAACGCAAGCAAGATTGCTGATGTTTTGAAGACATATGGGAGTTTGTGTGTGGAAATTTGCGAAGCTGAGTTTATGGAAACCCTTTGCAGGCGAAAATTGGATACAAAATTGAACTATTATGAGAATATCTTGTGGAAGGAAATGGCTGAGACTGAAGCTTGCTGCAGAATTGGAGCCATGATTGGAGATGGAAAACCAAGTGAAGTTGAAGCTTTGTCAGAGTTTGGTAGAAGGATTGGCTTTATTTCAAGACTTACAAATGAAGTGGAGGATTGTCTAAACATCAAGGGAGATCTTCTTCACAGAGTTGAGTATGAAAGTCTGCCATTGCCAATACTTTATGCGGCGCAATATTCACCTCAAAATTACGTAAAGATTGGAAAAATTTTGGCGAAAAAACACTTGGTTCCTCAGGATGCAAAGTCACTCTTGAAGCTTTGCTTTGAGACTGAAGCTTTTGAGTACGTCCGGAGCTTGGCTCAGAAAAATGAGGCAGAAGCTACCTGCCTCTTAGGATCCCTAAGATCGGGTAAGGCTCGAGATGCTCTTATTTTGTTGATTGACAGCTCTTACGCGCGAATTGATAGTTTATGCATATAATACTTCGCCTAAGTTTGAGCTACCAGCCGGTACCTGCAGCTGCTTCAAGGCTTCGTCCCAATATTTGTTGTGTTTCGGGATCTTCTGCATTTGGTTTTACTTCATTCATATGCTGAAGATAGTTGTAAAGCCAATCTTGATCTTCCTGAGTCTTTAATGCCAGCGTTATCGACATGCGGTGTCAAATTCAACAGGTCTTGCGGCGCCTGGTATGGTAGTGGGAGTGTTCAAAACCTTCAAAATATTTTCAAAGGTTTCCTCTTGGAAGAGCTTGGTAAACTTTAGAGCCCTTTGCAATGCTTTATCTCGTTGTCTATTTGGTATTCCTGTTGCAATTGTCACAAATTTTTTCTCCTTTCTTTTCAAACTAAAAATCAATATACTAGTTATGTATTAATTAGATTTGTGGTACTTCGTTGAACCTTAGGGTTCTAACCAAGGATTTCACGGTTTCTCGTCGCAAAATTATAGCTTCAACATTGTTAATTTCCGGCGCTCTCGCATGGTTTTTCCTAATTAATCAATATATGGTCGACATTTTCATTGGCATCACGCCCAACGAACCTTTATCGAATAACTATTTCAATCTCGGTCAAGGTCTATTCTACGGTTTTGCAATTATCTCTGCCATTATCGGAAGTTTCATAAGAAAAACAACCAGTAGACGCAAGTTGTTACTTACTTGGATATTGTTGGGCATTTTTTCAACAATACTTCTAACGCTGTCTCAGGGACTAATATTTCTAGTAATTTCTAGCACGCTTTTGGGAATATCTTTTGGCTGGGGGTTGCCAATTAGCCTTGCTTTTCTTGCAGATTGTACAGCTGTTGAAGAACGCGCACGCCTTTCTGGGATAGTAATTCTTACAACATTCATTTTTGCTTTTATCATATTGGCAGTCATACGTACGTTAAGCCTTGGACTATTGGATGCCATTTATCTATTTGCTTTTGTGAGATTAACAAGTATTTTAGCGCTCGTTGTTGGTAATTGCGACGCAAGGGATCACAAACAAATTGCAATGCCAAATCTTCCAAAGGGCATTTACAAAGAGTTTCTTTTGTATTTCTTTCCGTTCATAATGTTTTGCGTTGCAGCCGGGCTCGCCTACAATTTGATTCCTGATACGCCGGAATATGACTCAGCGGTTTCACTTGGGAATTCATTTCGGTATTTCTTTATAGCAGTGTTTGGGCTGGCATCAGGTGTTATTGCTGACCGCATAGGAAGAAAACAACCTATCATAGTTGGGCTAATAATGTTGGGTGTCAGTTTTATGTTGCTTGGGTTTAGCATGAGTTGGCTTAGTGTTGTTTTTTATTTTGCTACCTCGGGAATTGCTTGGGGTTTATTCCTTGTTATTTTCTCGCTATCCCGGGCGATTTATCTATTTCTGGGTCAAGAGAGAAATTCTATGCAATTGGGTTCATTCTACCCTTCGGTATTCTGCTCGGGTTATCCGCGATTCCTGGATGGGCTATTTTCTCTAATTCAGGTAGTTCAATTTCTCAACTCTTTAGCCTCTTTTTGTTTTTATCTATAATACCTATTTTACTTGCAAAGGAAACTCTACCAGCAGAAAAAGTTCGCGATAGAAAGATGAAAGAACATCTCGAAAACATCGAGAAACTAATCAAGGAAAATAGAGATTAAAAAGTTTCATGAAAGTCGATTTTCGTAATTTATTAAAAGAAAGCTAGCTTAAAATTAAGAATAAGAATAATATTCTAGGTCTCAACTAAGACCTAGGTAATTAGAGAAGTCGATTAAAATTGACGTGTGGAAAAACCCTGGCTTTCCATTCCTACAAGGGCGGCACTGGAAAAACAACATTAATCACAAATGTTGCTGCTTCATACGCTAAGAATGGTTTTAACGTTGGTCTTTTGGATTTTGACCTCTATGCGCCAAGCTTTGTTTCTTATTTCCGTAAAAAACCCAGCGTTTTTTTAAACGACGTGTTGAGTGGAGAATCACAAATATCAGATGTTGTAGTGGATCTTAGCGGTGAACTGCAGCTTAAGGGAAAATTTGTAGTCGGTTTTTCTAGTCCTAGAAAAGAGGATGTTAACGATATAGAAGTTGGACATGATACCAAATGGCAGCTCCAGGCTGTGAGACGATTCCTTAAAGCTAAGCAAGAACTCTTCGAGAAGTATAGTCTTGATTATTTGTTTTTAGATACTAGCCCAGGAATTAGATATTGGTCCATAAATACCTTGGCGATGGCTGATTTGCTTTTCTTGTTGATGAAGGATAGTGACATGGATATTGAAGGCACTAGGAAGATGATAAATGACATTTATGATTCTCTGTCTAGGTTTGGCTCAAAATACTACTTAATTTTAAACAAGGTTCCAGGAGCTACTCCAGATCCTAATTTGCCTGTTGACGAAAAAGCTTGGATAAGTGAACTTGAGAGGGTAGTTGGAGCCGAAGTTGTTGGATCAATTCCATGCTTCTGTGATGTTCAATTTAATCGGCATGAATTTCTTTTTTCTGTGAAGCAACCTGATCATCCCTTTTCAATTAGATTAGCGCGTCTTGCTGAGAACATAAAATCTTTAGGTTAAAAATAACCCTAATTGTGGAAGCAAATTATTAAATTCAAATCACAGCATAGTAGTATAGGGTTTAAAATTGAAGCCTTTTGACGTGTTCATTTGCCATAAGAAAAGTTCAGGAAAAGATTTTGCTGAACACCTAAAAGCAGGCTTAGAGGAATTGGGTTATCATTCATTTCTCGACAGCAAAGACATCCCGAAGGTAACAGATGGGAGATTAGAGTGGATCGAAATAAGAGATCAAGCAATCAGGGAAAGCAACACTTTCATACTCATTATTACGCCTGGATTTGATTTATCACAAGAATTAAAGAATGAGTTGAAACAGGCTAGGGCGCTAAGTAATAAACAGTTCATCTATTTCCGCCATCGAGACCTTGGTAGAAAGATAATTGTTGATTTAGAAAACGAAAAAGTTGATTTGGGTAGGCAAGAACAGGTCTCTTTTGAAACAAAAGAAGAACTTCTAAGATTGGCGCACGGTATCCTACTTAAATTATCACCTCTTCGAGATTCCAATAAAGCAGAAAGCACCAAACTAAGCCAAAGTAACAAATGAAAAGGTCACGGCTTTAAACGCAAAAGCTGAGTGCAACTGTGAAATGTGCTCCAAACCAATCAAAGGGCAAAGTTATGTAGAATTAATCGACGAAAAACAACATAATTTCGATTGCAAGGACTGTGCACTAACCTATAGGAAACTCAAAAGCGTATACGGCGACGAATTTCAGTAACATTCAAAACATTAATTTGGCGCCGGGAGGGGGATTTGAACCCCCGCGGCCCCGAGAGGCCACAAGCTAATTGGTGCCCTTAATGGCGCATCTCCAGGCTTGCTCCCTGCCTGGCTAGGATACCCCGGCAAACAAAAACCAACTCCTTATGGGTTGGTTTGCACCTTTTCTCTGACTTTTGCAACATTTAAAGCTTTATCGAAAAACAACCTTAAGTGAAAACATCAATAGTGACTTTAGATGATTAGTTTTTGAAGGATAAAAAGAAAATGATAGTCTGGAAAGGGCAAATCAGGTTGAGACTTTAGTACAATAGAAATCCTTAGTTTTTCGGTAAGTTTAATGCGTAGAGGCTATTTTATTCTTAGCAGATTAGGCTTTAAGGATTGTTGCGAGAACGTATGAAATGGATAGAAAGAAATTAGTGTTATTTGCAATTGGTTTAGCTATTCTGGTTATAACTTCAGGAGGCGTTTTACTGTTTATATTATCAGGTGGAAATAAGGATCCTTCATTGGATAAAATTCGGGTAGCCTGTGTAGGCGACAGCATTACTGTAGGAACCTTCTATCCAGATGACCTTTGGATGTTGCTTGGAGCAAACTATTCGGTCGGCAACTTTGGGGTTGGTGGCTCCGCAGTTTCTCTAGATTCTGGGAAACCGTACATGAAGGAGAGTGCTTTTCAAGAAGCCAAGGCGTTTCAACCCAACATAGTAGTCATAATGCTGGGAACAAATGATGCTGGCCCAATCAATGCTAAGGGTAATGAAAGTTTTGTGGAGGACTACGTCAAACTAGTTGGGGCGTTCCAAGCGCTTTCAACTAAACCAAAAATATACATTGTGAAACCGCCGCCGGTGTTTGGCAATGGAACGGGACTAAACCCTGAACTCTTCGCGGATAACGTAATTCCCGCTATAGAAGAGGTGGTAAAGCAAACTAATTTACCAATGATCAACGTGTACTCGGCTTTGGCTAATAGTTCAAATTTTTTTCCCGACGGGGTTCACCCTAACGCGGAGGGAGCAAAATTAATCGCTAACGAGATTTACAGAGCATTAACAGCCTCTTCTTAATTTGTTCAAGATGCGCATAATTTAAAATCTAATTGGCGCCTTTTTGTTTTCATAAAAACCTGTGAACTGTTAAGGCAAATAATCACCAAAACAAGCAGTCCAAAAAAACAAAAAACAAAAACATAGAAAACCACCTCAGAAAACAACATAACTATTCATTGGTTTAATCTGTTGCCTATTTTTGGAAGAAAAGTCCCGAGAGTACTAATCCTCCAAAAACACCAAGAAAACACTAATAATTAATGATTTGACTCAGACTTGAAACCCCACCGAATTCGTTTTTGCATCTGCACTTGATTTGCCCTCTGCAACTCACCCAAAAACATACATGTCTCAGCCGCAAACAAAGAGAAGAAGAAGATTTGCCTCTCGCCAGACCTTTTTGGCTTTTTCAATCTGCAAACATTTCAAACCCTAAAGGCAAAAGCAACCCAAAACAAGCTATTCAAAATGCTAACCAAGTAATGGAAGAAGAAGATTGGGTACCTTTTCCGATTATTCCCGATCTTTTGCGACTTTTGCGATTCAATCTAGCAGACAATCCAAGCCCCAAAAACAAAAGCAACCCAAACACAAGCTTATTCAAAATGCAATTGCAACTCTTCTTCTTCTATCACACAACAAAAAACTCTACATTTCCCTCAAACATCCAAATCGTCACGACAAATCCTCCACCATCTAATGCTCAAAATTCTTCAACTTCAGCTCTTCCTCACATTGCACAAATATCCAAAAAACAAACATATTGATTAAACCAATCCAAAGAAAAGCGCGTGCGCTAAAGCTAAATACCCGCCCAGAACAACGTTTTTTTGCGCATAAAAGCAATGAATTCTTTGAGGAGTTCTTGCTCTTCGCTGGTCAAGTCATCCATATGCGCCGTTAACAGTTTTTTTGCGTCTGCTTCAGGCACCTTCACATACAAAACATCACGTTCGAACACGTGCCGTCCCGCAATGGGTTTATCCATCGAAATCGCCACTTGCATACCCGTTTTAGCTTCGCCGATTGCTTTGCCCTGGTCTTGAATCTGGTCTAATTCACCTAAATCTGAGCTGTCTTCTGCACGTATAAGTGAAACTTTGGGTTTTAATCTGCCTGCCAAGATTTCCACACCAACCACTAATGGTTTGGCACGGCGAAAAATGCAGTTAGGCAGTACAGTGACTTTTCCTGGTTTAACGAGTGCCTCAAACTCTGCTTCGCTTTTGGCTTCCCGCTTATTCTTTGCCCATTCCATGTAGTTGTCGATGAGGTTGTAGATGATTGGGTCTTTGAAGATTTTAACGCCGTTTGCTTCAGCTTCAATTTCAGCGTCAGGCAGTGTTTTAACGCCAAATGCGAGGATTGCGCCGACTAAAGGTTGACGCGTCTTCACAACGGAAGCCTCGATAACATCACGTTTGCTGATGTCCCCGATGTCGGCGATGCGGACCTGGATATTGTTGGCTTTTAAAATTTCAGCCATAGCCTCAAGGGAACCTAAAGTGTCTGCTTTTACTATAACTCCGTCGATTTCCTTAGTAATTCTGATTCTGCCGATTTCTTCCGTGATGAGTTTACAGTATTTGGCAGCATCTTCGCCTTCGGGTACCGCAAGTAGTGGTGCACCAGCCAATGCCCCCTCCAAGTCGGGAGCAACAATTTTCACACCTGCACTTGCATAGACACAGTCGACGCTGGTGAATTTGTCGCGTGGATCACGCATCTCATCGAGCGGTTTAGGAACCAGAATCGTTCGTACACGCGCCGAAATCGGCCCGTTTTTACCTCCAACAACTACCAAATCATCTCTATGCAAGGTGCCATCATAAATAATCGCGTTTAGCGTTATTCCCAAACCCGGTTCCTCTTTAACTTCAAGAATGGAACCTTTTGCGGCGCCATCAGTGGTTTGCAGGCGCTTCTTTAGGAACTGCTGAGTTAATCCGACCAAAACCATAACTAACTCAGATAAGCCTTCACCCGTTTTGGCGCTGGTTGGGACAAGGGCAACGTTGATGTTGAAGTCGCGAATATGGTCAAAACGGTCGGTTTTGAAACTTAATCGGCTAAAATCCCCCATGACCGCGTACAGGCGATTGTCTAGTGCTTCGCGGACAAAGCTTGATTGTTCAGCGTAGGATTTCAGAAAAGGTGCGTTTTGCTGTGGTTTCCAGCCGGGAATGCGGTCAATCTTGTTAAATGCAACAATGAATGGCGTTTTACGGGCTTTGAGAATCTCGATGCACTCAAACGTTTGTGCCTCAAAACCCCTTAATGCATCAACGACCAAAATGGCTATATCTGCTACACTTCCACCCCGCCGCCGAAGATTCGTGAACGCTTCGTGTCCAGGCGTATCAACGATTAATAACCCGGGAATTTCGATGCCTGTTTTAAAGTTGCCCATGTAGGGTCCGATCAGTTGTTTTAGAGTTTCCACGGGGAAAAAGCTGGCGCCAATGTGTTGGGTCATCCCACCTGCTTCACGAAGTTGAACATTGGTTTTGCGTAGTTCATCTAAAAGTGAGGTTTTGCCTGCATCTACATGTCCGAGAACACAGACAATTGGTTGGCGGGTGGGCATCTCAGTTTTTTCTCCTTCTAAACAATTAGTTTTAGCTTAGTTGTGATCGGTATTGCTATTAAATATTCATTTTATTTGTGTTGCGTCTTGTTTGTATACTTTTGCTTGGTCGATAAAGTTTTTATTTTGTCCAGTATTTTACATGCATTGGTGATTGTTTGCCTTATTGTGTCAAATGTGGAGCCCCGCTAAAAGAATCCGACAAGTTTTGTACAGTTTGTGGAGCCCCAGCACCCAAGTTTACTAGCAAAGAATACACGGTTTCTGGAAAAAATTTAGTTGACCGCGTTGGCGAAATATTGCATGAGGGAAATGTGACAAGGGTAATTGTTAAGGATGACGCAGGTAAAACATTGCTTGAAATTCCTGCAACAATTGGTGTTGTTGGAGTGGTTTTGGCTCCATGGTTGGCGGCTTTAGGCGTAATTGCTGCTTTAGTTTCCAACTGCAAAATCGTGGTTGAAAGAAGAGAATAAAAAGATTATTCTGGCGGCTTAACTATAAGCAGGAAAATGCCAACGATCACAAGGATAACGCTTAGTGCTCCGAAGAACACGCTGAATCCGCCTAAAACGTCTGTGCTCGTAGCTGTGAAGTAAAGCATAACTGCACCAATTATAATAAAGATTAATCCAAAGACTCTTTCAGCTAATGATACCCAGAATGTGTCGCCTTCTTCACTCATGTCAATTTTCTTCCTTGCGTCTTTTCTTTATGTGTTTCTTTGATATAAACAAGAGGAGTTATTTTAAATTATTCCATAATTAATATGATTTACAGACAGTATCCGATTTGTGATTTTCCCTGCTCCTTCCGGAATTGACATTTAAGCCTTAAGACTCAAAACCATTTTCTTGGGTCAGCATTGATTGACGTTTTCTCACAGCACTAGCTCGAAGCCGTCGCCTTACATCATTCCCACTTACATTTTGATTATGCAGATTTATCCATTTTGATTATTAGTAAAAAAGAAAATTGAGAGTTGACGCTCTTTCATGATAATAATTGATTTACGAAGTCTTGCACACGTGTGCTAAGGTCTTCACTGCTACCGATTTTAACGACAACAACATTTGATAGATCAAAGCGGGTTGGCATAGACTTCTTAAGTTCAGCGATGTCATCTTGCGATGTTGAGCCTTGTCCGCTTCCGAAAACACCCACTTTGGTGCTTTGTGAAATGGATATGCCATTTAAGCTATCTTTAACTGAACTGGTTAGTGCTCCAGCATAGACTGGACCACCAACAACGATGATGCTATAATCTGCGGTGTTGCTTGCATCTGAGCTTCTTACACCTGTCTCAGTGACTATGTAGCTTTCTGCTTGTAAATCAGAGGCGATTTTATCGGCAACGCCTTTAGCAGTTCCTGAAAGTCCAGGGTCATAGATTACTATGGCTTTTCCAATTGAGGTTCCTATCGGCGTCAATGTTTGCGACCCTGTAGCTGTGTAGGCTGCCACGTCTAAGAGTATTATTGCTCCAAAAGCTACAACAATAATTATTATTACGGCGAATATTGCAAGGATTATTTTGAAGATCTTTCTCATTTAATTTCCCTCTAAAAGCATGTTTGTTAGGTTTACTTAAAAAATTACCGCCAAAAATTTTTGAATTTAGTAGAAAAAAAAGTGCAAAAACCATGTTTCTATCTGTCGGTTGGGTAGTTTTAACGTCAGTTGACGAATCTAAACGCTTAAACCCCACCGAGAGTAGGGTAGCCTATCCTGTTTATTGTGAGGTGAAAAAAGTACATGATATTCGAAGAAGAAGATGAATGGGAAGAAGGCGAAGATGAAGAATGGGAAGAAGAAGAATGGTAAATTAAAGCCACAAACCACAATTTTGTATATCTTTCTTTTAAATAGGATTTTTCCGAAGATGTTTTTGAGGTTGTCATTACTTTAATGGTGAAAAGAACGATTTGCTTTCCTTTTTCCTTAACGTTTACATTTATAACTATGTTCTCGGCATCATTAAACGACCCCATCTATGACTCGAATTGCCGTATTAGAAGAAGAAAAATGCAAAGTCAAGAAATGCAATTCACTCTGCGTAAGCTTTTGTCCAATGGTTAGAAGCAGAGTAGAAGCCATACGAGTCGAAGGAACCAAAGCCATCATAGCTGAAACACTTTGCAGCGGCTGCGGAATATGCGTCAAAAAATGTCCCTTCAAAGCTATCAGCATAGTCAATTTGCCCGACGAGCTTGAGAAGGATTGTAGTCACCGATTCAGCGCCAACAGCTTCAAACTTTTCCGCCTACCCATGCCCTCCCCGGGAACGGTCTTAGGGTTATTGGGTCAAAACGGCATAGGCAAAAGCACAACACTAAAGGTTTTTTCGGGTGAAATTAAACCCAACCTCGGCAGGTTCGACGACCCACCCGATTGGCCAGAAATTATCCAGTACTATCGAGGTTCAAGTCTACAGGATTACTTCCAGAAACTAAGCGAAAAAAAACTCAAAGTCAGCAGCAAACCCCAATACGTCGACAAAATCCCCAAGGCTGTATCAGGCAAAGCTGGTGAGCTTTTAGAAAAAGTGGATGAACGTAAACAGCTTGATGCAATCGCCGAGGAGTTGGAACTGAAGAAGATTTGGGACAGACCCCTAGATGTGCTAAGTGGTGGGGAACTTCAGCGTGTCGCGGTTGCGGCTGCGCTTAGCCGAGAAGCAGACGTGTACCTTTTTGATGAACCATCCAGCTACTTAGACGTTAAGCAGCGACTTGTGGTTGCCCAAGCTATCCGTAGCCTCAAAGAACAACAAAAAATTATAGTTGTAGCCGAACATGACCTAGCCATAATCGACTATTTATCTGATCAAATCTGCGTCTTCTATGGCGAACCTAGTGTCTACGGAGTTGTTTCGCATACTCACGGCGTCCGAACAGGTATTAACATTTATTTGCAGGGATACATCCCGGACGAGAACATAATGTTTAGAAAAGAAGCCATAATCTTTCATGAGAAACCCCCAGCCGCTGGAGAAACGGTTGGTGCGCCTCTACTGAAATGGGAGATGATGGAGAAATCTTTCAAAGGCTTCAAACTTGCTATTGAACCAGGTGAGATTCGAGCTGGTGAAATCATCGGCATTCTCGGGCCAAACGGCATTGGCAAAACCACTTTTGTCAAGATTTTAGCCGGCTTAGAAGAGACAGATGACAATCGTCAACTGAGCAAGTTAACCGTAAGCTACAAACCCCAGTACATCGCACCTGATTACACGGGTTCAGTACAAGAACTACTCATTGATGTCGCAAAAGAGAATTTTACTTCAAGCTGGTATAAAACCGAAATTGCCCAACCACTGCGACTTCAAGTCTTAATGGACAAAAATGTGATGGAACTCAGCGGCGGAGAACTTCAGAAAGTCGCTATTGCCGCTTGTCTTAGCCGCAAAACCGACCTATTCCTCCTTGACGAGCCAAGCGCATACCTTGATGTTGAGGAACGATTAAACGTGGCAAAAACGCTGCGGCGAGTTGTGGAAGCTCACGGTATCCCAGCTTTCGTTGTTGAACACGACGTAGTGACCCAGGACTTTATTGCCGACCGACTTATGGTTTTTAACGGTGACCCAGGCGTCAGCGGTTTAGCACATCCCCCAACCAGCCTAAGGCATGGAATGAACACTTTCCTTAAAGAAATGGACATTACCTTCCGCCGAGACTCAGTCACTTTCCGTCCCAGAGTGAACAAGGAAGATTCCCAGATGGATAAGTTCCAAAAAGACATCGGCGAATATTATTACACCAAAACCTCCAAACCTGAAAAACTCGAAACCAGGCCAGAGAAGAAAGAGGCTCCCAAAACACCAAAGAAGTAAATTCTCCCTTCTGGGTTTTTCGTCCTCTTTCGATTTTTAACCTCTTCAGACTTTAAAGAAACTGTTAGTATTTCTGAGCAAAAGAATAGCAATTTAGAAGATATTTAACATATTTAACGCAAAATTAACCATTATAATTTACTACAGCTTACTTTTGGAACAAGAGTTTTCTCCTTAATGGTGTAGTTAACTTAAAGAACAAGAAACAAATATACTAAGCACTCTGAAAAATAAAAACGGGGAAAGTGGTGAAGGCTACAAGTGGCTCAAGCAACCTTTGAAGAAATCAGCGCGTCAGACTTTTTCTACAGAAATCGAGACATCGCAGGTTTAACAAACCCGTCACGAGCCATCTTCGTTGCTATACGAGAAATCGTAGAAAACTCATTGGATGCCGCTGAAAGCCAAAAGATTCCACCAGATGTCTATGTCCGTTTATCCTATGAAGGAGAAGCAACAAAAGAAACCCAAATCTACAAGCTTCGGGTCGAAGATAACGGCAGCGGAATTCCACCCCGATTCATCCCCTCAGCCTTTGGCCAAGTACTCTACGGCAGCAAATACAAACTCAAACAGGCAAGGGGTACATTCGGTTTAGGAGGCAAAATGGCTGTGCTCTACGGACAAATCACAACACATCAACCTGTTTTTGTCACCTCGAGCACGGGTCAAGAGAAAATTTACAGTTTCAAATTAATGATTGATATCCAGCGGAACAAACCTATCATTTTAGACCGCAAAGTCCTCATCAACAAAGACAACTGGCGTGGAACTATCGTTGAGTTCACGCTTGAAGGCGATTATTTGCGGGCCATGCCCAAAATTATCGAATACTTCAAGCAAACAGCCATGGTTAACCCATATGCAAACATAACTTTTGTTGATCCTAAAGGAAGGCTCTACAAGTTTACGCGGGGTACCACCGTCATGCCTGAGTCGCCTAAAGAAACCATGCCCCATCCATACGGTGTTGATGTGGAACTTCTCCAGCGCCTCATCCAAATAACTCCATATAATAACATGCAAGAATTCTTAAAAGGGCACTTCCACCGAGTCGGAGAAATAACTGCCCAAAAATTCCTCGATTTTGCTGGGATTCCCCAAAACAAGAACCCCAAAAAACTATCTCACGAAGAAATCGTTCGCTTGATGCAGAACCTCAAAAAATACAAAGACTTCCTTCCCCCAGATGCTAGTTGCCTCTCACCACTTGGCGAAGACCTGCTCAAGGCAGGTATTCAAAAAGAACTCACGCCGGAATACCTTGTGGTTCACCAACGCAAACCATCCACTTATGCTGGTCATCCATTTATCGTTGAGTTGGCAATGGCTTATGGCGGAGACGTGCCGAAACGTGGAACTTTCGTTATTTACCGTTTTGCTAATAAAATTCCATTGCTCTATGACGAAGCAAGCGATGTTTCCTACCGTGTAATCGCAGCCATGAACTGGCGCCGCTACAAAGTAGCCCCAGACATGCCGATTGCAATTGTGGTGCATATATGCAGCACAAAAGTTCCTTACAAAACTGTAGGGAAAGAATTCATCTCCGACAGACCTGAAGTACGCAGAGAAGTCGCGAATGCGTTGAGGGAAGTTGCCCGTCAACTGCAACATTTCCTAGCAAGGCAGGAGCATGTGCACATGGAAAAGAAGCGATTGGGAATTTTCAGCAAGTACCTGCCCAAAATCGCAGAGTTCTCAACTACGCTTGCCCGGAAAGAAAAGCTTCCAGACATAGATAAACTCCTAAAGAGTGTACAGAAATATGGCGCAGAAGAAAGCTAAAATCGTAGAAAGGCAAAACGAGGTTATTGCAAGACTTAAAACCTTCGGCACACAAATCTACGATCAGCTAGACCAAGGTGTCTTTCCAACCATTAATATGCCCAGCCGCTCCACTGAAAACATCAATTATGACCCGACTCTACGTCAATTCATTTTAGGCGAAAAAAGCGTCAGCCGCAGCGCACGCAACATTCGTCACATAAAGCCTTTCACACAGTTGGCATGGGCAGCAATGTTCAGTAACGAACTAACCAGCCAACGAAAAACCTCTACTCTAAGAGATGTCTATTACTCTGCGCAAGCCTACGAAATGACCTTTACAGATCAGCAGGAATCAAACAACATCATTACAGATCTCGAAACCCTAACTGGCTTTGCACGTGAAGATTTCCACATCTTTCCTGAGGAACGCAGCGCAATTTTCGGGGATTTAGACATCGGCTATACAGTTCCGGGCTACGAAGGCAAAACACTAAACTTAACGAGTCACCCAGACGGGGTACTCATAGGTCCCGCCTTGACTTCAGCTGAATTCATAAACACCCGAGCTGACAAAGTTATAGCTATCGAAAAAGGCGCCTTGTTCACAAGGTTCATCGAAGAAAACGTCCACAACAAACACAAATCGCTGCTAATCTCTTGCGGTGGACAAGCTCCAAGACAAACCCGTAGCTTCATCCGACGGCTCCACGATGAACTCAACTTACCTGTCTACATTCTAACTGATGGTGACCCCTGGGGAATGCACATTGCCCAAGTTATCATCTCAGGCTCAGCCAACGCTGCGCACCTTCGTGAATTAAATACACCTGATGCGGTTTGGAGCGGTGTTTGGGCATCAGACATCGTTGAATACAAACTACCAACTGACCCACTAGATGAAGTTGACATTAAACGTCTCTACGAGCTGCAAAAAGACCCCCGTTACCAAAACGACCCACTTTGGCAAAGAGAAATCAAGCTGTTCCTCAAAATTAAGCGCAAGGCGGAGCAGGAAGCTTTCAGCAGATATGGATTAACCTACATCGTCGACGAGTATTTACCCACAAAACTTGAACAGTCAAACGGCAAGAAAAAATAATCCATGCCGCCAGGTTGGTTAACTGGAGCGTAGTGAATAATGGGAGTTGGAGAAGATGCTGCTGATGCTGATGCAACAGCATTTTGCACAAATTGCAGCATCTTTCAGAAGTAAACTCAAATTATTCAGTCTACATTAACCGCGGACATAAGTTTAATCAAACATTTCCTCTTCAACTAGATGACACAAACGAGGGCAGATATCTGAAAAGATTTTTTTTAGACAAAGTTTTTATTCGCGTTTGAAACTTAAAGTTCCCCGTCAAGACAAAGGATGATTCAAGATGACCTTACAAAAAGGAGATTTCATACTAATCAATTATGTAGCCAAAGTTAAGGAAACAAACGAAGTTTTCGATACAACAAAAGAAGATGTCGCTAAAAAAGAGCATCTACACAAAGAAGGACAAGTCCACGAGCCTGAACTCGTGGTTGTCGGCGAAGGCTGGGTTCTAAAAGCCTTAGACGATGCACTAACAACAATGGACCTAAATGCACCCTCAATGGTTGAAATTTCAGCTGAAAAAGGTTTTGGACAAAGAGACCCGGAAAAAATCAAACGTGTTCCAATCAAGCAACTCTATGCGAAAGAAATCAATCCCGTGGTCGGTGCACGCATAGAATATCAGGGAAAATCAGCCACCATTCGTTCCATCGGTGCAGGAAGAGTTCTGCTCGATTTCAATGCGCCATTAGCAGGAAGAACCCTCATCTACGACGTTACGGTAATGAAAAAACTTGAAACAGCGGAACAAAAAATCGGTGCACTGGTTCATCGTAGAGTGCCAGTTGTTGAAGAAGACAAATTCAAACTAAGCATAAAAGGCTGCGATTTAACCATAAACATGCCTGAAGAAACCTTCTATGTTGAAGGGATTCAAATTGCTAAACGCGGCATCGCTATGGACATTCAAAAATTCGTTCCAGAATTGATAGAGACACAATTCGTTGAAACCTTCAAAGCTGAACCTAAACCCGCTTTAGCCGCTACAGCTTCAGCACCAGTAACATCAGAGACAGCGCCCGAAGTCAAACCTGCATCAGAAGCAAAAGATGAAAAAGCCGCAAAAACAGATAAAACCCCCAAAGCTACAAAAGCAGCTAAGGCATAAACTAACTCAAAATTATTCTTTTTCAGTTTCTTATTTTTCAAGTTTGAAAAAGGTAAAGTTAACTCTTGTGTTTTACCATCCGAAAAACAAGGATGACTCCCTCGGAAAAAAGGATGGACCACACGTTAATGCGTTTTGAAATTCCAGCAAACAACATGGAAAAACCGAAGCGTTTTCATGAGGAAGTTTTCGGTTGGAAAATTAGCTCTAATTCAACCTGTACGTATTTAACTGATTATTCCTGTCGCCCTTGCTGTTTTCTCGCAGGCTTCAGAACTTAAGTTTAGTTTGTGCAGGATAGTGTAACGTTCAGGCCTTATTTTTGCTGCTAACTCCATCGCCTTGACTACGTCTGTGTCTTTTAAGCCTAATTCAACAGCTGTCGTTGGTGCGCCCAGTTGTTTGAGGGTTTTTTTAATACCTTGCCAATTTGCCTTGTAGAGATAAGCAGATAAAATACAGCCAACACCGCATTTTTCGCCATGCATAGCGTGGTTTGTGTTAATAATATCGAGCGCATGGCTGAAGAGGTGTTCGGAGCCGCTACAGGGACGGCTGCTTCCTGCTATGCTCATAGCAACACCGCAGCTGATTAGGGCTTCAAGTAGTACACGTAAGCCCTCATCTTGTCTGTAGACAATTAATTCAGCGTTCTCCGTTACCAGTTTCGCACTCATCAACGCCAAACTTGCTGCGTATCCTCCATAGTACTCGTTGTTCTCGATGTGTGCGAGTTTCCAGTCTTTGACAGCGGTAAATTTGGAGATTACGTCTCCGCAGCCACTTACCATAAAACGCCATGGCGCCTTGGAAATTACTTCTGTGTCAGCAATTATTGCAAGCGGTGCTTGTGCCATGATTGAGTATGGCTTGTCTGAGCCTTTGATTGAGGCAAGGGGACTGGCGATGCCGTCGTGGGATACAGTGGTTGGGATGCTGATGAAGGGTATATTTTGACTGCCGGAACTGACTTTGGCGGAGTCAATTATAGTTCCGCCCCCCACGCCGAAGATTATCTGAGGCTTTACCTCTTTTATTTGGTTCTCAAGCACTAAGACGTCTTTCATCGTCATTGTCTTTATTGGAAGAAAATCGACGCTTAAACCTGATTCCTCTAGAAATTTGGAAACTGTTTTTCCAGCCAGCTCGTAGCATTGCAGGTCTGACAGCACTAAGGCTTTTCCCTTGATGCCTAATCTTTTGACGACTTCGGAAACGCGGTTGAGGGCGCCCTTTCCAATGATGACTTCACGTGGAAGCTGCATATAATGGTAATTTAAACTCAAATTAGACCACTGTTGACTTGCAAAGAAATAGTTTGGGTTGGATGCTTTAAAACTTTGGGAATTAAAATGATTCAAAAATTAAAAGAATCACTAACCAAGAAATCCAGTTAGAAAACTAAATGATTCGCTGAAACCTAAAACAACAGGCACAATTGAAGGTTTATCTGACATAACATGTCGAAAACTAATCCATATTTCAAATTTCGTGTTTGTTTAATGTCATGCTTAAATATGGATAGCGAGTTTAATGGTTTTTAAGGAGACACAAAACATGCCCGCTATTGAAGTTGGCAGAATATGCACAAAACAAATTGGTCGAGAAAACGGCAAAAAATGCGTCATCATCGACGTCATGGACAAAAGCTTCGTCTTAGTTACGGGACCAAAAAAGATTACAGGCGTAAAACGGCGTAGAGTCAACATAAACCACGTTATGCCCCTGCAAGATAAAATTGAAGTAAAAAGGGGAGCCTCAGACGAGGAAGTTACCCAAGCTCTCGAAGCTGCAGGTAAACTTCCAGAAAAGACTCAACCCGCCAAAGCCGCGTAGTTTTTAAACTTTAATACTTCCCACTTCTTTTTCTTACTGCCAGTTAGGAGAAAAAAACCGAGAATGCCCAGAACAATCCCTCCATGGGAAACCAAACGTGAACTGTTAACAAAAGCACTGGATTCTACGGATCCAAAATATGGCTGTAAACCCTCCGAGCGGCCAGCAAAAGAATACATCCGTTATGGAACTATTAACTTGGATAAACCCGCTGGCCCTACAAGTCATGAGGTTGCTGCTTGGGTAAAGAGAATTATGCATCTTGAAGCAATCGGGCATGGGGGGACACTTGACCCTAAAGTCACAGGTATTTTGCCTATAACGCTTGAGGATGCTACCAAAATGGTTCAAGCATTGCTCTATAGTGGCAAAGAATATGTCTGTGTCATGAAACTACACGGCGATGTTGCTGAAGACCTGATTAAACGTGTTCTCATTGAGTTTGAAGATGAGATTTATCAGCGTCCTCCTTTGCGTTCTTCGGTTAAAAGGCAGCTTCGTATCAGGCGAATTTACTACAATGAGTACATGGAGACCGACGGACGGAATGTGCTCTTTAAAGTCGGCTGCGAAGGCGGTACTTACATCCGCAAACTATGCTTTGACATAGGCGAAATTCTCGGCGTAGGCGCTCACATGCAAGAACTCCGTCGTACACGTGCTGGACCGTTCATGGAAACCAGTGCTAAAAAAGTCACCCTGCATGATGTAGCTTACTGGTTTGGCGAGTATGAAACCAAAAAAGACCAAGCACTTTTATGTAAATTCATAGAACCTATGGAAGTTGCTTTAATGCAGGTTCCAAAAATAATCGTTCGCGACTCAGCTGTCGATGCCCTCTGCCATGGTGCTAATTTAACTGAGCCAGGTGTTCTGAATGTTGATACGGGCATAGTGAAGGGTTCAACAGTTGCAGTTTTCACACTCAAGGGCGAAGCGGTGGCTTTGGCTAAGGCTCTTGTTTCCACACAGGAAATTCTGGGACTCAAACATGGTGCAGTCGCTGCTTTGTCGCGTGTGTTGATGCCAAGAGGCACTTACCCGAAGGTTTGGAAGACTGGTGCTGCTCATGAGCAAAGACCCAAATAATATTGAGCACTATTTTTCTTCGGCACCCAAATCCAAAGAACGCTTCGGACTTGTTCGAACCTGTATCTGCGGCAAATCTTTCGAGTTTTTGACTGCATCGAGTGTTTTTTCGAAGCGAAAAGTTGATAGTGGCACAAGATTGCTAATCGAATCTATGGTTCTGCCCGAAGAAGGATGCGTTCTTGATATCGGCTGTGGATATGGCGCCGTTGGAATTGCTGTTGCAGCTTTCAAGCGTAAGTTGCATGTGGTCATGACGGATGTGAATGCGCGGGCGGTGCGTTTAGCCAAGAAAAATGTGGACTTAAACAAGGTGGTAAACGTTGAAGTTCGTTACGGCTTCTTCTATGAGCCAGTAGAAGAGTTCAAGTTTAATTGCGTCTTGTCGAATCCGCCTGTGAGTGCAGGCATGGAGACCGTGAAAGCGATAGTTGCAGGCGCACCCAAGGTCATGGCGGAGGACTCCAGTTTCCAGATGGTTATTCGCTCTAAAATCGGCGCCAAACTTTTACCTGAGCTATTTACTGAAACCTTTGGCAACTGTGAGGTTGTTGCTCGGGAAAGCGGTTTTCGAGTGCTTATAGGCAAACTGTAG
>CAWFTD010000002.1:0-124333 GCA_963818655.1 Candidatus Bathyarchaeota archaeon
ACCGTGTGAAAAGTCTGCTCTAACTTGCCTAGAACGCCGTTAACCTTAAATCTAGACCCATCGCCATAACAAACAAAGACCAAAAAGGTGAGCAGACAATGGACAACGAAACCAACAGCTATGTAGAAGGCTTATCCAGAAACCAAACGTTCCTGCTGCCCAAAACAATAGAAGAATACGTCGAAACAGACAACCCAGTCAGATTCATAGACGCCTACGTAAACACGCTAGACATGGAAAAGCTTAGGCTTCACCCACTCAACGCCACAAGAGCTTGGAAGACCATCATACAACCCAAAGGACCTTTGCAAACTCTACCTCTACGGAGGCCTAAACCACATCCGATCAAGCAGAAAGCTTGAACGTGAATGCAAAACAAACCTTGAAGCCATGTGGCTTCTCAAAGGCTTAGCACCTGACTTTAAGACTATAGCGGATTTTAGAAAAGACAACCCAGCAGCCATAGGTGCCTTGTTCAAGGAATTTGTAGCTTTCTTAAAAGATCTCAGTCTCTATGGAGCAAAACAAGTATCCGTTGATGGCACCAAACTTCGAGCTGTCAACTCCAACGATAAAGCCTTCACCCAAAGAGCGCTTGCAAAGAGAATAAAGGTCATGGAAAAATCAGTAAAACATTATCTTGAAGAGTTGGATGCCCAGGATGAGCAGGAAGCATCTGATGAGCAACAAGCTAGTAGCGAAGTCAGGTGAAGAGGCGAAGGCTTTTGAAGTAGACAAACTGGCTGCGTTGCTTGAGAAGAAAGAGAAATGTGAAGAAATCCTTGGCAAAATGGAAAAGAGCGGTCAAAGAGAAGTTGCTCTTAACCGATC
This sequence comes from Candidatus Bathyarchaeota archaeon, assembly GCA_963818655.1. Classification (GTDB taxonomy): domain Archaea; phylum Thermoproteota; class Bathyarchaeia; order Bathyarchaeales; family Bathycorpusculaceae; genus Bathycorpusculum. The sequence goes on from CAWFTD010000002.1 coordinate 832, forward strand.
CGGATTGTCGGCAGATGATGAATCATGGCAGAGTTGAATCCTGCTATAACATGCAGGCAGCAGTAGATTCAAAAAACCACCTTATCGTTAACTACTTGGTGACTAACGAAGCTTCAGATCTAAATCAACTCAGCGGCGTAGCTATAAGCGCAAAAGAAACACTTGGCGTTGAGCAGATTGATTGTTTTTCTGATAAGGGGTATTTTGATTTTATGCAAATCAAGCAATGCGTCGATAATGGGGTTACGCCTTATGTTGCAGTAAAGAGGTCAGGAAGCTGGCGGTAGTATTGTGTCGCCGGAGTTTACTGCTGACAAGTTCCATCTATGATAAGGGTGCTGATGTGTATGTTTGTCCAGCTGGGCAGCGTCTTTTCTTTCAGTTTCAGTACGTTTCAAGAGGGGATGGATAGGCGAATTTACAAGTGCCAGAAGGGTGTTTGTTCTTCATGCCAGTTTTTTATGACTAAGTGTACAGGCAATAAGAGTGGGACGTGTGATTTGGCGGTGGATGCATGAGGAGGTTGTCGATGATATGAGAAAGCGGATGAAGTTGCATCCTGAGGTTATGGGTGAGCGAAAAAAGGTGGTGGAGCATACGTTTGGTACAATTAAGAGGGCGTTTGGTGCTCCTTATTTGTTGCTTAGAGGTCTTAGAAAGGTTAGTGGGGAGGTTGGGTTGCTTTTGTTTTCTTATAATTTGAGGAGAGCTTTGAACATTCTTGGGGTTGAAGCTCTAATTCGGGCGCTTGTTAAAAAATAATAAAGTAGAAAATCAAACGAGATTGGGTATTTTTCATGCTTCCAATCGGTCGTTCTGATTTTTCACACGGTCTCGTTTCTTGTCTAATTCAGCGTTAGGTTTATGCTTCTTAAAGTAAACCAGCAAACCTAAACTGATTATAATTGCAATTATTACTGGTGCAATAACTGCAGGTGCTAATGAATTTCCAAGCTCTTTGGCAGTAAAAGTTATTGTCTCTGATTTTGCCATATCTCCAAAAGTATTGTTACCAAAAACAAATAGGCTGTGATTGCCAGCACTTAGCCCTGTTAAAGTTGTGTTTCCATCTATAGTCACATTAGCTAAATTATCTATACTGTAGCCAAGCCATGAGGTGGGCTGGTCAACTGTGAAATTCAATGGAAAGGATGAAAATGTTACATTAGGGCTCTGATCTATCAGAGGTTTAATTGAAGGAGCTAGATGCAAAGAAAAATTGATTGACAAGGTTTGGTCTAAATTAAAAATGTTAAGAGTATTGTTGTTATCCATGAAACTCCCCTGAGTATGGGCTTTAAACTCAATTCTATGTCTGCCAGACGGTATTTCATTAATGCGGAAGTTGTATTGTAGAAAACTTTTCCTTTCTTTTGTTTCTGAGATTTGGTAAGGATGGTAAGGTTCCCCATTTGGATAAGGGCACCATACATCACTTTGCATCCAATCTCCACGATAAAAAGTTACACCAAGACCAACACTTAATGAATTTGGGTCAATGAGAGTTACGTTAAAGCATGCTTCAATTGTTCCATTTGAGTAAAGCCCATTTTCTTTTGGTGACTCAAATTTGAGAATTATCTTAATTTCTTGAGGTGCAGGGGACTAGTATGGCAGGATGCCAATTTGGGTTAGCATCTGCCACCTCAACCGCTTGCATCCCAATCAAAATTGAAACTACAAACACTACAGCAAACAGAGCATATCTTCTCTTCATGGCTTCCCCTTTCTTCTCTTAAAGTAAACCAGCAGACCTACACCTATAACCGCCACCAATACTATGGATATTATGACTAAGGCTGTTTTTAAAACAGGTGTTAACGCGAGTAAAGAAATTGTTTTTGGGGTTGGAGATGCATTTGAAGTTGGCATACTGCTTGGGGTGGGTGAGGTTTGACTGGTGGTTCGGTGGATGTTTTGGGTCGTTTAGCTGTTCCTGAGGCACAAGATTGTTGTATAAGTAGCCGTCCTGGAAGTGTACCAGATGTACCTCCTCGATCACTTCATGGCGATTCAAATTAGACCATGTGTAATTTCCCTCAACTACAACCCAACCTGTTTTAATCAACTTCACATCTAGCGGTTCAACAAAGCTAGGATAAGATGGATCATAAGGAATATCCCATGTTGTTAACCCCAATCGACTCTCTGCAGATCTCACTGACGTAAGCCGAAATGACCGACACTCATACTTATACCCATCATATAATCCAAAGACGGCCCTGCACCAATTGTGCACCCGATTACATGACTACCTATCATATGATTGTTGGAATAAAGCTCTAATGTGTACACGTCACTTACGCCGTCTGTAGAAATCGTTTGGTTAGGAATACGCGTGAAATTAACGATAGCCAGTGCAGCGTAGGTGCCTGTAGCATATGCATAGACTAAGTCAACATTAAAGTGGCTCACCAAAACCGATGATGATTGTACTGTTTCGGCCTCAACAACTTGAATCTCAACAACTGAGAGAAGAGCAAACACTACAGCAAATACAGCATATTTTCTCTTCATGGCTTCCCCTTCCGTCTTCTAAAGTAAACCAATGAAGCTGAAACAACAATTATCACAACTAAACTTACTATTGAAATAAGAAATGTCTGATTTGACAATAAATTAGAACCTGCAGTAGAACTTGGAGAAGGGCTTGAATAGTGAGGCAATTTTGCGATAGTAAAATTCACTGAAGAGGATACTTCATAATCAGTGATACGTGTATAGTAGACTTTTAGTGTATGATTGCCTTCCTGCAAATCCTCTAAGAGTGCTGTTACATAAGATGTATAATACTCAGAGAAACCAGGAATACCACGAACTTCATATGTTGTAACATTGGTAATTATCACTTTGACCGCTGAGTGTCCATCAACACTGTAATAAATGGCTTCACATGCAGGAATATCTGTTGCATAAACTTCTAGCATTACAGTTGAGTTTTCATAAACCTGCTGTATTGGCGAAGCAACTTCGATGATTCCTCTTGGAACAAAATTTTCCTTTGACATAGGTATATCCGATAACACTGCAATTGCTAACACTATGATGATTGTTGTTGCCAACAGCTTCTTTGGCATATACCGTTCCTGCTATATTATGAGGTTGAGTTTGCTTAAGTGGTTTTTTGTCAAGCTTTCTTGTCTTGGGCTGTCAAGGTTTCTTGTCTAATTCCGCAGTTTTATGCTTTTTGAAGTAAACCAGTGAGGTTGAAGCAACAGTCACTATTACAATCACAGCAGTTATGGCTAAGATAGGCATTGAATTAGATAGAAGGTCTGTAGCTGAAGAAGGCATTGTTGAAGAGACTTGGTTCCTGATGTTCCACGGTAAAGTAGACTATCTTAGAAATAACTTTAGGATAACTATAGCTCATTGTATTATCATGGTATTGAATGGTAAAGTTGGCGGTAACATTAAGCATATGCTGTCCTGATGATGTTTGGTTTACCCAATCTGAATAGTTGTTTTGGTCATTTGCCTAGCGTAAGTAGTTTTAGTCCCATTTAGGTAATAAATCTACTTGATGACTGGTATGTTCGATACTTAGGTTCCCATCTAAGTACACCTCAATAGAAGCTATTGAAGCATACGAACACCAATAGGGGTATGAATTCCACTGTTCATTGTAGCTTATTGTGAAATTAAGTGGAATATTGCTTTTTTTGAATATTGTGTTGTTGCTTGGGGTCTCAATTGTCACACCAAATTCTCCCTGATTAGGCAACCCCTTAGAAAGTGGATTAGCCTCAGCAACATCAACAGTTTGTAGTCCAACAGTTAACATTAGAGTAGCAATTATTACTGCAAATATAGCGTATCTTCTCTTCATGGCTTCCCCTTTCTTCTTCTAAAGTAAATCAATGAAACAGAGGCAACAGCCATTATTGCAATTATTGTTATTGAAATAATTAGAGTCAATTGAGTTGTTTGTTTTTTTCTGGCTGGCAAAGAGTTTTGGAAATCATCAGTATTGTTATCCATCAGAAAGTTAGCTGTTTGCGAAACAAACCCTCTTCTGGTATGCACATTGACATATAATGTATGTTCTCCCTCTGTTAGTCCTGTCAGGGTTGTGTTTACGATGGAACTATTTCGAGTAAGAAGTATGTTGTCTAACGAATAACCATAAGCTATGAAATCATCAGCAATGATAGTTAACGGTAATTGATTTGTTGCAGGGTAAGTTTTGTTTACAGGTGATAGTAGGGCAACCTTTGGAGCTGTAAATTGAGTACTGTACTCAAAAACTCTTGAAAGCTTAATTGTCTTCCAGTATCGTCTTGACAGAAAGCAGTTAGGGTATGATTGCCATCTTTCAGGCTATCCAAAGTTGCATATGCAAAATACTGCATACATCTACCACTAAACCAATTTTCCTCAGATCTCGTTATGTTAGTAAGTTCTGTAGCTTCTTGTCCATCTAATTGGTAATATATGTGGTTTATTTCTGGGTAATGCCATGTTGGTTCTGAAGTTTTTGTTTCCTTTATATCAACAAGTAGAGGCACTGAAGTGTTCTGGTAGATTTTCAGTTCTCTCTGCATCGGAGTGTTTATTCTAATTTCCGGATGTGTTGGAATTAAATTTGCCCCAACAAAAACCTCTGTAGATAAACTTGTAATCCCTAATAGTAGTATAACTATTATTGCCAATAGTTTCTTTGGCATATAACGTTCCTGCTATATTATATGAATAGATTTGCTTAAGTGGTTTTTTGTCAAAGTTCCTTGCCTAAAGGTTTCTTGACTAACACTAATTTGCCTGCAAATCACGATATTACAACTAGTCTGTATTTTTTAGAGCGATGAGCGAACAAGGAGAGCGAAGAGCGAAATGCTGTATAAAGTACGTATTTTTGACCTCAATTAATTACTTTCGATGATAATGTCTCTCAATTATTGTCGTAATGATAGAAAGCTCAATTGGAACTCTATCTGTGAATGATTTTTTTCAAGTGACTCATTGAATGAAAAAATGGTAATAGGTATTATGTAAAGTACTGGTTTTCCATATAGAAAAAAGCCACTGTCTATTCGAGCATTGATTTTGGATATTTTTGACTTTTGATGAGTCTAAACCTGCTATTCAATTTAATCAACCAATCAAGTTTTCTAAGTCATTAGTCACTTTCAATCTTGATGCCCGACCACTACAACTTTGATATTATTTGCAATGCACATATTCCATTGTTTGGTGTTAAGGTTATTTCTGAAACTGACAATAAGCTCCTTCTGTACCTCCTCTAAATCTCTGAAATAGCCTAATGTACTAAGGTATCTCTCAAAGGTATCTTTGGACACATAGCTGGTTTTGGCGTAATTGGTCGATTCTATGACCTTAAGTATTTTTCCCAGTGGAGAGGAAATAATTACCAAATCTACTCCTTCATGGTTGCTTGGATTAGTGATAACTAAGTGTCCAAGATCGGAGTATTCTTTAGCTATCTTTTGAACTCTACGGTCTCCAATAGCGTAAAGCTGCAAGTTAGTAAAATGAGCATTGCCCAAAGAGGAGATCTCTCATAGGGTAATTAGTAACTACATAGACTTCTAGAAGAAGTAAACTATTAGATAAATACACTGAGTTAGGATTTACCACGCTACCTTCCTTAGAGGTCTTTTCCCCACCATAGACCATAGAGGGAGAATTTTTTATTGTCATGTTAATTATTTTATCCATTATTATCATTCTCTGTTATCTCTACATGTCAGAGACAGTCAACACACTGCAGTTAGCACATATTTATGTAAAATTTACATAAAATAGATAATCTTTCACAGCATCTACCCCCATCTTACATTATCTTTAATAGAATTCTAGCAAAAGATAGAATGGATATAGAAACTTTTGAATGCACAGAAGGTAAGCAGTCATTCTAAAAAGGAAAATTTGGAATATAGCAGAATCCAGTCTGCCATCAGTTCATTACATTTCTATAAAAAATACTTAATTATATTTCTGGTAAAGTAGTAACTTTCCCATATAAGTATTTCCCACTGTGTATTCCATGGCGAAAAAGGATAATAAAATTGGACCACCCTCAATGCTAACCTCAAAGGAACTTAGGCACTACAGAAAAAAAAATAGTAATAGTCTTAAGCAAACTGCAACAAGATAAGAAACAGAGAGAACTAAGTACTAACCTTAGTCTCGTTTATGAGTAATGATTCCTCTAGTTTTCTCTGTATCTCAAGAACTTGAGTGCTAAAGGGTTTCATAGATTCCCTAGGTAATGCCTACAGAATACAGTTTTAGGAACTCTCCCAGCTAACACATCAACAAGCTCAGAGATTACACCATTTTTCCTTAGGTAAGTGTTATTGTAGCTTCTAAGTTCCTTGAGTCTTAGCTTAAGTTTTCTCCTCATGAATCTGCAATGAATAGCGCTATAGGTGATTGCTTTAGAATTACATATTTCATCGATCAATTCCTTAGAAACAAAACTGATGTATGCATTCTTTGTTTTACGCAAAAATGCCTTATGCTTAAAATGCTCTAAGACTGATAACTCCTCATTGTAGTATTCGCCAAGTTTATCTTCATTGTGTAATTTGATTATCATATTGAAACTTGTTATAGCCTCATTTTTACGTAAACCAGTTATAGAAAGAAACTTGAAAAATACTTTTTCACTGGGAGATAGATATTGCTGTATGTCTTTAATGTATTGTGGAATTGTGTCATGATTCTTAGAGAATATAGCTAAAAAACCATTGAAAGCAGTATCGGGATTAGTCCATTTAATATCATAGCTTTTTAGTCTATTCTTATACTCTTCATAGATGCCCAGAAACTTTGACAGATTAGCGAAAGATGCCATGATGTGGCGTTCAGTTGAGAGACCTTTTATGTTCACTAAGGTATCATTAAACAAACAGTCTCCATATCTCTTAGAATAGCGTATAATGTCTTTTGTGTATATTGTTGAGAAACCTTTTCTTTGTAAATACTCTTGGAAACTTAGCCAATCTATATCTGTAAAAGAATACTTATTCCCATCTCTATGATTAAAAGTCCGGTGCTCTAGCCTGACTGAGCTACGGACCCGCAAAGATTCGTTGCGGCTGATAGGAAAACACGAAGGGGTTTTTTAGTATTTCTATTGAATTAGCGATAAAGAGGAATTATTAATGAGTTTTTTGGGCTTTGAGAATTGTTGACATGAAGCCTTTGATACTTTCCTGTGAGTTGAGGATGGTTGTAATGGTTTTCTCCCCTTTTTCTGTGAGTTTGTAAACTCTTTTTCGCTCTATCCAAACTCCTTCAACCAAGCCGTTACGTTCGAGTGAATAGAGAAGGGAATAAACTGTGCCTGAGCTGGCGAGAAAACCGAATTTATTGTGTATGAATGTGATAAAATCGTATCCACTTATGGGCCCGTTTTGTAGTTCAGCCATAATTATGGTGTCCATGAAGTTTTTAATTACACGTTCATGCATTTTTTTGATTATTCTTGCTTCAGATTTTTCTTCCTTTACCATGATTGTTAAAGCTACCATGTTCTGTTCTCCTCATTATTGTTTATTCTTGTTTAGATATATAAGATTTGTTCTGATTTGGAATGATTTGTTATAACAAGATTAGATAAGTTTAAACTAAATAAACTCTAATTGATCTTGCGAGCTAATCTTGCAAAAAGAAGACACAAAGAAACCGTGCAAATCGTTTCAATATATAGCTACATAACATGTCTCTGCACATATCAAAGTAAACATAGAAGTGTAATCTTATTGGAGTTAATTTCGAGAAAAATTTCACTATTTATATACATAAACCAATACAAACCCTTGCCGTTTTAACGTTAAAATTTCCATTTTTCTGCATACTCACACGGATTTATTAGTTAGCGATATATGCGCATGTTAACAAACGTTAATTCGGATTTTATCTTAAGCATGCTACGGTGCCCTAAACGTGATTTCATGGAAATATACATTTAAACGATTAAATGAAGAATACGAAATAGCTAATAAAAAGAAGCAAGCCTTAGACAACCTTTTTGTAACAGGCAAAATCTCCCAAGCCACCCGCGACTCATTTACAGGTGACATAAGCGCAGCAATAATTGAAATCGAAAAACAACGCAAAGACTTAGCAGAAAAAATGCAGGCAAAAACCCTGGAACTAGAAGGTCAACTAAAAACTTTAGAAACCCTTCTCGCTAACTACGAAATCCAACATGTTGTCGGAGAAATAGACGAGGAAAGCTATGTTCGAGAAATTAATCTTCTTTCAAACACGCTTGAAACAACAAGAAACGAACTAGGCGTAATAAAACAAGCAATCGACCAGATTTTTCCCAGCGCCCAACTGATTCAAGCTCCAGAACCAGCTCCAATAATTGAAGCTCCAGCAGTTCAGCCGACGGCGGTAGAGGCGGTCCCTTTAGAGGTCCCAGTGGAAGCTATACCTGTTGAGACAGCGCCAGTTATAGAAGCATGCCCAATTGAAGCAGCGCCAATTGAAACTGCTCCAATTGAAGCTCCAGTAGAAATTGCACCGGTTGAAGCGCCAATTGAAACTGCTCCAATTGAAGCTCCAGTTGCAGAAGCAGCTCCAGTGGAAACAGCGGTCCCTTTAGAGGCCCCAGTGGAAGCTCCAGTTGAGCGAGCCACCATCGAAGCCCCAGTTGAAACCGCTCCATTAGTCGAAAGCACACCAGTTGTTGAGGCAGCCCCAGTTATTGAAGCTCCAGCAGTTGAAACCCCAACAGATGCTCAAACAATTGAAGCTCCAGTTGAAGCAGCTCCAGTTCTTGAAGCAACCCCAATAATTGAAGCTCCAGTTGAAGCAGCTCCAGTTCTTGAAGCAACCCCAGTAATTGAAGCTCCAGCAGTTGAAACCCCAACAGAAGCTCACAATTGAAGCTCCAGTTCTTGAAGCAGCCCCAATAATTGAAGCTCCAGTTGAAGCTCCAGCAGCAATCTGAAGAAGCTCCAGTAGCAATGGTTGAAGAAGCTCCTGCAGTAATCACAGAAGAAGCAGCTCCAATTGAAGCCGCCCCAGCCGAGCAAACCCCAATTGAAACCGCGCCAATAGAAGCCGCGCCAGTTGAACCAGCTCCGGTAATCGAAGCTCCAGTGCAAGAAGTTCCAATAACAATTGAAGAAGCCCCAATAGTCGAACTCGTCGCAGAAACCACCCCCATTATTGAGGTAGCCGCTCAAGTGGAAGCAGTTGCAGAACCAGCTCCAATTGTCGAACAAGTCGCTTCAGCAGAGGCAGCTCCAGTTGAAACTGCTCCAATTGAGGAAACCCCGATTATTGAAGCTCCAGCAGTTGAACTAGCTCCAATGGTTGAAGCAGCCCCAGTGGAAGAAGCGCCAGTAACTGAAGCTCAAGTTGAAGCGACTCCGGTTGCAGAAGCAGCACCAATAATTGAAGCACCAGCAGAAATAATTACTCCGTCAGAAGCAGTTGCAGAAGCAGCACCTGAAACAGTAATCATTGAACCAGCACTCCAAGAAATCGTAGCTGAAACCCCAATCATAATCGAGCCAGCTCCAATCGAGCAGCCAACCGCTCCAGCCGAGGAAGCTCCCACAGTTACAGTTGAAGCTCCAATAGAAGCAGTAATCCTAACCGAACCAGTTGAGGAAGCAGCCCAAGAGCAACCCGCAGTTGAAGTTCCACTTCAAGCTTTTGAAGTAACAGAGCAAGCTCCAATCGAAACTACCCTTGAAAAAGTCCTAGAGGAACAAATAGTTGAACCAGTTAGCGGTGTTGTTGTGGAGGAGGTCCACATTCCAGCCCACCCTTCAGAAGCGCCTCATCAGGCGCATTTGGAACTGACGGCGGAAGCAGACAACAGCGACCAAACCACCCAAGCAGAAGAAAGCGACGAAAACACAACTGAATAAAATAAACAGTATTCTTCTTCTTTTCTTTTTGTTTAATTTTGTTTGAATCTTTTCCTGGTTTGTTTTTAATTCATGTTTTCGACATGCTAATGCGCTTGTTCTCCGTCAATACGGCCTACCTCTTAGGGAAATACCGCTTTGACCGCTTAAACCTCCAATACAACCTACCAGCCTCTGTCGTTTAACATAGATCTACTATTTGGATCCTAATAGACGCCTAATAGGCTCCTAATATGTTGGTGACATACCCATTTTGAGTAGGTATTGCTTTATTCAGTCGCTTCCTAAATGTTCTAAGCTTTTGGTGTTGTTATTTTTCCAGATTGTTTGTTTTTGTTTTATGGCTAACCAGGCTGCGAGTCGCTTGCGTAACCGTTGCCTGTTGTTTTTTTTCCAGGTTTTTTGGGAAGTTTGTTGGGTGGTCTTGTATCTTTTCAGGTTTTGATAGAATCGCTTTTGGCTCAGAAAAGGTTGTTTAGTTTATTTTTCTAGTTGCGATTTTAGCAGGTTTATTGCTGACCAGGCTGCGAGTGCGCTGGTGTGGGGGTTGTCTGGGTGGGGGTCGTTGGCAAACTGCATGGTCATTTCGCCGTAGCGCCATTTAACATGGATTTGGTGGGTGTTGCGTACGACGGTTGGGTCTGATACTACTTGCACTTTTACTTTGGCTGGTTTAACGGTTAAGGCTAATGTTGCTGCAACGTTCATTTCCCGTGGGAACTGTCTTGCTGCTTCCTCTGCGTAACCCTCATACACGGTTTCCTCTTGGCTGTTGGTTTTTCCAAGGGCTTTGGGGGGTTTGCGGGTAGTCAGCGTGACTTCGTTGATTCCAGCTAAAGCAGCAGGAGAGATCGCGTCTAGCCCTCCGATGGCACCTGAGGGAAAGTGCAGTTTAGGGGTATTTGTGTTTAGATCTAAAAGTGCGCCTGTGCTCATGATGATGAAGTCAACGTTTGCTGATAAAATTTTGTTATAGTATTCTCGCACAGCCTGCTGGGATGCTGCTTCAACAACTATTGACGGCTTGGACGCAAGCAACTCATCCACGTTTGGCACGATTTTTACGGGGAATTTTAATGAGTCTTTGAGTTTCTCTGCTTTTGCTTTATCCACATCGAAAATGACCAGTTCATCACAGACCACCAGTTTCCGCTCGATGGCTTCAGCAAGAACCGTTCCGATTGCGCCGCAGCCAATTAACCCGACACGTTTCATTTTTTAGTTACCGCCCCAAAAACAGCGACTGGAATGACTCCTGGAAACTGCGGCACTTCTTGTCCTTGACCCGCTTGGGGAATAACATTGAAGTCTCCTACAACTTTGAGGGTTCCTGCTATGTCGTTTTTGCTTGAGTTGATTAGGTCGGCGTTTGCTTGGTTTGTCGTGTAGACTTCAAGGGACAGAATGGGAATGTTTAGCGGCAACTTTTGGGCGGCTTTCTTTCTACGAACATCCTCAATTAACGCCATCACTTTGTCACCTTCCTCTTCTGCTGCCTTATCGACAAGCGCACTGTCCATTTTTGGCCAAGGGGTGATTTGTAAGCTCTTAAAGCCCTTACCATCCGCATACATATTTTGATAGATTTCTTCAGTCAAATGCGGCGTAATCGGAGCGAGTAGCTGCAAAATCTTGTAGAAGACATTGTAGAGGGTTTGCTGAGCAGCTTGCCTTCGCGCTAGATTTTCTGTTTCTACGCGGTATAGTCGGTCTTTTACTGATTCAATGTAGTAGTCGCAGAATACGTGCCAGGTGAAGTTGCGGATATCTTCGACAGCAATGTTGAATTGGCATTTTTCGAAGGCTTCGGTGACTTTTTGAATTAGGTTTTCAGTTTTGCTTAGAATCCACTTGTCAAGCAGCTGCAAGTTCAACTTCGGCGTTGTTCTTGGGGTTTGTAGTCTGCTAAGAGGTTGCTTGCGAACCCAGAAACGTTCCAGAGTTTAACTAGGAAACGTCTGCCGTATTCAACGTCTTGGGCGCGGAAGGGTATGTCTGAGCCTGTTGCTCCTCCGCCAGCAGCCCACTGTCGCGTGGCGTCAGCACCGCTTTTGTTGAGGACTTCGGGTGCTGCAGCGTAGTTTTTGAGTGATTTGCTCATTTTTCTGCCATCTGCGCCAAGCACCATGCCGTTTATGAGGACGCTGTTGAATGGGCGTTCATCGAATAGGGCTAGGTGGCGTACCATGAGGTAGTATGCCCAGGTTCGGATGATGTCTGTGCCTGAAGGGTGCATACTTGCGGGAAATAGGTGCTTCCAATCTGCTCGGTCAGGCCAACCTGCGTGGACAGCGCAGGTGATTGAGGAATCCATCCAAGTGTCCAAAACGTCGATTTCACCCGTGAATTCGGTGCCACCGCATTTGGGGCATTTTTCGATTCGAGGTTTCTCCATTCTCGGGTCTATTGGCACCCAGTTTTCTTGGGCAACAATGACTTCGCCACAACTTTTGCAGTACCAAACTGGAATGGGTGTAGCGAACAGTCTTTGACGGCTAACAACCCAGTCCCAATCTAGAGCACGGGTCCAGTCGATCAAACGGTTCTTCATATAATCGGGGTACCAAGGGATTTCGTTAGCATTCTTCTCGACTGCTTCGGAGAGAGGCATAGTTTTCATGAACCACTGTTTAACCTCCAAAATTTCAACTTGGGCTTTGCAGCGGTCGCAGACACCGACTTCATGCTGAATCTTCTCTGTTTTTTCCAGTAATCCAGCAGCTGTTAAATCTGCAACGATTGCCGCACGTGCTTGGTTAACATACAAGCCAGCGTATTTGCATCCTGCATCGCTGATTCTACCGCTTTCCGTTAAGAGGCGGATAACTGGGAGTTTATGTTTGATGACGGTTTTTACGTCTTCTTTATCGCCGTAAGTGCAAATCTGAACCACGCCTGTGCCAAAGCAGGGGTCCACTGATTCCTCGGCAATGATTGTTACTTCGCGGTTCATCAGGGGCACAGAGATTTTTCTGCCAATATACTTGTTGAAGCGTTCATCTTTGGGGTTAACTTCCACAGCAACACATGCAGGAATGAATTCTGGACGTGAAGTAGCGATTAGCAAGTATTCGTTACTGCCTTCCAGCTGGAATCGTATGTAGTGCAAGGTGCCTTCCTTTTTAACGTGGTCAACTTCTGCGTCGGCGATAGCGGTTTCGTCTCTGGGACACCAATTCACTGGGTGCGTACCCCGATACATGTAACCTTTCTTGTGAAGCAAAACGAAGCTCAATTGTGTGCGACGCCAATAGTCTGGATCCATGGTTTTGTATTCGGTGGTCCAGTCAATGCTTGCACCCATCTTGAGGATGCCTTCCTTCATCATCTGCAATGTATTTTTCAACGAGTTCGATGCACCATGCTCGGAATTGGTTTGGAGGCACATCGCGTTTGCGGATGTTTCTTGCTTTTTCAACTTGGATTTCTATGCCTAAGCCGTGGCAGTCCCAGCCTTGCGGGAACAGCACGTTGAAGCCTTGCATGCGTTTGTAGCGGGCAACCATGTCAAAGTATGTCCAGTTCAAAACGTTGCCCATGTGCAGTTCGCCTGAAGGGTAAGGCGGCGGAGTATCGATGCTGAATGGCAACCGTTGCTTGTCATTCCAATCGTAATGGTAAATGCCCATTTCTTCCCATTTACTCTGCCATTTCCGCTCGATTTCAGCGAAATTGTATTCTTTAGGCATAGGCTGCAAGCTAATCAATCCTCTTCTTTTTGTTGGTGGTAGGAAAACTAAAATATAACCTAAAAACATTATCCCCTTAGTTCTTGGGGAGCTGGGAAAATGACCCGGCTGAGAGGACGACTAAATTGTTGTCGACCCTTTGGAACCTGAACCAGGTAATACTGGCGGAGGGAAAAATAAGTGAACACTGCCAATACAAGTGAATTTAAAAACCCAAATTCCTTTAGGAACCCTAAGGTTTTAGCTGAAACCGCGATTTTTGTTTCTTTGGCAACCGCGTTAAGTTTAATTGTTGTTTATACTTTGCCTCAGGGCGGTTCTATAACTGCGGCTTCGATGGTGCCGATTTTGTGGTTGGCGCTTCGAAGAGGACCAAAAGTAGGTATAGCTGCAGGCGTTTTGTACGGGCTTATTCAACTTGGTCTTCTACCATATGTAATAGATCCTGTGCAATTGCTGCTTGATTATCCCCTAGCTTTCGGGGTCCTTGGCTTTGCTGGGTTCTTCCAAAAATACCCCGTTGCCGGTTCAGCGGTGGGAGTTTCTGGTCGGTTTATTATGCATTTTATTGCAGGTGTAGTTTACTGGGCACCCATAGAAGCTCCAACCCTAAACCCGTTCGTTTACTCAGCAGTATACAACGGCAGCTACATACTTCCCGAATTGGTAATAAGCGGATTCGTTCTTTACTTGTTGCAGAAAAGCAACGTGTTGCGAGCGTACATGTAATTGGGAAAACTTGCCGGTGAAGAACTCCAAAAAATGTTGGATTGCATAAAGAAGGATTTCCGAGTAATCGTTCCCCCCATGATTGGTTACGATGCAGGAGTGCATCTACTACATGGCAAATATGTGGCGGTTGCGACTGACCCATGCACTGGTGTTCCTGAAGAATGGTTTGGATGGCTGCTCATTAACTATCCCGCTTCAGATGTGGCGTTGTTTGGAGCAAAACCTGAATTCTGCACCATAAACCTCCTTGGACCATTAGGAACAAAACCTGAGGTTTTCCAAAAAATTATGAACCAAACATGCAGCGCCGCCGACGAATTGGGCGTTGCCATAGTTCGAGGACACACAGGAATGTACGGCAGCCTCAAAGATATGTTGGGTGTATGTACAGTCTACGGAACTGTAGAACCTAAAAGACTCATTACTCCTGGAAATGCTAAAACAGGCGATTTAATTATGTGCACAAAACCCCTGGGCTTAGAAACAATAATCAACTTCTCACTTACCCACAAAGAAAAAGCCCAAGAGTTATTCGGCGCTGACAAGCAAGAAGAACTAGCTAAACAGGTTTACTTGCAGAGCTGCGTAAAAGACGCTGTCCAGCTTGCCAACTTTGAGGGGGTGCATGCGATGCATGATGCAACAGAAGGCGGGTTTGTTGCTGCGCTCAACGAGTTATCGGCGGCTTCCAAGATAGGGTTTAGGGTGGATTGGGAAAAAATCCCTGTTACAGCCGAAGCTTATGCGTTAAAAAAATACTTTGAACTTACTGATGACCAGATGATGGCGATGTCTTCGACGGGCACCATTTTGGCTGCGGTGAAACCCGACGCGCAGGAAAAAGTCAAAGCTGCGTTGGAGACTAGTGGCCTTTCGGCATATTTCTTGGGTAAATTCACAGAAAACAAAGAACGAGTCATAATTAAGAGAGGAAAAGAAGATCCGTTTCCTCAGATCGCCGAAGACCCCTACACGCAGATTCTTTCTGGGAAATAGTTACTTTTTCAGTTCCTTCAACACAAAATTAACAATTTCTTCGGCGATGTTAACTTTCGCAACAACCTGTAACCCTTTCCATCCTGGTTGACTGTTCACGTCTACAATGCGAGGTCCATCAGGTCCTTCAAGTATGTCAACTCCAGCGATTTTGCAGCCCACAGCTTTAGCAGATTTTACGGCTATTTCTTCATACTCTTTGCTAATTGTTGCAGGCGCTGGTTTCGCTCCTTGGCTGTAGTTGGTTTTCCATCCTGTAGCTACTCTGCGCATAGTTGCGACGACTTGGTCACCAATTACAAAGGCACGAATGTCTGAGTGCCCGTGCGGGACAAATTCTTGCATGTAAATGATGCCGTGGTGGAAGGTTATAGCTTTGAAGACGGTGTCGGCGATGTCTATGTCGTTGACGCGTGTTGCGCCTTGTCCGCGTGAGCCGAAGATTGGTTTGACGACGATGTCGCTGCCGAGTTCGTTAAAGGCTTTTAGGGCTTCGTTGACACTTTCTGTGGCTAAGGTGCGTGGTACAGGAACACCTACATCTTCAAGGATGGCGAGGATGTCGTATTTGTCGACGCAGTGCTCGATAGCAGTCGGTGGATTCACCATATAGAAGCCTTTGCGTTCCAGCTTGTAGAGCATATCCATGCGGAAAACTAGTTCTTCAAGTGACCCCCGCCCAATTGGGCGAATAATCAATGCATCTAAATCGTCGAGGATGCTTGTGCCGTTAACTTTGAAGTAAGGCCTGTAAGCAAGGCGCGCAACAAGCCTCGGAAAAGTGAAGCATTCGTATGGGATGCCCCGTTTGGTTAGTGCTTCTCTGACTTGAGTGGAGCTCCATGCTTCCATGTTCCGCGTCATTATTCCAAATTTCAATGGTCGGTCCTTGCCTTGGTCGTTAGAACATGCTGAGGAACTGTGCTCTTAAAGTTTCCGCGGCAAAATGAAAATTGAGTTATTTGATTCTTTCAAGGCGCAGCGTATTCAGAAGTAACAGCATAGTTACTCCATCGTCGCCTGAAGCCACAGTGAACCAAAGCGGAGTTAACCCCAGCAAACCCAAAGCACCCAAAACCAACTTAACCACCAGCGAAGCAACGATGTTTTGCTTTGCTATCGTCATTGTTTTTTGACTTAATTTTAGTAGGTAGGGGATTTGGGCAAGCTCGTCCTTTACTAACACGATGTCTGCGGATTCTAGGGCAACGTCGACTCCCCTTGCCCCCATAGCGATTCCAACATCTGAAGCCGCCAGAGCAGGAGCATCGTTAACACCATCGCCCACCATTGCCACGAGCCCACCGTTCTTCTTTATGTCTTCGATGCAACCGAGTTTATCTTCAGGCAACAATCCCGCGTACACATTGCTTATGCCAAGGGATTTTGCAGTGTCGTTAGCGATTTCTTCTCTGTCACCTGTCAACATTGCAGTTTTAATGTTTGCCTGTTTTAGAAGAGTGATGGCTTTTAAAGCGTCTTCCCTGACTTGGTCAACCACGCAAACTGCCGCTAAACCCACTTTTCCCACAGAGACACAGACGGCGGTGTGAATATCGCCAGATATGATCTCGAAAGCTTCCGTGCAGTCGCAGCCTAATTCACGCATAAACTCAACGTTACCTATAGCTACATGTTTATCATTCACTAAACCAACGATACCTTTGCCTGGTACCTCAACTACATCGGTAACTTTGACTTTGCTAAGATCGATGCCTCGTTCCAAAGCTTTTCGAACGATAGCTTGAGCAATGGGGTGATTTGAGAACTGGTCAAGAGCAGCTGCATAAATTATAGCTTCATCCTCGGCTTTTGTAATATCAACTTGTCTAACTTCGTGAACAGATTGCCGCCCAAGAGTTAACGTACCTGTTTTGTCGAAAACTACCGCTTTTACTTTTGCAAGTTTTTCAATAAAGATTCCGCCCTTTATTACTACGCCTCGTTTGGCAGCGATTGTTATAGCTATGAAGATGGTTGCAGGAACGGAAATGATGAAGGCGCTTGGGCAAGAAACCACGAGAAGTATGAGTGAGCGGTAAAACCAGGTTTGGAAACTTCCACCGATAAGATACGGTAAGGCTCCAGCGGTGAAAACTGCAAGTGCAATAACTATGGGTACATAAATCCTTGCAAATTTATCAACTAAACCTTCTATGTGTGCCTTTCTTTTTTGTGATTCAACCACAAGCTGCACAATTCGCGAAACCAGAGTTTCGGTGGATTTCTTTGTTACAGTGATCTTTAAAACGCCTGTGGTGTTTAGGGTGCCAGCGAATACGCAGTCATTGACTTTTTTGGGTACAGGCACCGATTCTCCTGTAACCAACGCTTGGTCAACATGTGAAAAACCGTCGACCACGTTGCCGTCTAAGGGGATTCTTTCGCCAGGCTTAACAAGTAGAATTGATCCGGTTTCCACCTCGTTTACGTTAACACTTTTTTCCTCATCTTGACTTATTATGCGAGCATTTTCTGGAATGACTTTGGATATTTTCTCAACTGTGCGTTTTGCTCTGTCCTGGATATAACCTTCAAAATACTCGGCTAAACAGTAGAGGAACAGCACTGTAGCGGCTTCAAATCGGTAATCGAGGAAAAGGGCGCCTAAACCTGCAACCGCCATTAGGAACTCTACGCTGAAGCGTCTCTCCAAAACCAGCTCCTTTAAGCCGACAACCCCGATATAAATTGCAGCTGTCAGGACTGAAACGTAATAGAATATCATGGATAAAGTTGCAGGAGCATTCAAAACAGGCATAGTGAAACCCAATGGAACACCTTTGGCGAACAGGTCCAATAAACCGCTGACAAGGATAGTTACAACTAACCAAACAACGAAACCAACTAGCACACGCTTACTGTGTCCCTTTTCTTTTTCCTTCTCCGATTTCTCTTCACATGTGCCCATTTTTCTCAACCGAAAATTACTGAAAAATTCTTAGCTACTATTTATAAAATAAGCATTTAATAAAAACAAATCTGTAGCAAACAAAATTTTATCTATTCCTGACAGTATTTGCAAAAAAATAAAAGCAACTCAAAACAGAATATCGGTCGGCAGATATGCGAAAAAAAATATTTTCTATAATCGTTTTAGTTTCGATTTTAGTTTCAGCGTTTGCTGGTTTGGAGCTTATTCCTTCAGCTTCGGCTAATCCTGACTGCTCAATTCCTTTGTTATCCATGCCCATCGAACACGTCAACTACACTATTGCAAGTGTGAATGGTATGTTGTGGGCAAAAATCGACGGAGAGTACCCCATTTACATCCAAAACAATTTTAACGGTGACATGCCGATGGTTTACCCGATGCCTCCTGGAACAACCAACATCAACGTAACCTTAAATGACCATGAACTCGCTTGGAGCAACTATACACAGTCAAGCCCGAATGCTTTGCATCAAACAGCCATCGGCAACTGGTGGATGATTTACAGCGTTCTCCCAAATGTTTCAGGCTTTTTTACGCTTAGAATCCATTATGAACATCCACTTGAAACGGTGAATGGGAGTTACTTATTTCTCTATGACCTAAACATCAGTCCATACTTATCGGAGCAAAGTGAGAATTCATCGGCGTATTTTACAGTGCGTTTTAAGACGAATTTTACCGACCTGCATGTTTACACTGCTCAACCAGATAGCACCGCCAGAGAGTGGAAACCCATAAACTACACAACCACAACCGAAAACTCAACGAAGGTTGTCAGCATCCTAATGTATTCTGAGTATCCTGGTGTCTCTGGCAAATCGTTACCTGGAGATTTGGTGGTGGAATTCTCCAACGCAAACCAAACTTCAGATTCCCCACTATGGATAAGTGCAATTTTGCTCTTTACAGCTTTGTTGTTGGTTACAGCTTTTTACATTAAGAGACGAAAAATTTCAACACGACTTTGAGGAAAACTACTATTTTATGGATTCCCAATCTGATGCATCTCAAGATTTGCTTTATCTCGATTGCTTATGGTTTGCTACGAGCCCGACGGAGCGTTTTCTGTAAGAGGGCACGTCAAATTCAAAGAGGCAAGTCTTCCTCATTTTTTCCCTTCAAGCAAATGGCTTGGGTGTATTTAGTTTAAAACGTTTTCTATGACACTATAGTGTTTTATTATGTTTAAAGCCACTAAAACCTCAAATTTACGGTATTTCTTCAATAGAAGCAGGGAATGTAATCCCTAACCTTAAAAGCTACTCCTAAACTGTCAGCAACAGCCTGCACCTTTACTAAATCAACTTCTGGCAGCCGTACTGCTGTAACCTCAACCTCAAGCACCAACTTGGCCCTACGAACAAAATCAAGTATCGTTTCGTAGGCGTCGGGAAACATGGGTTTGCAAATGTCCATGTAGGTTTCTTTGTTGCCAGCATTTAAGCTGACGCTAATCTTTTCTACACCAGTCACCTTCAACTCAGCCGCCACATCCCTGCCCCGATTCAAAATATAACCATGCCCGTTCGTGTCCAAGCGAATCTTCAGTGGTCTTCTATAATTTTGCTTTACCCACCTTGTGACCTCAAGCAGAACATCCAGCCGCTCGGTTGGTTCGCCGAATCCGCAGAAAACCAACTCCTCCCAATTGCGCATGTGCAAAACCTCGGCGAGCTCAATGATGATTTCTTTAGCGGTTGGTTCATGGGTTAGTTTGAGGTTGAAGCCGCCGACGCCGCGTTTGTAGCGTTTGAGGCAGAAATAGCAATTGTTCGAACATTGGTTGGTAATGTTGAGGTACAGTTTATTGTCCAACCAGTAAACGCTTCTTGGTAGTTCGTCAACCATATTTCCACCAGTGCTCTTTAGAGAATGTTAAGAAATATGTTTGAGAAAAACAATGTTCTCATCCATCACATTTTTTAACATTATGATTGTTTAAGAATCACAAATAAAGCCTTAAACCCTTTTGGTGTTTAAGCTATCTCTATTAGTTCTCTGCAACGATAATCCAATTGGGCATATAAGTTTGAATTAAGCCCTCCCTTTGCGATTCTGCAACCGTTGAATTTAGGGATCTAAATATTCTGTTTTCTGCGAATACTTTTTGTTTGCCGATTCAACTTAATAGAGGTGTGAATATTTGGTGCCGTTGATTTCAAGCTTTGATCCTTGGCATTCAGGCCTCTGCACATGCCCACCCAAGATGACTTTTAATCCTTACACAGGCTGCGACCACCAATGCACCTACTGCTACGCATCAAGTTACATACCAAACTTCAAAGACTGCCATCCAAAAAAAGACGCCCTTGCAATGCTCAAGCGGGAGGCTGTAAAACTCAACGGCGAAACCGTATCAATATCTAATTCATCCGACCCTTACCCAAGAGCTGAAGCGACTGAAGGTTTAACGAGGCAATGCCTCAAAATCCTTGGGGAAAGCAACTGCAAAATCCAAATAATCACAAAAAGCAACCTCGTAACACGGGATGACGACCTCCTCTGCAAGGTTCCTGCGACGGTTGCATTAACCATAACCACAGACAATGATCAACTCGCCAAAATAATTGAACCCTTTGCACCAACGCCCTCCCAACGCATTAGAGCCGCACAGGATCTAATCAAAGCAGGCATACCTGTCTCGGTGCGAATTGACCCAATAATCCCTTCTGTAAACGACCAACCACAAAAACTTATAGCAACCCTCGCCAGCATTGGCGTAAAACACTTAACCTGCTCAACCTACAAGGCAAAAGCAGACAGTTGGATGCGACTCACCCAAGCGATGCCTCAAGTGGCAGAACAGCTTAAGCCGCTTTATTTTGTGCAGGGAGAAAAAATCGGCGGCAGCGCTCTTCTGCCAAAAGAACTAAGGTACAAAATTCTCAAGAGCATCCGCGATTTAGCTGACGTTAATGGGATGAAATTTGGGGTTTGCAGAGAAGGCTTAGCCCAACTAAACACTGCCACTTGTGATGGTTCATGGCTCATGCCAAGGAAAAAAGGAGGCTAAACATGCAGAATCGAGTGATTATGTTGGTCGATTTTGACTATTTCTATGCACAGTGTGAGGAACTCCGCAATCCAGCCATCAAAGACAAACCCATCGTGGTCGGCGTCTACTCAGGACGCACAGAGGAAAGTGGAGCTGTCAGCACTAGTAACTACATAGCCCGCAAATTCGGTGTCAAATCAGGCATGCCCCTGTTCCTTGCGAAACGGAAACTTGAAGGTGCAGACGCCGTCTTTTTGCCCGTCGATCACCAATGTTACGACCAGTTGAGCGAGAGGATAATGCTGATTCTCCGTGGATACGCAACTAGTCTTGAGCAGGTTAGCGTGGATGAAGCCTATTTGGATGTTACTGAGCAGGTTGAGGGAAGCTTTGAGAAGGCAAGAAATTACGCCCAAAAAATAAAGGATGATGCCAGAAATCAAGTTGGGATTTCTTTTTCGGTGGGTGTTGGACCCAACAAACTTGTGGCAAAGATTGCGTGCGATAGCCAAAAACCCGACGGTTTAACCATCGTTAAACCCGAAGAGGCACTGGCTTTTCTTAAGCCGTTGGATGTTGACAGGCTTTTAGGAGTAGGGAAGAAAACCTCAACTAAGATGGCGGAGTTGGGCATCAAAACCGTCGGTGACCTGGCAAAGTACGACATGCAGAAGCTTGTGGCGGTGTTCGGCAAGACATTGGGCATTTACTTCCACAACGCAGCAAACGCAATCGACAACGAACCCGTCAAAGAACAAGGAGAAGCTGAATCCATAAGCCGAATTGGTACCCTGAAACAGGACACCCGCGACTTGGAGTTTATTCTGCAGAAAACCGACGAATTAACTGAAGACATTTTCAAGGAAGTAACAGAGAAAAAGTTGAATTTCAAAACAGTATCCATTTACACGGTTATGACCGATTTAAGCAGTAAAACCCGTTCAGTAACACTTGAGCAACCAGCTAAGGATAAAGAAGCAATCAAGAGGAACACCAAAGCGTTGTTCGAGAAATACTTGTTGG
The DNA here is from genome assembly GCA_963818655.1 of Candidatus Bathyarchaeota archaeon. GTDB lineage: Archaea > Thermoproteota > Bathyarchaeia > Bathyarchaeales > Bathycorpusculaceae > Bathycorpusculum. The sequence continues at coordinate 23,062 of CAWFTD010000002.1, forward strand.
AGTCTACGCTTGAAATTCGTAGAGTAGGCGTGAAAGTTTCAGGTTTCATTAAAGAAGAACCTCAGCAGAAGCGTCTTTCAAGCTTTTTCCAATCAGGGTGATTTTTAAAAGCAAACTTTTTCTCTCTCCAAACCATTTAGAAACTGGTGATAGTTTTCTCAGCTAAGAGACAAAGATTGCCACCTGACCAGCAAATTAGTGACCATATTTTACGTTGGGGCACCGACCATCCTGGAATAACTTCCCCTAATCCGCAGTTGCGATTGGAAACTTACACCCTGAGCGTCGAGGGCGAAGTCGATAATCCTGTGAAGCTGAATTGGAAAGATTTTATGACTTTGCCCAAAACTATCTCTGTTAGAGATTTTCATTGTGTCGAAGGTTGGAGTGTTCTGGACTGCAAGTGGGAGGGCGTCAAAATCAAAGACATCGAAAGACTCGTTAGACCCAAAGCTGAGGCACGCGCCATAACCTTTGATTGCGCTGATAACTATAGGACATCGCTTTTTAGAGAGGAACTTGCAGGCGACGATGTGCTGTTAGCGTATAAATTAAACGGCGAGTTGCTTGAAGAAGGATTAGGTGCTCCAGTTCGACTGATAGTGCCCAACAAGTATGCCTATAAGAGTGCGTTGTGGGTTGTGCGTTTGGGATTTACTAGGGCAAGGAGTTAGGGTTTTGGGAACGGCGAGGATACAGTGATAGTGCTGATGTGTGGAAGAATGACCGTTTCAACACGCTAATCGGGAAGAATGGCAATGAGCAATTAGTTTACTTTGTTTGTGTATTATTTTTTCATTCACAATCATTTATTAGTTCAATGAACGTTTTTAAAATTGGGATAAAGTTTATAAGCAGACTTTAACATCTCGATGGCTCTTCAAGAGGTCAAAAAATATGTCACAGAAAAATGATTTAAGGCACTACACAAAATGCCAAATAACCACCGAACCAACGGTTGAATTGGCAGTCACTAGCAGACCAAAGGTGCCTTCGACTAAAAGAAAAGAAGACGCAAAACAAACACTCTACCTAAAAAGAATATAGACCCCAAAAGATTTTCTTAACAGAGCACTATTGGGTCTACATAAAATTCTTTTATAGTTGATATTCTCAGTTTTAAACAGAAAGAGGCTAAACCTTGAACTACACCGAAGCCAACCTCGGAAGAATCTTCATCCTAAGACTTCACAACGACGAACTACTTCACGAAGTCATAGAAAAATTCGCTGCCCAAAAACAAATCAAAAGCGCCTTCTGCTTTTTCCTCGGCGGTGCCCAAGACAAAAGTAAAGTAGTCGTAGGACCCAAAGACGGCGACGCAATGCCTCCTCAACCGATGGTTACGCTTTTGAAGGGTGTCCATGAAGGTTGCGGTGTTGGTACGATTTTCACTAACGATGAAGGGAAACCCAAGCTGCACATGCACGCAAGTTTTGGCAGAAACGACAACACAATCACAGGGTGTGTGCGTATGGGTGTGGATGTTTGGCAAATCGGTGAAGTTGTTATTTTAGAATTAGCAGGCAGCTCCGCGAAAAGAGCCAAAAACAAAGAAACCGGATTTGAATTTTTGGAGTGTTAGCCTAAAAAGCGGACAAGAAAGATTCTGTGTCCCATCCATCCGTTGAAGTCGCCCCAGAACGGCTGGTCCTGCGGATCGCCAAACCTGCCAGTGCTCGCAATCATCGCTTTAACTTGCGTATAGTCCAGTGTTGTATTGAAGAATTGTGCGTTAATCCCGAAATCATAGAGAATTATGTATTTTACATTTCGTTGTTGGCAGAGATTTACGAACTCGGCGATATTAAAGTTAGGTGTGAAGGCATCCACAGCAGACGTTGGGTACTGCCAGATTTGATCTTGAGACATGTTTGCCGGTAAGTAGAAGCGGAACATGTTTTGATCGAGAAGGTTAAAAGAGCAAACCAACACGGCAGATTGGTTTGATTCTAAGTGGTTTGCCAAATAATCTGTTGCTTCTTGGATAGGAATGTGGATTTGGTCTCTAACCGTCATTTGGTAGGAGTCATAACTGGCATAAGCGACCGCTGACGCAATTATAAGAATGAAGAAGGCTGTTGCAAGCTTCTTTATACGGTGGTTCTTAATTCCGATTTGACGAGGTTTCCATGAGTGAACCCTGCTATAGAGGAACATTATGAAGCATGCTGAGGAGATAGCTAAAATCGGAAAAAGCGGAGTAACATAACGCCACTGTCTATTCGGAACCAATGTAAAGAAAATATAAATCACCACAAACCAAGTCAGGAAAAAGACGTCCTGTTTCTTTCTTCGGTACGCAAACAATCCCAAACCGCACAAGCCCAATGCAAAAATTGGCAGCGAAATCGGGTGGACGATTATGTCGTTGAAGGGCCAAGCCATCTCGACGAGATAATAAATTGGGATGGGTTGGAATCGGTTGCTGTAGGCTGGGCGATCCTGCCCGCCCTCACTCATGACATACTGGAGGGTTTGAAACTTAGTAACTCCGTCGTAGTGGTAAATCATTACAAACCATGGAACCACAATCAAGATTGCAATCCCGCAAATCAGCAGAAACTTTGTTAATGTGAGTTTTAGGCGTTTTCGGGATAGAAACAGAATGCTTAGGAACATGGCTATAGCAGCAACAACAATCTGGTACTTTGCAAGTACACCAATACCTAATGTTAAACCGCTAAAAATTAGCGCTTTGTTGCTATCTTTAGTTATCCACGAGTAGAACGCAAACATGACTAGAGTAAAGAAGAAGATAAGCATGGTTTCTATCATGGTCACTCTTGAAAGCCAGAAAAACCCCGGCATAGTTCCAAGTAGAATGCTTGCGATTAACGCGTTTCTTTGCCCATACATTCGTTTAGTAAACTCAAACAGAAGCCCAATCGCAAGCAATGAAAAAGTCACCGCTACCAAACGCCCTGCAACTTGGGTCGCCCCAAAAATTTGGAAGAAACCGGTTGTTACCAGGTCAAAGATGGGCGGGTAATACCCGTATGTGGTCATATAATCCCAAGTTTGCCCACGCGACAGCATTGTGGCACCGTAGAGATGGGGCATTTCGTCCCATTGAACCGACATGTAGCCTAATTGATAGAGTGCAGCTATAGCGAAGCCAATCAAGAAAACCAAAAGTAACAGTCGATATTGATGTTTTTTAGCGAACCCTCCCAAACTATGTGTGGCTTGTTCGCTGATGCTGGTTGTTGAGGTAATCTTTGGCGACCCCTTTATAGAATGAAAATTACATGGTTGCTTCTAAAAAGAGTTTGCGGATAACCCAAAGAATGCAGCGATGAAAGTTTTCTGGAAGATACAAAAGTAATTTATGGTATTGAATCATTCATTTGTTTCCTAGTTTGGAAAGGTCGAATAACTGTTGAAGAGTGGGGTGCCTAATAAAGAAATTTCAATCCTGCTGCCAGCCTATAACGAAGCTGCACAGATTGAAAAATGCGTGCGGGAAGTTGAAGCCGCCGTCAAGTCCTTTTCCAAATCATACGAAATAATCGTTTCGGAAGACGGCAGCACTGACGGCACCGATGTAATTGTTGCTAAGATGGCTAAGCACAACCCAAATCTTGTTTTACTTCATTCAACAGATCGTTTGGGAAAGGGTAAAGGCATCAAAAACGCGCTTTGCACTTCCAAGGGGAAATTCATAACTTTCATGGATGTTGATTTAGCAACAGACCTCAGCATGTCTACCGAAACTATTACAGGTTGTAAAATCGAAAGGCGGAATGGCAATTGGCTCCCGACATATCGAAGGCTCACGAGTTCAAAGACGCGTCTCGAGGACACTGTTTAGTTTGACGTATAATTTGGCAGTGAGGCTGCTTTTTCTTGACGGAGTCCATGATCATCAATGCGGCTTCAAGACAATGAGCCGGGAAGTTGCAGAAGCTTTGCTCAATGTTTCTAAATCTGACGGTTACTTCTTTGACACAGAGATGATTGTGCGCTGCAAAAAACTTGGTTTTCCAGTTGTTGAGGTGGCAGTTCAATGGTCTGAGAGGAACAAGGGAGACTCAAAAGTTAATCCTGTGAGGGACGCTAAAAAGATGGGTTTGGATTTATTGACTTTTAGGCTTAAATCTTCAAAATAAAATGTCTTTTGTCCGGTTGGTTTAGGTTAATCTGCGTTTTACCCTTTCAAACTCCTGCATAAGGTTCAAAGTAAAAGGCACAGCTTGACCGAAAGGTTGACAATGCCCCTCCACAATGGCTTTTGCAATAGCTTCAACGCTTGCCTCTTCAGCTTCGATAACGGTGTAGCCGTAGCCGATTTGGGGACCATAATGAGCGTCAGTTCCTCCCACCCGTGAAAGGTTCAAACGGTTTGCGGTTTGAGTGGCTTTTTTCACGCTTCTTTTAAATGGGAAGGCTCGTGCGTTTATGATTTCGATGGCATCAAAGGTTTCGCATACGTTTCCTTTTAGGCTTCCTTTGAAGTATGCGTAGGGGTGGCATGCGATTGCGATTCCACCTGCTTTATGAATTCGAAGAACGGTTTCGGGAGCGCTGAATCCTTTAGGGATGAGTTCAGAAACGTTCAGGGCGACGATGTGCCCGTCACTGCTGGAGACCTCCATGCCTGGAATAACTAAGAAGTTGGTGTCTTTGGCGATTTTGTAGGCGCCTTCGAGGCTGTTGTGGTCAGTGACAGCGACCGCATTCAACACACGTTTCTTGGCATAGTAAATAAGGTCTTTGGGGGTAATCAAAGAATCGCTAGAGTAAGTCGTATGCACATGGAGGTCAGCTTTAATTTGGATTTATCAACATCTCCTACTTGTTACGTTTCTCGAACTCCTTATCTCCCTCTTTTCGCATTGCTTTCAATTCTTCTGAAGGCTTCCTATTAATAAAAAGATCTTTATCAACACCAGCAAGGTTGGACAACTTCACTTTCTTCTTTTTTTTATCAGTCAAACCATTCGCCTTTGATTATTTTGGTTGCGGACATATTTTCGTCCTAATTGCAACTAGCTGATCATCTAATTTTGTTTCGTCAGCGTCGATTTTGTGGAATAGTGGGGTGGGTTTGGCAATTTTGTGTCCTGCTTCTATGGGTTTTATGGCGTCACTCCAATTGCTCTTGTCGACGCTTCCCTGGAGGTTGAGGGTTTGCCAAAGCTGCTGCGCCATCTGAGGCATGAAAGGCTCCGATACAACCGCAATTGCCTTAACCACTTGCGCCGATACATAGAAGATGCTTCCAGCTTTTTCCTTATCAGTCTTCATCAGATTCCAGGGTTCTTTGGTGTTTAGGTACTGGTTGCCGATGCGGCTTATGCTGATTAGCGTATTTGCGGCGGATTGCAGCCATGAATCCTCAATTTCCTTTGCCGCTTGCTCAACTTTCTCCTTTAAAGCCTTCAAAACAGCCTCATCATCTTTGTCGAGTTTGGTTGGAACTGGGATTTGTCCATCGAATTTGCTGTTGATGAAGCTGAGAGTGCGGTGGATGAAGTTACCGAAGGTGTCGTTTAGGTCGGCGTTGATTTTTTCGGTGAACGCTGTCCAGGTGAAGTTGGTGTCTTTGCTTTCTGGTCGTGTGGCTATTAGGAAGAAGCGCCAGTAATCGAGTGGGAACATCTCTAGGGCTTCGTCTATCCATATGCCGACTCGCTGACTTTTTGAGGCTTTTTGGCCTTTGAATTGAAGGAATTCGGTGGCGGAAACGTTCCATGGAAGGTTGTATCCTTGACCAGACGCCAATAGCAGCGCTGGCAGGATTATGGTGTGGAATGGGATGTTGTCTTTGCCTACAAAATACAGTGTTTTGGCTTCCGTATCAAACCAGTACTCGCGCCACTTCTCAGGCTGCCCAATGCGTTGGCATTGCTCGATCGTTGCCGAAAGGTAGCCTAAAACGGCGTCCACCCAAACGTAGATGGTTTTGCCCTCTGCTCCCTCGAACGGTGCTGGGATGCCCCATTCAACGTCGCGTGTGACGGCTCGGGGTTTTAAGCCTTCTTTTATCCAGTTTAAGCTAAAGTTTTTGACGTTAGTTGGGAGATTCGGGTTATTTTTTAGATATTCGGTTAGGGGTTCTGAGAGTTTTGTGAGGTCGATGTACCAGTGCCGTGTGGTTTTCACCGTAGGCTTGCTTTTGCAGATGACACAATACGGGTCCACAAGTGCGGTGGGTTCGAGAAGTTTGCCGCAGATGTCGCATTGGTCGCCACGGGCTTTTTCACAGCCGCAGTAGGGGCATTTACCTTCTACAAAGCGGTCGGGTAAGAAACGTTGGTCGTGTTCGCAGTAGAGCATTTGGGTGTCTTGGGCGAAGATGTAACCATTTTTTTGGATTTCAAGGAGGGTTTTTTGGACGAATTCTTTGTGAATGGGGCTTTCGGTGCTAGTGTAGTTATCGAAGGAGGCTTCCCATCGGCGGAAAAGTTCCGCAACGCAGGTGTGATTGCGGTCAGTCAAAGCTTTAGGGGTGATGCCCTGTCTTATGGCTTCTACCTCGATGGGTGTGCCATGAGTGTCTGAACCGCTTACCATCAATACGTCGCTACCCTTTAGCCTGTAATATCTTGCTGTAACGTCGGCGGACAAAACTGAGCCGACAAGGTTGCCAAGATGTGGCGTAACGTTGATGTATGGCCAAGCGGATGTAACTAAAACTTTTTCAGGCAAACTCGATCTCCAACAAATCGTGTAGCACCACCCGTATTTAAAATGAATTGTATCCAGGCAGAGGCGATATGTCTAATATTCGTGTTTAAGGTACGTTACTGATTTACGGAGTTTTCGGGAACCACTTTTCCATTCAGCCACTTAACACCTGTAACTTCAGCCAAATCTTTTTTTAAAGCAACAAGGTCTTCTATTCCTAACTTCCTGACGTCGTCTTTTCCAACAATCCGTGCTAGATTTGCAACTTCCATATTTGAAATGTTCATAAAATTTGTGAGCTTGCGAATTCCCTCGTCAACATTTAACTGTTGAAGCAAAACGGGGTCATTTGTAGTAACTCCAGTTGGACACTGTCCAGTGTGGCATATTAGGTATTGTTGACAGTTTATGGCTATTAAAGCCGAAGTTCCAATATAGACAGCATCTGCGCCCAAAGCAAGGCACTTTGCGAAATCAGCTGAGGTTCTTAATCCTCCTCCTGCGATAAGGCTTACTTTGTTTCGTTTGCCAATCTTTTTCAAATGTTTGTCAGCTCTTGGGAGTGCAGCGACGATGGGTACTCCAACATTTTCCCTAACAAATAATTCAGTTGCCCCCGTTCCTCCACCAAACCCATCAAGGGCAACAAAATCTGCGCCGGCTTCAGCTAAAATCTCAACATCATTTTCTATATCCCCACAACCTATCTTCGCTCCTACTGGTGTGCCACTTGTTAACTCTTTTAACCATCTTATTTTTTCTTCTAGCTCAGTTTCGTTTCTTATATCTGGGTGATGTGCAGGAGCATACGCATCTTGAGCCTCTTTATGGCCAATCAACTTTGCAACCTCCGGTGACACCTTTGTTCCGGGCAACAAACTTTCCCAGCCTGGAAAAGCTCCTTGGCCAAACCTAATTTCCACCGCCGAACACCTCTTTAGAATTTCTGAGGTGATTCCCAACCTCACCGTTGGATACTGAGCAATAAGCTGTTTTGATGCAATATTCAGCTCTTCAGCTAGAACAGTATCTTCCCCCGCGTTTAATCCAATTTCTAAATTTGAGGCGACTTTTGCCAGAATCAACCTCACATTTTTAGATACAGCACCAAAACTCATTCCACTGATCATTATTGGGGAAGAAACTCTGAGAGGCTTTTTTGCTTCAGGTCCAATAACAACTTGGGTGTTTACTACTTCGTTTGAATCGCGCGGTATTTTGGATATTTGGGCAGGTACAAAGTGCAGGTCATTAAGAGAAAACGGCGGTTTCTTTTGGGACCCCATTGAGCACAGCGTGCTTTTTCCTTTGTTTGCTATATTGATTATTTCCTCCATTGTTCCATATGCGTCTTCGTTCTCATCTAAAAGCTTCTTTCTCATTATAGGCTGAATCTCCGTACTTTCTTTCTGTAAAACATCAAACATTGAAAATGAACCAAGAAAAACCTTCAACCAAACGGTAGGTTAAGGTCATTATTAGCTTTTTCCACGCAACCAGAAATCTCGATTGGTGTTGGTGCTTCAAATAAGGGTAGAGAAAGCAACCCAGTTCATATCTTATTCAAACATTAAGGGCTAATTTTTGGTAATGCTTAAATTTTTAAACACATACCTCGTAGCTTGAGGTTTAATTGTGCCTTACTGTCGAAGATGCGGAACAAAACTGGCCGATGACGCGCATTTCTGTCAAAAATGCGGTACACCAGTAGTAGTCACTTATACGTCTTCAGCTCCCCCAGCGCCCAGTAAGCCAGCTCGAAGTGAGCCACTTGTCATAGCTGCTGTTGTGTTAATAGCTATTTTAATTGGAGGAGTAGTGGTTGCTGTTCTACTTACTGCTTCGTTTGCGACAGTGAACATTAACCAGTCATACCAGGACAATACCGCTGGCATAAAAAAGTTAAACTTAAATGTTGAATCTCAAGCTCTAAAAGTAAATGTTTTCACCCAGAACATAACCCAAAGCAATAATTTCTTAATTTCACTTGACGGAACCGCTTCAAAAGGCATAAACGGCGGTAGCGATAGGCCCCATCCAAGTAGCTTTCTACAATACTACCGTAAATAACGAGTTAACGATAACCGCGAAAATTACGCAGTCAAGAGTTTTTTCCAGATTCAACGTTAACTGCAACATATATGTTAACCCAGCTTTAATCCTGGATCTTAACGTTACCTCTCAAGCAGGGCAAATCAGCTTAACTGCCGATAAACACGCAACCTTTGGGTTCCTTAACTTGCAATCTGCAGCTGGTGCTGTTCAAGCAAATTTTGATAACGCGACAATCGCAGGAAACGTAACCCTTAGAACTCAAGCAGGAAGCGTGGATATTCGAATGAATGAAGTCAAGGTGGAAGGAAACAACACAGTTGATTTACACGCGAACGCTGGTTCAGTAACAATGGATATAACTCAAACCAAAACTCTTCAAGGAAACCTACAAGTTAATGCAATTACAGATTTGGGTTCAGTTAACGTTGGCTTAATCGTTGATGGTGATGTCGGCGCAAAACTCATTTCACAGACCAACTTAGGAAGCATACATGTGAATGTACAGCATTTTTCAGGTAACCAATCCCCAATCCAATCTGACAACTACCCTGCGGTAAGCAACATCGAAATAGATAGCCGAACAAACCTTGGCGGCATCAACATAAATGCCAATTATCAATCATCAACTGGACCCAGCCTCAGAAACTAGCATTTTATCAATCCCTAAACCTTTAAAACTATCCTTAAACTTTTATCAAATAAAGAAAAGGTGAATTTTTTGTCCCAACCAAAAAAAGTAACACAACAAGAACTAAAAGAAAATAATGGAAAAAATGGTAAACCAGCCTACATAGCATACCAAGGCAAAGTGTATGATGTTTCAGATAGCAGTTTCTGGATGGAAGGTGACCACATAGGCATGCATGACGCGGGCAAAGACTTAACTGAAGAGCTCGAGATGGCACCCCACAAAGAAGAGAATTTTGAGAGAGTAAAGTTCGTTGGCGATTTAGTATCTAATTACCTTAAAAGATGCATTGCAGCACCATGTCAATTTTGCGTAGGTCATCTAACGCATTTTTTATTGTTTTGGCATTTATCAATAGCAGTTTTTCGTGGAGTTTGCTAACGGTTTCGTATAGGTTGTCAAAGGCAGATTTTACATCCAAATCGTTATTCAAGCATTCTTCAAAAACAGCCGTAATTTCGTGGGTAAGTATTTCCTGCTTTTCCGATTGACTTAACGGCTTTCTTTTTTCTAAATCTGCGACCATGCTCCTAAAAGAATCCAATTTCTGAGTTGTTTGCGCAAACTTTTCAAACGTGAAATTTAATTTTTGCCTGTAGTGTCTGTAGATTAAAAAGAATCTTAATTGCCTACCGCTGAAGCCTTTGGCTAAGATGTCTTTAGGATAGTAAACGTTACCCTTACTCTTGCTCATTTTTTTTCCGTCGACGAACAGGTGGCCACCATGTAGCCAACACTTTGAGAACTGTTTGCCAGAAACCGCTTCTGCAATAGCAAGAGTGTAATCGTGGTGCCGCACCATGTTGTCGATTCCGCCACAACCAACATCAATCATGAAACCTAAATGCTTGGTTACGATTGCCGCATCCTGGATGTTCCACGCTGGTCTGCCTCTTCCAATCGGTGTTTGGTAACAAACATCGTCTTGTTCACAACCATGCCACAACACAAAATCCCCCATATTCCATGGTGTACCTGGATAGGTATCTAAGTGGAATCGCCTCTTCTTCTGGGGCCATTTACTCATGTTCAGATGGGCAAGTTTGCCGAATCCCTTGAATTTTAGCGGGTCAAAATAAACGTTTTTTGCGCCTTCATAAGTAAAATAGTAGGCGGTGCCTTTTTCCAGAAGCTTTGAAATCAAGTCTACGGCTTGGTCCACTGCGTTTGAAGCCCTAACTGGGTAATCCGGTTTCTTTATTTTCAAAGCCTCGAAATCCTTGAAAAAAATTGCTTCATTTTTGCGAGTTAGCTCTTCAACCGTCAAATTTTCTTTTTTAGCTTGAGCAATCGCTTTGTCTTCCACATCGGTCAGAGTCATCACCCGCTTAACCTTATAGCCTAAATATTCAAGGTACCGTTGAAGGATATCTTCGAAGAGGAAAGTGCGGTAGTTGCCAATGTGTGCGGGCTGGTAGGTTGATGGACCGCAAGTGTACATTTTAATTTGCGTGTCTTCTGCTGGCTGAAATGGTTCAGTTTTCCTAGTTAAGGAGTTGTAGAGGCTAAGCAACTTTTTTCTCCTTAAGCTGTTGCTTTTTCTTCTTTCTCTATTTCCATAAGCGTTTTCTTGGCTTCTTCCACATGCCGAGGCGCTTGGGTTTGGGAATTGAAAATATGGCGGACTAAACCTTTCTTGTCAATGATGTATGTAACCCGCCCTGGAATTATCCCCATGGTTGAGGGTACACCATAGAGTTCTCTTACTTTGTTGTCTTGGTCACTGAGGAGAATAAATGGTAACCCATAGTGGGTGGCGAAGGATTTGTGCGATTCCACGCTCTGACCACTTACACCCAATACTTCCGCGCCCAACTTAGTTAATTCTTCATAATTGTCTCTAAACGTGCAAGCTTCTTTTGTGCAGCCAACCGTTTCATCTTTCGGATAAAAGTACAAGACGACATTCTTCTTGCCGAAAAACTCCGAGAGCGTCACGTTATCACCCATTTGGGAAGGAAGCGTGAAATCAGGTGCTTTATCGCCAACTTTAACTGTCAAAAAATCACCAGATATTAGTGGATTTTAAGGGCTATTATGCATTTCGCATCCAAATTAAACGATATAAACGTCTGTGTACATAGCAACCAGGGTGAGTTGGTTGGAGAAATCATTGAACATTTCAGGCTACAAGTGCCCAGCACTATACTACACGGCCTCTGGTGTTCCCATAGTTTTTCTGCATGGCTTATCGTACACCGCTGACATTTGGCAACGAATAGGCGTAACAGATTTTCTTATGAAAAAAAATGTGGCGTTTCTTGCTTTAAACATGCCTTATGGCTTGAAAAGTGAATGCCAACCCAAAACCCGTGACCCCGAAAAAAACATCACCTTCGTTAATGAATCGGTCAAAACCTTTTTTGGTTCAGCGGTGCCTGTTCTTGTCGGAGCCAGCATAGGCGGCAACATCGCACTTAGATATGCAACAAGGTTTCCAGTAAAGGGTTTACTTTTGGTTTCGCCTGCAAGAGCACTTGAACCAGACTTGGTGACTGCTTACAGTCAATTCAAGTTTTCGACAACCATAATTTGGGGTTCAGAAGACAACATAGTTGCAAGCGAAGATATGCGTACCCTCTCGGACAAATTACCCAACGCCAAACTAAAAGTCTACAACGGAGCAAGCCACTCCGCCTACAAAGATCAACCTGACAAATTCAAAAATGACTTGCTAGAACTCTACGCAAACGCTGAATAAACCTGTCCTATGGTTTTGCAGTTATCACATAATGGTAGCGCCCAGCATCCCTAACATCTTTAACGGTAAAACCCGCCGCTTCAATCAAGCTAGAAGCTTTTTCTTCGCTAAACTTAATTGTAACGGGCGGCCCAAAGGGCATGTCAATTTTTTTCCAATCTAAATCGATTAATTGTCCATTTGGTTTAATCATTTCCTTAGCGTTTTGGAGGACTTTTGCTGGGTCATTGAAGTCATGAAGGTCCATGCTGTAAAATATGACGTCGGCACAGTTCCTGCAAAACACGGTTTCTTCAGCTTTACAGGCTATAGCAGTAATGTTCGTTAACGCTTCGGCTCTTCGCTTTCAGTTTGAGTCTTTCAATTGCCGAGGCGTCAATGTCGACGGCGTAGACTTTCCCGGTTACGCCAACTTTTTTGGCTGCTAAAATACTGAAGAAGCCATCGCCGCAGCCAATATCAATGAATACCATACCCGTTAGCAGGTTCTGCAAGATAGCTTCTGGATTGTACCATGACCGTCTTGTTGTTTCATCGAGGCTAAAACCTCCGTGGCAACCCATCGTTAGAAACCGGCTTCTGATTATGGCTTTAGAAGTTCTCGGATTTGTTTTTCGTGTGTTTGGCGTGTGGTTAGGGGGTAGATTTCTCGTTCAGAATCAAAGAACATGGGGTCTTGACCGATGATTTTGGAGAGCTTTTCGTCTGAGTCAACATTGACTATAAGCATGCTTCCTTGTTGTCCGATTAAGTGATAATAAACTTCAAGGGTTTTTTCTTTCTCTAGACTATTAAAGTATTTGAATTGTAGAGGAAGTAGTTTTGCCCATTTTTCCATTGGGACTTCGCGTTTGATTTTTTGTATTATTAAAAATTTCATGTTTATCCTTAATTAGAATTGACTGTTTTGAAGTAAAAAACTTTTTCTCTGGATTAAAACACACAAGCAAAAAGGGAAGGCCACAAAGCCTCAGAAGCAGGACGGATACGGGACGATTTTATTATGCATCTCTTAGAGAAAGCAAGTAAATATTAAATGGGTTTTCAAAAAATAAGAAAAATATTTTGAGAGTCAAGACGGAATATTTTATTGTTTGTTTTCTCCGCCTCTCCTCATCATCTCAGGAATCTTGGCAGAAGCTTTAGACATTGCGTCTTTAACAACATCCATCAATTCCTCGTTAACTTCAAGTTCAACGGTTATTTTCATTTTGCCTTTCTTGTCGCTCATTTCAGTCATGGAACCACCTCCTGAACCGACTTATTTGTTTAGGAAACACGTTACCCAGAAGATGCGTTGCCTGCATACCTGTCAAATCAAGATTCATCACGATTCGGTAGTGGTATTTGCCAAGGCGTTTAGTGCGAGTTTTGTAGTCGCCGATTGCGCCTGCTTCTTTGAATCGATGCAACTGCTGATTTATCAGAACCGTTATGGCTGTGGGTGCTAAGGGTTCAAAGACAAAAGCTACCCTCATCAGAACGCGAACCGCACTGCCGACCAAAGATTCAGAAACGGATTCTTCATTTGTCATTTTTTTTCCTCAGAAATTTAGCAAAGCTACCAATTACGTTCATGTTTTGACAAACAAGAACTTGATTAACTATTAGGTGGGAGGCATTTTTTAAGGTTGTGCAACGATACAATACAACTCAAGAGGCGGTAACTTGTCAATGGAAGAATTAAACCTGGAAATCTACAACTGCAAAAAATGCAGACTCTGGCAAGACGCAAAACATGGAGTGCCAGGCGAGGGACCCCTAAACGCTATTGTTATGATTGTGGGACAGAACCCAGGAGCCGACGAGGACGAGTTGGGCAAGCCATTTGTTGGAAGAGCAGGAAAATATCTAACCAAGACTCTTCTCGAATTCGGGATAAAACGAGAAGAAGTCTTCATAACAAACATCGTCAAGCACATTTCTCCAAAAAACCGAAAACCCTTAGATGACGAAGTGAGGGCATGCTTGCCGTACTTAGTCGCACAAATCAGGATAATTAAACCACAAATAATCGTGCTTTTAGGCGCATCGGCAAAAGAGACTCCTCGAATTGATGGTATAACCTACGTTCAGATCATCCATCCGTCGGCAGCTATGCGCTTCACAAAAATGGGTGAGAAATTCAGGGAACAAATCGCTGGTCTTGCAAAAAGACTCCAACAAAACTAACTGATTACGCTCAAAATACTCATATTTGGATCCAAATAAAAGGTTCCTTGAAAAAGCCCGTAGGGGGTAAATCGGTATTGGCACTTTTTCAAACCAATATAATCAAGTTATTTCATTGGTTGTCTTATGATGGTTTTCAATTTTTCTGGTGCAGTTGTTGCTGGGTTGTTTAGGTAGATTTCGTGGTGTTTGCCACTAAGTGAGTGACCGCTATTTTGAATGTAGGTATGTATTTTTGCTATTGTTGGTCCTTCAGCTGAAAATGGGCCAACATACATTATTTGTGCTGCAGGTCCCTCTTTGAAGCTTTCAAACCTAACTTTGGGCAACGCTGCTGGGTTCTTTTTCTTTTTCACTTGTTCAATGGCCAAGTTAAAGTCATTATCGGTCACGTATTTGGGTTGCATTATCATAGCTGTCCATTTCCACTCGTCTTTTCGGTCTGCGCTGAACTTGGTCATGTCGTCTACCCACCATAGGCCTTCAAGAGGCATAACCGCGTAATCAACGATCTTGTCTTTTTTAACCATAAATTTGAGTGTATAAGCGACCTTAAATAATGCTTCAATCGCCTCACTGTATTGAGGCGATGCGGGTGCACCCTCGCCGTTTACCAATAGGAAATTCATGGCTGGAACATTAACAACAGTAACTTCTTTTGCCGACGGATTATAGAGGTTTTTTAACTCTTTTTTCAAGTCAACCTTATCCAACAAACTCACCCTATTTTCATAATTAGTGAACTTGAAATAAAAAACTAGTGCAGGATTCACTTGGTTTTCCAGGTTATTCGTCGTTACTTTCTTGTGAATACCCAAACGCTGTAACTATTCTAACACTGTGGCAAATGAAGATGCCCTCAAGAAGTCGGAGCAGGACGTGTTTGCCAGAGCTACCGAAAAGGTGAAGAATCACTTGAAAAGACGCCGCAGATAGAAAATTATAAAGTGTTCTCGACAGAGCTGCTTCAGCGCCCACAATAAAATTTCTTAATGACTCCAAGTCGCTTCAAGTCAGGTTTTGCTTTATGTTGCTTTTTGATTTATCGTACCCTTAGTATAGGGCACGAATTCGCGGACCTGTTCTATTGAGGTTTTCCCTGCTTTTTCCCGTTGTTCCTTATGCAACTTTAACATCAGGGACTTGAGAATCTGCTTGAGCAAATCTTTACCTGTTGAGTCTCCAGGAACAATAACAACGTAAGCTTTTGTTTTAGCTTTCACCGATTCCACTGGACCCCCAACAAAGTTGGTTTCTTCTCCAACAACTATCCCAACAGCAACCCTAAGCGGCACGTTCCTTGTCCAGTTACGTTTGCCGACAACAAAGAAAGCGCCATGAGGAACCGACTCACCCGAAGGACCACTTTTGCTGAGTTGATCAACTTTTACCCAGTAAACGTCTGCTGTCCCAAGGTTTTCCCGCCAAGCCCGAGAAAAGGACGCCGCAAACTCACCCGCTTCACGCAGTGCTTGGTCACTAATCACTCTACCCTCAGCTTTAATGACGACGAAGGGTGAACCTGTGATTTCAGCGTGAAAAACCACATCCTCCTGTATGGTATGCTTTTTTATGAGTACTTCGTTGCTGACTGTGTCCTTTCCCGCTACCACTAAAAACCCGTCTGACGAAGTATACCAGCGAAACTTCTCGTACCACTCCTTATTCTCCATTTCTAGTTTGCGTTTCGAGAGGGCTTCCATGATTTGCGCTGGCTTAAGACTCTTCAACTCTTCTGCTTGAGTCAATTCACGCTCGATTTTGGCGAGTTTCCTCTTAGAGTCCTGAAGGGCTGAGAGGGCGCCTTGGGATTTCTCTTTAGCTCGTTTGCCATGTTCATAGTACCTGTTGGCGTTGTCGAAGAGTGAATCGCGCAAATTAAAACTGAAATGGAAATTATCTATGCCAAGGTTTAGAGCGAGGTTTTTGCCGTCAAACCCCTCAAAGTAAGCCGCCGGAACTTTCCCTGTTTTCTTTGCAGCCATCACGGTTTTAATGATTGAGTCCCAGTCGTGCCCTTGAATGTTGGCTTTTATGAGTTGGTCTTGGAAGGTTTGGAGTTCATTGAAATGGGCATAGATGGTGTCTCCAATTAGTTTGTCTCGTTCGGCTTTTGATTCATCTTCATGAATGGATTTTTCTTGCTCTGCTACCATGCGACTTAGTCGTTCGGCTTCTTTCTTTATCTTGTCAACTTCTAGATGGTTGACCGCTCTCTCAGCAACGGTGACCCGTAAATAGAATTCATCTAAAGCCTGATTGAAACTATCGTAAACCTGAACCTTACTTCCCTCATATCGTTTTAGTTTAATGGGCACAACGTCAACAAAATCTCCTTGATCGCCCAATATTATGCATGCTTCCAAGTTGCCACCAGAAACCGCCGCCAGCAAGGTTTGCAGAGCTTCAAAAACTTCTTTTACTTCGTCATTTGATAAGGCATTGCAATGCTTCGTTTTGTCTACTTTGGCTCGGAGCAGGATTTCTTCGGCATAAACTCCGCCCACACCCAAGAAACGCGCAATTGACCTAACAACCTCCGTTTCCCCTGCGTTTTTGAGGGATTCCTCAAGTTCGTTTTGGGTTACTTTGAAGGGGTTTTTGCTGCTCGATGGAGGAAGCTGAAGAACTACATTGTGGAGGATGTCACGGTCACGCATTTTTTTGAAAGCTAAAGCATGAATAATCACGTTTTGCTCGTTTGTTAATATGATGTTGCCGTCGCCGAAAAGCTCCATCACAAGCTTTAGCAACCCAGTTTTCGTTCGAAAGCTAACGGTTACGATTCTTTCAAATTCATACTGGTCAATACCCGCCACCCAAGCGCCTCGCAGATATTTTCTTAGTATCATGCAGAATGCTGGGGGTTCAGCGGGGTTTTCTTCTGCATAACTGGTGGCGTGTAATCGTCTGCCAGCTTCCAAGACCAGTCGAATTGGAGGCAAGTCAGTTTTGTGGAGTTTGAAGACAACGGTTTTTTCGTCGAGTTGGTGGATGTTATTCACTCTGGATTCGGCTAATGTGGTTTTTAGTTCTTTGATTGCTGCGGCAATGTCAAAGCTTGAGAAATCTTTTTTGCGCAATCCATCCACCAATGTTTACAAGTCTATATCTAAGTGGGCTATGAAATAACCGTTTTTACCAAAAAACAAGAAAATGCCTAAAACATGCTATAGTAAGCAGAAACGATTAATACTTAGACATCTTTTTTAAGTAAGAATAAAATATACACAGCAAGGATTAGATTCACATGACACCTGTTGTTCAACTTTACTGGTTAAGAGTTGTATTAGGCATGGTTGCAGGCGCAATAACTGCGGTTTTGGCAGTTTTTTCGGCAACATAAATGACCTCACAACCTTGCTAAACAGCATAACGTTAGCCTTACTCATCTACTTCGTCACCTACTACATAATTAGAGGTTACTACAAGAATAAAATAGAGAAACAATCCAAAATTCTCAGTACAGCTATAGGCATGTACTTCTTTGCTTGGTTATCATTCTTTGTGCTGTTCTACACCGCAATCCATCCGACGGTTTAAAAAAATAGTCTTTATTCTTCTTTATCTGGCTGAGTCTTCAGAAAATTAGCTATGGTAGCTTGACTTTTATCGCTTCTGAGTGTTTCGATTTTTTCTTCTCCAGCTGCTTTGCCGTTGCCATTCTGTGGCGCTGGAACATCCATGCGGGCGATGATGCGCATGCAGTCTGCCCATGCAGAAAAGAATCCGCGGTCGAAATCTCCATGTAAACCGTTGCCCATGTGTTCGAGGAACTCTTTTCGGTAAGCGTGCAAGTTTACTTTGTCGGATAAATCTACTTTTGAAAAAAATGCGTAATCGTCTGTGGCGCTGTTTTTACGTGAGAGGTACATGCCGTATAGTGCCCTGAAATATCCCCTATTCCATTCGGTTTTCTGCATTTTCTGTTTAACTCGCTCCAACTCACGTTCAGCTTCGGCGAATTGTCTACTGACTATGAGTTGAAAGTACCTGGTAACTAAGGCTTGTGAAATAGGCATTCTTTAGCGTCCACGAGGTTTAGTTGCTTTCTCCTCTTCAGAGACATCCTCTATTCCGTTCTCGGTTACTTTAAGGATTTCCTCACCTTCAGGCAAATATGGACTTGAAACTAGCCTCGCTATGCGTATTGGTCCGTGCGAAGCGCGTCTGAGGTAGATTCGGGTGGCGCTTGTGTGGCCAACGATGTTTCCGCCGATTGGGTGAATGGCGTCGCCGAAGAATTGATCGGGTTTTGCCATAACTTGGTTGGTAACGACTGCCACAGAATTAAATGCTCTTGCCAACGCGATGAGTTTATGCATGTGTTTGTTGAGTTTTTGTTGTCTTGACGCGAGCATTTCTCTTCCGATGTATTCACTTCGGAAATGAGCGGTTAACGAGTCTACTATGATTAGTTTGATGTTGTTTGCTTTGATTATTTCATCTGCGTTCTCAAGCAGGAACATTTGGTGGTCGGATGTGTAGGCCTCAGCGTAAATGATTTTTTTAACGGCTTCAGCTGGGTCTAATCCTACACCTCTTGCCATTTGCACGATACGTTCTAGCCTGAAGGTGTTTTCTGTGTCTATGTACAGGGCTGCACCGTTGAGTCCACCTCTTTCTGGAGGCAACTGGACGTTGATGCATAGTTGATGGCACATTTGGCTTTTGCCGCAGCCATATTCGCCGTAAAACTCTGTTATGGTCTGGGTTTCTAAGCCACCATCCACGAGTTTATCTAAGGCTTTACTGCCTGTAGTTACCCGTAGAACCGTTTGGCGCATTTTGAAGAGTTCGTCGGCTCGGATAAATGAGATGCCGATGGATGAACGTGCAGCTTCGATGACTTGGAAAGCTTTTTTCTCGCTTACTCCAACTGGTTCAAGTTCCCTGCTGGTTGCCATGGCTAAAGATTCTACAGTGTGGTAGCCAAGTTCTTTGAGTTTCTGCGCTGTTGCTGGACCCACGCCTGGCAGGTCTTCTATGAACAGGTATTTTTTCTTGTTTGTTTCAAGTATAGATTCTTCTGGTTCTTCGCTGTTTTCCTGTTCTTCAACGTCGGAGTCTTCTTTTTTCATTACTTTTCACACTTTTAGGATGATGTATGATTAGAGATATTTAAAACACGCGAATGAAGGAATATTTTTTGCAGTGGGGGGTTAAGTGAAAGTGAAGTTCATCGTAGAATTAAACGATTTGAAGGTTTGAAAATGAAAGATTATTTATGGTGGAATAACTCCCATTCGGGAGCATTCTTCTTTGAGGCTGTCTTTGATGTTTTTTAGGTTTTGGCGTTTCTGAACATATTCGTCGCCATCAATTCTTTCAGCTCGGAAGTCACTGTCCAGTTGCTGAATTTGCATGTTGATTTCGCCGATTCTGGCTTTAATCTGATCCACATACGAGACTGCTTTTTCCTGCACAATAACTTCCGAGGGAGCCAAAGCAGTTTTAATGACGCCGTCTTCAATGCGCAGTATTCTAGTTGACACGCGGGCGACGCTGGGGTCATGTGTAACCATGATGATGGTTTTGCCGAGTTCACGGTTGATTTTAACCAGGTACTCAGCGATGATTCTCGCGTTAGCTGTATCCAACTCGCCAGTTGGCTCATCCGCAAGCAGAATTGGCGCATCGTTAGCTAATGCCGAGGCTATGGCGATTCTTTGCTGTTCACCACCACTTAATTCTTCAGGTTTGTGATGGGCACGGTCTTGCAAACCAACGGTGGTTAAGGAGTTCTTGGACTCGCTGTTTTCTTTTGCCTCGTGCGACACCAGAGGCAACCATAGAGAATTCGATGTTTTCTTGCGCAGTTAATGTTGGGATGAGGTTTAGGTTTTGGAATATGTGACCGACTACTTTACGTCGGTAATCAACGAGTTGTCTAACAGATAGGTTGGTTACGGTTTTTTCACCCACTTGCACGCTGCCTGCTGTGGCTTTATCTAAACCACCCATGATGTTTAACAGAGTAGATTTACCGCTTCCGCTAGGACCTATGATAGAAACCAGTTCTCCTGAGGTTATATCCAGATTTAAACCTCGGAGGGCTTGCACTTCGATTTTGCCTGTATGGTGAACCTTGACTAAGTCTCTAACTTTTACATTAATTCCGCTCATCTTGCTCTAACCATCTTTTCAAGTTTTGTTACATATTGACTCGTCATTACTAGGATTGCTCCGATTGTGGAAGCGTAAATCAGAGCGATGTATGTGCCAATGGTGGCTATGGCGTTGGGTGGATAAATTAGGCGTTGGGTTACCAACTGTGTAGTGTAGAGGGAAGAGTTGGCTGAGTTTACAGTTCCGTAAACAATTATTACCCCTACGACTGCTCCCAAAATAACCGAGAAAGTTATGGTTGCCATACTTTCTGTGAGGAACATCCAGACCAATTGTCGATAGGATAAACCTCGAACACTCATCAATGTGGCTTCTCTGCTTCGTTCTTTTAGGCTGACGATGGCAATTAGGGCTGTTCCTACGGAGGCGGAGAGAACTGCGAAGACGAGTCCTAAGCCTTGAACATCGAGAATCTGCAAGTTGCTGAATGTGCTAAGGTTATTCATTGACGTTGACTGTTGCCATTCCTGATCAAACGAGTCAACAGCATAAATATCCGTGGGATCTATGCTACGTATTTGGTTTGCAACTTCAGTTCCGTTAGCGCCTGAGTCAAGTTTGATTAGGTATTTTGTGCTGAAGGATTCTACTTTGTAGATGTTGCTGTAAGCGCTCATGTTAAAGAGGTTTTCTGGTACATACGAGTAGTATAGTGGATTGATGAAGTTCTTTGGTGCTCCTCCTCCCGATGAATGAAGTTTGGGGCAAGCTGTTCTGGGAGGGTTCTAGACCGAAGAACCCAATAATTCTTAGTTTACGGGGGCATGAGTTAAAGTCAATGCCAACTTCATCATAGAGCTTCAGATTCAATTGTTTAGCGACGCTTCGATCAAGAATAATTGTGTTGTTGCTACCCTTCAAATCCTTCATCATCTGATCAACACTTGCTCCGCTGAACCATCCAGGCTCATAGTAGGCGCATATCGCCCAAGTGTCCGGGTCAATAGTTCTTAGTTGCAGTTGATTGTAACTATCACTAAGCGGAGCATTCATTGTACGTTCTATAGTTACATTGCTAATTTTCGAAGCATTCCCAACAATATCATCCAAGACAACTTGGGCTTTTGAAGCGTTAACCACACTAACAGTTAACGTCAGCCCCAACTTGAGTGTGGACATTTCTGATTATGAAATCTTGTTGACTTGCGACTTGCCCAGTCACTTGGACACTGAAGCCAATTATAAAGGCAATCATGAAAGCTATAGCTGCCAAGCGAGCTGGGTTTCTTCGAACGTTTTTCGCAGCTAACGTGCCTAAATCACCCAATACTGATGAAATTCTAGATGCGGCTTGTTGGAACTTAGCAGAGTCTCTAATTACGACTTTGGTAATTCCCCAAAAGAACAGGAAAGGCCCAAAGTAAGTCATTATAGCGTCAAAGATTAAGAGAGGAGCAGTAACTATAGCTCCGAAAAAGCTTCCACCGGAATACATCCATTGGCTCACTAACCGTGGAATGTTTAATCCCAAAATAAATACTACAATTTTATAGGTTCCAAGAATAAGTGCTATCCACGGAATAATTCTGAACCGCGATCTGTTCTCAATTGGCATGTAATCTCTTAGTGCATCAACAGCAGGCATTCGTGAAGCTTTTCGCGATGACCAGAACACCGAGGTGAGTGCTAAACCTACGCCAAAAATAATTGTGACAACCGCGATTTCAGGACTGAACATTTGCGAAGCAAAAAGATTGTTTAGGTTTACGGTGCCGGCGTAGTATTGGTTTAAGATTAATCCGCCGACTATACCGAAGGCTCCGCCGATTAAACCAATTACTAAGGCCTCAGTTAGGAACATTCGTTGTATCTGCCCGCTTGAGAGCCCTTTAGTGGATAAGAGACCGATTTCTCGTCTGCGAATGTTAAAGGAAACATCTGAAACAGTTGATCCGAGATACCAAGCAACAAAAAAAACCGGAATCGAAACTACGATGAAGTTGATAAGCATGACTTGGAAGTTACTTTGATAACCAAACAGTGAATCCCGAAGCATGTTGTTAACGTAACCATGGGCTAAATAGCTAGCCATAACCTGATTCTGAATAGTGTCAGATATTTGGTTCACATTAGTAATCGATGTTTCGATGTTCCAAGGGCTGATGAGGTGTTGGCGGTCAACATTTACAGAGAAGGTGATGCTGGCGGTGCTGCTGTCTAGAGTGGTGTTCCAGAGTTTTTGCAACGTATTTTCCCAGCTGATAATCATCATGGCGCTTCTATAACCGCTGGAGGAGCCTCCGTAGATTGGAGGAGGAGCAAAATTGGAGGCGTCGCCATAATAGATTTTGCCTCCGTTATTATTTGTAAGGAGGGAATAGCCTGTATCTGTTAATTCTGCAAAACCGGCTACAGTGAAGTTAACATGAACCGTGGATGAATTGTAGTATTTGGGGGTTGGAAAATTTATCATCGTTGTGATGTTGTCTCCAACATGGAGACTCTGTGCAAGAGAGCTACCCGCCATGATGTAAGTATAGTTGGCTGGGATTCCGCCAAACGGCTTGTTCTCCCATTCACTATAGATTCGTGAAGTGTTAGGGAAACTAGTCATCTGCATATAGTCAGAAGACGTATAGTTATCGCTAGACGAGCTAATTGGCATTGAGAAGCTTGCAAGCATATCAACTTTTTTGACGCCTGCAATCCTAGTTATGTTTTGGTAGGCTAAGGCAAGGTTTGACTGGTTTAGGTCTACTCTGAAACTTATATCAGTAATTACGTTGCTGATTCGCTTGTCTAGGGTTTGTTCAGCCGCCAAATTGGTTTTTACGCCGATGGCTGCACAAAAAGTCGCCGCTAAGGTAACGCCGATTAAGAGAGCTGTGAAGAGTTTCCAGTTGCGGAAAACGTGTTTGATGGGGTACATTAGCGGCATTGGGTATCAAGTCCTTGTTTGTTGGATTTGCTTTTAAGTCTACTTGTTAGTACACTAAATTCGCCATTAATACTTGACGGGCTCCCCTTTCGAGGTTAGAAACAATTAAATCCTGTTTGTTTTTACTACTAGCTCATGAACGGTTTTCTCAGCTTCCTCAAACCGCAAAACATGAGCTTATTCACAGACTACTATGAGTTAACAATGTGCGCAAGCTACTTTGACAACAAAAACTTTGAACCTGCCACATTTGACCTCTTCATTCGTCGGTTGCCTGAAAACCGCAGCTACTTTCTCTTCGCTGGGCTAGAAGATGCGCTTCAGTACTTGCAAAACATAACGTTTACCGAAGAGCATTTGGCTTACTTAAAAAAGCAGGGTTTTCGACACGATTTTCTCAACTACCTCCGCGGCTTCAAGTTTACCGGGGATGTGTGGGCTGTTCCCGAGGGCACCGTGGCTTTTCCCAACGAACCCTTGATGCGGGTAACCGCGCCGATTATCGAGGCACAGTTAGCGGAGACTTTTCTACTTAACACAATTAACCTGCAAACAATGATAGCCACTAAAGCCTCAAGAGTAGTGTACGCTGCCAAAGGTAAATCAGTTATAGAATTCGGTTTAAGACGTGAACAAGGCATAGACGCGGGAATGAAGGTGGCGCGTTCAACCTACATTGCGGGATGCCAAGGCACCAGCAACGTTTTAGCAGGCATGGCATACGACATTCCTGTTTTTGGGACTATGGCGCATTCATTCATCATGTCTTACCCTAAAGAAATCGATGCTTTCCGCGCCTTCGCTAAAACTTTCCCGAATAAATCAACCCTCCTAATAGACACATACGACGATATGGCAGGTGCAGAAAAAGCTGTGGTAGTTGCGAAGGAACTGGAAGCGAACGGCTTCAACCTTGGTGGGATACGGCTCGACAGTGGAGATTTGGCTGAAACCAGCAAAAAAATCCGAAAAATTTTAGATGAAAATAATTTAGGTTACGTAAAGATTTTTGTTAGCGGGGATCTAGATGAATACAAAATCACTCAATTGCTCAATGAAGGTGCAAAGATTGATTCGTTTGGGGTTGGCACAAAGATGGGTACTTCTGCAGATCGCCCCTACCTGGATGTTATATACAAGCTCTGTGAAACCATGGCGCTTGATGGTAGTTTCTCAGCAATAATGAAGTTAAGCAAAGATAAAATTACTTTACCGGGAAGAAAGCAGGTTTACCGTTTCCAAGATGATCAACGCTTTTTTAGAAAGGACATTATTGCTTTAGCCGACGAGAAAGTGGGTGGTGAGCCATTACTTGTTAAAGTAATAGAGAACGGCAAACTCAACTATCGCCAACCCTCACTTAACGAAATCCGTGCTAAAGCTTCAGATAGCCTCTCAAAGCTTCCAGCAGAATTTAAACCGCTAACAAATGCTCCATTATTCCCTGTTGAATTAAGCGAGAAGCTTCAGGAACTCATAAAAAACACGAAACTTCAGTTAACTAAAAATGAAATAAATATTGGAGCCCCCTAAAGAGCCAATATTAATCTTTGTGTTTCAACTTTTTTGGGATTCGCCAAAATAGCTGTTTCTGCAAAGTTGGCATTGAGGCAAAACTGGATTCAGACTCTTCTAAATGTTCGCATTTGCGAAAAATCCGTCAATCTTCTCCTTGTAATACTTAACACTGCTTTTTTTCTTTCCCATTTTAAACTTCTGCATTGTATTTTTCCCATCAAGTATCTAGGTTATTTTCTTATTTTTTGGGATATATGGCAAACACTTAATAGTCTTTTTGAAAAACCTTTAATGTTATCCAAAAAGGGAGACCTTGAATGCAAAACCGCCCAGCTATCGTTGCTGTCGGCCGCACCAAGTTTGGAGAACATTACGGTAAAGAGCCAGAAAAACTAATTGAGGAAGCTTGGCTTGCCGCTTCAAACGAATGCAGCATTGAACGCAAAGATTTAGAAGCATGTTACATGTCCGATTGTCTTCTTCCCATCACTAATAAGTTGGGTCTTGAAGAGGGATTCCTTTCAGAATTAACTGAACTGCATGTACCCATGGAGGTCACACGCTCGTTTAGCGCCGCCTTGATGACAGCTTGCAATGCGATTCAAGCTGGGGTTTACAATACGGTTCTTGTAGGTGGCATAGAAAAAATGACCGATCGCTGGGACAAAATCCGAGACGACCTCATGCTTCTAGATGACCCGTGGAGTTACTATGCAGGCGGCACACCAGAATCAAACCATGAACTCATGCTTCGTGCCTACATAAGAAAACATGAAATAATAGGCGAAAACCTCGACAAACTTAACATGGCTTTGGCAGAGGTTACTGTTAAGAACCATGCGAACGCAACCAAAAACAAGTATGCCCAATTCCAAAGAAAAATCACCATTGACCAGGTTCTGAGCGCAAGAAAAACAGCACGTAAGCCCTTGGGCCTCTACGATTTTGCCCCAATATCCGACGGCGCATCAGCCCTAATACTCACAAGCAATTCAGTTGCCCAAAAAAAGACTAAGCAACCAATCACCGTTTTAGGCTGCGGTTCAGCAACAGACTACCTTAACTATCCAAAAAGAGAAGACCTATCCCATTTTGTTGCAGCTGAACTCGCCATGAAAAGCGCAGTAAAAACATCCAAAGTTAAACCTTCAGATTTACAGGTTATCGAAGTCTACGACCAATCTACCGTAATGGAGATGGTCTCCCTTGAAGACTTAGGCTTCTGCAAACCGGGAACTGCATGGAAAAGCATTCATGGCTGCGAAAACTGCTACAACATAGATGGAAAACCACTCTACGTAAACACCAACGGCGGGTTAAAAGCAGATGGCAACCCATTAGGTGCAACTGGGGGCGCACAGATTTTTGAGATTTATCGTCAACTTCGCGGTGAAGCTGGCGAAAGACAAGTTACGGTTAGTGGCGGTTCACCCAAGAACGGCGCTGTGCTGGAGTTTGAGGGTTTTGGAACTAAAGCATACGTTACGATCTTAGGAGAGAGTAAGGATGAGTAGTGAACCGATAGAGAGACGAGTTTCTTACTTGGGTGACCGCTTGAAGGCTTGTCGCTGTCAATGTTGTGGCAAAGAATACTTTGAAGTGCGCGATTACTGTAGCAACTGCGGCAGGAAAAGCTTCGGCAAAATGGGCAGCATAGACTTGTTCTACGACAAGGGCAAACTGGAAGTCTGCACCTTCGTTAATGAGCCTACAAACAAGTTCACTAAACTATGTAGCTATGTTTACGGTATTGTCTCTTTCCATGATGGCAAAATCCGTGTTCCTGCAAGAATAACAGACCAGTTGATTTGTGACGGAGAAGACGTTGATTTAGCGAGCCTTGAGGGTAGGGATGTAATTCCTCGGTTCCGAAGACGCTACACAGTCAGTAAAGGCGACGTTGTTCCAACGATATCTTTAGCTTTCACCTTAGCCGACGAATATTATCCGCATCAAGAGTATAAAGTGGTTCAACCAACCAAAGAATATGAGTTGCCAGGCATCGTGGGTTATGGTGCCTACGCTTCGCGTTTCAGAATAAAAGAAGGCGGATTGGAACGTTCTGTTCCCTTCATCGATGAAGACTCTGTAACAGCTGCAGTTGAAGCTGGCAAACTCGCATTAATCCATTCAGGTCTCGACAGTTCATGGGTTGGAAAAGTTTACGTTGGCTCCGAATCAAACCCTTACGCAGTTAAACCTATCGCATCAAAAGTAGCCCAGGTTCTACAGCTAGGCGAAGAAGAAGGCGACATCCAAGGCGTTGACGCTGTAGATACCGAGTTCGCTTGCAAAGCTAGCACAAGCATGTTCAAAGACGCCTCAGCTTTGGTCAGTTATCCACGTTCAGGCATCAAATACGCTATGGTCATAGGCGCAGACAACTCTCAAGCAGCACCAAGAGGTTGCCCAGGAGGCGAGTTGGACATGTACGTTGGTTACGGCAGCGCAGCTTTTATGTTTGGAAAACAAGATGTTATCGCTGAAGTTGAAGGTTGGTACTCCTGCACCTCCGACACTCCTGATTTCTGGCGTAGAGACGGCGAACAGTACCCGATGCATGGTGGAAGGTTCACGGGAGACCCAGCTTACTTTAAACACGTACGTAAATCAGCCACAAAACTTATGGAGCGACTAAACGTAAAAGCAGCCGACTTGAATTATTTTGTGCCTCACCAGCCTAATCCCCAATTTCCAGTCAGAATCGCAAAAGAACTCGGCTTTAAGGATGAACAGTATTTGCCAGCAATTCAGATTACTAAGTTCGGGAACACTTATTCGGGTTCTGCGTTAGTAGGTTTAGCCGCAGTGCTTGATGTTGCAAAACCCGATGAACGCATCTTGGTTGCAAGTTACGGTTCAGGTGCAGGAAGCGATGCATACGTGCTAAGGACAACAAGTCAAATCCTTGATAAACGTAAACGCCAAAAAATAACTGTTAAATTCCAGTCAGAAAACCCATTTATAGAGTACGTCGATTACACGACATATCGGCGACTCAAGACGGGAATGTAACAAATAGTCTAATTTTTTCATCTTCGAGATTTATTATAGTTGTGTCTTAGTCTGTTTTGCAAATACTTGATTAGCAACCAAAAACACGGGGTTATAGCAACTTATCGTCTGCTTAGCTGTAAAAGTTAAAAACACTTAATAAATGCCACGCAGTCTTCACATTGCGATGGAGCGAATTCGATTGATTATTGACGATATCTTACAGGTCATCTATGCACCGCACAAAGCATTCAAAAACATCGTTACAAACCCAAAATATCTTGGCGCATTGATTATTTTACTTCTCTTCGTTGGTTTAGAAATAGGCTATGAATATTCACAATTCTCTAAAACCTACACTGAACAAACCTCTCCATCGATTGATCAGTTGGGAACTTTCACAAACGCATCAGCTTGGGCTGCCGCTCCAAATGTTGCGTTAACAAACAATTTTGACGATTACATTAATTACAGTATTTACGTGGCGGGTTTTGGGCTTCCACCAACCGATCCAAATGCTTACTATAGTCTATTTGGCAACAACAGCATGCAAATGAGTGCTTCCAACACAAATACCCTAACAGCTGCTTTAGGCAACGTATCAAACGTTGACTGTAGTCCCAGTGGGTTCCAGAACTTATCAATATCGTTAAAACTGGTGCAGCCTCAAGTAGCACCTCATAACACCACTTTAACGTTGTATTCTCTTGGTGTTTCGGATCTTTACCAATTTGACATAGCACCTTTACTGTCCAATGCAACTAATGGTGAATGGACCAACCTAACTATTCCACTTGGACCAAACGCGGCAAGCTGGACAACCAAGGGTGTTCCCACATGGAGCAACATAACTTCGTTGCAAATGGATTTCACTTATTCATCCAACTCAAACATAACTGTCCGTGTTGGCGCCTTATTCTTCCATGGCGAATACTTAACACCCATCCAATACAACAGCACCGGCATTCTCCTTCAGTTCTTACAATTATTCTCTTTACAATTCATATTCGCCTGGTTCATCTTAACTGGCATAATCTACTTAGTCTGCAGACTACAGAAAAGTCCGCTTCTTTGGAAGCCGCTCTTTGCAGCAATAGGCTATGCAATGGTCATAATGGTTATTCGAGCGTTAGTTAACCTCGCTGCAACGCTTACCCTGCCCACAGTCTATTACCCATACGACCTATCGCTGGGAGCACGCTTTGATCCCTATGCAGCATTGTACTATCCAGCAGACGCACTAGGAACATTACCTGCAATGTCACATACAATTTTCAATAACATCGACTCAGCAACACAGGCATTCAGAGATATAGTTTCAGGCATGTTCATAATTTCCTACGTGTGGCTAGGCGCAGTAGTTACCTTCGCCATAGGAGAACTCAAACCAGAGTTTTCCACGATAAAGAAAATTGCACTATCCGCAGGAAGCCTAGCCATAGTAATCCTTCTCCTCATCTTCTTAGTTGGGGCAATCTAAGCAACGCCAAACGGGCGTTTGCCACCTATTTTTTCATTTCTTTTTTAGTTAGCAAGATTTATATGATTGCAGGTCACCTTTGCAATTGAAAACCGACTGTTAGTAAACAGTTTAGAAGAGTGACTTAAATGACTACAATTAAAGATTTACAAGATGGCATGAAACGGGTCAGCGTTGAAGCCAAAGTCGTGGATAAAGGCGACCCAAGAGAAGTTAAATCACGATTTAAAGATGAAACTTACCGAATAGTCGACGCTGTAGTCGCAGACGAAACAGGCAGCGTAAAACTGACACTCTGGAATGAACAGATTGACCAAATCAACGTTGGCGACAACATAAAAATCGAGAACGGCTACGTTACTAGTTTTAAGAGTGAAATTCAACTTAACGTTGGCAAATTCGGCAAGCTCACCGTAGAATAATTTCTCCGTCAGCACTCTTTTTTATAGTGCTTGAAGGCTAACAATTTTTTTGTTTTGTCTAAAGGCAAACACAACTTATTCTTGTCAACATTTTTGGATCCTTATGAGATAACTATGCGGAAACCTACAATGGGTAGCCCTTTCACTGAACGGGGGTTAAGCGGCCTTGGTGATTTTAAAAGCCAGGCTTGCTGTCGCTAAGAAACACCTGAATTAACCTAGTTTTTAGAAAAAACTTAATTAATTCAAACGTTTGGTCATGTCTTGTTGTTTGTGGGGAAACAAAGTGCAATTTGACCTTGTCGCGCCGTTCCAAATTTCGCCTGGCCAACAATTCGCGGTCGATCAGTTAGTGAAGAACTTCTCCACAAAACCCAAACAAACGCTTCTAGGCATAACGGGTAGCGGTAAAACATTTGTAATGGCTAACGTAATCAACAAACTCCAAAAACCTACCCTCATCATTGCCCACAACAAGACTTTGGCAGCACAACTGTATGCAGAGTTAAAGGAGCTTTTTCCACACAATCGAGTGGAATACTTCATCAGTTTTTACGACTATTATCAGCCTGAATCGTATTTGCCGGCTCAAGACATGTACATTGAGAAGGATTCAACTGTGAACGAGCAGATTGAAAAGATGCGCATGCACGCCGTCTCAAGCATTGTGAGCCGAAACGACACCATAATTGTTGCAAGCATTAGCTGTATCTACAGCTTGGGCAACCCAGATGACTTTAGAACCATGGCTGCAGATTTATCGGTTGGAAAGCAAATTACGAGGCAACAGCTAATTCGTGAACTCGTGGACATGCAGTACGAACGCAACGATATGGTTCTTGAACCAGGACGGTTCCGCGTGCGAGGCGATACTGTGGATGTTGTGCCCTCATACGAGAACGAAATTTTACGCGTTGAACTCGAAGGAAACACAATCAGGAAGATAAAAGAGGTTAACCTTTTAAACGGCGACATGAAGACGGCGCTTGACAAGTTTACGCTTTATCCTGCACGCCAATACGTTGTGCCAGAGGAGAAGCATGCGTTGGCGCTTGAGCTAATCAAACAGGAATTGGAAGTACGGTTGCCCAGTTTGCCTCCACTTGAAGCTCACAGACTCAAGCAACGCACAAACTACGACCTCGAAATGATAAAGGAAGTTGGTTTCTGTGCGGGTATGGAAAACTACAGTCGCCACTTTGACGGACGAAAACCAGGTGAACCGCCGTTTACTTTAATGGATTACTTTCCCAAAGATTACCTGCTTATCATTGACGAGAGCCATCAGACTATTCCCCAATCACGCGCGATGTACAACGGCGACTTTGCGAGAAAAAAGAATCTCGTCGACTTCGGCTTTAGACTCCCGAGCGCGCTTGATAACCGTCCGCTCAAATTTGAGGAGTTCGAAAAGAAAATGGGCAAAGTCCTCTTCGTTTCCGCAACCCCCGCCGAGTATGAATTGGAAAAAAGTGGTACTCCCGTAGAGTTAATCACCAGACCCACTGGGCTTTTAGATCCTGAGGTTGAAATGCGCCCAATCGAGGGACAGATGCAGGATTTGATGGTGGAAGCCAAGAAAACAATCGCCCGAGGCGACCGTGTATTAGTTACAACATTAACAAAGCGTATGGCTGAAGACTTAGCCGATTACCTCTCTAAGGAAGGCTTCCGCGTTAGGTACATGCATTCAGAAATCGAAAGCCTCGACCGAATCGAACTCATAAGGCAATTGCGAATAGGCGAATTCGACATACTTGTCGGAATCAACCTCTTGCGGGAAGGTTTAGACATCCCCGAAGTAGCCACCATCTTCATCTTAGATGCTGACAAAGAAGGTTTCCTTCGTGATGAACGCAGCCTAATTCAAACAATCGGACGTGCTTCAAGAAACGTAAACGGCAAAGTAATCCTCTATGCTGACGTGGAAACGCAATCCATTAAACGTGCAATGGAAACCACGTGGTACCGACGGAGCTTCCAAAAACGTTTCAATCAAGAACACGGCATCACCCCAAAAACCATCATTAAAAGGGTCTCACACAAAGAAGGCATAATCAGAGGAGCCAAACATCTGCCAAAATCAGACATAAAACGCCAAATAATTGAGTTAGATGCGCAGATGCGGGAATCAGCGGAGAAATTGAACTTTGAACGCGCCATTGAACTACGGGATGCAATTGCTGAGCTCAACAAGGCGCTGGATAAGAAGATGGAAAATGAACAGGTAACACCAGAAAATTAAAGATTTAACGCAAAAAGGTTCTAATCTTCCTGAATAAACTGTTACAAAATAGAAGCAAAATAGGAATTAGTTTATGCGAGATAACATTTCGATCAAGGGTGCACGGGAACACAACCTAAAAAACATCGATTTAGAGTTACCCCGAAACAGGTTTATAGTTATAACTGGGCTTTCAGGTTCAGGAAAATCCACATTAGCATTTGACACGATTTATGCAGAAGGTCAAAGAAGATATGTTGAAAGTCTCAGCGCGTACGCCCGACAGTTCTTAGGCTTAATGGACAAACCAGATGTGGATTCGATTGAAGGGCTCTCACCTGCAATCTCTATTGAACAGAAGAGCACAAGTAAGAACCCACGTTCAACCGTCGGAACAGTCACTGAAATCTATGATTACCTTAGGTTATTATTTGCACGTATTGGAGTTCATCATTGCCCTAAATGCGGCAGCTCAATTCATCCCCAAAGCGCAGAGAATATTACCAGCCTCGTAATGGCAGAAAAAACAAAAACCCTCACTTTCCTCGCCCCAGTTATACGCGGCATCAAAGGTACCCACGAACAAGTCTTCGAAGACCTCAAAAAACAAGGCTACACTAAAATCCGCGCTGACCAAAAAATATACGATTCCGACAGCATCAAAGAAGAGGTAAAGCTGGTTCGGTATGAGAAGCACTGGATTGAAGCGGTCATCGACACAGTGCAAATCATGGATGAGGAACGTTCACGTATCTCCGAAGCTGTAGAACAAGCGCTCCAAGTCGGCAAAGGAACCATGATAATCATCGACGCCCAAAAAGCCGAGGGCGAAAAGAAAAAGGAACTTGAACGCTTCACCGACGAAACCATGTACAGCACCTTCGGAGCTTGCCCAAACCACCCCGAAATCGTTTTCGAAAGTCTCGAGCCCAGAATGTTCAGCTTTAACTCGCCCTTTGGCGCCTGCCCAACCTGCCACGGCTTAGGAGAAATCACCGAAGTAACAGCAGACAAAGTAATTCCTAATACAAATCTTTCAATCATGGATGGGGCGTTGGCTGTCTACAAGGGTACCATGGAACTTAGTTGGCGAGCGCAGCAAATAGCTACAGTGGGCAAAAAATACGGCTTTGATGTCTTCACTCCAATTAAGGATTTCACTGAACAGCAACTTCAAGTACTTCTGTACGGCGACAAAGAGCCAATCAACGGCAATTGGTCCAATGGCGCTAGCATGTGGATGCGTGATGGCTGGGAAGGCATCATCCCGCAAACCATGCGGTTGTTTCGGCAAACAGAGAGTGAATGGCGCAAAGAAGAAATAGAAAAATACATGACTTCCCGACTCTGCGGAACATGCCAGGGCAAAAAACTTCAACCAGTTGTTCTGGCCGTAAAAGTCTTGGACAAAAGCATAATTGACGTTACAGACCTCTCGATTGAAGAATCCGTTGACTTCTTCCATGCCCTGCCACCCAAGTTAAACGAAAATGAATTATTCATAGCTAAACAGGTGCTAAAAGAAGTTAACGAACGGCTCGGTTTTCTTAAGAACGTTGGTTTAGGCTATCTTTCGCTATCTCGGGCTGCCAAGACGCTTTCAGGCGGAGAAGCTCAACGTATCCGTTTAGCCACGCAGATTGGAAGCAACCTCATGGGTGTCCTCTATATCCTCGATGAACCCAGCATAGGTTTACACCAGCGAGACAACGCCAAGCTCATCAGTACACTACAGCGTCTGCGGGATTTAGGCAACACATTAATCGTTGTTGAACACGACGAAGAGACAATGCGACATGCTGACTGCAT
Organism: Candidatus Bathyarchaeota archaeon; assembly: GCA_963818655.1. Taxonomy (GTDB): domain Archaea; phylum Thermoproteota; class Bathyarchaeia; order Bathyarchaeales; family Bathycorpusculaceae; genus Bathycorpusculum. The sequence goes on from CAWFTD010000002.1 coordinate 56,765, forward strand.
CGTTGATATGGGACCTGGTGCAGGTATCCACGGCGGACACATCGTTGCAGAAGGCTCCCCTCAAGAAATAATGAAAAACCCACGAAGTCTCACAGGCAAATACCTCTCAGGGGAATTGAGAATTGAAATCCCAGAAAAAAGACGCAAACCCTGTCAGCTATATCACAGTTAAGGGCGCACAAGAAAACAACCTCAAAGACCTCAACCTAATGTTGCCGTTGGGCGTGTTGTGTGGTGTCACAGGGGTTTCTGGTTCAGGCAAGAGCACTCTGATGAATTTGACAGTTGTTCCTGCCCTGCGGAAAATGTTCGGTGAGCAAATTGACAAGATTGGGAAACACGAAAAGCTCGATGTTCCCCCAGTCGTACGTAATGTAATTGTGATTGACCAAGATCCAATCGGACGGACCCCCAGGAGCAACCCTGCCACTTACACTAAGCTGTTTGATGAGATACGGCGGATTTTTGCTTCCACCAAGGAAGCCAAAGCACGTGGCTACAAAGAAGGACGCTTCAGCTTCAACGTCAAAGGCGGCAGATGCGAAACCTGCCAAGGCGATGGAGTCCTCCGAATCGAAATGAACTTCCTACCCGACGTTTATGTGCAATGCAGCGAGTGCAAAGGCAAACGCTACAACAAAGAAACCTTGGGCATCTTCTACAAAAGCAAAAACATTGCTGAAGTTCTGGATATGACAGTTGAGGAAGCAGCAAAATTCTTTGAGAATACTCCACGTGTTTCTCGCAAACTCGAAACCTTGCTAGATGTTGGGTTGGGCTACATTAAGTTGGGGCAAAGCTCAACCACCCTCTCAGGCGGAGAGAGCCAACGCATCAAAATCACCCGTGAACTCAGCAAACACAAATTAGGACACGTAGTCTACATGCTTGACGAACCAACTACAGGCTTGCACTTCGACGACACCAAACGCCTTATCAAAGTACTTAATCGGCTAGTAGACAACGGCAACACTGTATACATTATTGAACATAACCTCGACGTCATAAAAAGCTGTGACTACCTCATCGATTTAGGTCCTGAAGGAGGAGCCGCAGGTGGAGAATTACTTGCTCAGGGTACACCTGAAGAAGTTTCACAGAACAAGGGCTCCTACACAGGTGTATTCTTGGATAAAATACTTAACCACAAAACAGAGATTGTTCTGGCAGTGAAACCATCTGTATGATTCAAATAGCGTCGCCATCAGACTTCAAAAGCTCTGATATACCAACCAATCCGGGCGTCTACCTCTACTATGATGGGCAAGGGGGAATCATTTATGTGGGAAAAGCCAAGAGCTTGCGTTCGCGGGTTAAAAGTTATTTTTCAAGCAACGACCACCCAGTTAAGACGCGGCAGTTGGTTTTGAATATTCGCCAGATTGACTGGGTTATCGTCAACACCGAAGTTGAAGCGTTACTGCTCGAAAACAAACTAATCAAGCAGCACACACCCAAGTACAATGTTAACCTCAAAGACGCGAAAACCTTCGCGTATATTTCGCTTACAAGAGAAACTTTCCCAAGGATACTTACCAGTCGTAAAGTTTCGCGGAAACTGGAATCTTTTGGTCCTTACACGGATGGCTTCACTAGGCAAGATTTACAGCGTTTGGTGGTGAAGGTATTCAAGTTGCGAACCTGCAAGACCACGCCCAAACGAGCTTGTCTAAACTACCACATACACCTCTGCACCGCCCCATGCATCGGCAAAGCTACAGCAGAACAATACGCCAACCAAGTACGGCAGGCACGTAGCTTCCTAAACGGAAACTACCAACAAACAATCGACCAACTCAAAACCCAAATGTTAACAGCTTCCCAAGATCAACAATACGAAACTGCCCTTGAACTGCGAAATCAAATCCTTTCCATAAGGCTTGTGACCGAACACCAAATCGTCGATAAAGAACGCCGCTTTGATCAAGACGTGTTGGTTTTTCGACAGGTGGGTGAGAAGATGTTGGCAGTTCAGATGGGTATGCGCCGAGGTGTGCTTTTGGGCAAGAAAGAGTTCAGTGTCGATTTGCAGCCTCAAATTGAACAGGAATTTTTAAAGGCTTATTATACTTCAAATCCGATTCCCAGGGAAATCTTGCTGAACAAACCTTGTTGGCAGAGTGCGGAAGAGAAGAACGCTCTCGAGGAATTTCTTTCGGCAAAACGGGTTGCGCCTGTTTCTTTGACGATTCCCAGACGGGCAGATAAGTTGGGGCTCGTGCAATTGGCAGAGAAAAACTTGGAATCAGGCTTAGAGGTTGATACCGCGTTGGTTGATTTGCAGAATAGCCTCAACCTTCCTGTGTTGCCGCATGTGATCGAGTGTTTTGATATATCTAACTTAGGAACTGAACATGTGGTTTCAGGTATGGTTAGCTTCAAAGATGCGAAGCCCGATAAGAAGAACTACCGTAAATTCAAAATCAAAACTTTTAAAGGACAAGATGACTTCGCTGCTGTCCACGAGGTTGTTTTGCGGCGATATAAACGGTTGATAGAAGAGAATACTGCTCTCCCTGACTTGGTTGTGATTGACGGCGGACCTGGACAGGTAAGCGCAGCAAAAACCGCACTGCAAACCCTCGGACTCCAACTGCCACTCATCGGTTTAGCGAAGGAACATGAGGAAATCTATTTGCCAGACGAAGCAGCACCAAGAAACTTTGACAAAAACAACAAAATGATGCTTCTGCTAAGGAAAATCCGTGATGCAGCCCACGACTTTTCACTGGGTTACAACCGCAAACGCAGGCAGATGAAAATCCGAGAAGAATTTCAAGCGAAATAAATTACTGAAATCAGTTTTGGGAAAATTTCTTAAACTTAATCCACCGATATATTCTGTATGCTTATTGCGCTTATGGTAGCCTATCAATATCCCTATTCGCTTATTGTGGCTCCAGCTTTCATTATTTTTTTAGCTGTCACCTTATCTATCGTCATGAAAGCTCCATCGGCTAAGAGTCTTTTAAGTGTGTGCTTAGTTCTTGTTGGTTTGGGAGAAATATTTTTTTCAAGCTTTTTCATGTTCGTTTGGGGCAATCTCATTGGTTTGGCGACGGTAGCAGTTGGGTTTTTTATAGTCCTATTATCTTCTCCATTTTTAAGAGAAAAACTGTCTTTAGAAGAAACCCACTTGACATCGCAGAAAACTCGGACACTTAAACGAACTGTTTACTTACTCCTCGTCATAGTGGTTTTGGCTTCGTCTGCCCTGATTTCCGCTAGAGCAACAAACATCATCCACGAGCAGCATCTTGAGAACTTTGATTACGCCAACTCTCCTAACCTAACAGTGAAAGGAACAATAAACTCAGTAAAATTAAATTATGAAGTCAACAACGGATTTAGCTACCACATCTTTCCTGCTTACTTAACTTTAGAAATTTCTGAAGTGGTTTGGAGCGGTCAACCTTGGGAAAACCAGACAACTGCCGCTGAATACCTACTACACCAAGGAAGCACTATTGTATATTTTGAAAAGACCGATGTTCCCAGTTTAATGGTTGGGCAACAGGTTGAAGTCAGCGGATATTATTGTTTATGGATTGAAGATTCCTTGTATTCTTCTACGCTTGTGGTTTCGCCTAACATAAACGGCAGCTACCTTTCTCCTTTATAGAAACTTTCTGAGTGTTTCTTCAAGTTGGTTGAAACTTTTTATTATGGCATCTGAGTGGAAAACTATCCAGGGGCTGAGGCACTTCATTTCCGATACCACAATGACTTTTTTGCCCTTGCGTTTTGCATAAAACATTTCCATGCAGGCGCCCGCCGAAAGGATGGGTAAATAAACAACCATAACATCGCATAGGTCTGCATCATCTAAGTCCCTTTGAACAAAATCGAACGTGGGCACCTTGTCCCACCAGCACTCCTCAGTTCCATTGTAAAGAACACGTTCCCTTTTCCAAGGGTCAATCACATCGAACCCCAGTTTGGTAGCGATGTCAGTGATTGTGTTTCGGTAGTGGTCCTGCTGTTTTTCCATCCCTATGATGGGACCTGAAATAAACACTTGTTTCTTCATGTGGGTAACCGAGAAATCAACAACCACTAAGGCTAATATCTTTTTCAGGTGGTTATTAAGGTGATAAGGTTTAACCGTTATCTGTGTATTTCTATTATATACTAAAATCTGGTTTGGTGGAAAATGTTCCGAAGTAACTCAATGCTCGAAAAAGCAACTGAATACTATAAAGTCAGATCAATGCGCGTCGAAGTCGATAAAGCGCTTGCATTACTTAAAGAGCTTAGGCAAAAGTATTCTTTCGCCGAAAATCTCCGATCGATAGAATTATTGGAACCTGATAGACTCTTCAAAATAAATCCTGATGAAGTCGGCGAATTTTTCCGCCTTCTAGAAGGCGCTGTTAAGCCTCTTGGTCACCTAACATTTAACAACTCCAACGTTTACCGCAACACTCGTCTACAAATCGGGGAATTCAAAAACCTGCTTCGTGCCGCGGTAGACAACCGGAAGTCTTTGACCCAAAAAATTGACGCTTCATGGGAAAAAATAGGTGGAATAGGGCAAGACAAGCAACTTGCCATAAAAATTATATTCTGCTTCAATTACGAAAGTGGAACTGTATTACCTATTTTTAATAATCAACATATGCGGCATTTTCTTAATCGCGTCGTTGATGCTCCCAGCGGACAAGCGAAGTATTCTTCGCTCGGGCAAGAATATGAACACTACACCTCTGAGTTATTAAGAGCCAAAAACAGTTTACCTCTAACTCGAAGTTGGGATACCCTGTATTTTGCGGTTTTCTTATACAATACTTATCCGCCGCCAGACAGCGTACCTCCCACAACCAACCCCTCAGGAGAAGGAAAAACCATAAACGTAGTTACCAACGAACAACTTGAGCTAAGAGCATTCGTTAAATTACTCAGCGAATTGCAATCAAAAGGAAAAATTGCAGGTCAACAATTTAGAGAGTACCGCGAGCAGTGGACGCATCAGCAACCCAATGACCGCGATGTATTGGTATGGCGCTTAAAGAAGCTCCTTACTACAGAAGCAACACCAAACCCTGATCAACCAAAAAGTCAACCATACCAAAAACCCCGCAGACTTTAGAAAAACACAAAGTTTTCGTAACGAAATTTGGCGGGTCCGACGGGAATTGAACCCGCGACCCTCGGATTAAGAGTCCGATGCTCTAGCCTGACTGAGCTACGGACCCGCATGGTTTGAAAAAGGGCTTCACTGTGTAATATAGAGCTTGCGGTTTTGTTATTGGAGCCTGATGCAGGGAAGACTAAAAACATAGCATAGGTGGCTATGAACTGAGGTCTGTTAGTATGTCTGGTTTGTCGCTAGCTATACCGTCTACGCCTTTCTTGATGTACTCCTGGGCTTCTTCTGCTGTGTTTATGGTCCAGACGATTATTTTTAAGCCGTTTTCATGGGCTTTTTGAACAGTGGCTGTATGCGTGAACCTGCATAGTGCTACGAGATAGTTTGCTTTGAGTTCTAAAACTGCTTTAACAGGATTGCTGTGTTTGGCATAAATCAAACCTATCTCGACACTCTTGTTTAATTCTCCAACTTTTCTTAGGGCATCTTCAAGGAAAGAGATTATTACAACGTTTTTCTCAAGACCTCTCGCATGCACTATCAAAAGGACCTGTTCCTCAATGCCCGTTTCCTTTAGCTCAACCAAAACTTTCACTTTTTTATCCAAAAAATCCAGCGCTTCCTCAAACGTCGGAATCTTCTCTTCACGCTCAGCAGAAAAACCCTTAACTTGTAAAAGGCTAAACTCGCTGACTAAACCGACGCCGTTTGTGGTGCGTTTAACATCTGCATCATAAATAACGACAAGTTGATTATCTTTAGTTCTTCTAACATCCAACTCAATCGCGTCTACGCCGATTTCTAAGGCTTTCTTAAAACTTCCAATGTATTTTCGGGTGCATAAGCTCTTGCACCACGATGACCAACACGTAACATAATGGAAACTTGGCTAACCTAAGAATAATATGTTGCTGAAATTCGAAGGATCAGGATTCTAATCTACCAACAAATTGAACCACACCTTGCTTGCAAAGATGCCTTTAATGGACAAACTTTGGAAGAGAAGTTGTTGTTGTTGCTGTTGTTGCAACTGCATTCTGTGGACTGGTTGCAACAATCAAAGATAACCCGAATTGTATCGCCTAATGCCTACAGAAATGATTACAAAACCATGTTAACAACAAACCAAAGAAGATGATGATGATGATGATGATGCGACCAATACACACACCAATAGTGTTCATCAATCAACTTGATCAGATTGTGACGCAGTTTAACCGAGTAATGATTCTTATCTTCGTCTTACTTTCACAACTTTTTAATTTACCAATAAATAGTGTTGCAACATCGTAGCTGCTTGAGCATTTTAGGACATAATGTCGTGGAAACATTTTATTTGAACGCTTAAATATTTTCACAGCTCACTCAAACAATGAGGAGTAACGATGTCTTTTCAAGAAAGAATTGTTCTAAACCCCATAGGTTACGTCAAAACCACCGCTAAAGGTGAAGAAATCAAAGATAAGGCGTCATTGTCACAGATTGTTCTTCGCGACGATTTAGTTGAGGGCTTAAGCGGCATCTCTGACTACTCGCATTTGTTTGTGTTGTTTTACCTGAACCAAGTTAGCAGTGAACAGCGAAAGACTTTGAAAGTTCATCCAAGAGGGCGACAAGATATGCCCTTAGTAGGAGTTTTTGTTGCCAGAACTATGTTGCGCCCAAACCCAATTGGGTTAACACTTGTGGAACTGGTTAAAGTAGAAGGCAACGTTTTAACGGTCAGGGGTTTAGATGCTTACGATGCTACACCCGTCTTAGACATTAAAACTTATGACTTCTGGGATATGGCAGAAAACGCTAAAGTTCCTGAATGGTGGAAAAAACTCAATGTTGAAAAACAATAGCTATAGTAGTTCTCCCACACCATATTTGGCATCTATAGCTTGTAGAAGCGCTTTTCGGAGATCTTCCCCCTTCAACTCCTCCGCCTTTAAAGTTCTAAACGCTTTAGCCAAATCTTCGTCCTTACAGACTTCTTGTAGCCACTTCTCAAAATCGCCCCGATAAAGATGAAACTCCAAGGAGTCAGAACATACCTGCTTAATTGTTCGGTAAAACTCATCAAGCGACATCGCTGAGAAACCCAGAGGTTTATCAACATCAACATAAAAGTTAAAACCCAGCTCCGCCGAAACAGACACGTATGCTTTTAAGGCGTTTTTGCCTTTTTCATTTAATCCGAATCCGCCGCCTACTTTGCGCAAAAAGCCTTCTTTGGCAAGTTCTTGCACTTCTGCTATGGCTTGGTTTGGGTTTAGGTTTACGGCTTGTGCAAACATGGTTAGGTCCATGCGGTTGGTGGCTTCGTTCATAGTTTTTAAAATTCTGATTTGTTCTTCCTTCAAGAAACTTCGCCTCGCTCTTATACCTACATTAGGTAAACGAGAAATTTAAATGTGTTAATGCAAACTTGCTGACAATGCAAGTTTTTATTTCTCTAAATACACAAATTAACAGGGAAACTTCATGAATAACGATTACATCATCGTTTTGGTAACAACCGCAAACAAAGCGGAAGCAGAAAAAATCGCCCAAACGCTCCTAAAAGAACGCCTAATTGCTTGCGCCAACATCCTTAACCCTGTCACCTCATTCTTTTTCTGGTCAGAAAAAATCGACAAGGCAGAGGAGTGTTTGATGGTTATGAAGTCGCGTCGGGATTTGTTTGCGGAGTTGGCGGAGTGTCTTAAGGGGTTGCATAGTTATGAGGTTCCTGAGGTTTTGGCAATCCCTATTGTTGAGGGTTCTGCGGCTTATTTGGCTTGGATGGGTGAAGTGCTGAAATAACCTAAAGTGTACACTTTTGTACAGATAAGGCTTAAATAAAGCATTTCAGTATATTTCCGAACTAATAGGATGCATGATTACAATGGGGAATCGCCTTTGGCAAAACACCAAAACAAACCCAAATCACAGTCAACCCACTAAACTACATTAAATTCAACTACACCAACCAACCCCTAGAAATATTCTCAAAACTCCACCAAAAATACAAAACCGCATACCTCCTAGAATCAATCGAAGGACCCCAAAAACTCGCCCAATACTCATTCATAGGGTTTGACCCCAAAACAACCATAACAGCCAAAAACGGCAAAATAACCATAACCAACACTAAAACCGGTCAAACCACAACCAAACAAACCAGCGACCCCTTCAAAGTCATCCAAGAACAACTACAACCACTAGAAAACAACATCGTTGACTTCCGTTTTGTCGGCGGAGCATTAGGATACATATCCTATGACGCCATAAGATACATCGAAAAACTACCCAGCCAAAAACCCGATGAACTACAATTCCCAGATGTGGAGATGGGTATTTTTGAGGATGGAATTGTGTTTGATCACACCATCAATCAAGCTTACTATTATTTTAGAGGTGAAAACCGCCTTGACAGAAGTTACAGCATTACTAAAAGAACCAACAATACCAGAAGAACAGTTTACTTACACGCAACCAATAGTTAACACATCAAAAGAGGACTTTGAGAAAGCAGTCGAAAAAGCCAAACATTACGTGACCGCGGGAGACATATTCCAAGTTGTCCTATCCAAACGCTTCCAATTCCAATACACCGGAAGCCTCCTGACTTTCTACAAAAGCCTACGCCAAATCAACCCCTCCCCCTACATGTTCTACTACAAATCCGATAAACGTCAAATCGTCGGCGCCAGCCCAGAAATGTTGGTTAGGATCGATAACCGAAAAGTCATAACTTTTCCAATTGCAGGCACAACACCCGTCTCCGCAAATCCGGAAGAAAACCTTCGCCTTGGCAAAGAACTCTTAAAAGACCAAAAAGAACGCGCTGAACATGTGATGCTTGTGGATTTAGCGAGAAATGATGTAGGAAAAATCAGCAAATACGGAAGCGTTACGGTTCCAGAGTTCATGCGTGTACACCAGTTCAGCCATGTTCAACACATTGTCTCACAAGTTATGGGTGATTTACAGGATGGTTTGGAGAGCTTTGATGCATTAAAAGCAGTGTTTCCTGCAGGGACGGTTTCTGGTGCACCCAAGGTTCGCGCAATGGAAATAATTGAAGAACTTGAACCTTCACGTCGTGGACCTTACGCTGGTGCAGTCGGCTACTTCAGCTGCAATGGCAACGCTGACTTTGCCATAACTATCCGCACTTTATTCTCGGAGAGCAACCAAGCCTACATTCAAGCTGGCGCAGGCATCGTAGCTGATTCAGTTCCAGAGAAAGAGTGGTTTGAAACCGATCATAAAGCCAAGCGCTCATGAAAGCGCTTGAATATGCAGCAGGAGGAAAACAACCATGAAAGTCTTAGTCATCGACAACTATGATTCGTTCGTTTATAACCTCGTCCAATACATAGGTGAACTAGGCGCTGAAACAGTGGTTTACAGAAATGACCAAATCACCCTGGATCAAGCCGCTAAACTTAAGCCCGACCGTATCGTGATTTCGCCTGGTCCTGGCAATCCCGAGGATGAGAAATATTTTGGCGTCTGCACCAAAATCCTGCAAACCCTAAGTCCTCTCATCCCAACCTTAGGAGTATGCTTAGGCCACCAGGGAATCATAAACGCTTATGGCGGAAAAATAATCCCCGCAAAAAAACTTATGCACGGAAAAACCTGCACAATAAAACACAACCAAAAAGCCCTCTTTGCAGGTGTTCGCAACCCATTAACTGCAACAAGATACCATTCGCTTGCAGGTGAACGTGAATCCGTTCCAGATTGCCTCCAAATTACCGCAGAATCCGTTGAAGATGGAGAAATAATGGGCATACGCCACGTAAAATACCCGATTTATGGCGTGCAATTCCATCCTGAATCTATCCTTTGCGAGGACGGCAAACTCATTATCAAAAACTTTTTGGAGGACAAACAATGATTCGTGAAGGTATCCAAAAACTTGTCGAAGGCGCAGATTTGACATTTGAGGAATCGCGTGAAATCATGAATGAAGTTATGTTGGGCAAAGCCACAAACTCGCAGACAGCTGCGTTTCTAACTGCGTTGCGAATGAAAGGAGAAGTGGTTGAAGAATTAATCGCGTTCACTTCAGTTATGCGGTCCAATTGCTGCACAATCCATCCCAAAGTACAGGGACGTCTAGTTGACACTTGCGGTACAGGCGGAGACAAAATAAAAACATTCAATGTGAGCACCGCAGCAGCGTTTGTGATTGCAGGCGCTGGGGTATCTGTGGCTAAACATGGGAACAGGGCAGTTACCAGCAAAAGCGGCAGCGCAGATGTACTAGAAAAACTTGGTTTAAACATAAACTTAGAACCCAAAGCCGTCGAAGGTATCATCGAAAAGGTCGGAGTTGGCTTCATGTTTGCTCCAACGTTTCATCCAGCCATGAAATATGCAGCAGAAACTAGACGCGAGATCGGTATCCGAACTGTATTCAACGTTCTCGGACCGTTAACCAACCCAGCATGTGCCAATGCTCAACTGCTCGGAGTTTACGACTCAAAACTGGTTGTTCCAATGGCTTTTGCACTTGAGAGGTTAGGTTGCGTGGAGGCGATGGTAGTTCATGGGCTTGATGGGTTGGATGAGATTTCAACGATTGGAAAAACCGTTATCGCCCACTTAAAGAAAGGTAACGTAACGAAATTAGAATTTGTTCCCAGCAATTTTGGGGTAAAAACAGCGGCAATAGCTGATTTGCAGTCATCCACGCCTGAGGAAAGCTCAGAAATAATCTTTAAAATCCTAAGCGGCAAAACCGTTGGTGATGCAAAAGCCGAGATTGTGCTCGTTAACAGCGCTGCAGGAATCATCGTTGGAGGCAAAGCAGGTAACTTTGCAGAAGGCATGGAAAAAGCCAGAGAATCAATTGAAAGTGGAGCTGCATACAAGAAACTAAAAGACCTGATTAAAGCATCAGGCGGAAGCTTAAAGAGACTTGAGGAGTTGGAAGCAAAATATGATTGATTTTCTAGACACATTAGCAATGGACGCCACAAAGACAATTGACAGCGGATACTACAAAACCGCGACGATCACAAAGCAACCGAAGATTAGCCTAAAAAAAGCAATCTTAGAAAGTAAAGCAAACCCCGTGATAACAGAGATTAAAGCAGCTTCACCATCTCTTGGAATAATCAGAAACCAAGTGAAGCCACAGGAAATTGCGAAAGCCATGGAAAAAGGCGGCGCCGTAGGAATTTCGGTTCTAACTGAGCCTAAACACTTCAACGGCTCCTTATCCACACTCATACAAGCAAGAAAAGCCGTAAAACTACCTATCCTAATGAAAGACATAATCATCGTTGCTGAACAAATAGAAGTTGCCGCGAAGATTGGTGCAGATGCAGTTTTGTTAATTCAAGGGCTTTTTGACAAAGGATGTTGCGAAACGAGCGTGGATAAGACAGTGGCGTTTGCTCATTCGAGGGGTCTTGAGGTTTTACTGGAAACCCACACCGAAGAGGAATTCCGTTTGGCAGTTGAAACTAAAGCTGATTTGATTGGAATTAACAATCGGAATCTTGAAACCCTCAAAATTGACTTGAACGCAACAAAAGAAATTCTTAAAAGAAATAGTTCTTGTGGCAAGATTGTGGTGAGTGAAAGTGGAATCAAAACACCCGACGACTTACGTTTTCTACGCGATTGCGGTGCAAAGGCTTTCCTTATCGGTTCAAGCATAATGTTAACTGAAAACATCGAAGCAAAAGTCAAGGAGTTTGTAGAAGCATGAAGTTAAGCAACTACCCAATTGACGGCAAATATGGCAAGTTTGGCGGGCGCTTCGTTCCTGAGGTACTGATGGAAGCCATTGGCGAACTTGAGCAAGCGTACAATAAGGCAAAAAAAGACTCTAACTTCCAAAAAGAACTGGATTATTACCTCGCGGAGTTTGTAGGCAGACCAACCCCATTATATCTCGCTGTAAACCTGACACGTAAACTTGGGGGCGCAAAAATCTACCTCAAACGCGAAGACCTCGCCCACGGCGGAGCGCATAAAATAAACAACACTATCGGACAAGCTCTCCTCGCCAAACGCATGGGAAAAACACGTGTCATTGCTGAAACAGGGGCAGGGCAACATGGCGTTGCTACAGCTATTGCGTGTGCAGCTTTGGGTTTGAAAGCTGAAGTTTATATGGGCACAGAGGATTGTGAGCGCCAGCGGCTTAATGTTTTCCGAATGAAACTGCTAAATGCGCAAGTGCATCCCGTTGAAACAGGTTCCAAAACCCTCAAAGACTCCATAAACGAAGCTTTTCGCGATTGGGTAACCAACCTACAAACCACCTACTACCTGATTGGCTCAGTGGTGGGTCCTCATCCTTATCCAATGATTGTAAGGGATTTCCAAAGCGTAATCGGCAACGAAATCAAAGAGCAGTTCCAGAAAAAAGAGGGCAAACTGCCCGATGCTTTGGTGGCTTGTGTAGGCGGCGGAAGCAACGCAATGGGCACATTCTACCCCTTCGAAGACGACAAGGAAGTGGCGCTTTACGGTGTTGAGGCCGCAGGCGAAGGCATCGAAACAGGCAAACACGCCGCATCCCTTGGAGCTGGAGCAGAAGGCGTCTTCCACGGCATGCTAACCTACGTGTTGCAAGACAGCAACGGTCAAATCCAGAACACAAGTAGCGTCTCGGCTGGCCTGGATTACCCCGGAGTTGGACCTGAACATTCTTTTCTAAAAATCTCCAAACGTGCGCAATACGCCTCTATTACAGACAAAGAAGCAGTGGATGCCTTCTTAGAATTATCTAAGGAGGAGGGTATTTTGCCAGCGTTGGAATCTTCGCATGCAGTAGCTTATGCCCTGAAGATAGCGCCAAGAATGAAGAAGACCCAGTCTATCGTGATTACATTGTCTGGGCGTGGAGACAAAGACGTGGAAACAATAGCTGATTTCATTGGGGCGAAAATATGAATAACATAGCTAAAGTTTTCCAAAAAGCGAAAGCGCAGGGAAAGGGCGCGTTAATCGGTTACATTATGGCTGGGGACCCAAATCCTGAACAGACACCAAAAATCGCCGATGCCCTCATCAGGGGAGGCGTAGATATCCTTGAGTTGGGGCTACCATTTTCCGACCCCATTGCAGATGGACCCACAATTCAAGCCGCAGGTATACGAGCTTTGACCGCTGGAACCACTCCGATGAAGGTGCTTGAAATCGCGAAGAGAATCAAAATGCAACATGACGTGCCCATAGTTGTTATGACTTACTTCAATCCTGTTTTCAGAATTGGGCTTGACAAGTTCCTTGGTTCTGCCGAAGAGTGCATGGTTGATGGCTTCGTCGTTCCCGACTTACCTGTCGAAGAAGCAACCGACTTCAGGAAAACCGCCAAAAACTGTGGCTTGGATACGGTTTTTCTTGCTGCGCCCTCCACATCAAACGAGCGGTTAACTAAAATAGTAAACGCTTCATCGGGGTTCCTTTATCTTGTCTCCCATTATGGAGTTACGGGTACCAAAACAAACGTTGAAGACTCAACCATTAAACTAATCAAGCGCGTCCTGCCTTTTACTACTGGAAAAATTCCGCTAGCTGTTGGCTTTGGTATCTCAAAACCTGAACACGTCAAGCGTATAATCACTTCAGGCGCAGATGGAGCTATAGTGGGAAGCGCATTTATCAACATCATCCAACAAAACAAGCCCACAATGCTAAAAGAATTGCAAACAAACGCTCAAACACTCAAAACAGCAACAAAAGTTTCAAAATAACCTACAACTGAGTTGTCCGGACTGGGAAAGTTTTATAGTTCGATTAATCCATCTATGAGCGGCGGTGGATCTTAAGCGGTGGGTTAGGGGTCCATTGTACCGTAAATCCTCTACATGACGGGCTGACATCTGCGGATGAGGCGTCAAAGGCCGCTTGAACTTCCATTTCCGAACCAGTGACTATCCGTCCTTTGGGGCTGGCGGTCGATGGGTGGCTTCCGTAGGGAAGTTACTTCATCGTTTAGCAGGCGAACCTGGCTAGGCTCGGGAGAGAGCAACCTAAGTTTGGACGTTATGCGCTCAAGGGGGTGCGGGTAAGAGTGTAGGGTTTGGAGGCTTCAGACGGAGTCTGGGCGTCAAACCGCAGTGGTCCACCGCTACTTCATTTTACAGGTTAGTTATTTTCTGTTCGCCAAAGAAGTTGCTCGGGCAGCAATAACAATCTCTTTTAAATTTTCTATCTTGTAATCCAAAATTAAGCAATTTTGCCCTGGGTTTTTTTTGTAGAGTGTCTGGCGATGGTTCGGTCGTCCAATCGGTTTTACTTTTCTAAACGTCTTTCAAAGGCACAGAATCAAAAAAGGAAAAAGGAGCAAAAGAGCCCTTAATCAGTAATTGCGTGCTTGTTATCTTCAATCTATTTCTGCGTCTATATGTCAAAATTATTGCAGTTGACAAACCGAGTGTGAAAACGGTTGCTATTACGACCAGAAAGCCACGGTCCAACTCTATTGGCTGATTAGTTGTGGTTTGTTGTTGGGGTATTTGGTTGGAGTCGGTGACGTTTGTTGGAGGAACAGTTGGATTGAATGGGGTGTTGTTAGGTGTAGGTTTAGGCGTGGTCTGTGTTGGTTTAGAGGTAAGGATTGGCGTTGGAGAGGGTTGTTTGTCATTAGTGATTATTCCTGGATTGCTGTTTATCCAGACTTCCGTCTCGGTTGCCGGTGTGCGGGCCTCTATGCTGCTCATATTAATGGTTATGATTAGGTTAATCCAGGACGCGCCGTTATATCCTGGCAGGACCAGTCGCAGACCATCTAATGGCTCCCCATCTTTTTGGTAGGCGATAATTGTGTTTGGTGCCACAGCTAATTCGATTGGTAAGGTGACTGTATAGCCGTCTGAGGCTAAGAGTTGGATTGAATGAACTTCAGAGTAAACGTTTGTTTGTGTTAATAAGTAGTTGAATTGGACTCCACTCCATGCTCCGCTGGTTACGAGACTTCCGTAGCAGTAGAGTGCAGCAGTTATGGTGGTTTGGGGCATTTCTTTGAGTTGTTGTTCAGTAAAGGTGTAGGTCTTGTCTGATAGGTTGGTTATTTCGAGTGTGTTGGCGGTGGCTGTTGCTGTTGTTATGGTTGTTAGTATTATTGCTATAATTGCGAATGCCAAGATGGGTTTGAGTTTTGTTGGCATTAGTTCCTCACATGCATTATATGACATGTGTCATACTCTTAAAGCCTTCTAAACAAACAATAAATAAACAAATAGAATAGACTGATACCGAACAAGACCGCTTGAAAAGCTAGCAGCGATTGATGCAGAAAACAAGCAAGAATTCTTAAGCATCTTAGAAGCGAGGAAACCAGAAATGACTGTCTCGCAGTTGGCAAGGCTAAAGAAAGTCATAAAGAACCTGTAACGTTTACTTTGCTTCATCGAAGCCTTTCTTGAAAAATGCCTTGTCGATTACTCTGACGTCGAGTTTTTGTTTGGCTGCGGTTTTTCTGATGACCGCGAGTAGGACTAGGTAGTTTTGGGTTGTTTGCATGTTTGGGGGTACGTTACCGAGCAGGGCTTTCCAAGTGTATTGATCAAGGATGCAGTATTGTTTGGGGTCGAAGAATGCAAGTATGATGCTGGCTAAGATGGGGCTGACGCCTTCGAGAAGGGTGAGACAATTCATTCGGTAGCCATCTTCGCAGCCTGGAATACTCAGCGCCTGGCTGGATAATCGGTTAACTGTTGCTTCGTCGTTGCGAGCCACCAACGCTAAACTTCGCGCTAGCCTCTCAGTGTCATCTTTAAATTTCCATTCAACTATAGAAGCCAAATCCTTGCAGGTTAATGCTTTGTTTTTGCGGAATTTTGTGCCGAGTTCCCGCTCTCGCTGCGCCTGCCAACCAAACGCTTTGTCGTACTTGCGGCTCCACATCAAGAAGTCAGCTTTATCCACACAATCACCATGCAAGCACTAATTTGGAAATACCTGCATTTCAGCGTTTGCCTCGAAAACACAAAAAATTAGAAAAATTATGGTTTAATTTTGATCTACTATGTGTGCCGTTCCATCTGGGCAATAGACTTTTTCGTCTTTACCGACGCGTCTGTACCTTTCACTGCACATGTGTAGTAGTGAACAGCCGTCGCAGTCTCTACTCAACATTTTTTTCGCCTCCTATTAGGGCATCTTTCATCGGTGAATTTGGCTTATAAGGATATGTAACATGCATGTGTATACGCTTGCTTAGCTTTTTTCATATGGGCAGTGCAGGTTTTGTAAGCTCAGACGATAACTGCTGGAACAATCCATGGCGTACTTGCCAAACAACCTAGCCATGAGAAACTTGAGCTATTTTCAGAAGTCAACTAAAACATATACACTTGAAATAGTAGCAAAATCGGTATTTTAGCATTCAAACCCAATCTACATGACAGGTCTGTGAGGGAATATGCCTTCGATTGAACGGAGCAGTTGGTAACCGAATAGTATAGCTACAAAGTAGGTGGGCCATAGAATCACAGGCCAATTACCCGGAGTGTAATTCCAGAGTCCTGTCGATACAGCGAAGAACTCCATGAGCGCCAAGGAAATCATTCCCCCGAAAGCTAGGAAAATCTGCTGTTTAACTTCGTGCTTTGACAGCCATTTGCCTCGTATAACCATCAAAATAGCCCACGCAGCTAAGAATCCAAATAGAAGCACATACCAGTCAGAATTAAAACTAAAAATAACGTTCATATTTAGCACCAAATTTTTAATGTTTTACTGTTTTTCCTTTTCTCTTAGGTTTATGATTTGACCAGCATTTGTGGCAGTAAACAGGTTTGTCTACTTTGGGTTTAAAGGGTACTTCGCATTCAGCTCCACATTCGCTGCATACTGCATTAAAAGCTTTTTGGGTGTGGAACTCTTTGAACATCTGGTAATTTTTTAGGCGTGGCCACCCTGTTTTGGCATACTGTAGCATTTCTGGTTTGTCTTTTAGCCAGCGCATCATGTGGAAGAAGCTTTTACCGCGTTTTTCTTCCCGCTCCACCAATGGTTCATAGCCTAGGTTGCGGATTTCATCTAAGTAAGCGATTTCCACAAGCCTTTGAGCTTCACCGACTACGCGTATGCGTTTTACGCGGTCTTCGCCGTAGACTTTCTGAAGTTCTTCTGCGGCCACATCAAAGATGCAGCCTTGGCAGATGTGAATAGCTTCGTCTGGTTTGAGGTTGAAGCGTGAAACAAGTTTGAAGACGACGCGCGAGGATTCTTGAAGATACTCTTTTTCGCGGAAGATGTCTTGGTAGAATCTAACGTCGATTAAGTCGTATTTGAATTCGCCTGTTTCTTCGTGATAGGCGCCAACTACAACTCCGTAAAGTAAATCTCCGCTACCTGCGTCGTCAACAATAAGGGTCAATTAACTATATTCCCTCTTTTCTTGTCCAACCAAATACTTCATACCGCTATAAAAACTGTCTTCCCAAAACGGGTAAAAACAGGGGAAAATTCATTCTTAGCTGATTAAGCAAAGAGCGGAATGTCTCTCGTTTGGGTAGGAGTGATAATGAAGCCACGCGGTGGCTTTGATGGATTTTGTGAAAGAATTGGATTTGATTGATGAAATTTTTCATCAAGACAAAAATTGGGTTAAAGACTGTGCAAACAAGGATAATTAGTCCTTAATGAAACTTGAGTTGACGGAAACATTTAAGTCAACCTTCCACATTTAAATACTCGAAAAATAAGGAAATTTTTTCCGTATTTTCACAATAATGTGGAGTTATTTAATGTCTCAAAGAACTAATGTAACCGAAATCAAATGTAGTGATTGCGGCAAAACCGCAACCGTTCCTTTTAAACCAACAGCAGGTAAACCAGTCTATTGTAGAGAATGCTTAGCTAAACACAGCACCCCAAGAGGGACCGAAAATAGAGGTTCAAATGCTGATTCTAATGAAAAGCAAGCCTGGTCCAGAAGAAGAACCGACTGGAAATAAATAAAAAAAACTATTTCTAAAATTTTTTATCTAATTGCTGCGGTCGCTAACTGTTGCTTGACACTTTCAGCAGAGACTTGCAACACATTAAGAATACCGTTTTTCCCAAGTCGCAGTTGCCTCTCGCCCCTAAAAACACATACCTGTGCATTTTTTAATTCAATGTTGTCACCGACGGCAATTGTTCCTATTTGTCCTTCCCATAGACAAAGCTTAGTTTTTCCAGTTTCATCCCCAACTAATGCGTTCACTACCATGACTGTGTTGCCAAATTGTGTATGGACCTGGGCAGGTTTAGGGATTTCTATTACTTCCGCTTTTAAGTTGATCCGTTTCATGCCTGCCCTAAGATCATGAATTGAGGTGTAGATTGATTCGGTGTTTTGTTTGGCAATTTTCTTACGGATCTTATCAGTACTCATCCAACTTTCGAAGGGATTGTCTTTTCTTAAGAGGAATTCTTCGCCTACGCGGAACTGAGCAACGACAGCACTGTCTTTTGTTATTAGAAAGATGGTTTCACCCTTGACTTTGCCGCGGTATTCTACAGTAAGGTTGCCACAGACTGCCTTCTCATTGTTTCTTGCTGAAATTAAAGCTTGAAAAACTTCGTTAGGATAGATGTTATATTTTACTGAAAGAAGCGCTAGATGCTCGCCCAAAGTTGATTTTTTCTGTCTCAAATTACCCCTCTCAAATCATAGTCAAAGTCAAGAGAAAAAGCAAACGCAGGAGACCATATCATACTTTTTCTCAATTACCCGAGTATTTACCTAATAATGCAATGTTAACTATATTAGGTTGACGATGAAAAACGGCTGTTTCGCCAATTTTTGGTTTTCAACTCTTTTTTAGTTACAGACGTCTATTTTTTAAGTGAATTTATGAAAAATTAACTTTGCGAGGTGATTTTAGTGAATTTAAACATGTTTGTAGAGCACTCAATTTATAAGCATCGAACAATTGTTAGATGGTACTGTGCGAAAGAACCTTTTGCACAGCCAAAGTAGTAGGAGTTGAAATAGCGAATGTATAATAACAAAGAGATGCACAAGGCAACTTGCGCTGACTGCGGAAAAGAATGTGAAGTTCCTTTCAAGCCAGACGGTACAAGGCCAGTTTACTGCCGAGAGTGCTACTCAAAACGTAGACCACCACGAAGATACTAAGCTTTTAGCTAGATATCTTTAAATCTTTAACAATTTTCTTTTTTTATTTTTATTATCTTTTGAAAATTTGATATTCCCTAATCTATGTTGTCTTTAAATAACTAATTTTGTTCGAAAAAATTGATTTTGTTATAAATAAAATTTTATGGACGAGCAAAAAACTCGTATTTATCTTTGAAGTGAAGCGATTAGGATTTTTGTTCTGATCCGGTTCGTTTCTTGTTATCGGTGTAATCTTTCTTTTTCACTTGCTTTTTAATCGGGCAATTGAGTCGAATACTTGATTTGCACCTGCGACAGTTCTTAACTAAACCTGCTCTTAATTGGCACATTTTTATTTACCTCTTTTTTATTTTTTGAAAAGAATCAATTATTCAATTAGTTATTCCAAGAGGATAAGAGAAACTCTTCAACCATGAGTGTTTCTGCATCCTTATAAAGGAATGGATAAATAAAACGTTTTTTAAAAAAAACATGAAATTTAACCACTTTTTTTCGAAATACACCCATTTTAGAAAATTCTAATTCGAAAATATCTTAAATATATGGCGAAAACTCTCGGTAAGCAAGCTACCCTAATATACCTGCTACAACTTTAAATGTTGTAAGGTTAGAATTCTTAAGAGGAAGAGTTAGACCACTTATACGCTTTTTCTCAAAACGATTCTGATTAATATATTGGCATAAGCTAAATAGGTGAAAAAAATGGGTAAACGAAAAATTACAAACGAGGGCAGCCTCGATAGCATGGTCTTACCTTCCTCAAACGACGTTTTAGGCGTAGCTGTTAAGATGCTTGGCGCCGAAAGAATTACGGTTAAATGCCAAGATGGAAAAGAACGAATGTGTAGAGTACGCGGCAAACTAAAAAGGCGTGTTTGGATCCGAGAAGGCGATATTGTTCTAGTTTCACCCTGGGATTTCCAAGCTGATACGAGAGGTGACATCTTCTGGCGTTACCGCAAAAATCAATCCGACTGGTTAAGAAGCCACAACTATCTCAAAATGGAGTAGGAGGCCAAAAATATTATTCTAAAATGTACCGAATGCGGCAACACATTCAAACGCGATGGCTTAAAAGACGGCGAAATAGTCGCATGCCCAATTTGCGAAGCCGACTACCAAGTAATAGTTAAAGATGGAAAAACCGAAATAATCGAATACGTCTACGAAGGACCCGACGTAGGCGAATTATAAAATAGTCTTTTTTCTAAAAAAATAATTATTCTTAAGAAATGGATTGGTTTAGCTGGTTAGTTCAACGATTGAACCGATTGCTTGGCCTGGAACTCCATGCACAAACCTTACTCTAACCATACCGTTCTTACCGTGAGGACCCCGAACTTTTCCAATAAGTTTGGTTGTTCCATTTTTCCATGTAACCTTTTGTCCTATTAATTTGCTTGCTAGGGCTACGGAGGTAACATTTTCAAATTCAATTAAACATTCCTGTGATGTTTGTTCTTTGGGTCCTGTGCGATAATTAGTTATTCTTCCGTGAACTTTTTGGGCCAAAATACTCACCGTTAAACCTTCCATTCTAAGGCATACTTACTTTTAAAGCTGTTCTATTCAACCTTGGAAAATCGTGTATTTTCTTAAAAAAGTGAAGTGCTTATCAAAACTTTTATTGCTTCTTTGCTCGACTTATAGAGTAGAGATGATGCTTCGATGAAACAGTTTCTCATCACACCCCAAGCAGGTAAACGATTAATAGCAAAGACCATTGCAAATCACCCAGCCATAAATAAAGTGTTGAAAAATGGGACTCTTGTTATTGTCGCTGGAACTACAAATGGTTACGTAGCGGAAGAAATCCTAAAAACCCACAAAATCGCTAACAATTTCTCAAGAAAACACTTCTTCCGAGGTATAACCATGCCACCCACCAAAGCAGTAACCGCCGAAGGAAGACTCGTTGACGAGAGCAAGTTCCCTGGCGACGTTGTTATCACTAACGGTGTTTGGCAAAAAGGAAAAACAATCGCTGATGTAATTGACAGCCTTAAGGAAGGCGATGTTATATTGAAAGGAGCAAACACCCTGGATTTAACTCGTAACCAAGCTGCGATTCTGATTGGTCATCCAAAAGCTGGAACCATCGGTTTAGCTTTACCCGCTGTTGTGGGTCGACGGGTGAGACTTATAATTCCTATAGGTTTAGAGAAACGGGTAAACGGCGATTTAAACATCTTAGCAGAGAAGCTTAATGCCCCTGGTGCTGGAGGATACCGTTTGTTGCCGGTTCCTGGTGAGGTGTTTACAGAATTGGATGCGTTGAAAGCTCTGACAGCTGCCAATGTGGAGTTAATTGCAGCTGGTGGCGTCTGCGGTGCGGAAGGAGGATGTTGGATTGCTGTCACAGGCGAAAAAGAACAAGAAGAGTTTGCCGAGCAAATTGTAGCTTCTGTAGCTGATGAACCACAATTTAGTCCGGATTTGCTTTAGGATTCAAGGTTTATTCTTGGCCATGCATCATCATGCCCATGCCGTGGCCATGTTTCCTTCGTTCTCCCATATTCTTTCTCCACATGTCAGCGCCCTGCGAAGCCAAATCCATCATCATATCGATGTCTTGCCTAACTAGATCCATTACGGGCTTGTTTAGCTCCATTTCGAAAGTAAACTTTACTTTACCACTTTTTTCTGTTGCTTCCATAAATCCACCTCCTTAAGAACCAAAAACAGGTAAACAAAACCACATTATTGGTTATCGATTGCATTCTTAAACATAAGTGGCTGTACCGATACAACAACAATTCAAAATTTTACCCTGTTATGGAGAGTTAGAAGAAGTGGCATCAACTTTTCAAGGGTTAGTCTTCTGAGTAGATTTTTATCAAAGTTTATATATTGGGATGGATAATCCATCCAGATATATGGGGTTTAAAGGAAAATATGAACAAAAAATTTGCAATTTATATTGCCGCAGTAATAATAATCGTCTTAATCATTTCTGGCGCTTTCATCTACAACAACTATAACGCAGGTTCAAACAATACAGACACTCATAACTTATCGGTAATTGACGACGAAGGGTATGCAACCAATTTCACTTCTATTCCTCAAAGAATTATTTCGCTTGCTCCAAGTAACACCCAAATCCTCTTCGCCATAGGTGTAGGTGAAAGAGTAGTTGCCGTAACCGACTATGACCACTACCCGTATGACTTCACTGCTTGGATTGCTGCTGGCAACATGACATCCATCGGAGGCTTCTCAACACCCAACAAAGAAACCATCGCTTCACTAAACCCAGACTTAATTCTTGCAACACCCATAAACGATCCAGACGTTGTCACGCTAAGAGACTTAGGTTACAAGGTATTGGTACTCAATCCCAACGATGTCAAAGGTGTATTCAAAGACATATCTATTGTTGGCAAAGCAACAGGGGCAGACCAAAACGCAACTACACTTGTGAATTCTCTAACCAGCAAAATTAACGCCATTGAAGACAAAATAGCAGCCGCTAACTTACCTAAACCAAAAGTGTACTATGAAGTATGGACACCTCCACTGATGTCTGCAGGCAACAACTCATTCATAAATGACGTAATTGTTAAGGCTGGAGGAGAAAATATCTTCGGAGAAGAATCACAACAGTATCCAACCGTTAGCTCAGAAACAGTAGTCCAGAAGAACCCAGACGTTATATTACTACCCACCAACATGGCACAAACAGATGAAGCACCCTTCTACGGAAGCGTAGACACAGTTAAAGCAAGACCTGGCTGGAGCTCAATTAGCGCAATACAAAACAACCGCATAATCGTCGTAAACGGAGACCTCTTCGCTGAAGCAGGACCGCGGATCGCAGATCAAGTAGAAGCAGCAGCCAAAGCATTTTACCCAGACCTTTTTTAACTGCACCTAACCCTTTTTTTGTTGTTGAGGCGTGATGACTGATAGAGTAAAAGAGAAATATTCTAAGCGTTCCTCAAGATGGAAGTTAATTTTTTTACTGTTGATTGTGACGCTTGTAGTAGTCATAATTCTTTGCCTGAATATAGGCTTTGCAACCATCAATTTCTCAGATATACTTGCAATATTGGGTAAGCAAATTCCCATCTTTAATCACTATGTTGAGTCTTCATCAATTTCCAATATAAACGAAGCAATAATCCTTCAAATTCGATTACCTCGCATACTTGCAGGTGCGTTAGTCGGCGCTGGACTAGCAGCCGCCGGCGTCATGTATCAAGGTGTGTTTAGAAACCCAATGGCTGACTCCTACCTTTTAGGTGCTTCAGCAGGAGCTTCGTTTGGCTACACTTTAGCCACATTATACGCAGGCTCATTAATTCTCAACTTTTTTGGGCTTGGGCTCTTTCAAATAGTTGCTTTTTTGGGGGCAGTTTTAACGGTTTTTCTTGTTTACTTTATGTCACGTGTCGGAAACAAAGTGCCAATTACGACACTTTTGTTGTCCGGCATAGTTGTGAACATTTTTATTTTGGCGCTTCAAACTGTTTTCGAGTTGCGTTCAGGCAAGGCGCTTATTGGTATTGTCGCCTGGATAGCAGGTGGCTTCACTAATATCACTTGGACCCACATTTACGTTGTTTTTCCTTTCGTCTTAATAGGAACGGTACTTGCCTATTTCTTCACAAAAGATCTCAATATGCTCTCTATGGGTGATGATACGGCTCAACATTTAGGAGTTAACACTGAGCGTGTGCGGCAAATTCTTCTTCTCATAGGCTCTTTGATTACTGGAGCTGTGGTTTCTATCAGTGGAGTTATCGGGTTCGTAGGGCTTATCATTCCTCACATGACACGATTAGTTATCGGTCCTGACCACAGGATTCTTCTGCCTACGTCAGCAGTCGTCGGAGCAATATTCCTCATTCTCTGCGATTCCGTTGCGCGTGTTGCAACAGGGGCTTCGGAATTGCCAGTAGGAGTCATAACTGCTTTAGCTGGAACCCCATTCTTTGTCTATCTGCTTAGGAAAAGAAAAACAAGTTACTCACTGTAGGATGGTTGAATGGATATGGTATTGCTTAGCGTGGATGGAGTCGAGTGCCGGTATGGATCAGTGAAGATTTTAGAAGATGTTAGCTTCACAGTCAATGAAGGCGATTTGGTTGGTATAGTTGGACCCAACGGCTCTGGAAAAACCACCCTGCTAAAGAGCATCAGCCGAACCCTCAAACCCTACACTGGAACAATACTTTTGGACAAAACTGACGTCTACAACATTAAAAGCATGGATCTTGCCAAACAAATGGCGATAGTTCCGCAGGAAAGCAACATTGGTTTCAGTTTCACTGCATTAGATATTGTATTGATGGGACGCAATCCACACATGAAGCGGTTCCAAATGGAATCAGAATCTGATTTAACCATTGTTCGGAAAGCGATGAATCGAACTAACACTTGGCATCTAGCTGACAGACCCATAAATGAGTTAAGTGGGGGAGAAAAACAACGTGTCGTCATTGCCCGCGCTCTAGCACAAGAACCTAAAGTTCTTTTGCTCGATGAACCCTTGACGCATTTGGACATGATTAACCAATTGGAAATCATGGACCTTGTAAAAGAATTATGCGTCAAAGAGCGCTTGATTGTCTTGGCTGTAATCCATGACTTAAACTTGGCAGCGCGCTACTGCAGCTCAATTTTGCTTCTTAAGGGTGCAAGAATTTTTGCAGCTGGACCAGTAGAAAATGTTTTGACGAGTGAAAACATAAAAGCGGTCTTTCACGTCGACGCAATTGTTAAGAAAAGCTTAGTTACTAACTCGCTTTTCGTAATTCCTCTTAGCCCTCAGAAGTCTTCTGCGCCACGTAACTGCGCTATTCATCTAATCGCTGGAGCAGGTACGGGAACAGTGGTGATGAAGGCGCTAGTGGATGAGGGTTATGAGGTTACGGCTGGCGTGTTGAACATGCTTGATACTGATTATGAGACTGCTGAGCTTCTGAAGATTCCGACTGTTAGCGAGGCTCCTTTTTCACCCATAACTGAGCAGTCAAAGCGGTTACTTTTAGAAATGATAAAAAAATCTGCCATAATCGTGGTAACCTCGGTTCCTTTTGGATATGGAAACCTCTCTAATCTAGAGACGGCGCTAGACGCTGTTAAACGAGGCATCCGAACCTACGTGATCAATGAGGTACCAATAGAAAGCAGAGATTTCACCGGGGGCAAAGCAACAGCCCTAATGATAGAACTAGAAAAAGCGGGCGCTATTTTCATCAAACACCCTTCCGAGTTACCAACACTTGTTAACGCTACCCACGCAAAGATGGAATTACTCAGACATCAACCCGAGATTCCTGGACATATGAAAGATGCGCCCAAAATAATTACTCAGACCTCTAATCAGAAGAAGGTAACTTGATTGTCTTCCAATGCAGAAACCAAACAACTTTTTGGCTCTGAGAAACACGGCAATAAGCTTGACCACTTCATTTGGTCGTGCACACGAGCATACCCCGTAAAACATGCTTTTTCACTCGGCGACGGAAAGCCCCTACCTAACGAACTAACAACCAATGAAGCCAAGGATATGCTAAAGAAGGCTGCGGAATTTGGAGTTGACAACCTCTTTATTTCCGGAGCCGGCTGGACAGGAGAACCGCTAATGCGCAAAGATTTCATAGAGCTCATTAGCTATGTTGCTGAATTGAAGCTGTCACCTTACGTGAAGGTTACAGGTTGGCACTTTACGCCTAAAGTCGCTAAGGAACTTGCCGCAGCCAATTGTAAAGCTATTATCTGCTTTTCTGGACTAAAAGAGATTGATGCTAAACTTCGAGGGGAAGGCGCTTTTGAAGATAGCATTAACGCCGTTAATTTATGCAAAGAATTCGAGATTCCATTCGCCATGAGCGTAATCAACACAAAATATGTTGCTAACCAAGTTTCAGCTCTAGTTAACTTTGCAATGGATTTGGGAGCACGCAGCTTCCATTTGGCATCACTTATTCCTCAGCCAATAGATGTTGAAAACCAGTTGAAGATTTTGGGTCCATTGGAGCCGACGCCACAACAAAGAGAAGACCAATTAAACGAAATCTATGAACTTAACCAGAAAATCAAAGGTAAAATTCTCATCGTTCCCTATGAAATGTTCAACAACCGATATTAAAGACAAAGGAACCTTCACGAGAATTGAGAAGCACCTGTAGCATGTGCGATAACCTCACAAAATATGAGTGGCTGGAAATTCTAGAGGATGGAAAAGCCTACGCCTGTGCCCCACTAAACTTAGAATTCGGTGATATACGCACAGATAGCATCCAACAAATCATGGATAGAATGCGGACATCCCAACCACTAAAGAAGCTAGCGAACCGCAATAATCTGAAAGGCAAATGTGGTGCCTGCGAATTCAAAACTATTTGTGGAGGGTGCCGTGCCCGAGCCTACATCTACACCAAAGACAGCTTAAACCAAGACCCAGCATGCGTTTACCTGCCTAGCGCAGTTGCCAAGGAAAAGCGTGATTAACATGACAAAAGTTGACAAAATGGAATCGCTTGATTATTTAAGAAAACTGGCAGTAGAATTTGGCGCCTTAGAAGCAAAAATAATTTCAGTCGAAAAAATCGTCATCGAAGATCGCGTTGTTTTCAAATGCAAACTCGGTTGCGAAAAATATGGAAAAACCTTGGCGTGCCCCCCTTATGCTCCTACGCCAGAGGAATTCCGAAAAATCGTTAGTGAATACCATTATGCTATGTTCATGAAATTTAAAACCCAAGTTGAAGGAGATTCTGAACTGATAAAATACCTAGCAAAAACAGGTGATCCTTCTGTTCCAGCAGAGATGCGGATGAAGGTGGAGGAGTTTTGGTCTGGCTGGAAGGATGAGATGAAAAAACTGCTCGACATTGTTCATGTGCTCGAAAAAGCAGCAGCTAAAGAAGGATATTTACTTGCAGTTGGGCTGGTTTCTGGGGCATGTCAGTTGTGTGAAAAATGTAACGTGGAAAAAGGAGTTTGCATTCATCCAACAATGAAGCGTTATTCAGAAGAAGGTGTCGGAGTTAATGTTAAAGCAACTGCTGAAAAAGTTGGTTTTAAATTTACTTTGCCTTTTGACAAGAATCCTGAAACCTTCGCTCTGCTTTTAATAGATTAACTTTTTTTTAAAAAATGTCTCTAATTTCTTTAGTTGTTGTGGGTGATTCCGCAGAATTTTTTTACGTTGGGTTGTGGTTTGGGTTGTTTTTGGTTTTTAGTTTGTGTTTTAAGGAGCTTTGGTTGTAGTTGTTGAATATTTTCCGCTTCTATGTGTTGTATATTAGGTGGTTTTTGGATGTGAAAATAAGAGCATGAGCTATCTCCTTCGTTTTACGTGGAATCACATCTTTTTTGAGAAAATGATAGAACTATTCCTTATTGACTCCGAAGAATGTTTTATATCATATTACCAACAGGCAGATTTTAGTTGGTTAGGCAAAATTGTTGATACCTGGTAATTTTTTTGGAGCCAAATCAGATGTAACATCCAACTTTACTAGGAGTTCAAGCCAGCTCCACAAGTTTGAAGATCACGAACTAACCTAAGCCTTATATAATAAAAAATTCACCTTCAATCAAAATTCAATCGAAGGGTTATCAAATGAAATTAAACGTTAAAATCGAAAACATTGACGCTGAAATCAAAAACCAAACCCTTGTTATTTGGTCAAAAGTGCCTTTGAAGATCCTTAGTTCTGCTCTTTTGAATGGGGGTTTGGTTGAGGCAAACGGAATAATTAATGTTCAGGTTCCAGAGGGCTCTGGAAGCGATATGAACGATATGCATTGGAGTGGTCCTGAAAATTTCTTAATTAATGTAGCAAACCAACTTCAGCTTCCAAAGGACAAAGTAGTTGGGTTAATGACTGCTGCCAAAATGAAGAATGTTGTGGCATTGACCGAAAAATATGATAACGTAACTATAACCGTTTTTGTGACAGCTGGAGCCACGGTAGCAGTTACTGCAGGTGAACCAGCAGCCTCAAAAAGTAGTCAACCCCAAAAACTCGGCACGATAAACATCATAATAATTGTTGATGGAAATTTAACCGAAGGCAGCATGGTCGAAGCTGTAAAAACAGCAACCGAAGCGAAAACAGTTGCTTTACGCGAATTGGACATTAGAAGTCGTTTCTCAGGTGACCTCGCCACCGGGACACTAACGGACAGCATTGCTATAGGCTGCACCAAAAAAGGTGAACCAATACAGTACGCAGGAACCTTCACAATTATTGGTGAGTTAATCGGAAAATGCGTGCGGGAAGGAGTAAAAACTGCCATTCTCAAACAAGAGAACATTGTGTCAGACAGACCCCTCATTGAAAGATTGGCGGATAGATGCCATCCGGTTGAAACTATTATGGTCTCAAATTTCTGAGGGAAGGATAACGAATGAGAGTCCCGAGTACCCGCAACTTCAGAAACAACTTGAATTGATCTTGTCAGATAGGAGAATAGCGTCGCTTGTTATAGCTGCTCTAAGACTTGATGAAGATTTAGTAAAAGGGTTAATCCCAACAAAAACAACTAACACAATAGATCAAGTTTCGTTTGAAGAGATTGTTCAGTCCGTGTCGGAGTCCTCTTCGAATGATTTTTCAGAATTTGTACTCAATAGAGCGAAGCCCGACTATGAGGTACAATTCGGTCCATTCACAAAAAGTGTTTTGAAGGCTATTCTCAAAAAAGCTCACTCAAATATCCAATAACTGTTTTGTGCGTTTTTCTCTTCCAGCATAGAAAAGGTTCACTATTTCCATAAATGGTATTCATATCTATGGATCTATCGACAATCTTTATCCTTCTAACGGCATTAGGGTTAGGTTTAGCTCATTCACTAGATCCAGACCATGTTGTTGCAGTTTCTGCTTTATTATTCAATAATAAAAGTCTCCGCAAATCCATAACCTCCGCCACAGTCTGGGGCATAGGACATTTCGCCGCACTGTTAATCGTTGGATTGCTTGTCCTTACTCTGAGTGTTGTAATTACCCAAAGCGTTTTCAAATTGTTCGATTCCGCAGCTGTAATTTTACTAATAATATTAGGAACAATAGTAGTCAGACCATTAATTGCAGAAAGAATCAGCCCTCATCTAATCACCAGCCCAGAACATACCCATTCTCTCTCTTCTGACCACGATCACGACCACGGATATACTCACCTGCGTAAATCAGCACTTACAGGCGTTCTGCAAAGGCTCGGCGGCAGCGCCGCCTTAATGTTAGTTACTTTATCGTCTGTCAATTCAGTGGGGATAGGTTTGGTTTTCATTTGTCTTTTTGGAGTAGGTGTAATATTGGGGATGGTAGGCAATTGCTTGCTTAGTGGGATCCGTTATAGCTTGCGCAGCCTCAAATCTTGCGAAAGTTCATAAAATAATTAAAGCTCTTACAGGGGCAGTGAGCATTGTTTTTGGAATTTTAATTATTTTTTACACTTTGTTTTAGCCATTTTTTCTTGTTTCTAATGATTGAAACGGTGAACCATGCGTAACCTAATCTTGACGGAGCAAACCAAACCAGTATCCTATCTTTGAGTCAAAGGAACACAAAATCGTTTAGCATAGTTTTCAAAAGTTGGGGCGGAGTCATACAAACAATTGCTTTTCTTTTACTTTAGTGGTAATCAAAAAAGGGAATGAGTTGGGGATAGACCAACATTTTGTGATCAACTTAACTGGTTGCGAATAGTGAATCTTCAAGTGTTGGATCTACGTGGATAGCTGAGATAACGTTTGAGATTTCGCCTACGCTATAAGAGAATGTTGCATCTTGGCCATTCCAGTTTGCAAGTTCAGTTACATAGTCATTGAGTAATGATGCAAAGGATACATCAGAGAGGAAGTCGCTTGCTGTCCATGTTGCCCCGTTATCCATACTAAGGAATGATGTTGAATCCGCTAATTTTATGATGTAACTGTAGTTGCCAGCTGAACCGCCCGGAATATCTACGCGCAGCATTTCGTTTGAAGCGTTAAAGTCCTTCACTGCATAGTTGTAAGTTACGGGGGAGCCGCCGCTAGTAGTTTCTTGAACAGTGAACTGCAAAGAAGTCGCGCTTAGAACAGAGGGGGCAGGTGTTGGTGAGGGTGTAGTTGTCGGGTTTGTTGTTCCGCCGCCTCCATTATTCATCAAAACATAGGCGGCAGCGCCTGCAATGATAATCACGATCACTAAAATCGCTACTATAAGGTACATAGTTTTTTTATTCATTATATCACCGTTTCTTTCTCTTGGGATGAAATTAGATATAAGGTTTTGTCCAGAAAGCGCTAAAGCGCTTGAAGGAGATACATAAGAAACTTATCTTTCGATTGAGGTTTTGCTGATTCCAGCTTCTTTTTCGAGAGTAATCACATGGTCAGCTTTAGCGGCAAACGCTTCACTGTGGGTGACCGCGATGATTTGTTCAATAGCTTTGAATCGGCTGATAGCTTCAGCCAATCGTTCGATGCTGCCGTCTTCGCTTCCTAGATTTTCCGTAGGTTCATCAAGCATCAGCATACCCAAGCCATGTCCAGTCCTTGACTGCATAATCAGTTGTCCCAAGCCAAGACGATACGCAAACGCAAGCAATGTGCGTTCTCCTCCCGAAAGATTGCTGACTTCTCGGTCGACACCTGTTTCGCTCTTTACATATGGCGTATAGGTCTCGTCGATAATCACGTTAAGCATTGGTGTTTCTCCGCAAACCAAGCTATCGAGCACTTGCTGTACAAAATTACGCAGAACCTTAACAAACTCGCATCTTAGTTTTGGCTGAATACTGCGGTAAGCGTCGCGGATGGCACCGAGGATTTCGACGGTTTTGCGGATTTTCTCCATACGCTCCATTTTTTCTTGGGCAAGGTCGATGCGTTCTTTGATGTCGTCTAAGCGTTGAGCCAAATCTTTTTTACGATTCTCATTCGTGTTCAGGTCGGATTCTGCTTTGTATCGTTTATTGAGCGCTTGGTCTTTTTTGTCTTTAGCCACTTGGAGTTCGGATAAGTCGAATTTGGCGATTTCAAACGCTAACACTTCAAGTTCTCGGCGCTGCTCTGCCTCCAAAATTTGCTGTGTTTCAAAATCGCTTATGAGGGTTTTGAGATTGTTTTCTTCTTCGAGGATATGTGCCTTTAAATCAGCATTGCGTGTTAGGCTAGTTTGAAGGGTCCCGAATGCTTCTGATGTGGTTGCCCTATTTTTTTGTAATGTTGCAACCTCGAGCCTAAGCTGATTGATGTTTTTCTCTCGTTCAGAGTTTTCCAGCTGGATGCGTTTTATCAAATCCGTTTTGTACTCACCCGTTAACGGTTGAATACATAGTGGGCACTTGCTTTCTTGTGTCAATGAAACCGCTCGTTTCTGGTCTTGTTGCATGCTTCGCGTGATGGCTTCTTGCTCAGCCCTCATTGAAGTGATTTTTTCGTCAAACCCAGCTAAACATAAACCTAACTCTTCGATGGGTTGATTAGTCTGTAACCCCGCCTGCTCTAACTTGCTATAACATTGCTTTATTTGAGATTCAAATGAGGTTTGGCGTTGAAACATGCCGCAGACCAGATTTTTCTTGTCTTCAATCTGGCGTGTCAATATGGTCAAAGTTTTGGATGTATTTGTGATGTTGGCATTTAATCGTGCTTCCTTACGCTTCAGCTCTTCTACAGCGAGTTTTTTCTCTTCAAGCTGCTTGAGTTCGGCGTTTGCTTCATCAAATGCTCTCTCGGCAACTGCCAACTTCTGCGTGAAAGTCTCCAAATTCATCTCTAAGAGCGTAAATTCTTCGCTTGCCCTGTTGTAGTCGTTGCTGAGTTTTTCCAAGCCTTTAACGTCAGCATCATTTTGAAGGTATCCTAATTCATGATCGTAATCCCGTTGGTACTGGGCGATGTTGCTCCATGCAACCTCATAGTCCGATAACCCAAACAATTCATCCAAGCGTGTTTGCCTATCCCGTGGTTTAGCATCCAATAGATCTTTGAGATGTTCCTGTCTAAACCAAACAATTTCGCGGTAAAGGTCCTTATCGAGACCCGTGATCGATTTAAATTGTTCAGCGATGGCTTCTGTTTTCATGCTTGCCACTAGCTTATCGTCCTCGAAGAGTTTGAGTTCTTCAAAGTTCTGACTGATGCTTTTGCCCTTCCGCTTCAAGCCCCGGGTTAACTTGTAAGTGCTGCCGTTTTGAGTAAATTGTACCATCACCCTGCACCAGTCAGCGTCTTCCCGCATTAGATACTCAAAACTTCTGCTACCGATCGTGTCGCCAAACAACGCAAAATCAATAGCGTACATAACGCTGGATTTGCCGCAGCCCACACCCCCAACTAAACAGTTGAATCCGTGGGTGAAAGGCACAGTGGACTTGACATGACTGCGGATATTCTCAAGCTGAACTATCTCTATCTTCATTTAGTCAGCTCCTCGATGGTTTGCTTAACTTTTTCATCTTGTTTTCGGGTTAAAGGCTCAATTAAGCTAAGTGCGGCTTTGGCGATTTTTTCTGCTTCGTCTTTGCCGTAACGTGCGGAAAAGATTTCCATAAAATATTCAAAGCCCTTGGTTTTCAGGTCTTTAAAGCCGCTTTCAAAGATGGAACGTATGATTTCATCTGAAACCGCCCTTTCCTTAAGCAGAACAAGTGGGTGGACTAGCAGAGCTTTTGGGGCAGCACCTCGGATTTTTGCGATATCGATTTCTGTTCGGCTGGCTTCAGGGGGTAAAGTTCCTGTTAGGACAGGAATTATTACTGCACCTTCAGCCTCTGAATCTCGTACCATTTGCGTAGCTAGCTCGGTAATTTTTGCTGAAGACATACCTGAGAAATCCTGTTCCACGATAACGAATCTGCGCGGCGAAGACAACTCAATTAATTCGGTTTGAACTTGGCCTTTCTCGTCTACTATTACATGGTAGAAACCTTTAGGGTACTTGGCTTCACCATAACTTACCGTTTCTGTGCAGCCGCTATAAACCAAAATGCCATCTTTAAACTTGCCAAGATATCTTTCATGTACGTGTCCAGCCGCGTAATAACAGAAACCTCCTGGCAATTCCTCAGGCAAGATTTCTGCTTCAAAAGGTCCCTTAACACTTGGCAAATCCAAAGCGCCATGAAAAACAAAGATGTTAGCGATTCCAGTTTGGGGCGTTGGCTTGTTTTCCTCCAAAAATTTTGGTAGTGCTTCTTGGGTTTTATGGCGGTTGTGGTATGTTGGGATGCCGTAGACGTAGCAGCAATCCTGTTTGCTCCAGCATGCACCTTGGTGCCTCGGCAAATGAATGATTAGTCCTGCGCTGTCGAGGGGGTAGAGGATTGTACTTGTTATTGTGTTTGGGGCGGAGTCGTGTGATCCATCAACAGTTAAAACTGGGATGCCCGCGTCTTTCAGCCTCTTAAAACTTCGAATGGTGTTCTCCAAG
The DNA here is from genome assembly GCA_963818655.1 of Candidatus Bathyarchaeota archaeon. Lineage (GTDB taxonomy): Archaea > Thermoproteota > Bathyarchaeia > Bathyarchaeales > Bathycorpusculaceae > Bathycorpusculum. The sequence goes on from CAWFTD010000002.1 coordinate 90,315, forward strand.
GTGTGGTTGGATGGTCGTGCTTGATGGAAAAGGTCACCGGCAATAATTAAGAAGTCAGGTTTCAAATCAATTGTTCTATCCACGAGTTCCTTGAAGGCGTCGTCGAAATCTTGCCTTCTGGCTTCTAAACCATACTGCGAATAGCCCAAGTGCAAATCTGCAGCATGTACAAAACTAAATCGGCTTCAAGCTGGCAAGACTCCCACGTTGTTCCCCTTTTGCTGTTGATAGTTGGTGCCCTATTTTAAAGCGTTTGCTATGTTTTTATTTAACGTGGTTTTCTGTTTTTTTAGGGGAAAAAGTATAAACCACCATGTACAGTTTAGGTGTAAAAAAGGCGCCAAATTAATATGAAATGTCAAGCATGCTCTCAGGAAACTCTTCTGCCATTCCGTTGTCCCCATTGCGGAGGACAATTCTGCGGTACCCATCGTTTACCAGAGAACCATTCATGCCCAAAAATCGACGTTGCCCGTGCAGCAACGTCAAGAACAAGTAATGACAAACAAGCTTATGACTCGTACAATTACAGTTACGTTTACGGTCAAGACCCCTACAAACGGAAAAATCACATTATCTATTAGTCCTAAAGAACTCAAACATATAGGCATTGCCGCGTGCTTGTCATTGGCATCGGCTTACTCTATCGGATTGTATGGAAATCTTTTTGATGGTTTCTTCTGCTTGGACATTGACAGTGATGACTGGTTTCGCAGGTTTTATGACTTCATCTTTTTTGGTACATGAAATAGCCCACAAAGTCAGTAGCTCAAAAGAAAGGTATGTGGGCTGAATTTAGGCTAACAACTTGGGGTGCAGTTTTAACGTTTGTTTCGGTATTTTTGCCCTTCAAAATGATTTCTCCCGGCGCAATGATGATTGGCGGTTCAGTACCCAGCGGTGGAGACCTCGTAAAGATTTCAATTGCAGGACCTATCACCAACCTTATTTTCTCAAGCGCACTTCTTGGATTGGCGTTTACTCTACCGTCCAGTTCATTTGTTTTTATGCTGTTTTTTGCAGCTTACATCAATGCTTTCATGGCAGTCTTTAACTTGATTCCGTTTCGGAATTTTAGATGGATACAAAATCTTTAGCTTCAACAAGAAAGATTTGGGCTTTAACTTTTGCAGCAAGTGTAGCTTTAGCTATAGTGACCTATCTGCAAATTTTCGGTTAATTGTTTTAAGAAATGAAAAAAATAGATTGGGCTCAATTAATCTTCTTTCAGTCTATTTCCCTCTTTCGAAGAGCAAGTAATGGTTAACTAGTGTAATTCCATGCTCCACCCATTCCAGCTGTTTGTATGAGTTTAGTCGCCATCCTTGCTGCTCCCATTCCGTGATTGCTTTACCAACATCGTCATGATGGCTGACTTGGAAGTACATCTCCATTCATTTATTCATTTCACCTCTCAGTTGCTTGAAAGAGAGTCTGCAAGATTTAAGAAATTTGCTAGAAAATCAAAATGAAGATACAAAAATTCTAAAAATAATTAAAATTTATATGAGTTCGATTGTGACGTGGACTTCTTCTGGAACCCTGATACGCATGATTCGACGCATGACCCGTTCTTCAGAGTCGATGTCGATTAAGCGTTTGTGGATGCGCATTTCCCATCTGTCCCACGTTGCTGTGCCTTCGCCTGATGGACCTTTAAGAACTGGAACACGCAAGCGTTTTGTCGGTAGTGGTACAGGACCGTTCATTTTCACGCCTGTTTTTGAGGCAATGCTTTTGAGTTCTCCACATACCTCTTCTAATTTACTGTAATCTGTGCTTGTGAGGCGGATTCGTGCTTTTCTGACCATACCTTGATGTCAAATCCCGTTTGTTGCAAACCATAGACACAATAGCCAAATATAAAAGCCTATCGACCCACAAAAAGAAAGGCTATACCCAAATCAAACATTGATTCAACAAATATAGCGTAGTAAAGATAGACTCAAAACAGATTATAGCCCCCTTATTTAGGGCTCTGATGAATCATCGATTCTTTTCTTGATAATTGCATATTGTTGGGGTGTGAAGAGTTCTTCTTCACATTCAGGGCATCTGAGAGCTTTTATTTTATGAAGGATAATTCCTTCAACTTCCATATCAAACTCGATTTCGACGTATTCAACGCAGCATGTTGGGCAAAGCAGTGCGCTTGCCCGCGTACCTTTTGGTTTATGGGGCAATTTTTTTCAGGTACTTCCAGCGGGGTCTTCAGTGGACGCTACTTTAGCACCGCAATTATGGCAGAAAACTGCTCCAGAAAAATTTTTTGCTCCACAACTTGAGCAAACGGCATTTCCTTGGGGGTCAGAGGTGGTTTTTTGTTGATTGTTCTTGCTTGCTTTTTTAATGGCTTGGTGCGTTTCATGTGCTGCCATTGTGAATGCTCGCTCAAGTTCAATTCCAACTTTGTAGAAGGCATCCCGCAATTCGTCAGAAGGATAGGTTACGTTTGAGGCTTTACCTTTGGGGGTTTTGGTGCCACATTTTGGGCAGAAATAAGCATCATCTGGAATTTTTTCTCCGCAGTTAGAACAGTAGACCAATTCTTCACCGTAAATATGCATGCATACAATGAGAATTTAAGCCTTTTTAGAAACTTTAAAGGAAAAAACAAAAAAAGGTTAGTTTGGGACTAATCTACGAGTTTTCCCCTGGCTTCTTCAATCAACTTTACTGTTTGAAGGCGCCATGGCTCAAAACCTTCAGGCGAAGTTGGATAGGTGTTGTAGTGAGCCCTCAGACCCTTCATCATTGTAACCGTCAAGCGCAATCTGTTTAGGAAGCCAACTCGGCGGAGACCTCTGAAGACACGTCTAGCTGTTTCAGTGATGTTCAGGTGGAAATCGTCACCCATGCCTGCTTTGAGTACATCGTCTTCGGTCATGAGTTTTTCGTTCATACCATAGTTGAGGTCTTCGTCACTGCATGATAAGAGGAACATTTTGAAGATATCTAAGGTGCCTTGCTTTTTACCGTAGGTTTCGATGTATTTTTTGTTGTAACCCCAGAGTGCTTCTTTGGTGGGTTCACCTTTGGAGAGGGCTTCAGCGATTTGTTGTCCTGCGAAGTATCCGCTGAGCATTGAGGGTCCGATGCCTCCGCCGTGAATGGGATTAACTAGTGAAGCTGCGTCACCGACCAGTATGACTCCGTTTGAAACCATGTTGTCTAAGGGTCTGCGGACTGGGTCAAACCACGAGCCGCCAGTTAAAACCAGAGAACCCTCAAAAACTGGTTTCTTAAAAGCGGTATTGTAGAGTTGCTGTTTAGGATTAGGGTAGTTTCCTCGCATGCATATACCTAAGCCAACGTTTACTTGTGCACCGCCTTTGGGAAAAATCCATATGTAGCCGCCTGGGGATGCGGTTTGGTTTAGGTAGATTTCACAAAAGGTTGTGTTTTCGTTTTCTTGTTTGAGCTGTCGGATTTCGCGGTAGCAGGCTTCAACATCTTCGTTTGCTATGTCGCGGTCGATACCCATTTCCGCTGGCAATTGTTTACGTACCATGGCGAAATAGCCGCTTGCGTCAACCACAACCTTGCTGCGCATTTCAACAACTTTACCAGTTATCATGTTCTTTGCTGTAAGCCCTACAACTGCTCCCTTTTCAATTATTGGGGAACGGAAGTTCATGTTATCCTGCAAAAGGGCGCCTTTGTCGGTTGCTTTTTTGAGGAGCCATTGCCCGAATTGGCGTCTGTTGAGCAGGAAACCAATGAAGTCCTTGTCTGCGATAGTGAAGATGGTGTTTTCGTCAGGTGAATAAATTCTTATACCATCAATTTTGGTATCGAGTTCGCCTCCTGTCGGCTTCTCTAAACCCAGTGTCTTTAGGTGGTGTTCGCCAAGGGCGTCGCCACAGATTTTTTCGCCAATATCTTCACGTTTTTTCTTTTCTACGAGGCAGACTTTCAAGCCTGATTCAGCGATGGTTTTTGCTGCTAAGCACCCTGCTGTTCCTGCGCCAACGACTATAGCATCATATTTTTCCATTTGATTTTATTCTCCGGGTAAACTTTACTTTGTATACCTTGTTGTATATGTAAAGCTTAATAAATTATGAAGTGAGCAAAACCACACCGAGTGTAGGGCACATGAGTACCCCGTTAACTTTGAGTGCAGAATTCCGTAAACTAGTCGAAGCTCGCATGAATCAAGTACTAAAAGGAGTAGAGGACATGTTTAACGAAATCATAGAAAAGCAAAAAATCACACCCACCGAACTCAAAGATGAAGTGGAAAGTCTCCAAGAAAGCTTTAACTTTCTTTTCCAAAAATGGAGTCTTGAAATTCTTTATACACTGATGCTTAAAGATTCCATCGGTTTTAGCGGGATAAAAAAAATCTTGTCCGTTAACTCTCGCACGCTCTCGGACAAGCTCAAGATGCTGCAAAAACATGACTACATAACACGAAATATCACTACTGGACCGCCATTGAGGGTGGAGTATTCTTTGACGCCAAAAGGAAAGAATACGGTGCTTTTGGCTTTGCCATTGCTGTACTATTCCGGTTCAGTTTAACCTACAGTTTTTGCTGGGGTTTTCTGAACATTTGAGGTAGACTAGTGGATTCCTTTACCGTCTCGAAAACCATGCAGGTCAATGTTTTATCTAAACCCTTAATCAAACGTAACTTATCCACTACAAACTTGCCCACCGCATCCACGTTTTCTGCTCGCAACTTAACGAGTAGATCCCAGTCGCCTGTGATTATATGAACTTCTTGGACTTCTGGGAACCTTGCGATTTGTTCTGCGACTTGTCGTTGAGATATTGGGGTTTCGTCCTGATTTCTTGTTCTGTAAGATACCGCGGCTAAAATGAATGCGGCGGTGCCTAAGTTGAGTTTTTCTGGACTGAGGATAGCTCGGTACTGTTTTATGATGCCCATTTCTTCCATGCGTTTGGTTTTAGCGAAGACGGTGGTGATCGGGGTGTTGATTTTTTTGGCGATTTGGTTGGCGGTGAGTTTGCTATTTTCTTGGATGAGGGTTAGGATGGCGAGGTCCTTTTCATCTAGTTTAGCGCTCATATGTAAATATTACAGGTTTCAGGTATAAAAGCTTGTATTAATTGTAAATTATCCATGTTTTATTGTAGAAAATTTATTACCTGCCATATACAGTGTACTCCAAACAAGTTCACAGTGACCTAAATTGCTAAAACTAGAATTAATGGAAATGCCGAAACCGTTGGACCAACTGACGGCAACGGAAATAGAAAGAAAAGCCTGCATAGGCAAAATTATGACTTACACACTAAAAAGCCTCTCAACAACTTTCGTTAACAAAGGCTTCCAATGGCTATTGCCAGTGGCATTAAGCCAAAGCACCGACCCCCTCTGGCCTGACCCAGGTGCATCCATCGAGAAAAGAATCGAAGTTGACATCTACGGTAAACCAGTTCGCACAACCGCCAGCATGATCATCCACAAACTTGTCGCTGCCTCAACAGCCTACCCCAAGCTCTTCATACTCTCTCCCAACATACGTATCGAAAAAGCTGAACGCGCCAAAACAGGCAGGCATATCTACGAATTTACACAGCTAGATTTTGAGGCTCGAGATGCAACCTCTAAAGAGATTTTCGCACTAGTTGAAGAAGTCATTGGAACCCTAGTCAAAGACCTTAAACGTGAAATGAAAGGCGAATTAACAACCTTATGCCGCTGCGAGACCTTAAAAGCCCCCAAGACACCTTTCAAAATCTACGACCGAGTAGACCTTGAAGCCAAATACGGCGCAGACTGGGAAGCTGGAATATCTCAAGAAACCACCGCACCAGTTTGGGTAACCAACATTCCAAGAGAATTCTACGACTTTGAGGACTTCAAAACTGGTAAATGGGACAACTATGACTTGTTCCTGCCACAATTCGGTGAAGTCCTTTCAGGCGCCAAACGAGAGTACGAACACGCTAAGATACTAAAGAAGATTGAACGTGACCAAGTTAAGAAAGAAAACTATGCTTTGGTGCTGAAAATGGCGAAAGAAGGTAGACTTAAAGCCACCGCTGGTGGCGGTATAGGCATGGAACGTTTAGTCGGTTGGCTTGCAGGCGTCAAACATGTCGGTGAATGTCAACCATTCCCACGTGTCCCCGGTACAGTAAATGAGCTCTAAACCTGAAGGAGATAAAACACAATGAATCCATATCTTGAAGCATTACAACCCAAGCTCAGCCCCAAAGACTTCCAAAAACTAAGTGCAATCGACAACCCCAACGTTCATGAATTCATCGCCAAAGAAAGCGACCTCTGCCACCCCGAAAAAATCTTCATCTGCAGCGACTCAGCCGAAGACATCGCTTATGTCCGTAAACAAGCAATTGCCACTGGTGAAGAACAAGCAATCCTAACTATACCCGGACACACTGTCCACTTTGACGGCGAGCAAGACCAAGGTCGCGACCGCCAAGCTACAAAATATCTTGTACCAAAAGGTCTCACATTAAGCAAAGCACTCAACCAGATGGATCGCCAAGAAGGACTCCTTGAAGTTATGGGGTTGCTCCGCGGTTCAATGGTTGGCAAAACAATGATTGTTCGGTTCATCGCCCTTGGACCCGCTGACTCAGTTTTCACGATTCTGGGTTTACAGTGCACTGATTCTTGGTATGTTGCCCATTCCGAGTCGTTACTCTACAGGTCTGGATACGAGCAATTTGTTAAGGCAGGAACAAAAAGTGCCTTCTTACGTGTTCTTCATTCCGCTGGAAACCTTAACAGTGACATGGTTAGTACAGACTTTGGCAAAAAACGCATTTACATCGACCATATGGACAATACCATCTATAGCGTAAACACTCAGTATGCTGGCAACAGTGTGGGCTTCAAAAAACTCGCCTTCCGACTTGCAATCCGCAAAGCCAGCAGTGAAGGTTGGCTAGCTGAGCACATGTTACTTATGGGTGTCTTTGGTCCAGGCGGACGCAAAACCTACTTTGCAGGAGCTTTCCCAAGTGCATGTGGCAAAACCTCAACCGCGATGCTTCCTGGCGAAACCATACTTGGTGACGACATTGCCTATATCCGAGATATAGACTCTGGTGCGCGTGCAGTGAACGTGGAATCAGGTATATTCGGTATCATACAGGACGTTAACTCCAAGGACGATGCCTTAATCTGGAAAGTTTTAACAAATCCAGGTGAAATCATCTTCTCCAACATTTTAGTAAAGGATGGCAAACCATATTGGCTGGGCATGGGTCAGGAACTACCCAAAGACGGCTGCAACTACAGTGGAACATGGTACGAGGGTAAAAAAGACGAAAATGGCATTGACGTCCCAGTTGCCCATAAAAACGCCCGTTATGCAGTTGCATTAAAAGCGCTCGAGAATGTTGATCCCGAACTGGATAATCCCAACGGTGTCGAAATAGGCGGCATAATGTATGGTGGACGCGATGTTAAGGCTTACGTGCCTGTGCAACAAAGCTTCAGTTGGGACCACGGCATAGTCGCATACGGTGCCTCACTAGAAACAGAAACCACGTTCGCTACCATAGGCAAAGAAGGCGTTCCAGAAATTAACATGATGAGCATCCAAGACTTCATCTCAATTCCAATGGGCAAGAACGTTCACAACAACTTGGAGTTCGGGCGAAAACTCAAAAAGCAACCAATCGTTTTCGGAGTTAACTATTTCTTAAAAGAAGTCGGCAACGGAAAATACCTCAACAGCCCCCAAGATAAGCATGTTTGGATAAAATGGATGGAACTACGCGTTCACAACGAAGTCGCTGCCCTAAAAACACCAACTGGATACATACCGAAATACGAAGACCTCAAGAAACTTTTCAAACAAGTACTCGGCAAAAACTATGTTAAAGAAGACTACATCAAACAATTCACCATACGTGTCCCAGAAAACCTATCAAAAATCGAACGAGTGCAACGGTTCTATCAAGAAAACGTCACTGATACACCACTAGAAATGTTCGGCTTGCTTTATCTACAACGTCAACGGTTGCTCGAAGCTAAAGAGAAGTATGGCGATTATATTTCGCCTGAAAACTTTGAAAAAGAAGCAGAGATATAAAAAAAGGATAATGAACAAAACAAAACTTTTTCCCTTTTCTTGCGTCACACTTTTAAATGAATTCGGTATACTGAATTTAAATTCATAATTGTTATTTAATAAAAAAGGTCATGGAAATTTAAAGAAATTAAGAGTGAAGAAAAACAATGATGAAAAAGCTGGACAAAAAAGCTTCGACGTACAAGATTGACTTGGCTAGTGTTGAAGGCGATGGTTCATTCCAGTGCCCTAAGTGCGGATTATCGATATCGCCAGATGACGAGTCGGAAGAGAACTACCAAATCTTAGATACCAAAGTTGTAAACGACGAGCTAGCGGAATTAATGATAAGTTGCAATAAATGTGGTAGCACCATTAAAGTTACCGGTTTCCAACAGGGATTAGAGAACTGAGCGACAAACCAAGTTTTTAGTTATTTTGTGTTTTTCAACGGATACTGCTGTCCTTTTCTTAAGCTTAATCTGTGACATTTAATTGATTGAGCGGGCAAATATTTTTTTCCAACTTCAATTAGTATCTACTTGTGATTAGAATGCTTGTTGAGACTTTCACCGTGGGTATGCTATCAACTAATTGTTATGTGGCAAGTTGCCCAGACACAAAAGAAGCCATCGTAATTGACCCAGGTCTTGACTTTTCTTCTGAAGCTCAACCAATCTTTGAGTACATAGAGGAAGCCAATTTGAAAGTAAAATTTATCGTTAACACTCATGGGCACTCAGACCACGTAAAGGGCAACACTGTCTTCCAAGAAAAATATAACGTTCCAGTCTGCATTCACCCTTTAGACATCCATTTCATCAAAAGAGACGAGAAGGGCAAGTTTCCCGCTGAGGTCATGTTAAATGAAGGTACCTTTCTGCATTGCGGAAGTGAAACCCTCCAAGTTATGCATACACCCGGACACACACCTGGCAGCATATGCCTTGTAGGCGAACACCTCATTTTTACTGGAGATACATTGTTTGCAGGTGGAATCGGCAGAACCGATTTTCCAGAAGGCTCCATGAGCGATATGGCTGCATCTTTAGAGAAACTCACCAGTTTACCCGATTACTTACTGGTGAACCCAGGACATGGCGAGACCTCAATGATTGGAGAAGAAAAAAGAACCAACCCATTCCTAAACAACAAAAGCGAGACCATGCTGTTTTAGTTACGCGTTCGGCGGGTTTTGACTGATTTCCTGAAGAACCCGCAACCGTTTAATTATGTTTGGGTGAGTTGAGAAGACTTCAGCAAATTTGTCAACAGATGTAGGTTGCTTTGCTAGGGTTTCTCTTAGCAGGTCTTGCTTGTTTGTTATACGGTTTGCATTTAGTTCTGCTGAGTCTGCGATTGCGCGATCAGGGTCCGCGATGAAAAGAGCTTTATAGGAACTGTTGTTTTTCTTTTCATCTTTGTTTGGTTTGCCAACGCGTTTACTTTCTTGCACGATGGTTACCAAGCCCGTGGAGAGTTTTTGGGCGCCGTTTTCAACTACCAAAGCGCTGTGTCTGTCAGCGTAATATTCCCTCAAACGGCTTAGGTAAAGCGTGAATAAGGTTAGAACCCACGAGAAAGCCATGAACGCGATGCCGAATAATGCGTTGTTTCCGCCGCCTCCGTTTTTGCGGTCTGTGCTGCCGCCGAACATTCCAGATAGCATCATAGAGTAACCGATGTAATAGAATAGGGCTGGGAGGAAGGAAACTACCATCATGACTTGTACGTCGCGGTGTTTTAGGTGTCCAAGTTCGTGTCCTATGACTGCTTCGACTTCTCCTTCGTCAAGGTTCTGTAGGAGTCCCTGAGTTACGGCAACGCGGCTGCCCGTTAAAGGCGAACCGTAGGCGAATGCGTTGGGGAGGGGAATTTGTGATAGCATGAGTTTTGGTCTGGAAACTCCACTTTTTCGGCTCAAATCTGAGACCATCTGGTGAACTTGGAGGTTTTCGTTCTGCGGCATTTCTTTAACTTTGTAAATCCAGCCTACAAGGTACGGTGACAGCAACCACTGAGCTACGTTGAGCCCTATCACAAATAACCCTATAGTTAAAAGGCTAAAACCTACTCCAGCCCAAGTTAAGACAACTGCAAAAACCAACGTGGTTAAACCGAAAATCGCTGCCAAAGTTGCAGCCATAGAAAACCGAAGTTTCCAAGCGTTCATGCTTATTCACTATCTGATTCTTCATTCTCTCTTTACGGGCACTTATAACTTTTATGCGCTAACAAAAAGCAACCATCCTTGGAAGGACCCGACCAAAATTCATTTTGCGAAAGTCACGAGGATAAGCCTTGAAGATTCAGGGCTAAAGTTTTCTTCTTCGTACCCGCCATAAACCTTTTTGACCGCAAAACCTGCCTTTTCCAACATTCTTTCAAGCTTACCTCGCTCATACAAACGTACAGCATGTTCAAAAATCGATAATCGGCTGTCCGCCTTATCTTCAATGGTCCATAAATCCCATAACCACTCCCCCTTGGGGCTTACCGTTCGTTTTTGAAGCAAGAAAAAGCTAGGATATTCTTTCCATTTGGTCGGGAGACTTTTGTTTTGGTATTTGCGGGTTAATTCTTCTCGGTTAAAAACATCGATAACAAAAACGCCCCGTTGATTTAGCACTCTTTTTACTTCAACCAATGTAACACTATCATCCGCCTCAGAAGGCAAGTAACCAAAACTTGTATCCATACTAATCACGCCCGCGAACACTTGAGGTTTAAAGGGCAAGAACCTCATATCGCCCCTGACGAGTTGAATTTCTTTGGAACGTTGTTTGGCGATTTTGAGAAGATTCGCTGAAACATCCAAACCCACCATTCCATACCCTTGTTGGCTTAAAGGAATCATGTGCCGCCCTGTTCCACAAGCAACATCCAAAACGTATCCATCGGGCTTGAAGTGGTCTTTTAGGAATTGCAGTTGTTTTTCAGTTTGGTTATGGTCCGCTATCTCTGCCCAGTACACGCCCATTTCATCAAAAACGTTTACCGTTAAGCTCTCCTCGTAGCCCAATACTATATTATGGGTGCGCAAATTAAGTGGTTTGGTTTCAAATGGTTTTTGTTGGTGATTTAACCGCTCTCTACACCTTTCCATTAGTCTTTTCTATGTTTCCTATTTGGGGGTTTCTCATTTTTGTTTAAACCTTAGGTTTCGCAAATACTGTTTTTAGACAAACCATGGGCTAAATTATGTTGTAAATATGTATTGCTAATCCCAGAACTAATACAAAAGCCCAAATCACGAAAGTGGGTATCATTAGTCTCCACATTTTTGAACACCCAAGTTCTCCCAAAGGATGAGTTACCCATGAAAAAATTATGATCAAACCTAACATGATAGCTATGATTCCTAAGACAGCGTGTAACCAAACAACTGCTGACTGAACAAAAGACAAATTGCCGATAGAAACCAAATTATTACTGAAAACAGGAATCATCAAGGAAAGCACGGTGGCAAGGTTTAAGCTAATCGCTACAATACAGAAAAACCCATGGATTATGAGGTTTCTATTCTTAGTTCTTATTCTGTAAGGATAGACTCCTATTACAAGCAAGATTAATGCTATGACTTGAATAACAGAAACTATATTTCCTTGAAAGTCAAGTGGCCTATCTTCAGTTTATGCGATGCAAGTTATAATTATTAGCGGTAGGGTTTCGAGCCGCTTAAATATCCAACCTTCATTTTCTAATTCACTGGAGAACCACGCGTTGACTGAAAAGCAGTATTGGCAACACCTCTATTTGCTCCTAAAACTCGCCGAAATGGGTGCCTATAGGCGGACAGCGAAAATCTCAACCGAGTACTTAGCGAAGAAGACTGGAATTTCCCAGCAAACATCTTCACGTTACCTAATTGAGCTCGAGCGAAAAGGCTGGGTGCAGCGAAACATATCTCCTGATGGTAGCTTAATAAAAATTGAAGAGCAGGGCATAAGGGAGCTGCAGAAATTGTATTTGGGTCTCAAGATTTTAATGGAGAAAACTTATCCCCCTTCAGTGACTTTGGAAGGAACAGTTTTTACTGGGTTAGGCGAAGGCGCTTACTACATAGGAAAAGAGTCTTACCGAAAACAGATTGCTGAAAAATTAGGTTTTGAACCCTACCCCGGCACACTCAACTTGAAATTATCATCGGATTATGACATCAAGACCCGAATGGAATTGGACGCCTACCCCGCAGTTGAAATTAAAGGCTTCCAAAACGAAGATCGCACTTTTGGTTTAGTGAAATGTTACCCCGCCTTTATCAACAACGAAGTTAAAGGTGCATTAGTAACGGCTTTACGCAGTCACTATGACACTTCGGTGCTTGAAATAATAGCGCCAGTTCGCCTGCGAAAAGCGCTCTGCCTAAAAGATGGCAACAAAGTAAAAGTTGAAGTTTACACACAAAGCAACTAGAACGGCATAGCAACTGAATATGGATTCCGAGGCTTTTCTTGGTGGTCAGGTTTACGTCTTGTTGCAATGAAGTAGCCGAGCATCAAACCGAAAACTAGTCCACCTAAGTGTGCCAAAATGTTCACGTTATCACCCGTGTTTATGAAGAATAGGAAGAACGCATAAACCAGCGCTCCGAGAATTGATTGTCGCACTGATCGCCTTCCATAGATTACGGCTGCACCAAACAACGCGAAAATGGCTCCTGAGGCACCAACAGAGATGAAGTCGGGACCGAACACCAAAGAAAGCACGTTTCCAAATAGACCGCCTGCAATGTAGACTGTGAGGAATTCTGGTAGGGAAAACATTTCTTCTCCTCGCAAACCGAAAATAAGCAAGAAGAGCATGTTGCCGACAAGGTGAAATATGGATGCGTGGATGAACATCGAGGTTAAAAGTTGGTAGTAATGACCGTTGAAAACCAGAAGATTATATTGTCCCCATTGTGCTTGTACGTTGATATTTGTTTGAAAGGCGTTTCCACTTAGTATAGCAGTGTAAATGAAGACTGCTACGTTTATTGCGATTAGAATGTATGTTGGTTTATACTTCTCGCAACCCATAAGTGTAACCTTTATCTGGAGAGTTTATCGATTATTTTTTGTTTAATCTTAGATGAACTATCTAAAGCATTCTTCCCAAATTTGCCAATCTTGACAACTTCAACGGGGAGTTTATGCATAGTAATGTAAGTTTGGACTGCAGTTTCCATTTCAGCTTGGTCGTAGCCCAATGCAATTACATCTGGCTTGATTTTATCAATAACTTCGCCGATGTCGAAGTCTTCGAAGCCAAGAACTGCCTTGTCAACTACCTTCAAGGACTCCACCAACGTGCAACGTTGGTCTTCAGACATTATGGGTTTTTTGCCTTTAATCTTCTCTACGGTGCTGTCTCGTGCAATGATAACTATGAGCTTTGCGTTTTTTCCGCCTGCCTGTTTGGCTTCTTCCAAAAACCGCACATGACCCAGATGCAGCAGGTCAAAGACGCCTGAAGCTAAGACAACTTTTTTTCTTGGTTTGATGGCCATTCGAAATTCACAGCACCAATTAATCTTAACGAGTCAAGTATCCCTTCACAGTAAGCTACTGAAGTTAAGCTGGTTTCAAGGTTGCCTTGAGCCTTATAATACTTTGCATCCTCCAAATAATCATTAGCATAACTCAAAACAGAAGCCACCATCTCCTCAGTTAAACTGATTGGTGTTTTAGTCCGTTTGAGTTTGCTGAAGACTTTCTCTGCCATGGAAATGTACTTGGTGGCTAGTGTTTCTAGGCTCATTTTGCTAGCCTCCGAAACTCCGCTGGAGCACCAGCAAAAGCAATCAATGAATCAACTTCCATAAAATGCAAATCCCCTGGAAAAATCAGGCTAAAAGGAGGTTCCCCGAAATCAAATTTAGTTAAGTCTTTTACGAAATCGGCTTTTAAGGTGGGGTTGTTGCTGCCTGCTCTTGCGATTCCAACTGCAACCGTGTCGGGGGTAATTACGCTATTTTTCTTTTTGCGTTCAACTTCTTGCAGCATCATTACGGCTTGATTTATGGATAAGAATAGGTTTTCTTTAGTCTTCAAATCTAAAAGGCAAAGTGTGTGCAAACCGTTCTTTTTGTTTTGGTCGATGACGTTATAGGGTGTTTCTGAAAAATTCTCTGGAAAGGGCACAGTCACGGTTTTTCCAAATTTATAGTTGTGCAATCCTGATAGGCTTATTATTGCGGACATGATGGATGTTCCGTGTATTATGCGGGTTTTTATTCCTTGTTTTTCTGCATCAATCCGTAGGGTAACGTGGGTTGTGGCGATGAAGGGGTCTCCTGGAACAAGAAAAACTGTTTTCCCCGCCTTTGCTGCCTGCAAAATTAGAGTCCCGTTTTCATTTTCAAGCGTTTGCCTTGTAACCAATTGAACTTTTTTACCGCATATCAACTCAAACCGTTGGAGACTGAAATCGGGCATGCGACTCGTGTAGGTTTCCATAAAAACGGTGTCTGCTGTTTTGGTTTCTTCTAAACCCTTAATGGTTATGCCTTTTTCATCGTTTAATCCTAAGCCTATGAAGACAAGTTCATTCAATGTGAGCCCTTATAGAGTAATTGAGCGCTTAAAACTTAAAGTTATTTTTCTTTAATATCGCCATTTTCAACTAATACGTTATAGTAATATCGACATGTACTCATGGTAAGGGAGTGACGTTCGCAGAAGATGGCGAGAACTTTTTCAACTGGTTGGTCGGATCTTTTTTCCTTTACCATTTCTCTTAATTCTTGAATTTTGTGTTTGTCTAGTTTTTCACTCATCTGCATCTACCTGAATAAAATGTCTTATAATACCATTGTTTAACTTGTTCAAAAACCCTTTTGCTGGTAAATTCTTTTGGATGGAACATCCAACCAAACATTTATATGATTTACGTCAGCAAGAAACCATTGAATTTAGCGGCCTAGCTGAAGGAAAAGAACAATGAAACCCATTGAAAGCCTAATCAGGGATAATGTTAGAAATCTAAAACCCTGTATTCACGGCGCAGAAGTTCTAGGTGCCGCAGAGGAAAGCGGGTTTTTGCCACAGAACATTTTGGATTTTAGTTCAAGCGTGAACCCACTGGGTCCATCCAAAAAAGCGCTTGAAGCCATAAAAGAAGCTTTCAGCCAAATTGCAGCTTACCCCGACTCAAATTCCAATGAACTTCGGCAAGTTATTGCAGAACACTTTAGCGAAATAAGCAAAGTCAACGTTGTTATTGGGAATGGTTCCACAGAACTCATGTACCTGTTTACTGAGGTTTTCCTCAAAAAAGGTGACAAGGCGGTGATTCCTGCGCCAACCTTCGGTGAATACGAGAGTGCAGTTCGAAAAACTGGGGAATCACCAAAATTTGTCAAATTGGGAAAAACTTTCAACGTAGAGGCAAATGAATTCGAACGTGAACTGGCTGATGCCAAACTGGTTTTTCTTTGTAACCCAAACAACCCAACTAGCAAACTTATTCCACAAGAAACACTAAAGAGAATCATTGAGGTGGCTCTGGAACAGGATATCTTTGTTTTTCTCGATGAGGACTTTTTGGAGTTTGTGGAGAATGAAAAAGCACTAACAATGATAGGTAAAATCAACAAGTACCCTAACCTGTTTATTTTGCGGTCTTTTACCAAGATTTTTGGTTTAACAGGCTTGCGGGTCGGTTACGGCATCGCCAATGAAGAAATCATCAGTGTGCTGTCTTGTGCAAAGATTCCTTGGAATGTTAACTGTTTGGCGCAGGCGGCTGCTGTCGCTGCATTGAAGGATGAAAAGCACCTTCGAGTGACGCGTGAGCTTATCAAAAAAGAGAAAGCGTGGTTACAGGGCGAGTTGGGGAAATTTGGGTCGTTCAAGTTTTCTACTCCAGATGCAAACTTCTTCTTCATCGACGTACGGAAGTCAGGTTTAACCGCTTCAGAAATAAAAAACAAAATGTTAAAGCAGGGCATTCTCATTCGCGACTGCACCTCATTTAAAGGGCTTGATGAGTTTTACATTCGGGTTGCAGTTAAAACTCACGTGGAGAATGAGCGGTTGATAGAAGCATTTAAGGGTATAATTAAAGCAGTTTGAGTCGTGACCTATGTTTACCCTTAATCTTTCATTGCTCATTGATTCTGTCCTGATTTTTGCTTTAGCTTTCTTGATTGACTTGGTTTTTGGGGAGTATCCCGACAGGATTCACCCAACCATCGGCATCGGCAAAATGATTTCCTACCTCAAATGCAAATTGAAAAACCCAAATCCGCGGGTTGAGAAAGCAAACGGTGTCTTAATGGCATTAGCCATCATTCTCATAGTTGCGTTTCCAGTGTTTGCGCTGCTTTTTTGGCTTAGAACATTGCCATATGGAGAAATACTTTACATCATCGTTGGCGCATTTTTGTTCAAAGCAACTTTCGCAATCAGAGGTATGGGACAATACACCAAACCCATCGCAAGAGCACTAAAACAAAACGATTTAGCTGGCGCACGAAAATGGTTACCCTACATTGTTAGGCGTGACCCAAACAGCCTCAATGAACGCCAGATTATTTCTGCAGCCGTCGAATCCATCGCCGAAAGCACTACTGACGGAATAACTGCACCATTCTTCTTTTATGCTTTATTTGGGGTTCCAGGCGCCTTTGCTTACCGCGTAATTAATACTTTAGATTCGATGGTTGGCTACAAGAACGCTGAATTCAAAAACATCGGATGGTTCTCAGCCAAAATGGATACCATAACCAATTATATTCCTGCGCGGGTGACGGCTTATTTGATGGTTGCTGCGGCGTTTATTTTGCGGGAGAACTGGCGAGAATCTTATCGTATCCTACAACGCGATAAACACAAGACTGCAAGTCCTAACGCTGGCTACACAATCTCCGCAATGGCAGGCGCCCTAAACATCCAACTTGAAAAACAAGGCTACTACACGCTTGGGCGATGATCACGGAATATCACATGAACATATTCCGAAGGCTTTGCGGGTGATGACTGTGACGGCTGCCCTGTTCGGTTTGGTTTTGGTGGTGCCTGTTTTGGCTCTAAGAATTTATGTATTCGGGCTTTAGTTTACCCCATAAGGCTCTTCATTTTTCGATTCTTTCCTCTTTTTTTTGTGTGATAGAAGATGAGTTGCAGTTGCATTTTTGATAAGCTTGGTTTGGGCGGCTTTTGCTCTTTAGGGTTTGGTTTGTTTGCAGGATGCGGTAGCGTGCGACACTATTCGGCTTTGTTGCGACTGGGAACGGCTGGAAAAGGAGGTTTGTTGATTGCTTGTTTAGTTGTAGGTTTTTATTGTGGCTTGGCATCAATGTATAGTTACTAAAGAGGTACTGTGGGTTTGAATGGGAAACCACTTGTCAGCATAATCAGCGCTGGCATGTCCAAATTCGGCAAACACGAAGGTTTACTGGCTAGGGAAATTTTCAGTGAAGCTGCATATGAAGCGTTTATGCGGTGCCCCAAACTGGAACCTAAAAGTGACATTAAAGCAATGTTCATTGGGCATATGGGAGAAGCATATGAGCATCAAGGGCACACCGGCAGCGCTATCGCGGATTGGGCAGGATTAACTGGTATCCCAGCTATTCGAACTGAAGCGGCATGTGCGTCTTCAGGCGCGGCGTTGAGGTCAGGAATTTACGCTGTTTTATCTGGATTAGCTGATGTGGTTGTTGTTGGTGGTGTTGAAAAAATGACGCATCGCACCACTGCCGAGGTTACAGAGTATTTGGCTATGGCCTCTGATTACCCGTTTGAGCAGTGGCACGGCATAACTTTTCCAGGGTTGTTCGCTTTGATGGCTACAGCTCATATGCATGCTTACGGCACCACAGAGCAGCAAATTGCTCTGGTAGCCGTAAAAAACCACTACCACGGAAGCCTGAATCCTAAAGCTCACATGCAAAAAGAGATTTCATTAGAAACCGTTATGGCGTCGAGGTATGTTGCGTGGCCCCTTAAACTCTACGATTGCTCCCTGATAACTGATGGCGCAAGCTGCATAATCTTAACTAAGCCTGAACTTGCTCGTAAATATACTGACCAACCAGTTCACATCGTTGGCAGCGGACAAGCCAGTGACACCATCGGCTTGTACGAACGTAAAAGCTTAACATCGCTAAACGCCACAAAACTAGCTGCAAAAACAGCCTATGAAATGGCGCAACTCAAACCCACAGACTTAGACCTAGCTGAAGTTCATGACTGCTTCACCTTCGCTGAACTCATGGCATACGAAGACCTCGGCTTCTGCGAAGTGGGCAAAAGCGGAAAATTCATTGAAAGCGGTGAAACACGTCTTGGCGGAAAAATCCCAGTTAACACCAGCGGAGGCTTAAAAGCTAAAGGCCACCCAGTTGGTGCAACAGGTACCGCTCAAGCATACGAAATATATCTGCAATTGACCGGTCAAGCGGGCAACCGCCAAATAAAAGACGCAAAAGTCGGCTTAAGCCACAATGTTGGCGGTTCAGGAGCAACATCGGCAGTTCACATTTACAGGAGTGCACAGAAATGATCCCAAACCAGCCCTTCACGATTGAGCAGTTCTATAAGTTCTTGGGGCAACAGAAATTGATGGCTGGAAAATGCCTAAAATGTGGAAAAATCCATCTACCACCACGTCCACTGTGCGATAACTGTTTTTCTCAACAGTTTGAGTGGATTGCAGTTTCTGGAAAAGGCAAACTGCTCACTTACACTGTTATCAGTATTGCTCCTGAACAGTTCCAAGCCTTAACGCCTTATGCCGTGGGCATAGTGGAGTTAGAGAACGGCTTAAAAATCCCTGGAATGATACAGAGCACAACACAGGAACAGCTTCAGATAGGTATGGAATTAAACTTGGATTTCGGAACATGTAGCACTCCGCAGAAGTGGCCGCAGTGGCCAAGGTACTGCTTCAAACCATAGACACTTCCGATAATACCTAAGCTCTTTTTTTGTTTTCTCTTCCTTAGCTAGCTACTTTTTTCGTCGCTAAATCTAACAAACTCAAAGCCTTCATTTTTGCAGGTTTTGGCGATTTCTCTAAAGTCACTGACTGCTTTGTCGTCGCAGTAGTAACTATTGCCAAGTTTGTATTTGGCTTCTCGCGGGCACCCATATTTATCGCACGGATGCGGCTCATTTGGCGGCAATATGTATCGATAACGCGATCGAGGCAAAATGCCCATAAAAAACTCAAAAAAGCCCAAATTGATATGCAATACACCCAAAAAATAGGCATAACAATAAACTAGCAAATATTCAAATTATTTCATTGTTTTAATCTATTTTCATGTTTTAAACCTATAAATAGGTAATAAAAGAAGAAGATTTTCCGTATCCAAATCCTTTTTAGCATTTTAATCAGCAGACATTTCAAGCCCCAAAAGGCAAAATCAACCCAAACTAAACTTTTTAAAATGCCAAATAGGTAATGGAAGAAGAAGATTAACCTTATCCAACCCCTTTTTTTCTTCAAACAGCAACCAACCCAAACCCCAAAAGAGAAAAGCAACCCAAACCAAGCACATCAAAATGCAATCGCAACCCTTCTTCTTCTATCACACAGCTTTTTCCCGCACAGTAGAGACGGAAAAGATGTTTTGGAAGTTGGAGAAAGAGGTAACTGTTTCAAACCTCTGATTTTACATATAACATATGAATCTCACTTGAAATCTTATTTGGTCTTTTTGGGAACTGTAGAAAAGCTTTATTGCCAATAGCTACTTAGGCTTCATTGAAGCTGAAAAGCGTTGAAAGAAAAATCCACGATTTGCCTAGTCGCCTGTAGTGTCCTAAAAGAAGAAATCCAGCAACTCCAAAAACAAGGCAACTTAGATGTTGATGTGGTTTATGTGAGCAAATTCTTCCACATCGATTACACTGCGCTAGAGAACAATTTGCGTAAAGTTCTGGAACAAACCCTGAAAAGATACCAAGACAAAATAGTGCTGGTTTACGGTGACCTATGTCTTGGTCAAGATAACGAAATGAAAAAATTAGCCGAGGAATATGGCATATCAAAAGTGGACGCAGTTAATTGTATCGACTGTCAGCTTGGTGGAAAAGGCAAGTTTTTTGAAGCTGACCCCGAACATAACTTGATGTTTATGGGACCTGGGATGATTGGATTCTTCAAACATGCAAAGGAACAAATGTTAAAAGAAGGCGTTGACGAAGCAGCATTTGCAAATATGTTCAGCGGAATCAAGGGCATCGTACTCTTGGACACCTGCGGAGACGCAGAAAAATGTGTGCAAGACCTCAAAGATTCTAATATAGACCTCAAAATTCTGGAAACAAGAAAAATAGGTTTAGACAATGTAAAGCAGGTAATTTTGGATGCAATAAACCATGCAAATGGTATCAACTGACTCTATTAGTCCCTAAAAATTTAAAAACTGATTGTTTGATCCCGTTTGAAACTACCGTAAGTATTAAACAATCATACATACAATAGTGCTAACTTATACCCGTGTGAACGTGGCTGAAAATGACTGAACCAGTTGCTTCATTGCCAATGAAACGTGTTGAAGATTGGAAATCACGATTAATTGATCTCTCAAGAAGAAATAACCTACTTTATTTCCGTAAAAGTAAACATGGAAACCTACCTATCACTCAACCTGACCCTCAGAAAATATTTGATATTCTCGTCTTAAAGAAGAATCGGCTGGAGTTTTTTTCTCCACAGGAAGAAGCTCAAAAACCAGAAACTCAAGAGAATCCAGAAGCCAGAAACAAAAGCAACGTCAAATCAGGGAAAGCTAACGTTAAAACAGTAAAGATCCCAGTTAAAGCAACAACAACCCCTGAAGAATCTAAACGCCCCACAGCAAACCAGTTGGTAAGTGGAAGCTTAGGTCGGCTGGAGCTTGAACGAAAACTTAAGAACTTGCAAGCTCGTTCGCATCTTGATTACATGGAACGTGGTGTTCGCATACTTCACGGAGCCTTCGGCACCTTAAACTGGGTTGATGCAGAAACAAAAGAAAACGTCCAATCTCCATTAATCCTTGTGCCTTTAGAGTTATCAAGGGATACCATTCACCAACCATACACAATCGCTGTTCCTCCTGTAGAAGATGAAGCCGTCCTAAACCCTGCTCTGCAGGTGAAGCTTAAGAACGATTACAAAATCGAATTGCCATCCCTGCCGGAAGAATGGGAAGAACAGAAACTGGCAGAATACTACAAATTAGTAGACCAAACGGTTGCAGAAATGGGTTGGAATACTGAGTCATCCATTGATATAGGGCTGTTTTCTTTTCAGAAGTTGGTAATTTACAAGGATTTGGAGTCAAATGCAGCTTTAGTTACCCAACACCCAATCATCAGGGCAATTGCAGGCATAAAAGAAGACAACCTAATCCTGAACGGCTTACCTGACGAGAAAGACGTCGACAAGATAGAGGTACCAGCCAAAACCTATCAAGTCCTCGACGCCGACAGCAGCCAACGCGTAAGCATTCAATTTGCAATGCGCGGCCAAAGCTTTGTCATGAAAGGACCGCCAGGCACCGGCAAAAGCCAGACAATCGCAAACATCATCGCTGAATGCATTGCCAATGGCAAAAGCGTGCTCTTTGTCAGCGACAAAATGGCTGCTCTAGAAGTCGTCTATAAGCGACTTAGCAAAGTGGGTTTGGCGCATTTCTGCCTCGAACTTCACAGTAGCAAAGCCAACAAACAACAGGTTGTGGCGGAACTTAAACGCAGTTTAGACGAGAATATCATTCCACGAAAGCTTCCTTTGGCACATGAGTTTGATCAGATCATTGAGTACCGTGAAGCCTTAAATGGCTACGTCACCGCCTTGCATGAAAAGCGACCGTACCTGCAACGGAGCGTCTATGAGGTTCTGAGTTTAATCTCAAGCCTTGAGCGAGTACCATTTGTGCCTATTGGCTTAACTGAAATTGGGACTCTTACACCCCAAAAGATGCGCGAACATGAAGAACTCGTCTCACAACTAAGCAAAGTTTGGCAAGTAATCGCGGAACCAGATTTTCCATGGCTTGGTTATCGTGCAGACAAATACAACCTTGAAATCAGAAGTGAACTCCTCACAACTCTCGAGGGCATAAACGAAACCCTAAACGGTCTCGAACTAGAAACAGAAGACTTTTCTGTTAAACTAGGTGTGTCTCAGCCAGAAACATTCGCGCGGATACAATGGCTCCTCGACATCAGCAAACTACTCTTAGAAAGCCCCAAGCCAGAAACATACTGGTTAACCACCGCTGCCATTGATGACCTCTTAAGCGAAGCCCAAACATACCTTGAAACGAGCATTTGGATTAAGAACACCCGAGCCAATCTCATGGCACACTACAATCCTACGCTCTTCAACTTGGCAATAAACAGATCAGTTGAATTGCAGCAAGCGGTTTCAGCGTTGGGCAAGATGCTTCCAGCAGTCAACGTTGAAGAGGACGAATGTTTAGCAAAACGTGAAAAGCTTTTAGCTTTTATCAAAAGTACTCTGTTGGTTTCACGTAAATGGCAAGAAATATCCCAACAACTTACCTCACTCCTCGGCTTAAACAACGACGACTTAACAATAACGCAGCTAAAGCAGCTCTCACATGTGGCGCTCTTGTGTTTTGCTACTGACAGGCCCGAACCAGAATGGTTTGACGCTAAGTACTTTGAACAAGTCCAAGAAACAGTTTCAAAAACCAAACAACTCTACCATGAATACAATCTAATGAAAAATCGGCTAGAAGAAATCTACAGCGATGGCTTTTACGAATTAGACCTCGATGGACTCATTGAAAGATACATTGTTGAATACCGAAGTGCCTTGAAAATCTTCAATTCAACCTACCGTAACGACCAAAAGCAGATTGCTCGGTTAGCTAACAACGGTAAAGTTCCTGGAACAATCCAACAAGACCTTATTGATGCCCGCAACGTCAAAAAGTTGTATTCAAAAATTGAGGCTTCCGCTGAAAATGTCCAGACCTTGATGGGTCACTATTACCATATGACACGACCAGACTTCCAGGGTGCGGAGAAAGCTCTCGCGTTAGTGGACGAAATAAGAAAACTCTCATGGGGAACACAAATTCCCGAGGCACTCATTAAATTACTCACCAGTTCGTCAAACCCCTCACCTATGATTAAGAATTTAGGATTGGATTTGCAGGAATCCGTTGGTAAATGGGAGCAGCAAACTAAAGATTTAGAGCCACTTAATTCCACAAAAGATGCCAAATTCGGATTCACCCATCACACAGACCTCTTTGTCGATGTTTGAGGAGTGGGCAATCGAAACAGACAAACAACTTAATCCACTAAATGAACTCACCAAAGACACCTTGAGTACATCAACTCAGGAACCCCAAACCTACAAACAACTAATCCAAGACCTCAAGAACGCTGAAGAAATTCGGAAAAAAGAAGCCCAAATCGTTGACGAAAAAATTCAACTCCAAGAAAAATTTGGCAGACGATTTCAAGAATTAGAGACCAACTGGCAAGATATCCTCGCTGTAATTGAATGGTGTAAAAAAGTACGGGTAGCATTCATCGATATTCCTGTGCCGCAGGCTTTTGCTGACTTTGCCGCTAAAGGACCAGCCGCAGCACCATCCAGCATTGAACTAACCCAACGAAGAGACGTTTCACTTAAGGTTCTGGCAGATTTTGGAAAACGTTTCGAAACCGAAATGAAATACCGAAACCAACTGTTAGAGAAGTTAGAAATTGAAGTTATAATAGATCGCATCCAAGCTCTTCGCGATCGTGTTGATGATGTACAGGTTTGGATTGATTTCAAAGACGCCAAAAACCGCTTTGCATTACGTAATTTGGACCAATTCTTTAGCCTCTTAGTTGATCAGCATATTTCTGCTGCCGATTTAGTCGATGTTTTTCGAAAGGGTGTTTATCAGGAATGGATTAATTACCTCTACAATGAAGACCAGAAGTTGGGTAGATTCCGAAGGGAGAACCATGAGCAGCTGATTTTTGACTTCCGAAAGCTCGACCAAGACTTGATCCATCTCACCTCCAGCATGGTTATTGAAGCAGCTAACAGCCGAAAACCCCAGGATATCCTCATCCAAGCCGCCGATTCCGAAGCTAATATACTTCTAAAAGAAGCAGCCAAGAAACGTCGACTAATGCCCATACGTACTCTAATGCAAAAAATACCCAACCTGCTCGTAAAACTCAAGCCTTGCCTTCTAATGAGCCCTATCTCCGTCAGCCAGTTCCTCCCACCTGATAAAAAATTCGACATAGTTCTCTTCGACGAAGCATCCCAACTTGTACCAGAAGACGCCATTGGTGCCATCTACCGTGGAAAAACAGTTGTTGTTGCAGGCGATAATAAGCAGTTGCCGCCCACTTCGTTTTTTCAGAAAAACCTGCTTGATGACGTAGATTGGGACGAACTCAACGACGATGAAGTGGAAGTTTTCGACAGTATACTAGATGAGTGTTTAGGCATCGGATTGCCAGTTAAAACCTTAAGGTGGCACTATCGTAGCAAACACGAAGAGTTAATTGCATTTTCAAATCATCGCTTCTACGACGACACCATGATAACATTTCCTGCGGCTAGAAGCCAAACTGGCAGTTTAGGCGTAAAACTAGTTCACGTACCAGAAGGCATTTATGACCGAGGCGGCAAACGAAATAACCCTAAAGAAGCTGAAAAAGTCGCAAACCTTGTTTTCGAACACTTCAAGAACTACCCCAAAAAAACACTTGGAGTCGTTACCTTCAGCATAGCCCAAATGGAAGCTGTTGAAGAAGCCATAGAAAATAAACTTAAAGAACAACCCGAATTCGAACACTTCTTCAAAGAAGACCGTTTGGAAGGTTTCTTTGTGAAGAATCTTGAGAACGTGCAGGGAGACGAACGTGACGTCATTTTCTTTAGCGTGGGATACGGTTTTGACCAGCGAGGACAAATGACGATGAACTTTGGCCCATTAAACAAGCCAGGAGGCGAACGACGCTTAAACGTTGCTGTTACCCGAGCAAGGGAAAAAGTTGTCCTGATAACTTCCATAAAGTCACAGGACATAAACAAAGATATCCAAGCCTTAGGAGTACAAACGCTGCAAAACTACCTCGATTATGCTGAGCATGGACCAGAAATCCAATTAGACAAATCAAAAGGAGGTGCTTTTGACTCAGCCATCAACGAAGACGTGGTAGCTGAAATAAAGAAACTGGGTTACGATATTATTCCAGAAGTAGGGTGCAGCGGCTACAGAATTGACATTGGCGTTGTTGACCCAGTTAACCCAGGCAACTTTTTGCTCGGAATAGAATGTGATGGAAACACATACAAATCAAGCAGCAGCACACGAGACCGTGACCGATTACGCGAACAGGTTCTACGGCAACTTGGTTGGCAAATTCACCGCATCTGGTCACCTGCTTGGGTTGCAAGACGTGACTCAGAAATTCGACGCTTAAAAGAAATACTTGAACAAGCTCAGAAAACACAACTTGAAAAAGTCGCCCAAAAACCAATAATTGACATCAAAGAAGAATTTGCACCAACAATTGACGTACAAAAAAATACGTTTGCAGGTATTGAAAAAATCGGAGTCCCCTACAAAGTCTACCCTCTAAAAGCCACGTACAACCCCTACATCAAAATAGCCACCGCCAAAACAACAATCAACTCTAAACAAAGAAACGAATTCCACTTCCCAGAAAACCGAGAAAACCAAACCAAACTTCTCGCCGAGCTAATACAAAACGAAGGTCCAGTTCACTTTGATTACGCGGTCGAACGGTTAGCGGCTGCTTGGGGTATAAAAAAGGTAACACCCAAAATTTCTCACGCCATCAAAGAAGCCTTGAACAATCTCATCCGCGAACAGAAAGTTACCATAAAGGGCAGTTTCCTGTGGCCAACGGGACTGAAACAGACACAAATCCGCGTTCCAATCCAGGGTCTCCCAGAATCAAAACGTAAACCTTGTTACATTGCACCTGAGGAAGTGGAATCAGCCATGATGTTAATTGCTCAGTATGCATTGGGTATAAGCAAAGATTCGTTGGTTTCTGAAACCGCTAAAGTGTTTGGAATAAACCGTTCAGGCGAAGAAGCTGCAGCAGTGTTCTCTGAAGTGCTTAAGCGTTTGGTTCGAGAGCGAAAACTTGTCTGCAATAGCGACGGCGTTGTAACCGCCGCTTAAACTTTATTTATTTCTTTTATCAACGTGGGCAAATCAGTAAGCATTGTTATTATGAAATTTGCGCCGTTGCCCATCAATTGCTCGGTTGTAGAAAAACCTGTCGTCAACCCAACGGCTATGGATTTCATTTCCCTTGTGCTCTGCATATCAACAATGCTATCCCCCACAACCAACGTGGCTTTGGCATTGACGCCTAATGCCTTAAGCGCCAACTCAAACTGTTCAACATGCGGCTTAACATACTTGACTTTTTCTCTGGAAACAACCGCTTTAAAGAAGCCTTCAATTTTAAACCGCTTCAGAATGTAATTTGAGGCTTTTTCGCTGCTGGTTGTGCATAAACCAATTTTAATGTTCATTTTCTGCAGTTCTTTGAGAGTTTCAACTGCTCCAGTTAACAGACTGGTGGTTGTGGCGGCTTCCATCTCATATTTTTCAGCTATGGACAGAGCTCGAGCGCGGACTTCGTCGAAAGCTACATTTGATTTGGAGTTATTTTTAACGAAGATTTCGGCTTTTTTTAGCATTTCAAAAATGCTCTCATTAACATCGAGGACAGAGATGGGGACGTGGATGCTGATTAGATAGGATCTGACTTCAGAACGCAGAGCTTTATAATCTAAGTTAAAGTGGGCAAGTGTGCCGTCTAAATCAAATATTACTGCTTCTACAGCCAAAACCTTTAGCTCCATTTATCAGTTTGGTTTGGGGTTAACACTTCTCTAACAGAAATATACCTTGCGGTAAACCTTCCTTCTCTCAATTTCTTGCAGGGTTGTTAATATACTGTTTTTTAGTTGTTGCGGGAGTTTTCTTATAACACAACATGTACAGGTTGCCGCAAGCAGCAAAAAAGCTGAAAAATATTCTTTAAGCTGTTACTTTTGCTTTCAGTAGTTTCTCCACAGGAATATAATTTGCTGCCAATACCTTCTCAACCTCTTCCAGCTTAAACCTATGTCGTTAAACCCTTTAACTTCTACCAATTTTCGAGCGATTAACTCAACCACCCATGGGTACTGTGCAGGCGAAAAGTAAATCGTGAGAAATTCAGCTTTATCAGCTTCACTCAGGTTCAAATAACCTATTCTATTGTGCTAACATAGACTCCTGTTTGCGGTAGACTAATAACCTTAGCAGCTTATCAATGGTTGATGCCTATGAACTTGAATGAATACTCAAAAGAACGACTCTGGCAGTTACTCGTCGAAGCAGTCCATGCATCTGTTATGTACCCAACTCATAAGGCATACACCCGTGACAGCATATTGCCTCAGAAAGCTGATGTTTCAGCAGATGAGCTTGCTGAGAGATTGGGAATGCCGCTTGGCGAAGCACTTGTCATTCTTAGCGAATTGGTTGATGGACAGAAATGCCCGCCTAAAACACATTGACGCTTGATGCCTTAAACACAATGCAAACTTGTGAACTAAAGGTCAGCTTCATCTCATTGTAAGACCGTTTAGTTATCTGAACTGAGAAAACCCTGCCAACATCAACTTTAAGCTTCACAAGATTGCCTAAATCAGTAATTTCAGTTATTTTACCCCTAAACGCATTTCTGGCGCTTGAATGAGGCGGTTCTTGGCACAAAATAATGTCCTGTGGATTAACAAAAATGGCTGTCTCTCCCTGCCTTTGTTCTGCTATTTCGACATGCACATTACTGCCTAAGTCCACAATTGTTGTGCCTTCAGATGTTGGCTGAGCATACCCTGAGAACGTATTTTCAACTGCGGCAAAACTAGCTAAATTCTTTGAAAGTTTACCGAAAACCTCAATTGGTGTGCCTATCTCAGTTATTTTGCCCTCATTCATTAATGCAATGCGATGTGGCAACTTTTCAGCTTGAAACATATTATGCGTAGCTAAAACGATGGTGACTTTGTTTTCACGATTCACCGTTTCAATTACTTCTTCGAGGATTCCAGCGTTTCTTGGATCCAAGTTTGCTGTTGGCTCATCCAAAAGCAGCAGTTTGGTCTTAAGCACCAAAGCTCGGGCAATAGCTACTCTTTGTTGTTCTCCGCCTGAAAGCTTCTTAGCAGGGCGCTTCTCAAAACCTTCCAACTTCACAAGCTTGAGCGCTTTTTTCACTTCTTCTACTTGTTCGCTTTTCGGCATTTTTCTTATTTTCAAACCATAAGCGATGTTGTTGTAGACTGAAGTGCTAAAGAGGGTGTTTTTTTGAAAGACAAGAGTGCTTTGTAGGCGTACTTGTTCAGTTTTCTTGTAGTCAACTTCCTCACCTTGGAATTCCACGGTGCCGCCTGTCGGGCTTTCGATGAAGGCAAGAATTTTTAGTATTGTTGATTTGCCTGAACCGTTAGGTCCAAGCAAGCGCCAATATTTCTCCATGATGAATTTGTAAGTTGACAGCGTTCACTACCATTTTGCTGCCATAAGCTTTCGTTAAATTTTTTAAATCAGCAATTACCGTCATGCTTTTTTCTCTCGGTAACTTTTCAGTTTGAAATATGGTCCTTTAGCTAATTCCACTATGTAGTTTGACCTTCTTAACACAACCACTATAATGTTTATCGCAAAGACTATAATCATTAATAATATTCCCAAGGCCACGGCATAGTCAATTTCGCCTATTGCAGTGTAGCGTGAAATAGCTGTTGTTAAAACATCAGTGCGGTTGCCACCTCCCGCTATGTTCCCGCCGACGAGCAAAACTACTCCTAATTCGCCTATTGCTCGGTTAAAGCTAGCTATATCTGATAATATTATCCCGTTCAATGCTTCTTTTAAAACTGCTACTTGCGCTTGGGACTCTGATGCTCCAAGAGTTTTCGATAAATTCAATATTTCGGGGTCGACTGATTCAATGGCTGAAACCCCTATGCTGACCAGTATGGGCGTGATTAGAAGCGCCTGGCCTAATATTATGGCGCCTGGGGTGTATAGAAGACCTAAAAAACCCAATGGCCCACCTTTGGAAAATATTAGTAACAGGATTAAGCCTAAAACAACTGTTGGCAGACCAATTAGTGTGCTGAAAAATGTTTTAAGAATCGTTTTCCCTCGAAACTCCTTGAGAGCAATTAGCATGGCTATTGGGGTACCCCAAAGTATGGCTAAGATAACGGATGTTCCTGAAAAAAAGAGGGAGCGGGAAACAATCCCGTAGAGTTCTGGGTTCCCTGTGGCTATCAATCGGAAAGCTTCTATTATTCCGCCCAGTATATCCGCCAAGTCAGTGTCCTCTTAATCGTAAAGGTTTCCAGGATTGTTTCTGTATTGAGGTGGGCATTCTGTACCATCGAAGTATGCGTAGGATTTTATCCAGCTAACTATTGGTTGAGGAGCGTCATCTTTTAGTGGTTGTACCGCTTGATGGAAGAGGCTTTCTCCATAGGTATCCTTGCCAAAGTCGTTTATCATTGTCTGAGTAGAAGGTGAAATCAAGTATT
Source organism: Candidatus Bathyarchaeota archaeon (assembly GCA_963818655.1). GTDB lineage: Archaea > Thermoproteota > Bathyarchaeia > Bathyarchaeales > Bathycorpusculaceae > Bathycorpusculum. The sequence goes on from CAWFTD010000002.1 coordinate 119,888, forward strand.
GTATGAAGTCCATTGCGTCGTTGTAATTGATCTGTTGATGTATTGTTTGGTTTGCTTGCACTGTTGCTGTGTTGACTGCCATGACGCTGTAAACGTTGAGTAGTGACTGTTCTTCAGTTATCAGTGCTATGATTTCTATTGAGCCGTCATCATGGAATTTCAGGTAGGTGCCGATGTCAGCGAGCGTGTACGCGTTCTTTTGGTCAGATACTGTTAAGGTTGGCCCCATCCCTTGTCCGGTAACTGCGAACCAAGGTTCACTTGACATTTCTGTGTAGTTGAATCCAGCTGCTTTCCAAAGCTCTTTTTCTTTGGAGTTTGTTCCGGAGTTATCGCCTCTTGAAACCCAAATTTGGGTTTGCCCTGATTGGTCAGGCATGTTTTGTCCGTAAGATGCTATATTGAATAATGCTTCTGTTGCATTTTTGCCTGCTATTTGCGCTGGGTCATCTGCGGGTCCTACGATTGTGAAGAAGTTGTAGGCTATGATCTTTCTGTTGACGCCGTAACCACCTTCAAGAAATGTTTTTTCTACCGAAGGTGCGTGGACAAGCACAATGTCAGCGTCGCCGTTTTGGGCTTGCTGAATTGCGATACCAGTGCCCACAGCTGTTATGGCGAGGTCAACGTTGTGGGTGGCTTCGTAGTCTCTTTCTATAGCGTTAAGCAGTTCTGTGTCGTATAGGCTGGTGGTTGTGGATATGAAGAGGCGCCTTTCTGTGAAGTAGTTGAAGTAAACTAGCGTGCCTGCGACAACAATTACTGTTGCGAGTATTGCTGCGATGAACATTTTTTGCAATGCTTTCATTTTAAACACCGTTATGTTCGATGATACATTTCACTAAAACCTTATAAATCTTATTATTAATAGTATTTTCTTGAAATTGTTAGCAAATAAAAAACATAAGCTCTCATGCAAAGCCTGGATTGAATACAAAGACAAACCGCTAATTGGCAAAGGCGGAGCAGAAATTCTTGAAGCAATTGACAAAGAAAACTCAATTTCTAAAGCCGCCGAAATCTTGGGCATGTCTTACCGATACGTTTGGAACTATATACAGCAAATCCAAAACAGCAATGGAAGAACAGATTGTGGAGACCTACAAGGGCGGCAAATCTGGCGGAGGCGGCGCAAAACTGACTGATTTGGGCAAGAATTTGCTTGGTGAGTATAAGCAAGCGGAGAATTATTTGGAGAAAGTTTTATCGAATCCTGGATATTTGGAGGTGAAAGGTTTGAAGTTAAGTGCACGCAATCAACTGAAAGGAAAAGTTGTCGCCGTAGAAAAAGGTGTAATAACTGGGAAAGTTAAAGTTGAAATTAAGATGCCCGTAACCGTTACTGCAGTTATCACTAAAGAAGCAATTGAAGAATTAGATATTAAAGTCGGCGACGAAGTAACTGCAATCGTGAAATCAACAGAAATTATTATTGCAAAATAAAAATTTTTTATTTTTATTCTACAACGTAGCTGTAAGTTATGTGTTCGCCTGCAGTTGTGCTTTTTCTTGTGATTTTCAGGACGTCGCCTGGTTTTGCGCCTATTGCTTTTACTGCGGGGTCGCCTGACTTTATTTGTGGCATCTGGTAGGGTTTGACTTTGAACTGTGCGAGAAGTTGGTTCTTTTCTTTTTCGCTGAGAATTTCGTGGAATGGGAACAAGTGCGTGTTCAAAGATGTCGAAAACTGGGAATGATTTGGGCAGTAACTCTACTTTTTTCTTTTTTGCGCCCAGTTTAACGGCGTGAGTGTAGCGTCCTTCTGTGACTACGATAGCTCGGTCAAGTTCTTTTTCCTTCATGACCTTGTAGAGAGTGTTCATAGCTGCGATGCCGACTGTGGCTTCGCCTAGAATGCACCAAACGATGGCTTTCTCTTTGTCCTGTGGAATGTCGATGATGTAGGCGTATGCGCCTTCAAACTTTTCTTTTTCGATAAGCTTGTATTTTCTTAGTTTTATGAGGACTTCCGCTTTCCGTTCTTCGATTGTTTCCATTTTAGTGCTCAAACCACAAACCTCAAAGGTAGAATACTCGCAACCTAAAACAAACATTTACCCTTAAACTTTATGGTTTATAAAACGTAAGATAGTATACAACTCTGTTTTTTACGTTGGGTAAGAATTCAAAAAATTCATGTGTGTAATATTTAGAGGGTAGGTTCAATGATTTTTGACTTGGCTTTTAACTTGAGTTGTTTGAAGAGTTTTTCAAATTTGTTTACGATATGACGTTGTGAATTAGATGTTTTTCTGTTTTGAGCGAGTTTTTGCGGAGTGTGATTGTTGCAACTAGGTAAATAGCATTGTACAGTTGCAGCAACAGCAACAGCAGCAACTAGAACTTCATTTGCTGTTTGGGTTGGTTTGGGCGGGCACCTATTTGGTATCATAAGAAGATAATCTCCTTGGGTTAGAATCCGGTTAGGCTACCATTTTGTAGCCCATCTTATTTCCCATTTCGTACTTGTAGGCTAAGTTGATTATCAAATTTCCCATGGCTTCCAGGTTGCGTGCTGCACTTAGCGGTCCACAATCTAAAGGTTCAAACCCGATGTCTTTGGTTAGTTGAGCTACGGTTTGCTTGGCTTTCAAATCGTTTCCAGCGAAAGAAAGCGGTTAATTGTTCACCTGCAACAGTTGCCAGTACTCTGGTTAGGTGCAAACACTGTGTTGAAGGCTTTTACTACATGGGCTTTAGGGAGTTTTTTCTGTGTTTCTTCAGCGGTGGAAGTTGTGCAATTAATTCCTAGATCCATGTCTGATCCAATAGCGTTCATGACGTCAATTACGGTTTTCCCGTCGGCGTAAAGGTTCCTTATTGCTTCTCTTTGCGTTGTTTGCGTTTTTCGTGTGGCACGAGCGAGAATGATTAATTCTCCCCATTTTGCCGCGTCAGCGACTGGTTTATTGGATCTCCGGTGACCGAACTTTATTTCATGTGCTGCTTCGGCTTAGACCCGTGCATAACGCGTTGCCAACGTTGCCTTTTCCTATAATTGCTATTTTCATGTTTATGACCTCTAATTCTCTAGTAGCTTAGACAGAGTTTTTTACAAGTTTGTGACTGTTATCTGCCTACAACAAGGGCTTCTATCGGAAACAAGGGGTTGAGGAAGAGCAAATCACCTCTTTCTTAGTCAAAAATATTTTTTAGTAAAACCCTTACATGTTCGGGGCAATAGCTATTTATTAAAATGAACACTTTACTATTAATGTGATTATTTATGAGTCAAAATCAAATGTTCTGCTACCAGTGTGAACAAACCGCCAAAGGAACAGGCTGCACAATTGCGGGCGTTTGTGGAAAAACCGCTGACGTCGCAAACCTCCAAGATCTCCTAGTCTATAAACTACGAGAACTTAGCCAACTGGTCCTCGAAGCCCAAAAAGCAGGTTTCAGAGACGAAAAAATCAACGTCTTCACCGCCGAATCACTTTTCGTGACATTAACCAACGTGAATTTCGATCCAGAAGCCATCGCCGTGTACATAAGAAAAACCGCTGAGATGCATGACCAACTGCACAAACAACTAAAAGTCAAAGCAGACTATCTGCCGTTAGCTCCAACTCTTGAAGGCATGATTGCTCAGGGAAAACAGCATGGAATAATCGCTGATCCCGCCATGGATCCTGATCTGCATGGGTTGCAATGGTTGCTTACCTATGGATTAAAGGGGGTCTCAGCTTACGCATATCACGCTTACCTATTAGGCAAAAAGGACCATAGAGTCTTTGATTTTATCCACGGGTTGGTGGCTCCTCTCAACAAGTCACTGGCGTAAACGACTTTGTGGGATTAGTCTTCAAATGCGGAGAAATAAACATCCGCGCCATGGAACTACTCGACGCTGGCAACACTGAAACCTACGGTCACCCAGTCCCAACCAAAGTGCCCCTTGGACACAAGAAAGGTAAAGCCATCGTTGTCTCAGGACATGACCTTATAGATTTAGAACAAATACTAAAGCAAACTCAGGATACTGGCATCACCGTTTACACGCATGGCGAAATGCTGCCAACTCACGGCTACCCCGGACTGAAGAAGTACCCTAACTTCTATGGGCACTATGGTACTGCGTGGCAGAACCAGCAGCGGGAGTTCGCTCCGTTTCCAGGCGCTATCTTGATGACGACTAACTGCATCCAACGCCCCATCGACAGTTATAAAGCAACATCTTCGCCGCTGGACCAGTCGGCTTCCCCGGAGTACATCATGTAGAGGGCAGAGACTTCTCGCCGGTCATCCACAAAGCGCTTAATTACCCGGCTTCCCTGACGACGTTGAAGGCAAATCCGTCCTGGTGGGTTTCGGCAGAAACGCAGTGCTCAGCGTCGCAGACAAAGTCATCGACTCAGTCAGAGCGGCCACATCAAACGCTTCATCCTCGTCGGCGGATGCGACGGCGCAAAACCCGGACGCAGCTACTACACCGAATTCGTAGAA
>CAWFTD010000003.1:0-23296 GCA_963818655.1 Candidatus Bathyarchaeota archaeon
CTGCGCATTTTGGGAATAGCATACAAAGAAATGTCGGGCGATTTAATTACCTGCAAAGAAGAAGCCGCTGAAAGTGACCTGGTTTTCCTTGGCTTAATCGGCATGATGGATCCGCCTCGTAAAGAAGCCATGGAGGCGGTGAAGCTTTGCCAACAAATCGGAATCAAGACTGTAATGATTACTGGGGATCACAAGCTCACTGCGTTGGCGGTTGCCAAGGAATTAGGTATCTATCATGAAGGCGACGAAGTTCTCACCGGTGAAGACCTAGATCGGATATCGGAGGAAGAGTTCGAAGCCATAGTCAGAAAAGTAACCGTTTATGCTCGCGTTTCCCCGCTTCATAAGCTGAAAATCGTGGATGCTTGGAAGAAGAAAGGCGAAGTTGTAGCCATGACTGGAGATGGTGTTAACGATGCTCCGGCGCTTAAGAAAAGCGATATCGGCGTTGCCATGGGCATAACTGGAACCGAAGTCACCAAAGAATCTGCCGACCTCGTGCTTGCCGACGACAACTTTGCAACCATTGTTAGGGCGGTGGAATTGGGGCGCTTGACATACGACAACATCAAAAAATACCTCACCTACCTCTTGCAGGCCAATTTAGTGGAAATTGTCGTTCTCTCTTTTGCTGTGCTAGCTGGTTTTCCGCTGCCCCTACTACCGGTGCACATCCTTTATATCAACCTCGCCACAGACGGTCTGCCCGCCATAGCCTTAGGTTTGAGTCCTCCTGAACCTGACGTGATGAAGCGGCCACCCCGGAATCCCAAAGAGACAATATTCACAAAAGACGTCAAAGTGTTCCTCTTACTAGCCATTCTCATAGAAACGCCACTATTGTTATGGATCTTCATAAGCTCCCTGCCATTGGGCCTACAAGTCGCCCAGACAAGGCTGTTCTTAGTGTTGATCTTCTTTGAGCTTGTCTTGGCATTAAGCTGCCGTTCACTAAAATACACCATCATCAAAGCGCGACCTCACAAATTGCTCGTGGGTACGATCCTTTGGGAAATTGCGCTGATACTGCTGATAATCAACGTGCCGTTCCTGCGTGAAAGCTTCAATCTCGCCCCAGTCGGAATCGACGAAGTAATCCTAATAGCAGGTGTCTCCGCAATCGTGTTGTTTACTATTGAAGTGACAAAACGCATACTACACTACCGCGACGCAAAGTAAGAAGTGGATTTTCCTGAGCTTTAAAGCGTAACAGGCAACATAGCACTATACGCAGAGGAATCCGTACTTAAAAGATGACGTTGTATTGATTCGAAATTGAGCATGCATGTTTGTGTGTGCGATTCTTGATGAGGGATATTAGAAATTGAACCAACCGTTATTTAGTTAGTTGCATAGCGACGCTGATGTGCGTCCTCAATCGTTGGGCGGCGACAATAAACCTTTCGTGTCGGAACAATGGTTACTTTTTCTTGTCTGATAAATCGAATGAGTCGCCGAGAATAACTTCACCATGCGTTCATTGAAGTACCCAATATACAAGGTTGGACCATTCAAGAACAAATACCTCTGGTATGCTATCCTCTCATCATTCGCTTTGCAACTATTTATCTTATACATTCCAGGTCTTCAATCCCTCTTCAGTGTCCACCAGCCCGAACTAATCGATTGGGCAATAGCTGGGCTATTCGCAGGAGCAGTATTTGCAGCTATCGAGGTTGGCAAATTCGTAACTTCAAGAAATAAAAGTGTATCAATTTCCAAAGCTTTATAAAAAAGAACGATGAATTCAGTTAAAACATTAAATTGAGGAGACATAAATGAGCATAACACAGAAATTAGCTAATCCTGCACCTCTCGGACTCTTAGGCTTCGGACTAACAACGGTCCTGCTTAACTTGCATAATGCTGGCGTTTTTCCTTTGGACACGATGATTTTAGCAATGGGCATAGCTTTCGGCGGCTTAGCACAGATAGTTGTTGGCATAATGGAGTATAAGAAAGGCAACACTTTTGGCACAGTTGCTTTCAGTTCTTACGGATTCTTCTGGTGGTCACTTGTCCTTCTTCTTGTTCTACCAAAATTAACATTTATAGCGCCCGGATTCGCTGCACCAAATGATGCGTCGATGGCAGCGTACTTCTTCATGTGGGGTATATTCACTTTCGCAATGTTCTTCGGCACCTTAAAGGCAAACCGCGCAATACAATTCGTATTCCTAAGCTTAGCAATCTTATTCTTTATGCTTACAACACGTGAACTACTTGGAAACCCAGACATGGTTCAACACAATCACTGGAATCGAAGGCGTCATATGCGGCGGAAGCGCAGTCTACCTTGGCCTTGCAGAAGTCTTAAACGAAGCAAACGCAAAAACAGTATTACCAATATGTCCAGTTAAACAAAACTGATCTCCAACTCTTCTCTTTTTTGTTTCTTCTCAGGATCACAATGCAACATGTTTAAACTGCATGCACATTTAAAAAAGTCCGCTAATTCCATTAGTTTAAAACTGGTTAATTCATTTTTTATTGTTTGCATTCTAGTTGAAAAAACTTATATTCTCTAAGTCTATTTCTTCCCAGCATCTATAGGAATGATAGCATATGTCAGATAGTTTACCTTTCAATGAAAGATACAGTCCAAGTATTGCAAAGGTTTCTTCTGGAGAAAAACGCAAACAACTATGGGAAGAATCCATAAGGAACCCAAATGAGTTCTGGGCAGAAAAAGCAAAAGCCATCGACTGGTTCAAAGCTCCAACCAAAATATTGGATGATTCGAACCCGCCGTTCTTCAAATGGTTCCCCGACGGAGAACTCAACATCTCATACAACGCACTCGACAGACACATAAAGACCAACCGCAAAAACAAGCTTGCCTACATTTGGGAAGGCGAGATGGGTGAAGTAAAAACTTACACTTACTACCAATTATACCGTGAAGTAAACAAATTCGCAAAGGTTCTAAAAGACCTGGGCGTCAAAAAAGGCGATCGAGTCGCAGTTTTCCTACCCGTTATCCCAGAGTTGCCAATCAGTTTGCTTGCAATCACAAGAATCGGAGGAGTTCACACAGTTGTCTTCTCAGGATTCAGCGCTGAAGCCTTAGCAGACCGCGTTAACGATTGCGGAGCAAAAATCCTAATAACCGCAGATGGCAGCTTCCGCCGCGGCAAACCAGTCGGAATCAAAGATAACGCAGACCGCGCATCACCTCTAATGTCAAACATCGAGAAAGTCGTGGTTGTCAAACGTACAGGTCAACCAATCCAAATGAAAGAAGGCAGAGACGTTTGGTACCATGACGCATTGACAGCAGCAGGCGCAAACGTTTACGTTGAACCAGAAAGCATGAAATCAACTGACCCACTGTTCATACTCTACACTTCAGGAACAACGGGCAAACCAAAAGGTGTTCTACACGGCACAGGCGGCTATCTCGTTTGGGCTTACTGGACCCTTAAATGGGCATTCAACCCCAACGACGAAGACATCTACTGGTGCGTTGCAGACATCGGCTGGATTACCGGTCACACATACAACGTTTATGCACCACTCAGCCTCGGCATAACGGCATTCCTCTTCGAAGGCACACCTGACTACCCAGCGCAAGACCGTTGGTGGAGTATGATAGAAAACCACGGAATCACCATACTCTACGGAACTCCGACCGCGGTCCGCATGTTCATGAAATTCGGCGAAGAATGGGTTAACAAACACGACCTATCCACACTACGTGAACTCGGTTCAGTCGGCGAAGCGATAAACCCAGAAGCATGGAAATGGTATTACCGAGTCATCGGCAAAGAACGCTTACCAATCATCGACACTTGGTGGCAGACTGAAACAGGCGGCTTCATGATTTCACCCGCAACAGGCATCGAACTAACACCTCTCAAACCAGGCAGCGCAACCCTCCCAATGCCAGGAATCAACATTGACATCTTCGATGAGACAGGAAAACCAGTCCCAGCAGAAAACAAAGGCTACCTAGTAATCAAATCTCCATGGCCAGGAATGCTCCAAACAGTTTGGAAAGACCCTGAACGCTACAAATCAGCATATTTCGGCAGATGGCCAGGAATCTACGTCACAGGCGACTATGCCATACGCGACCCAGACGGTTATTATTGGCTATTAGGTAGAGCAGACGAAGTCCTCAAAGTAGCAGGACACCGAATCGGCACTGTCGAACTCGAAAGCGCACTTGTATCTCACCCAGCAGTCTCTGAAGCAGCAGTCATGGGCAAAGAAGACGCAGTTAAAGGCGAAGTTCCAGTAGCATTCGTCGTTTTACGCGGCGGATTCCAACCCTCAGACGAACTCCGAGCAGAACTCGTAAAACACGTCCGCACAACCATCGGTCCAATTGCAACTCCAGACGCAGTCATCATCGTCAACAAACTACCAAAGACCCGCAGCGGCAAAATCATGCGCAGACTCCTCAAAGCAGTCCTAACCGGTGCACCACTCGGCGACACATCCACCATCGAAGACGAAGGCTCAATCGAAGACATCAAAGCAATCTACGCAGAACTGCGAAAACAACTCGAGAAAAAATAAACCAACCAAATTCTTCTTTTCTTTTTTTCTATTTTCTACGATTAGACGTCTAAATAAACCAATTAATCAGAAGATGTTTAGTAAGCCACAATTGATTACTACGCTGTGGTTACTTGCGCTAATTGGTCAAGAATGTTTTCCACTAAAAAATGTTGTATCTCGTTAGGTGCCTGTAGTTTGTTTACTCTTGTTATTCTTTAGAAGTCTTTGTTGCAATAAGTAGATGTAGATGCCGCCGTAGTAGCTTTTGTTTTCAAGGGAATTTTTTTGGTTGCTCATACACTCATCCCAGCAATCAGTTATTTTTAATTCCAAATAACACTTCTTGAGAACACTAATTCACCAATCTGCAAAGAACAGCGGGCTTGTTGAGAATTTATCTTTGCTATTCTTAGCAACTTTCCTTCTTAGCATAGAAGAAACAGAATAGACACAATAAACAAAGAAAAATGAGGGGGTTAGAAGCTGTTGAGTGGGTTGGTGGTGGGTAGCATGCCTGTTCCGATGCCTATTGCCACTAATATGAGGGCTATAATGAATAGGATTATGAAGGCGATGATGACTGCAATTATGCTTATGGCGAGTGCTTTGAGCCAGCCGCAGTCAAAGAAATGCTTCACCAGTGCTAGCCAAATGATAAGCATCACGATGTATGCGATAATGACGGCTAATCCTGAAACGATATAGTCTGAGATGATCCAGTTGAATAAGTAGAACGCTACCGTGCCGATGAGCACGATCCAGAGTGCGTCGGTGAATTTTGCTTTCTGTTTGCCAGCCAAGAGTCTGCCAGCAATCCAGAGAAACGGTGTTACAAAAATCAAGTTGACCAGGATGTTTATGATAAGCTGCAGGAGTATGGTTTCTATGTCAAATATCATTTCTTTTCTTTCCTAAAACTACTGTATCTTCTATCTTTCTTTTAATTTAAAAATTTGTTGTTACAATAAAGCTGCAACCGTGCTCTTAGAGACGGAATTTGCGGTTTTTCGACGACATATCCAAGCCGAATTCTTTAGCTAACTGCTCTAAAAGTATCTTCTGTGGTGCAGTCAACTTTTCTGGAACCGAAATCCCGATGCGCACAAACAAGTCACCCCTACCGTAGCTTCTAAACCGTGGCATACCTTTGCCTCGCAATGTTATTGTTTCGCCAACCTGTGTTCCTGGATGCACTTTGATGGTTGTGGGTCCCTCGAGGGTGGGTACGGAAATATCTGCGCCCAATGCTGCTTGGGGATAAGTGATTATGGCTACATACAAGAGGTCATCGCCTTCCCTGATAAACTGCGGATTCTGTTTAACGTGTACGACCACGTATAGGTCTCCTGGTTCACCGTCGCTGGAAACCATTTCGCCTTCGCCTCGCAAACGGAGTTGAGTGCCTTCATCGATTCCCATTGGGACTTTAACGATGATTTTGCGCCTCATACGGAGAAGCCCTGAGCCGTGACAGTTGCTGCAGGGCGAATCTATAATTTTGCCTTTTCCCCTACATGTTGGACAAGCAGAAACCTGTACATATGTGGCGAAGCCAACTTTGCGAAGGTTCTGAATTTTGCCTGCGCCGCCGCATCTTGAGCAGATTTTTGCGGATGTACCTGGGTTTGCTCCTGAGCCTCCGCAGACTTCGCATCGTTCAGTTCGTGGAATTTCAATTTCTTTTTCGGTGCCTTTAGCAGCTTCTTCAAGGGTTATTTCAAGATTATAAGCGAGGTCTTGCCCTCGGGGTCGCTCCTCAAAACCTTGGAATCCGCCTCCACCAAAGAAAGTGCGGAAAATGTCACCGAAGCCCATATCGCGGAAGACAGAGTCGAAGTCAGCTCCACGGAAAATATCTTCAGACGTGTAACGTTGGTCAAAGCCTTGGTGGCCAAGATTATCGTATGTTTGACGTTTCTGATCGTCTGATAAGACGGCGTATGCTTCGCTGATTTCTTTGAATCTCTCTTCAGCCCCAGCTTCTTTGTTTCGGTCGGGGTGGAATTGCATGGCTAGTTTTCTGTAAGCATCTTTGATTTGGTCCTTGGAGGAGCCTTTCTGAACGCCAAGAACCTCGTAGTAATCTCTTTTTTCAGCCATGCAAATTTACCGCTAAATTAAATTTTTATTAACGCTTTATAAGGATGCTCAAGACTGCAATTTATACCATTTCCCTAACTTCGGCAGGTTTTTTTGGGCTCGACTGGTTTCTTTGCTACTATTCTGTTGTAAACGGAATCTAGGTCTTTTTTGGTTTTAGTACCATTTAAACACAGATTTTGGATTTATGAATGGTTTGAAAAAATCCACCTAATGTTTATCTATTTTTCATGTTTTACCGGTTGAAAACTGAAACCAAGATCTACCTTCCTGCAAAAAGAGGTTAGTTTTCATTCTAAAGAGGATAGGTGGGTATGTAGTCGGGCGCGTTTGTTTCGTCTTCTATTAAGTTAGCTGCTTCTTCAGGTTGCTCTTTATCGTAGGCTCTTCTCAGAAGGAGCGGAGCCAAAACAGTAGTTATCATAATCATACCCAAGATAGCCGCATACGTACTTTGTGTAATAGCTCCTGCAGAGATTGAAACTCCAGCCACTATAAGACCAACTTCTCCCCTTGAAATCATTCCATAACCTACCCTGATTCCTTTTGAGCGGTTTTTCAAAAAGAAAACAGCAGGCAAACCACATCCAATCATTTTGCTAACCACGGCCACTATTACGAGCGCTAAGAAAAAGAGATAGAAGAACCAGTCAGAGGTAACAAAGCTTCTAAGGTCAAGTTGCGCACCCGCCAAACCAAAGAAAACAGGTGAAAAAATAACGCTTATCTTCTTGGTATAATCACGAATCTTCTCAATCGTATGGGAACTCGCAACAGCCATACCAGCCGCAAAAGCACCTACAATAGGCGATAAACCCAAAACAGCCGCTAAAGCCGATGCACCAAAACATGATGCTGTAGCCGCCGCCTCTGTTGTTGCTTCCGAACCCTTAGAGAAAAAATTAATTATTTTTGGAAGGACAAACGCTGCGAAAACTGTCAAAGCAAGCCACAATGTAAGCGAAGTAAGAATTACAATAATCACATTCAAGGGGGTAATTGGAGTTGAAGTGGAGATGAATGAAACAATTACACCTAAAATTGCAAGTCCCAACACGTCATCAATGACACCTGCACTAATCATCATTCTTGATTCGATGCTTCTACTCCGGTTAAGTTCCTGAAGGACCAGAGCCGTTATAGAAATGCTTGTAGCTACAAGTGCGGCTCCTACTACTAAACCCGTTATCGTGCCTAATCCCAAAGCAAGTGAAAGCCCATAACCCATAACGAAGGGAACAATTACTCCGACTGTTCCAATGACGAAGCCAGCTGTGCCGACCTTTCGGAAATCTCTGAAAGTCATCTCTAAACCCGCGATAAATAGGATCAGTATGCCACCTATTTCTCCGAATGCCAGAACTATCTCATTAATTTGAATTATTGGTGTTCCGTTTATTGCTATAATTGAGCCTAAAGCGAAAGGACCGAGAATAATTCCAGCGGATAACTCTCCTAAAACTGATGGAATTTTTCTCCAAGAGAAAATTTCGCCAAGCACCTTCGCTGAGAAAACCAATATGCAAATCGTCACTATTGCTCTCAGCGCTGGATCTAAAGCCATTGGCTCCACTTCTTTGTTTAGAAAAGCACAAGAACGTTTCAATATTTAAATTCGCTCACGGAAGGTGCTTTTTTTTATGTCAAAAATATGCAGTAAAAAAAGCATTCAAGGAATAATTATGGACTTGCCGTCATAGTGTTTTCAAGTGATCGTATGCTCAGAGGAGGTCGCAAATTTTCTTAACTCTTTTATGTTATGTATTTCTATTGAGTTGCTGGCGTGCTCCATAGCTGTTCTCACACCCTCGGTGAATAAGGCAGTTTCTTCATCATCAACCAAACCCATTTTATAAAGTTGGTTAGCAACTGTCAATAGTCTGTCTTTTTCCCCGTGATAGTTTATCATTACTGGGTATACGCCGAATATGAGTTCTAATTGTCTTTTAACTTTGAGATCAGGTGTGACAGCAATTATTGGTTGTGCAATTTTAAAACGAGTTATCATTCTTGCCGTGTATCCTGACCGCGTTAAAGGGATTACTTTGTGAACTGGCATGGTTTGGCTTATTCTCTGGATTGCCCTACTTATAGTGTCCGAGATGTTTATGAAAGAGGTATCTTCAACGTTGCTCTTGACTGCTCTCTCTGTTTCATTCGCAATCCGAGTCATCATCTCAACGGATTCCACAGGGTACTGTCCAACCGCTGTTTCCCCTGAGAGCATAATAGCATCTGACCCGTCAAGTATTGCATTTGCAACATCACTTACTTCAGCCCTTGTTGGATTAGGTTGATTAATCATCGATTCAAGCATCTCTGTTGCCGTAACTACAAGCTTACCCTTCTGATTACATAATTTTATTAGTGATTTCTGAACCAAAGGTACTCTTTCAGGTTCAATTTCAACCGCCAAATCGCCTCTTGCAACCATTAATCCAGTAGCAGCATCTAAAATCTCTTCGACGTTTTGCACACCTTCAGAATTCTCAATCTTGGCGATTATTCCCCCCTCAAAATTATTGGTCTCAGACAAGTTTCGTACGTCTTCAACATTTCTTGTAAAAGAAAGAGCAACATATTCGACGTCGTGTTTTTTTGCAAACTTTATGATCTCTATGTCCTTCTCCAGGAAAGTTGGAACTGAAAGATGCTTATTGGGAATGTTAACACCTTTTCCATCTTCAATGGAACCGCTGTTCAAGGTTAGAAGCCGAAGTTTTCGATCTTTCTTTTCAACTACCCTTGTTCTAATTTTTCCATTATCGATGTAAACTTCGTCTTCAACACCGATTTCGTTATAGAAATCATGATTGAAACTGACTTCTTCTCTGTCAAAGCCTATTTCCAAAATGTCTCCTCTGCTGAAGATTTTTTGTTGAGCTGCCTTGATTCTGATTTCTGGTCCCTTTAAATCAATTATAATTGGGATATCCGCAACTTCTCTTACTGCTTCAATAAATGATTCGTATTGAGATAGATTTCCATAAGCGGTGTTTATCCTTACTCCGTTCATACCCGCTTGAAACATTTTTTCAATAACTTGTTTTGATGAGCTAGCTGGACCTAAAGTGCATACAATCTTTGTTTTCTTCAACAAAACATCACCTTGCACAACATAGAACATTGCACATTCCAAGTTAAGGTTAATGCTTAATAATTAGGGATAATAATGGAAATTTGGATGTCTATTTTTAGGAGAAAGAGAGCGATTCCTGTATTTACCTTTTTCATGATTAAATAGGAAATGTGGTGGCGTCTTCACAATCACAATAAGATATAAGGTTCTACCCGTATTGTTCTTTATTTAAGGTCGATCCATTATTTTGTCTAAGTTAGCCAAAACCAAAAAACAGACTATCGAAAAACCTAAAAAACTAAACCTACTCAGAAATGTTCCATTTGATAATGGCTTTCATTTTTTTACGGAACACAGCAAATACACTGGGATTACTGCAATTAGCACTGTTGAGTTTGCTGAAAAAATCCAAGTTGTACCAATTCAATCTATAACGTTTCATTTTAAGCGTCAAGACTTTCAAAAATGGCTGAAAAACACTATTAGTGATGAAAAACTAGCCAAGAGAATTGACCGTTTCAAAGCATTGTCCTCCGATGAAAACTTGAGGAATGAGCTTTTCAAAACTGTTCATAATCGCATCATCGAATTACAGTGATATGCCTTAAGATGACGGAAGGTTTTGTGGTAGATTTGGTTCATTGTTAAAATGGCTACGATTGGTAAATTGAAATTATTTTTTTGACTTTGTTTCTTTTTCGTATTTCTTAACCATGCGTTTTACTTTCTTTTCCAACTGCAGCTCGTATGCGTGTTCAGACACCATAGACGGAAAATCATCTTTCTTAACTATATCGTTGGGTTGCACAATGCGTCTTTCGCCGGCTTTAACAGGAACTTTTTCGCCTTCGATGCAATCTTTAAAGTCCTCCAACGCTTCGATAATCCAGTAGCCCTCACTTTCCGTAACTACCTTAACTCGGTATAATCCTTTGTAGTAGAATTGATTCATAAAAGCCACAAGAAATAGTTGGGTTCAGAGTAAATAACTCTTACTCGAATCCAAAAGGATGCTCTCCTTGCGCAGCTACTTCGAAACCTCGAAGACATCGAATATCTTGTCGTCTAAATCAAACCTTTTAGTAAGCTTGTTTTCCTTTTGTAATATCGCTTCTTCGACTTTCGAAATATCGATAATACATAATTTCAAATTCTGGAACTGTAGTTGTTGTGGCTGTGAAGTGCTTCCAGTACCTTGTTTTAGGAAACAACAAACATCGATTGTTTTTCTTGTCTATCATATAGAACGTGTTGAAGTTATCAATGTCTGATTAACCAACTCAGCCAGTATGATGCCGTCTAATTGTGATGCATTTTTTCCAGGTTCGCTTCATCTTAACTTCGTTTCTAATAATTGCTCCTTAAAGTATTTTATTCATTAACAGTTGCTAATGATTCAGCTTCTTTGACTTTTTCAACAAAGAAAAACTAGTTTTGTCTGGTTCTTAACAATGTATTTTTTATTTGGTTTGTTCCGCTTTTTTGCAAATATCAGAAATCGCACGAATTGTTGGTGGGGGGGTAAAGATACTAAAGACCCGCGTGTACTTGGGTGAACCCGCCTTCTTGACGTTAATTATTTTTCCTCCACCTTTCAAGTATCCAGCTATAAATGCTTTCGTAAGTGATTCAGTTTTAGAATTGCTGTAAAACGGTTGAAGATAATGCCCGCTATAGTAGAGGAACACCGCTACGTCCCAGGCTTGGTCTCCTTCTTTGGTTGCTTGTTCAAAATCAATCAAAAAAATAGTGCCGTCTGGCTTAATGAGTACATTATCAGGTTTTGTGTCACCTAAAGCAACATCATGGGAATGAACTCGAGCAAATACCTCCCCCACTTCCCGAACTTTAATAGTTACATCTGAAGTTACATCTGGATCCGTTGACGTTGCCAACCGTTTAATGGCTTCACTGAGGTTTTCTCCATCAATGTATTCCATAAACACTATTCGCTCAGCATTACTCACATGCAAAATCTTCGGAACATTAAACCCCTCGCCGTGCAAAAACTCGCTAATCGCACTTTCCTTCGCCAACCGGGCTTGACCTGAAACCGCAAATGACCTGGCTCCAAAAGACCACAATGTTAAGGGGAACCACTTTAAACCTGACCAATCCTTAAATCGCTTAGCTAAAACTTTGCTTTCCCCTCTGCTGCTCTTAGCATTTATTAAGTAAACGTCATTTAGCATGCCGCCGATGGGTTCAACTTTGATGTTGGCATTTTCGCCTTGGAGAAGCATCTTTTGGGCAAACCCCTTGATGTCAATCTTGTCGGATAAGGAAACCATTCCATTTGAAGTTGGGAAATAAACATATTTTTGTGGGTCAATAAAAGTACGGGTTGAGTCAGACTGCCGCGTCCAATTTATTTTTTGGGTTCTAAGGAAAGCTTCGGTGTTTTGTGAAACGATGTTCATGAGTTGAGGAAGGACGTTGAAGATTGATGCGAAGAGAGTACGAGGCATATTTTTTGATAAGTTGATTATTTTGATTTTTGAGTTTTGAAATTGATTTATGAATATTTTTGAAATTGTTACATAACCATTTGAAATCTTTATTTTTTCTTCTACTTCCAGCTGTTTTAGGGCTTGATTGTAACCTTTTAGCGCTTCTTCTTCATCTACTGCAAGAAAACTTGTTAGTTTTTGAAGGTCGTAAGCTATTAAGGGAAAAACTCGAATACGATTAGAAAGCACTTCGTACATGAAGTACTGCGGCTTAATCTGGATACTTTGCGCAAGTTCAGGAAAATTCACGACCAAATTTTCAAGCAATTCAAGAATCAAACGTTTCTTTAATAGAACTTCTTTTTCATTTAGATATTCGCTTCCTTGAAGGACTATATAGGGGTAAATCAGTTTGCTCGCAATAGCTTCACCCAAAAACCCCCTGTCGACGTCACGTTCAAAGATCCATTGGTCAACCGCAAAAACAAAAATCCTCTTGTTATTAATTGTTTTAAAGTACCTCATCAATCTAGGCTGGAAATCATGCATAACAAGAATTACTTCATGGATGGATTGTTCGCTTGAAAATTTCAATGAATAGTTATCTGCTAGGGCGATGGCTGCAATTTTTGAAGAACCAGCGATGTGTCTACAGAAATTAAGAGTTTGATTGGTTAACTCAAAGGTTTTGCTGTCTACTTGTTTCAACTGGTCACCCTGAAGCGTTCACACAGCATTTATGTATAGACGTATTTAAAACAAGTTTCTTTAAAAACAATCAGGCTTACTTTTTTGGTTAGTTACAGATATAAATAGCTGGCAAGATCGAAAAAACTTGCCAGTTTTAAGGTACTTCTAAAGTTAAGCTGCTTCTGCTTTTGTTGGTTCTCATGCCAACTACTGGCTGCATTATCTCGGAATTTGTTGCAGTTATTTTTATGCATATTAAATTCAATGAGTCTTCAGTGAAGTTTAGTCTGGTTTGTCCTTCGTTTGTTAGGCTGTATACTTTTCTGGGTCGTTCGAAATCCATGTTCCAGTTGCTGTCTATGTAGCCTTTCTTTTCGAGGGTGCCTAGGAGTGGGTATACTGTGCTTGGTCCAAAGTATACGCCATAGGTTTTGCGGATTTTTGTGATGACTTGGTAGCCGTGCATTGGTTCGTTGCTTAGGAATTGCAGAATTATTAGGTCTAGCAGTCCTTTCATTAGTTTTGTTGAGACTTCTTTTTGTGAGCTTGGTTTAATCATTTCTTTCTCCCCATTTTGGTGTATTTTTGTTGAACAGTTTTTCTGTTATACTCATGTACAATATGTCCTAATTCGGACATATCCTGAATACTTAATTATACCAAACCCCGATATAAACCCTCATACATAACCAAAGCATACCAAAACATAACCCTACAGACCAACAACCCAAAAAAACAACATAACCTAAATAAACACAAACATCAAACCTACACACAAGCAACAGATTACAAGGAAAAACAATGTCAGAAACCTACAAAAAAGAAATTGTACAACACATAATCAGAAACCTACTAGACATACAACTACTACGCATTATCCAAGCCCAATCAACATGGGGATACAAAATAAAAAAACAAGTAGAAACAGACTTCAACATGAAACTACGCCACGGCGCCCTCTACCCAACCTTAAACAGCCTTGAAAAGAAAGGCTTCTTAGAAAGTAAAAAACAACAAAAAGACGGCCGCCAAAGAAAAGTATACACCATAACAGAGAATGGCAAAATCTACCTGCAAACGTACTACAGCATTCTGCAAGGGCAACTAGAAAGCACGTAGGAAAACGTTTTCCGGTACGTACTTTCATAATAGAACCTTTAGTGCCCATGGAACTGCATGCAAAAGCTTTTATGCTAATTACTAAGACAGAAATTACAGAGGAAAAAAAATGACTTTTGAAACAAGCAAAACTTTAGGCGGCATAGGCGCAATACTGATGTTCATCGGCATTTTTCCAATTATCAGTTACTACGGTATCGTAGAAATTATAGGCGCAATACTTGTTCTAGTTGGATTGCATGGTTTAGCCGGTTACTATAAAGAAAGCGGAATTTTCAGCAACGCACTCTACGGTATCCTTGCAGGCATAGTAGGTGTTGTAATAGCAGCCGTTGCAGCTGTGGTTACAGTTCTGACATCACTAACCGACTTACTGAAACAAATATATCCAGGTTGGAATGGCGATTGGTCAACCCTTCAAGGCATGACCCCAGATGCAAGCAACCTTAATCCTTCCACTATCTATCCACTGATTGCAGGAATACTAGTGATCTTGGTGATTGTTTGGGTTTTTGCTATAATCGCTGCCTTCTTCATTTGGCGCTCGCTAAAACAGGTTTCAAACAAATCCACCGTAGGCTTATTCGGAACCGCTGGTATACTCTTACTTGTCGGGGCAATAATCCCTCTAATTGGATTAATCCTAATGTGGATATCAGAACTTTTACTGGCAATTGCCTTCTTCACATTGAAACCTCAAGAACAACCAATACCTCCCATGACACCCCCTCCCCAACCAACAACCGTCTAAAAACCTATCAATCTCAACTCAACTTTTTTCTTTTTTAGTAGGAAACTGAATAAAGTCGATTATTCGTAATAATTATAATGGAAGATTATTTTTATGAAGTTACCAAAGGACCCAAGCAAATTTAGTTTTGGAGCAACATCATCAACCGTGACGAGCTTAGGCATAATTTTTGGGTTGTTATCCTCAAGCAACCCTAAAGCCGGCGTAATAGGTTCTTTGCTCGTGATAGCAGTCGCCGATAACATAGCAGATTCCTTAGGAATACACATTTATCGAGAAACCACTGCTACAAAAAAAGAAAATACACGAATGTTCACCATCAGCAACTTCATTACCCGATTTGGCATAACATTCACTTTCGTTGCGCTATTTGCATTTTTGCCAATCGATTATGCAGCAACGTTATGCGTGATGATAGGATTTGGAGTATTGATTTTCTTAAGCTACCTCATTGGAGTACAACGCCAAACAAGCACAATAAAAGAAATAGTCATCCACATTGGCATCGCCATCCCCGTAATCGTCATCAGCCATTTCCTTGGTCAGCTGATATTCAGTCTATTCGGGTAACCCTCAGATAGGAAAGTTTTATTTTTTTAAACTCCTGTTTTATGAAAGGTGACTGATAACTAGCTTGGAGACTGCTAGCTTCAAAAGCAAATGAGACCTATGTTGAGCAAACAAAACCTCAAAAAACTGCTAAAAAAATATTATCCCCTCTTAGCCATCTTAATGGGTATTGCACTTGTCTCCATGGCAATGGGGCCCTACTTAACCCTCGACACTGACTTAGAGTTCTCAACGGCACAAGGCATTCTCAGATGGGGCTACCCCTACATCAACGCATGGGGTAACCTCTTCAATGAGCCACCTTTAGGATTCTACACTGAAGCTGCAATCTTCCAAGTTTTCGGTTTCTCCGTGGCGAATGGTGTTGCTTTAATTACGTTGTTTGGGTTGGCCTGTACCGTTGTGGTTTACAAACTTGGCAAGGAACTTTATGATGAAACAACGGGGTTGTTTGGGGCGGCGTTTTTTGCTTTGGCACCTTGGGAGCTGGTCTTGAGCAGAAGTTTTCTCATAGACGTGCAATGCCTGCTTTTCAGCCTCATTTATTTTTACTTTGGAATCTTAGCCATACGTAAAGACTCCGTGAAGCTTGCGGGGTTTGCAGGTATATTTTTTGCAGCTGCCTTACTCACCAAGTTATTTGCTGTTTTCATGCTTTTACCACTCTTGCTCCTATACCTCATCCATCGACCCTTAAACAAAAAACAAATAATCAGCCAAGTGGGGGCATTTAGTTTACCTGCATTGCTCTCAAGTTTGTTTTGGTACCAGATAATCATGGGAAAAGAATTATTCTACCTAATTCAACACAATGACTTCAAAGACCTAAACTTCCCGAGTGTTCCTGTCTCCTATATGTTTGTTGTTAATTTTCTTGTGAACGACGGGTTAGGCGTCTTCTTTGTCGCAGCAGTACATCTTTTCCTTAGCTGTTGGGTTAATCTTTTGGAAACGCCTCTCAAAACAAACAGTTATCTCCGATTTAATTTGCATCGCCACCATACTTTCCATCTTGGGTTTAGTGATGTATTTGGCAGTTAATCTAAACCTTAAGGCACCCTACAACAGCGCCGTGAAATATATCTATCAATCTTTGCCCTTTTTCAGTTTAGTGGCTGCCTCATTAGTAACCAAGGCAGGTTTGCTTCTAAAATCTGAAAAACAATCAATGAGAGCCAAGAGAGCCCTCTTAATGACAGCAAGCGCTATAGGATTATTCTTGGTAGCGACAGCGTTAGTTGCCAATATGGTCACTGCAAGAGAACTTGCAAGTGCTTCATATCTGATTTTTAGAGTGCAACCTAACATAGATTTTGGTTACGCTTTCCACGTTGATTCCCCAATTAGCCAAGACAACATTCTGTTTACTTTTCAGTTTATCGGTTTTTTGGTGGTATTGTCTGGGCTTTTGTGGATAGGCAGAAAATATGTTGAAGATTTGTTTAGACTGATGTTTAGAAGAAGGGAACCTCGTCCCAGTCTTAGGGGAAAGTAATTTTTCACTAAGTAAACATTTTTCCATCTTGAAGCCTATGATTGCAGAAACCGCAAAATATGCTTCGAAGTGACACATAAAATCAGGTTCTGAAAAATCTGTCTTTAGGAAAAATATTTAAACATTTAGATATTACTAAATTTTTGTGGGCGGGCAGAGTAAATTTGGATAGAGAGCAAGCTATGGCTATGCTAAAAGAATTAGTAGCTAAAGATTTGGTTGAACCGTCATATGTACATATATTTGAAAAGATGCCTAAATACTATCAGATTCAAATAAAATGCAATTACAATCGTAACAAAATAATTGAGTTCGCCAAAAACAAACAGTTAACTATTATGGAAGATAAAGAACAAAAATACTTAGTAATCTACAAAGTGTAAATACTCTTTATTGTTTTTTCTTACTTTTGGGTCTCCAACAAAAGTAGAGTTCTGCTTTCGAGCTGGCTCATCGATTAATAGAGCGAAGCTACGATTGCAGTCTCCGTTCCTTGAATTTGTGGAACCTCTCTTTGTAATTTCCAAATAAGAAGTTCTAGGTCTTTGTTATTGTTTCCTTTTACTGAGCATATAACATCGTAGGGTCCAAAGACGGTATCAGCCGACAAAACCTCAGGTATACTTTGAAGCTTTTCTTGGACCAGTTCAAGATTCATTGGTTGAGTATGCATGAACAGGAAAGCATATGGTTCCTCAGTGAAAGATTTGCCCTCTGAGATGACAATGAAAGTTTCAGTTTTGTCAATCATTCCATCTTGAGCAGCTGTTTTTCTGATCGGATTGAACCATTTGCTGATAAACTCGTCAAGATTTTTTATTCCATGGAGTTGGATGAGAATTTCAGCAGGACCAAGAAGCAAATGTATATCCTTTTTGGATAAACCCATTTTAATCAGCTCATCCAAAACTTTGGTTCTAGCACCCACTTTACAAGATACCGTATTGCAGGATAACATCATATACGCTTTCATAAAAATGACCAATAATATATGGGTACTACCCAGTTGATAAGTCTAGCGTAATTTTGACTCGTAGATAGTTTCCTTTAGTATAGATGATATTTAGAACGTAGCTTCAACAATTTTTTCTTTGTTTGCTAACCTGTTGTCTAAGACAGCTCTTAGGTGCAAGTCTGCAATACATCTTAGAAATTCATTAGCTTTATTTCTCTCTACTCAGTTACTTCTTTAAATGTTCTTTATGCGCAAAAATAGCAAGAGGAAAGAGATTCAACGTTTACGGGAAGCTGCCAAAGAAATAGCAATGCAGTCAATTGAACTCTAATAATCGTTAGATTGAATTTTCCTAAATTGTTGCAACTCGTTCTGCAAAAATAAAGTCCTTACTTGCAAAGGGTTAACCATTTTAGCGAGGGTATAACAGGCATATTGGGGAATTTGTTGATAAACGATTAACTTTTGGGGGTTAGTTATTCACGTTGGAGAAGGAGAGTCTTCCTAGCTTGATTCTTCGCAAGCTCTAATGCTTCTTCCTCATTGAATTTTTGAGCTTTCGAGCAGAAGTCAACTTTGCATTCCTGAAAATGGAGTTCTCCATCTATTGATTTGAATTTCACATATTCTATTTTTTTCAAGGGCTTCGCCTCCCAAATATAACAATGTTATAGATACAATTTAAGGATATCTATCGCGCTTAATAGTCTTAATAAATTCTTGGAAGTTACGATAAGTTGTTTTTGGCTTAGATATTCCATTTCATATGCTATTAGGACTATGAAGATTATTGCATAACCTGAAAAAAGTTTGTTTAATATAATAATAACCTAAAAAAAGAAAGAGAAAATTTTTGTGGAGTCAAAGAGGGTAACGCTCGTGATTGTCCTCTGATAAATCCCAGAATTTTATTTTCCTTGTAACACCTGAAGTTTAGCCTTGTATTCCTCTTCGGATATTTCTCCTTTGACAAACCTCATTTTCAGCTGAACCAATGGGTCTTGAGCAGTTTGAGATTGAATAGCAGGGTTCTGTCTAAAAACCATCTCTGCAGGTTTGTTAAACTCCCAATCCGATATGCCAAGCAACTCTCCTTTATGCTTTATCGACACCGGTTCAACCGCGATGTTGTTATATTCGATTTCTAATGCGTCTACGAAGTTTGTCATGTCTTTTCGGCTGACTCTTTCTACGTTATACGAGGTACCGTCCTCCATTTTAACGGAGATTTCTCCCCAAACAATTGCGCCTTTGTGCGCACTTACTTGAAGTACCTTCTGCATGGGCAAGGATTTGAAGACATATCGACCCAAGAATTTTTCGTCGAAGTAAATAAGGCGGATGTTCGTAAGTATTATATAATTTGTTCGTTCAGCTACCACGAAGCTTTTAAGGTAACAGACAATTTCTTCACCGGGAGAAAGGTTCTTTTTCACACCATCGGGTAACTTATCAACTAAACTTTTAGTAGGTTTTTCGCTCACTTTTTCACCATCTTGAGTGTTTGGGTGGTTTTGTATTCATTTTGTTTTTTGTTACTTGATTCTTCTTTAGTGGCTTTGTTGGACATGATCCATAATTCGTGCTTTCAGTTCGTCATACTTCTGTCTTATTTGACTTCTGGCAGCTGCAATTTCTTCATTAAGTCTTTCCTGAGATTCAGTGGACAAATCGTGGTTTTTTGCCTTGTCTCGTTCAAGCTTCTCTAGATCGCTTGCAGCATCTGTCATCATTTCTTCAGTTTTCTTCAAAGATTCGGCTTTCAATTTCTGTGATTTACCAAAAACATTTAGGACTTCAGTTACTTTCTTGCTTGAATCAAATTTTGTCTTAGATATTTTTTCTAAATACTCGCGTTCAGAATTACCCATTTATTGCGCCTCAATGAGTTTTATTGGAACAAGAAGTATATTTAATTTGGCACAAGTTTACTCAATGAAACAAGATATCTACAATCGCTATAGTCGGTGCATACTAGTACATTGTTGCTTATTCTGAGCTTTAATATCACCTTTGCCATTGTTGTGCAGAAACAGAGTCCTTAGATGCGAGGAGGGTACCCTCTATTGAGGAGTACGTCTACCTGAGGGTTTTTGCATAGAGTTGTTTACTGACTTAGCGTTTAGTTTGAAGCCCGCAATATTTCGCATTAATGTGGTTTTTTGTTGAACGATTGCTCGTTAGGTCTGTTAAAACACAAAGACTTAAAGCCTATATTAATACTTCCTATATGGTGAGTTGTGATTAGTTATCACTGAAACGAATGCCCCAACAGGTTGCATAACCAACGGATGAGTAATCTGCTAAAAACCAGCTGGAGATGCAATATTGAGTTGCCCAAAATGTCATACCCGCAAAAATATTATTTGTCTAGCTGGCGGGATAGTTTTTGCGGAAACACAACAAATGCCTTTTTACTGCTTGACATGCAAGAAGAATTTTTTAGCGATTAAAAGAAAAGAACTTGAAACTGGGTCTCAATACCTATCATTTGAGATCATAGCTGTAGACCAAGAGCTTTTACATCCCAAACTCTCAGGCTGCAGACCCAATAGTTTTAAGAGGTTTAGAGCGAAACGGAAAGAGTAGTATTTAGTTTATTCAATGATTAAGTCGTTGAGATGGTTATTTGGTTTTTTTGGTCTTGGAGTGCCAAAAATTGTAGCTTTCTGATTACTCTTGTGCAAACATAGAGTAATTCATTTTTGCTTAGCTGTTTTCAAAAAAGTGGAGATTTTCAGTTTTTAGTCGATGTGTAAAAACAGAGTTCTTAGGTTCGAGGAGAGTACTTTTTAGGAAGGTTACTCGCTACTTGAGGTGTTTTTGCTTGGCGGCTTAGTTGCAAATCCCCATCAATGCCGCCTCGTGATTCACCCTGGGGGCACTTCTCGAGTATGTATTACAAGTTCAAAATGTCAACTGGTGACACATTTTTCTTGAGGGCAACTGATGGAGGGACGTTTTCAAGCGTTAATGGCACTTTGGGTTTATGGAGTAACGGAACACCCAATACGGTGACCGTGACTGTTCAAAGAGCAGGGTGGCTTATTTTCCAAGGAAACCAGACCTCCAGTGTTATCAATCCAGAGGTGAATCAAGTCATCCAGCAGATCCAACTTCAAAAGATAGGGGAAAACTTCGGCTTTGGCTCTTATCCCAGTGGAAGAGTGTATTAACGGACTTATGGACAATTGTCAATCTTATAGTCCCTCCAATTAAACCGGTTATGTCGCTGTAAGTTAATAGATCGCTCGTCACACCTTAAATCCAAGATTATTAGTAGTTCAATGACTGGATTAATCCCTCATACATATCATAGTTGTTCTATTGGCTGAATGTTTATAATGTTCTTATGTGATTAAATGCTAAACTTAGGCAGGGGATTCCTTGAAAATATTTGAGTTGACAATTCCAAAAGAGGATATGGAGTATATCAACAAAGAAATTAAAAAACCCAAACGACCAGATACGGAACTTCTTGAACTTTGGCTTGAAAGAGAACTATGTATTGAAAATGAAGGTTCATATGGGAACTTGGCAACCGATGAAAGTCATGTTTCAGTTCAAGTTCTTTCAAACGGCAATTACAAAGTCTCAATTTCCGACACATGTTTCAAAATGATTACGTCTCATGTGCAGCCTGAACCGCATAGTCATAAGATAAATAATGAAGACGTCTTGCATTGTTGGCTTGACATGAAAACAAACAAGCTTCATGCAAATCAACATATCGAAGTGAGAGAAATCAACAGTAAATAACCCCTATAATTGAAATAATTATTTAGACCTCTTTTGTTGGTTTGCTTACTATTTTTGAACGATAGTTAAGCAGGGAAACTTATTACCGATATTTTTTTGAGGACTCGCCAGCTACTTTTCGAAGAAAAATAGATGGCATTTTTCGTTGAATCATTTACGAAGAGAAAAACCTTGGAGAAGAAAAATCGTTTGGTTCCAAGTCAAGACTAATGATTTTTTTAACTATCGCACAGGATTCTATGAGGTTTTCTTTTCTGGCGTTGGATCAGTTCTTTTTAGCTATGAAGAGTTTGACTCCTTTTGTGGTTGTTTGTGTTGCAGTTCCATTATAGGTGCCGTATCTCTTTAGCTACCTTCTTTACGGTTGTTTGTCCGGAGGCATTTTTTAGCGTCTATAGCATTATGTTTGTTATGTTTATTTTTCGTATATCTTGGGGCTGTTCGTTTACTTCTTTGGCTTTTGTTTGTTGTTTCTTCATTTTTTCTTCACCTTCACGAAAGCCCTTTAATAGACTGAGACGATGTTCTATCAGCGGGGGATGATGTCGCCGTCCCAGTCTGATAGGGAAGATGAAGAACGAAATATTGACAGACCCCACTTCTCAATTTTTGACTAATTTTTTTGTTTTCAGTTTTTTGATTCTGAATTAAAAATGGAAATTTTCTTAGCGACAGGAAAGATTGGTATATTAAATGTAAAAAATGGATCAGGAGTAAACCGTAAGTGGGAGCAAAGCTATTTTTTGCCTTTGCTAGCGTGTTTGGCGGGAAGAGCAACCTGTTTTTTTTCTTTTCGTTTTTGTTCTTTTTCTCGCATTATTTTTTTGTGCTGTTCTAAACCTTCGGCTTTCTTAGCTTTTTTAGACAATATTTTCAACCTTAGCTTGCAATAGAAAACGTCGGTACTCAAAAACGTTGCCCCATGATTTTGGGGTTGTGGTAATATTTAATAGCAAACCCGTTTACGGGTATGGTGGAAGGGATAGAAGTGCCTAAGGTTGAAGTTTGCTGTCCAAAGTGTGGTTCATCTTCGGTTGAGCGGATTAAGAATCAGGAGTGTCGTTGTTGTAGGTGTGGGGTGGTTTTTTATTTTGTTACTCCGCGGTGTGGTTCTCAGGCTTCGGATGATTTGGGTAGGTATGAGCTTTGAGGGGTTTTTAGTTGACCAGTAAGTTTATATGAATAAGTATTCATATGAACTATTATTCATGCAATTAAGGGTGGATAAAAAACGAAACAAGGGCTAACAAAAATCTGCTACCACTTCTTCACCAACCTAGCAAACCCCACAAGACTCGCCGCCCTCGAACAACTAATGAACCAACCCATGAGCGTAAACGAACTCGCCACAGCCCTCAAACAAGAACAAAGTATGATATCCCACAACCTCAAACCCCTCCTCAAATGCAACCTAATAAATATCCAAAAACAAGGCAAAAAACACATCTACACCATAAACCAACAAACCCTCCAACCCATCTTCGAAGCCATCCAAAACCACGCAGAAAAATTCTGCCCCACAGGCGGAAAATGCCTAAGAGATGAAAAGAAATGAAAAGAAAAATAGTAAACATAAACGAAAACCTCTGCAACGGATGTGGAAACTGCATCCCAAAATGTGCAGAAGGCGCCCTCCAAATCGTAAATGGCAAAGCCAAAATCATCAAAGAAACCTACTGCGATGGACTTGGCGCATGTTTAGGACAATGCCCACAAGGCGCAATTACGATTACGGAACGGGAAGCCCCAGCTTTTAGCGAAACAGAAGTTCACGAACACCTAAAAAACAAATCAACCCCTACCCCACCGATAAGTAGCCAAA
>CAWFTD010000004.1:0-18299 GCA_963818655.1 Candidatus Bathyarchaeota archaeon
GAAGATCGAAAAGTGCCAAACCCAAAATATCAGATCCTAAATGATTCAACTGGCGAGTTCAGATTCCATTTGAAGGCTGCAAACGGGGAGATAATAGCTCAAGGTGAAGGATATCAAACAAAAGAGGACAGCCTAAATGCCATTGAATTAGTCAAAAAGAGTTGTAATGCAGAGATTGAGGATCAATCAGTTCTGATTAAGCCAAGCGAAGACAAAATCAACCAAAACCAAATTGAAACCCCCAAAGTCAGTAGTTCAGGTATGCTGGAAAAATCGAGAATTGTTTTCGTTGGAAATAAAATGCCAATGGATTATGTTATGGCCATAATGACAGGTCTATCGGCTAGCAATACCAATGAAATAACCTTGAAAGCAAGAGGACAAGCAATAACCACAGCCGTTGACGCAGCTGAAATAACGAGAAATCGTTTCCTAAAAAACCTAAAGATAACAAAAATCGCAATAGGAACAGAACAGATGCCACCCAGAGAGGGCGAAACCAGAGCCAGAATGGTATCAACGATCGAGATAACCCTCACAAAAGGGTAAAAATTCCTTGAAGGCGACTGTTTTTCTTTGTTGTAGCAAAAAACAGTCATATTCCTTCAAAATTGATTATTCCTACATCGATTTTGAACAACCTTCATTAATCTTTTAATTTTGGCTTTGTTGGGATCACAAAGACAAGTACTAAAAAGCGGACATGGTTTAAATTTCCCTATCGTTTAGTTAAGAAACCTTATTAACCCCAGACAAGAAAGGCTGACAAAAAAACCACTTAAAAAAAATTAATCCGATAACAATTCAGGAATGAGAAATACCCAAAAAATCGAAGTTTGACATGAATATGACCTATCTTTTGCGCTGACCGCGGGTCAATGGTGCAAGAATTAATCTGTCTCTATTTTCCTATTTATACTCTTTAATATTTAGGACTCTGAAGTGGTCTTTTGCAGTTTCATACAATTTGTTGTCAGCAGTAACAAGTTGAGCTTTGATTTTGTTTGTAAGAAAGAGATAAGAGGCATCATAAAGTGCAATGTTATGTTTGCAAGCTATTTCTAAGGTTTGTGCTGCTTGAGCCCAGTCTATTTCGTGAAGTTCTATTTTCATGTCGTTTAGTGCGTTTAGGGCTTCTTGGGAGCCTTGTTGTGAAAGCCTTTTTAATTTTGTTGCTCTCCAGAGGGCATTCGCAACTTCTTCAACTATAAATGCAGGTGCATGCAATTCAATAAATCCTAAAACGTGATCGTCTTTCAATTTGACTGCATTTTCCTGATTGGGCTCTCCCGGCAAAACCCATTTAGCAACAACACTAGCATCTACCACGAATTGAGTCAGGTTTTATCTCTCCCTGTCTTCTCTGATCCAGGAAACCAATTCATCTGTGGGTACGGGTTTGGTTTTTGCTCTGAGTTCGTCTATTTTTGCAGATGCCGATTTGAGTTTTTGTTCATCGATCTTTTTTTGGATGCTATCTCTTATGTATTCGCTCCAGTTCATTTTGACCTGTTTCATCTTTTTTTTCAGTTCACTTGGAATCTTTACCGTAATCACTTTGACCTGACTCATACCAATCCAGCATGTATATACAATCAATATATACATTTAAGCATTACTAAGCAGGAAAACAAAATATTTAGAATAGGGGCAGTTCAGATGTAAGTCGATAGCTGTTTTTCTCTTGTTGCATTCAAAGGCTCACCTTTTTGCAGCAGCAGTTGTTTTAGCCAATGATACTGCAGGAAATATGGGTTAATCCGGTACAATTTACTTTATTACTCCAGAACCTTTCCCAACAAACTTAGTCGTTGCATCTATAATAGTAATTGCTGTTTCATGTGCGGGTTTACTGGTTTACTTCAAAAAGTGCAAAAAGCAAAGTTGAAGGGCAAGTAGGCACAGTTTGCCCTTAACTCCTCTTGAGGCACCCAAATTTATCTTATTTCTTTATAGGAAACCTTACTATGAAAGTTGTTCCCTTACCCTCTTGGCTCCTAAAAGTAACTGCTCCACCCAGCGCCTCAGTTAAACGTTTCACAACCACTAAGCCAAAGCCTTGACCTTTAGATTTAGTAGTAAACATTGGCGTAAACAATTTGTCTTTTATAGCTTCAGGAATACCCACACCATTATCCTTCACCGCCACAACAATATAATTTTCCTCTTCGTAAGCATTCAACGTTAATTTACCTCCATTTGGCATCGCTTGAACAGCATTTTGAATCAAATTAACGAGAATACGCTTTAAAATTGACAAATCAGAATCAAGCGTTGGCAATCCCTCTTGAACAATTATAGAAACCTCCAAGCATTTTGGAATAGCAACAACCAAAAAAGCATCTTCAATTGCTTTTCCAATACCAACCTTATCGATTATAGGATGCAACGGCCTCGCATAATCCTGAAGGTCAGAAACAATCTTTTCAATATAAAACAAGTTTTCTTCAATACTGTTCAAGTTTTCTTGAAGATCTTTTTTTGTTTCTCCGTCAGATAATGAAAAAATAGAATCTCTGGCTAAAAATAAATCGCCAACAATAGCTTGCAATGGATTGCGAATATCATGTCCAACCATGCCTGCAGTTGCGCCGATAGCAGCTAAACGTTCAGAATCCTTAAGTTGCCTTGTTCGTTCTTCAACCAAATCCTCTAAATGCCTGCTATCCTCTTTGAGTTTGGTCTGCATTTGTTTGAGATCGGTTATGTCCATGTTTGCTTCAAATATCTCTGCGACTTTGTCTTTTTCATCAGAATTAGCCAGCCAATAGCTTTTCACTAAAACTTTTCGCCCATTTTTTGTTTGATGGAGAAGTTCGCCTGACCAAGATCCTTTATTTTTTAGCGCGCTGATTATGGATTCTAAGGGTTCCGGAAAAACCGTTTTTAAAAGAGTGTTGCTGTCTTGTCCGATGCTTTCTTCTTTTGTCCAGCCGTACAAGGTTTCTGCACCCTTACTCCAGAATGTGATAGTGCCTTCCAATTGCCGCACAAATATTGCGTTTGGACTTAGGTCAATAAGTGAAGCTTGTTTTCGTAATGTTTGTTCAGCGTCTTCTCTTTCCTTACTTAACCTAAGCATTATGATGCCATATGCGAAGTCGTTTGCAAGTTCCGCAAGAAGTTCTACTTCATCTTTACTGAATGGGTTTGGTTCCTTGCTGTATATGTTTAATGCGCCAAAAGTTTTGCCTTCAAATGATATTAAGGGAAGAGCAAGTGACGCGGTGTAGCCTCTTTTTTGGGCTTCTAGTCGCCAGGGCTTAAAGTTAGGGTCGCTTTGCATGTTCTTGCAAACGCAAGGTTGTCCTGTTCGAATTACAGTACCCGTTGGTCCTCTACTTCTTTCCGAGTTTTCATCCCAAGTAATTTTTAAATCTTCGATGTAACTTTTATCGAATCCTGCAAAAGCCACTGGTCTTACGGTTTTTTCCGCGTTTTGTTCGGCAAAGCCAACCCAGACAAGAGCATAGCCGCAGTCTTTGACAATTATTTCGCAGACATCTTGGGTGAATTTCGCTCGATCATTTGCATGCATGAGAGCTTCATTGCTGTTGCTGATAGCTCTTAGGTGACGGTTAAGTTTGCGCAATGTCTCTTCTGCTTGTTTACTTTGCGTAATATCTTCGAAAACTGCTGCAAAATAACCTTTCTCTGGGCAATATACCGAAATAGAAAAACGTTTGTTTAGTGGCTTAAAGAATATTTCGAATTTCTCTGCCTTGCAAGATTGTGCAACTCTACCATAGATTTCAAATAATTCAGGATTGGCTTTTTCAGTCCCCGGTATCGCTACAGTAATTCTTTTTCCTACAACATCCTCTCTTTTTAAGCCGGTTAGTCGTTCAAACGCGTCATTAATTTCAAGGTATTCGAAATCGATTGGTGTGCCTTTTTCGTCAAAAATCATTTTGCAGTATGCAAACCCATCTAGCATATTATCAAACAATGCTCGATAATTTTTTTCCGATTTACGTATTTTATTTTCTGTTTGATGCTGTTTGTTTATTTTGGCCAACTCATTGGCAATAAGTTGGAGTTGAACAACATCATCTTCAGTGTATTCATCAGTTTTGTTTCCTACACCAAAAACTATCGTGACCTTGTCATCCTCAAATATTGGAATACTCAAAAATCGCTTAATCAAAACGTGGCCAGAAGGAAGCCCCTTTTGATTTGGAGATTTCGCGTAGTCGTTATAAATTACTGGATGTCTAAGTCGAACGCAGTCAACCCAGTTTCCCGCTAATTCAATTGGGTAATGAGAAGCATAATTAGCTACACAATTTTTGAGCGCTTGTCCATTCCACGCAGTTAATATGATGGAGTTTTGATCATCGGAAATAAAATGGAAAAACCCAATGGTGCTCTTTGTAAGATTAACAGCATAATCCAAGAAATGATTATTTGATTCCTTTTCTGGCAAAAGCAACGCTTTATGATACAGATCAAGAAGGAATTTTCCTTGCCCTATTTCATTAGATCGATTTTTTTTGTTCAACTTGAGTGTTGCCTGAGTTTTCGATGTAGCCTCTTTGCGCATTGAATTATCTCTTGTATTTTTAGGCAAAAAAAGAAGCCAGTCCGTTTATTCTATAAAAAATATATTTTGATTTATTTAAAGACTTTCATAATTTCAGTAGATCACAAAAGTAGACATCAAATTTCCCCACCAAGGCACTCCACTGGCAAAATATGTAATACAATTTGAATTAGAGATCAACCCAAATTTGATATTATTTCTTTTGAATTACTCTCAATTCTTTTTTATTTTCTACTGGCCAAAACAAAATATGCATTATAATAACTGTTCTATCTTTTAAATGGGATACACTCTCCTTAATCGGGGGAGTGCTTGGTTGGATCGGGATTGGGAGAAGCTTAGGAAAAGGATAATCAAAAAGAAGCTAGAAGGAAGATCGGTTACTGCCATTTGTTCTGAAGCTCAAATTGGCAGGAGGATGTTTTACCGTTGGTGGAACCGCTACCAGAGTCAAGGATGGGCTGGCCTAGAAGAGAAGCCCAAAGGTCGCCCAGCTGGCCTTGGACCAGACGCTGTTATCAGAGCGAAAGTCATTAAACTGTGCAAACGCTATGAATGGGGACCCAAAAAGATCGCCGGATATCTTTTCCCGCAAAGGTTACATCCTATACAATAACCAAGCGTACAAGATTATTTGTGAAGCAGACCTAAACCATCCAATAACGGAGCCTAGAAAGACCTGGGGAACTAAGCGTTTCCAAAGAGAACATTGCAACAGTCTTTGGCAAGCTGACTTTAAGCTTTGCGATGATGACTTTTGGATGATTAGCTACCATTTGCCATCTTAGGGAAATCGACAAGTAGCAGTATTTCCAACAGTTGTAACCATTTTAAGTTTTAAGAGGTCACCAGATTTATAATTATAATGTTCACCATTACTGTTTAAAGCGCTGCCGTCCCAAGGAATTCGTATACTTGACCCTGCAAGAACATCACTATTTGCTTGCGCAATATTGAAGTATCCATGGAAACTATCTGGACCCCCTGTAGCTGATGCCACATCTACCCACAAAATTGAAAGTTTAGCATCCGCTCCACCCTTGTTTGTGACATTCAAAAGTGAAGGGCTGTCAGCAAATACAAATGATATCGTAATTGGGGAATTTATTTTTTGGATATAAATATCATTCATTTCTTTTGTCGCTGCATCATGCCATAAATATACATTCGTGAAAAAGAATAAAACAATAACTATGAACATTACTGATCCGATTACTTCAGCTGTTCCTTTTTTATTTTTCAATAACCGTCTTATCAATTTTCTTTACCTCTCATTTTACGGTGCCATATATGTAATATCGAAGTTTGAACCACTTTTAGTTGAAAGCCTAAAAGTATATTGCTGTCCATGAACAAAAGGTTGGTTCCAGTCAAGTGTAATAGTCAGATGTTGACCAATAACTATTGGTTCCTTCAAGTCTAAGTTGCCACTTTTAGTTAATGCTAAACCATTAACATATGCTGAAGTTATTGTGGATCCCACTTTTCCAACATTATAGACTGATAACTGAACTGTGCGTAATGGATCAGACACGGAAGGTGGGCTTAACCAAACGTCTTCGATGATCAAATATTCCATTACAGAACTTCCAACACCTGCCTTGTAAGCATCAGAGTATGAAATTACAAATCCGAAAAGAATAGCCATACCAGCCATAGTTATTAATATCATCAAGACAGTGGCGATAACAGGTGAAACAGCTTTTCTATTTTTAAGTACTCTCTTCATTTTTTCACATCCAGTTCGGTGGTATAACTGCAAAGAATATGACATACCCCACTGCCACCAGGAAGATTGAATGTTTCATTCCGCCAGCTACTCTGCGCTCCCCAATTTTTCCCGCCATTAGTCCACCTGTTAAGCCAGACACAATCATGTCCTGATAAAAGAAACCCTTTAAACCGCCAACTCCACCAATAGCTGTATAGCCTGATATTTGTTGAGTTTCGGCCATTGGAGTAAAAAAGGAACGCAATAGCAAAATTGCTGTAAATATGAATACTGCAAACGCAGCGTAAATTACTATTATGTAAGGCTTCATTTGGGAGCTAGTGTCTCTGTCAATTTCCTTCATTTCCTGCATGAACCCAGATGTTGCAGTAAAAACCTTCTTGATGGTGCCTCCTGAACGGCTAGCCTCCAAAACCAACACGCAAAATCGGTTTACGGTAGGTGAGTTTATGCGATTTTTGAAGTGTAGGAGGGCATCTTCAAAAGAAGTCCCCCAGGACATTTCGATGACTAATTGCTTTACTTCTTTCGAGAGTGGACCACTCACCATTCTGTTGTCAACTACTTTTTCTAGTGCTCTAATAAGAGTCATTCCAGTTTCTTGGGATTCAGCAACTCCTCTGACAAGCAATGGCATTTGATCTTCAATAGAAGATATCCATCTTTGATGTTTGAAATCAAGAATAGCTGAAGGCACCAATATCGCAAGTGTGCTGGCAAAAAAGATTTCGTTAAGGTAAGTTATGAGAGTTGACCATGACAAAGCCGCAATTAGACCGACAACTATGATAACTGCAAATACTGAAGTCCCGAAAGTATATTGCCTGGTTTTAATTGGTACTTTTCCCATATTTGTTACCTCGGAGGCGTCATAGAATCGACCATCAGCAACATTATTCCTACGCCTGCAGGTGTAACTATGAAGGTCATGAGCAGCAAAAGTGTTTGAGGATCCATTCCAGCCAGCATTGCTCCTCCACCTAAGAAAGACATGACCGAAAGCATAACAACCAAGACCAAGGGTAAAGCAATCATGAAACTAACATAGACCTCAGCCATGCTTGCGAGACTATCAAGAAAGCTTTTCATGGAAGTAACTCTCAATTTCTTAGCTTTTTCAGATTCATCTCTAAGAAAAGAAGCCAAGTCTCCACCCATGTGTGAAGTAGTTACAATGCCATCTAGCATAGCACCGAATTTTCTTGAAGAAGATCGCACTGACGCTTTCTTTAGAGCATCTTTTAAATCCAACCCCATCAATTCTGTGTCGGCAATTGCACGTCGCATTTCTTCACCCACACCAAATTCGTCGCCAACATGAGCTAAGGATCGGAAAATTCTTTCTGGAGGCATACCTGAACTTGCTAAAACAGCCATAAAATTGGCGGTTAGGGGTAAATTTGCATCTATTTTTCTTACTTTGGAAGAAATTGTGAGGACGGGATAAACATAGCAAGCTCCAAAAGCTGATATGCCAGCTATCATGGCAGCTATAAATGAAAATATAAATGCAGGCACAAATGGTAGCCTGATTGAAAAAATCAGAAGTGAAATCACAAAGCCTAAAACCGCTGCCAAGAGCGTTGAGAAAGCCATCAAGCCCAAATAGGCGTCGAAAGTAATTTTTACGGCGGCTTTTGACAGATTGTCCTGCATACTTTTGAATTCTACAACAAAGTACTGTGGAACAAGCTTTGAAGCTCTAAGAAAAAGAGCAAGCAACCGCCTATTCGTCTTTAAGGGCCTCCGCAAGCATGCGAGCAGGATTCTCAAGATATTCTCGAATTATGTTTGAAACGTTTTTGTAGTTTCTAATGTTTTTCTTAGCCATCCAAGTTATTACTTTTTTTCTGTTTTTAAGCTCTTCTTCTGCCTGCTCAATGCTTAAGCCCGTTTTTTCAGCTATTTTTTCAAGAATGTAGCTTCGACCAGTATAATCGAATGTCTCGTTGGTCGCATTCCATCTATATACCTCGTTTGTTAAAATTTCTCCTGAACGAGGATCTAAACCGACGATTTCTGAGGCTGCAACTGTCTTTCTTACGGGTTTGCCTTTTATTTCAACTCGTTTTTGAACCAAAATGATGTCAATGCCAGCGATAAGAGTACGTGGAATGTTCATAGGTGCTGATTCTAAACGGTAAACCGTTGATTCAACTGATTCAGCGTGGACAGTTGACATACCAAGGTGTCCAGTGCTAACAGCTTGGAAAAGGGTGTATGCTTCTGTTCCCCTGATTTCGCCCACTATAATGTAGTCGGGTCTTTGCCTCAAAGAAGCTTTAAGAAGATCAAATAATGTTACGTCCGCTGAATCCGTGGCTATGCCAAAATGGGATCGGGTGGTCGCTGGAATCCAGTTTTCATGCGGAAGATTAATTTCAGGAGTATCCTCGATAGAGACTACTTTCAAATCTGGTTTTATGAACATACTCAAGCAGTTAAGAAGAGTGGTTTTGCCCGCGGCAATACCACCTGCAACTAAGATGGAAACGCGGTTTTCAACAGCATACCAAAAGAAAGCAGCCATCTCTGCTGAGAGAGTGCCAAAAGTGATTAAATCAGTTACTGTGAATGGGTCGAGCTTGAATTTTCTTATGGTAAAAGTTGATCCTTTGCGTGTAACTTCTTTGCCAAAGGTAAGGTTGATTCTGCTGCCATCAGGTAAGCTGGCATCCAATAATGGTTGGGCTATGGATACGTGACTGCCACACATGTAGGCTAGTCGCAGAGCGAACGAGTCAAGTTCCTCTTCTGTCTCAAAACGAATGTTTGTTGGAATGGACTCGGACTTGCGGTGCCAAACGAAGATTGGGATATTAACTCCGTCACATGATATGTCTTCGATTAATTGATCATGCATTAAGGAATCTATTTTTCCAAAACCAAGATTATCCCTAACAATGCAGTAGAGCAATTTGCCCTGCGTAGCTGCATCTATTTTGAATTCGTAGTCATTAAAAATTTCTTTACTCTTCTCTACTAAGTATTTTCCAGCAGTTTCTTTGGACTGTAAATCTGATGGTTTTAGGGTAATTATTTGATTAAGTATTTCTTTTAGCCGCTTAAGATGGGCTTCATCCGTTTTAGTGAGTCTGGGTTCCTCAACGACATATTTGATGTTTCCCCTGTCCAAATCCTTAACAATATTCACATAACAATAAGGCTCAATAAGTGGGTAAGTTTCGAGGATCTTCTCGTTAACTGGTTCAGAAACGGGTATGTCTACTTCAGGAACAGGAGTAATGGGAACGTCTAATTTGATATTTTTTCTTAAAGAAAATTTTCGCGAGATATCTTTTTTATCAGTTTTTATTTGCTGTATATCTACTGAAGATTCAAGAGCTTTTGCTGGTTTTTTGCGAGAAAACAGCTTTCGTTTCTGTTCTGTTTGAGAGACCAACTTTTACACTATTCCCAGTTATTTAATTTCGTGATTTATTAACATTAAAAGAAAAAAAGGTTATGGCAATCCCAGTTTTATGGGAATGTCTTTGTCATTGTACTGAATGTTCCGTCTTGAGTTGTCACTTTAAGATCAACTGTAAATGATACTGTTCCTGGAGGATGGCAAGGTATGGCAATGATTGTCTTAGTTGCTCCTGCAGCTAAAGTTGGATTAGTGTGCTGCATCTGAAGTTGCTAGCGTACCGTTAATAAATACGGATTGGGCTGTAAACGTAACAGGTGAATCACCAACGTTTTGGACATATAGAGTCAATGTGTGTCCAGTACTGGTATTATTTGCTACACTTTGGATTTGTATTGCTTTACCAGTTTTTTCTGTTTGGAAGCTCATGTATCCCATGACCCAAGCGTAAGTAACCAGTGAAGCGACGACTGCAATGGCGATCATTAGTAGAGTGGCAATTACTGGTGAGATTGCACGCATATCTCTGCGGAAATTCCGTACCTTTTTTCCGAAATTCATTTCTTTTCCTCCTATCTTCATTCTTGAATCTCAATTAGCAATTTCATCCTTAAAAGCATGATGGATTATTACTCTACTTATTTTCAACATATATCAGAAAATAGAATAAAGAATAATCAAAACTTTCAACCTCACATGATATTAAAAATGGCAATACAACAGAAATTGAACTATTAATTAGTAGTTGAATTCTACAAAAGTTATAACTAAGCAAAGTATAGTGCATACAAGAAAAGGTTAACTGTAAATGAAAGCTGTGAAGACGGGAATTGCTGGCCTCGACGAATTCCTATTAGGCGGGTTGCCCCCAAAAATTATTCTTCTCACAGGTTCGCCAGGCTCAGGAAACGAAGTCTTCGCTAAACAAGTCTTGTTCAATAGAGTGCAGATGTGTCCAGTCACTTACTTTACAGTCAACGCATCAGCAGAAAGCATAAGAGAAGATATGGCGGCATATGGATGGAACATAGTACCGTTTGAGGAAGACGAAACATGGAAATTCAAAAGCCTCAAAGACACAACAGCAAGTGAATTTCTTAACTTGGTTTTGGGTGAAATTGGAACAATCAAGAACAGTCGTTATAGACTCCATCTCAGAGCTGCTTCTTGTCCACAAAACCAAAGAAATAGCTGACCTATTAACTTCTATGACGCATCAAAACAGAAAAAGCCTAAATTACCATCTGCTTCTGCTAACAGAAGGTATGCAGGATTCTCAAGCTGAAGCCACAATGAACCATTTTGCTGAGGGCTCAATAAACTTCGCTTTGAACTGGGCTGCAGACATGACCATGAGGCATTTGGTCATAAGAAAAATGGCAGGAACAATAATTCCCACCAGAAGGCTAACGTACACGTTAGGTAGGAAAGGCTTCATAATAGAGACAGCCACAAGAATAACGTAAAAACAGCGAAAACTAAAAAGGCAACTCATTAGGGCACCTAATCATTCCTCGGAATTGAAATGAATCAAGTTGTCTTCTTTTTTATCGTAGCTACTAATTTTACTTATTCTTTGCTTTCTACGATTTCTTTACCTACTTCCAATTCCTCCAAAGACTTAGTAAGCGTAACGACTCCAGCTACCGCTTGAACGTCTCTTACAGGGACGCTTATTGATGAGCTTCTAAACCTCTTCTTCATTCCAAGCCTGTTTGCAGCTTCATCAGCAAGTTTTACGTTTAGGTACTTTATTGTCCAAGTCTTTGTGTCAATTCTTGCTCCTTTTACTTGTCCCAGTATATGGGCTTCTGAGGTTATTACCTGCAATCCTATGAGTTTTTCAATGTTTATCAAGTAAACACCACTTCTTGGTCTGTTGTCTAAGAATATATGTTTTTTTATACTGTTTTTTAGGAAAGGGGAGCCCCCTTATTTGGGGGCTTGCGGTTGACACCCAAAGAGAGCATAAGCAACGACTACAAACTGAATAGAGCGGAATCTCATTACTATTTTTCTACTCAATTCTTTGGTGATCTTTCTTTGCCAAACCAATATTTAGTTTCTATAGCTAAGATGGCGCTAAAAACTGCTATAATTACAATTAAAATTATTTCATTGCCTATAGGTTGCGTAGAGGTTGCAGTCATTTCCAAATGAAGGCTTATTTGATGTGTACTGTGGTAATAGTTGAATGAAAATACCCAAAAATCACCTAAAGCAGATACAGAATAGTTTAGTTGTTTTCCATCCAAGTACGCTTGCAGATTTTCGCTATCAGTAAGTATACTTTTTGATATTATGGCTTTAATATAACCCGAGGTTCCAGATGATCCTGTAACATTGAAACTTAGAGTTGATGTTTCATTATTAAAAGCTAAAGCGTTAACTGTGCTGTTAGACTCAAGTAAGAAAACTTGTTGATTTTTGTATGGCAAAAAACTCAGCGTTGTGGTGTTACTTACACCCAAGTGGGTGGTGTCCCCGTTCCATTGGGTTTTCAGTGTAAAGGTTCCTGAGGCACTGTTTATCCATTGAATATTATAGTTGCCATGTTGGTCAGTGAGTCCTGAACTAATCGGAATCCAAGAACCTGCCTCAGGAAAAGTGTATGACAAAACAACAGTTTCATTTTGCAGGGGTAAATTGTTAGAGTCCAGTAAGGTGCCAAAAACGTTTACAGCCGAACCAGCAGTTGCTGATAAAGACTCGGTTGAGATGGAAATGCTCGCGGGCTCGCCTTCAACATTTACTGGATAAGCCGCAAAATCATCAAAACTGTCTGTTCCAAAGAAGCACCCAAGTGAGCTTGTAAAAATAGAGGCATAGCAACTGTTTGTAGCTAATGCGTATGGCTCTGTATAACGAAGGATGCCGTTTTCGTAGAAGGATATTACATCACCTGAAACTTTGATTTTTAGTTGACCCGTCGAAGAGAACCACGGACCCTCCATTATAACTGAAACAGGTCCTCCGTTAATGCGGCGTTCTACCATGGCGAGGTGTCGGTCGGGGTAGTGTGTGTCTTTTATTTTCAGTATTCTATACCAGTTTGATGCATTGATTGGGTCGAGGTTTGTTATTTTTTGGTCACTCACCATTAAGGACACTTCCATTACACTGTCCAGTTCCACCACGTTAACTGTGGCTTCGAACCCTTGCATTGTATGAGTGTTGAAGGTACATTTGGTCATATATCCGGCTTGGCTATAATTACCCCAATATCCAGCTGCGGTCAAATCATATTCATGGCTTGGAATAGTAACTTGTAATCTGCCGTCTTTTTCGTCCACTGTGCCGCCATCTACTTCAATTTTCTCCCAAAGATTTTCGTCAAATTGGTTGTCGTCAAAGTTGTCTTGGAAAAGCCTTGGATCGGCTAGCTGAGTTGTTGATTGTGAAATAGGTGTAGGCATATTATCGGGGAGTTGTTCTGCTTTAGTTGTAGAAAGAACTGCAGCAAACAATGATGAAACAAAGAGTGCTAACATAAGAAAGCCAATCGAGGTGATTCTTAGGTTGCGTTTCAACAAACTCCAAACGCCCAATAGATAATTGTGAACTCAGCACTTATTAATACTGTGATTACTGCAATTAATTACGAAAAAAGAAAAAAACGAACCAATCAATTAACTAATCAAACTTTTTTAAGCAAATCATAAGCAACGAAAAAGGCTGTATTGCTTTTCTTTCAAAAAATATAAGCTTCAAGAATAGTTTTCTTGGTTGTGGCAAGCCGAGCTAATGAAATCATGTGATATGAGAACTGAGAGACGCATAACAGCCCCGCATTGAAGAACTAAACAATTAAAACTAATATGCAAAGACACCTCTATGTACTGAGAATTTTTTAATTCAACGAAGTTTAGCTGATTTTTAAAGCTTTCTTGAACAATGCATATTCGGCTAAATTCTTAGCAGTTAAAAGCTCCTTTAGCTTTCTCTTATCATTAATACGTAGTTTCTCTTCTGCGAAGGAATGCAAATCCAAAAGCCGTTCTCCAAGTTTTTTGATTCCCTCAAGACTCATAACATAATCAACTCTGTCCCAGTTAGGTTTCTCAATCCTTAGGATGTATTCAACTGAACCAACCTCCGTAGAAGCAGCCACAATAGAAAGCTGGAAACAACCACTGTTCATTTCGGTAGTCAATTGATTCTCCCAAATCTCCATTGGATCTCTACCCTCAATTTGTTTAATATGAATTCTCTTGTTAATAAAATATTGGTGTAGTCAATGAACTACCAAGTTGGCGCGTTTAAGTAATATGTTTTAATCAAATCTATGCATATCTACAGAAACATTGCAGTAGGGAAGGACTTAAAGAAAATGATTGGTGAAGAGCCACCATACTGCGGTTCATGGAAAGGACGAGTTCTTGAAGCAAGTGCATTAGAAAATATTCGTGATTGGCTTGGTATACAAGAATATACTTACTGACTTGTGAAAATCTTAACATGGCTATTTCTGAGCTGTATAGATTAGATATAATTGAACGCAAAGAGGATGGTGCCTATTGGATTAAGGATATTGAAGTGGTCCATCTATATCGCGATTATTTTGAAGATCTTTCCAAAGAATTTTAGAAATGAAAAATTGGACCGAATATTTAGCTTGATATTTGTTGTTACATTTTGTAAGCACATCGTCTTATATTTTGCTTTTAGTTTAAAACTATTTGAGTTGAGCAAGGTCAGGCTGCTAAAAGGTAAGGTCTTTCCTCTTTCCTTTATTCCTTACTTATATAAGCACAAGACTAGACCTGCTTGACCCATTTTTTTCCTTCAATGTTAGTTCACCTATTTTTTTGCAGCACATGGGGGAGCCAGTAGAGAAAATGGTGGTGCTGAAAACTTCTTAAAAACCTAAAGTCTGAACAAATTAGAAACTTGGAATACAAAAAAGTGGAGACTGTAGAAGAGCTACTAAAGGTACTTATTTTTCTCTTTGAACAACGAAAGCGATTTTGACTACTGCTCTGTATTCAACGATTTTGTTGTTTTCAACTTTTGCTTTGCAGCTTTTTAGGTAAATAGATTTGATGTTTTTGATTGTTAATGCTGCTTCTGCCAACGCGTTCTTAGTAGCGTCTTCCCAGTTTTTTGTTGAGATGCCAATTAGCTCAATGATTTTTACAACCGTCATTTCTTAACTCTCCAAGATATTATATGTGTAACTCTCTATTATTTTTTGCATTAATTGCATAGAGTTTTAAAGAAGTTCTATCAATATATTAGTGGTGATTTTTTGTCCGAACCAGTTTTTGAGTGGTATAAAGATAAAGCAGGAAAATATCGTTTTAGATTGAAAGCAGCTAACGGAGAAATAATTGCGGTCAGTGAAGGCTACGCTTCAAAAGAAGGTTGCATAGGCGGTATCGAATCTGTTAAGAAGAACGCTACAATTGCCAAAATAGTGGAAGCAAAATAGGAAAAGTAAGCATCAAATTTTTCTTGCAAAACAACATAGATCTCTAAGAGAAAACAATTCTCAATCTCTTTTCTTTTTTATTAATTTTCTTAGTGGTTAAGTTTAAAAAGAAATCATACAAATAATAGAATAGGGAGAATCTAAATGGATTTAGTTGCTTTATTAATACAAATTGTTGTAGGCATAATAGTTGTTGCACCGATTCTTTGGCTTGTTGGAAGAGCATTAGTAAGCAAAGAAAAAGCAAAATTCACAGATGCTATCTGGATAGTCGTTTTAGGAACAATTATAGGTGCTGTTGTCGGGGTTTTCGTTGGCAGTTTGATATCAGCAGTAAT
The DNA here is from genome assembly GCA_963818655.1 of Candidatus Bathyarchaeota archaeon. GTDB lineage: Archaea > Thermoproteota > Bathyarchaeia > Bathyarchaeales > Bathycorpusculaceae > Bathycorpusculum. The sequence continues at coordinate 15,415 of CAWFTD010000004.1, forward strand.
AATGTTTGTTGTGTGGCTTGCATTGATTAAGCACTTTTTCGACAGCGGATGGCTGAAAGCGTTTTTAATAGCGGTAATTGCAGTAATAATCTTCATAGTCATAGTAGCGGTACTGGCAATCATCGGCATCGGAATACTAGCACTGGGCTTCTAACAATATCCTTATTTTTTTTTGTTATGGATTCTTTCTATTTTTCGAAGAAGGCTTTTTATCTATTTGGAAAGACAAAGAGCCCTTTGACATAAAACAATGCGCCTACTTTCTGGCTTTTAACATCAAAAATAGATAGAAACGGGTGCATGCTTTGCAGAATTATATAGCCAGGTGGACATCAATTCTGAAAAATATCTGACGCTAAAATAAACTTGGAACAAGATTACTCAGGAGTAAAAAGATTAGATTTTACACACAAAAATGCGAGTTTACAAAATTAGTTTGAACCCGCTAAAACACATACGGGCGCGTTCACACTTCCAGGCAGTTTAATAATCTTCATCATAAGGAATTTGGTTGATTGCTTCTTTGATTTTTTCAAGCGTCATCTCAAACAGTCCCAAACTCTTAGGAATCAAATAAGCCTCTTTTGTAGCCACATCAAAAAGCAAACCATCCCCACAATTTCGACAACGGTAAACTTCAAACGGCAACAAGGATTTTGCATCCTCATCTTTTGGTAACAGATGACCACATTTCACACAATGAAGTTTCATGCTTTCTCACAACATCCTAAGACTCTACACATTAGACGATTTTATGTTTTGCTCCTAGAAGACTAAGAGAGTAGTAGTTTTGGGTTTAGAGGGATTAAAATTTCTCCCACCAGCAAATATCCATTTAGCTACTTTCCTGAAGGTAAATATTGAAATAAAGTTAAGAAGCCGATAGGTGAAGAACATTGAAGATTCGGGAGAGCCGCATGCCCAAAGAGGAAAAATGGAGTGAATAGAAAATATATTCAAAGATTCCAGAAAAAGATACTCGCCCTTACTGGACGAGTATTTTACTTCGGGTTTGTTTTAGGTGTGAACCAATAGAAAATTGCAGGTTCGTTTCCGATGGTCCAGCCGTCATGTCCTGGCGGAATATCGACAACGTCATCTGGACCGAAATCCATTTCTTGACCATCGTCAGCTCTCACACGCAATCTACCTGAGACTAACACCCCGAAATGGTGCACTTGACAAGAATTTGTTTTAGCGATAGGTTTAATGTCTTTTGACCATTGCCATCCAGGTTGATAAGTCTGCTTTAAAACAGTCATGTCACCTATTGTGATGTTTTCTGTCCTAACATTTGGAGGTGTCTGAGTCGCATCAGGATTCTGAAAATTCTTTTTTTGTAGAACCAACTTTATTCACGACAGTTTTAGTGGTTGTCACGACCTATTAAGCGAGTGTGGTTGTTGTATTACAGTAACAAGTATTCTTATCATCGAGACCTTTTTTGGGCAATAAATTTTAATCTACCACCAAATAAAACTGACTACTACTGCAACCAACTACTACTTCGACGACCGAACTAAACTACTACTAAAGTAATAATGGAGGTAGAGAGATAGAGGAAGAGAGGAAGGGAGATAGACATACTCGTATAGAGTATTATTTTATTTGCTCGTCTCATTAGCATCACAATAGGCTTTGGGTTGGTTTTAATTCTCGGAATGTGTTCTCTGGGATCCTCGTGAATTCGCTCATACAAGATATGAATTCCTTGAAATAACAAATACTGCAAGCGAGTCAATAACAGCTTAAAGCAAGTTTCCATAAGAAAACTTAAATGGAGCCAAACATCTTTCTATTTTGGAAAAAGCATGCGAATTTTTTTCTTATTGTTCTTGTTATTCTCAAGTCTATTTCTAACGGCAGGTACTTTTGAAGTAAACCAAGTGAAAGGACAAAGTCAAGACACGTATTCGTTGCAGCTTCAAGGGTTTGTGTGGAATCACCCAACGTTAAATGCACTTGTTATACCTGCTGATAATGAATCCTGGTGGAATCCGAATTACCTGAAAACTGCGCTTCGCGCCATCGGCCAATGGGATGACGCCATCACCGCTTTTGCATCAAACAACTCTAACTTTTCATATTTATCTAGCCTAAGTATCCAACCGACAGTTTCAAACATATCGCAACCGGGTTTTGACATTTACATAAATTGGACTGATTCTGCTTTAAGCAATAGTTCTGACGTGTCAGGCTTAACACAAATTTACTCAAGCTATAGAAAAACCATAATAAATTCTACTATCACCCTTGCCACGCAGACTAAACATGGGGGTTTATTGGATGAGGTAGATATGCAGAATGTTGCTCTTCACGAGTTAGGGCATAGTTTAGGGTTAGGCCATGCTAACTACACGGGTGATTTGATGTACTCAACCTACACAATAAGAAACTCCGCCAAAGCAGTCTCGTCCCTGGATGTTTATGGAGTTGCCACTCTTTTTGCATGGGAGCTTAATGAAACCAACTTTTATCCTATTAACGATTGGTTAGATGTGAACTCGGTAATTTTGCCCTCTGAGATAGCCTATCAGGGTTTGCCTGTGTTGCCAGAAAACACTAGCCCCCAAAGCTTTACCAACAATTCAGTAGTTCAGTTTTTAGTTATAATGTTTGAGACTTTAATTCATACAGAAATTTTAGCAATCGTTTTAGTGATTGCTTTGATTCTTGCTATAATCGTCTTGATTTCAAAAAAACAAAAGCAATCAAGAAGTTCCATAGTGACTCATGAACTCGATAAGAAAGATAAGTCATACATAAGGAAAATTTGCAATAGGAATGTAAACATTTATTGTAGAACGCAACTTAGAATTATCCAACATTCAACACTCATCGCGCTATTGCACCCAGAGAAGTCTTGCAGAATTAAGTACGACAAA
>CAWFTD010000005.1:0-42155 GCA_963818655.1 Candidatus Bathyarchaeota archaeon
GATGAGACCCAAAATTTAGTTGGTCGAAACTTTAAAAAGCCAACTTAACCCACTTTATTTATGAGATATTCTTTCAAGATAGCCTCGGCATGGGGTATCCCGATTGAACTGCACATAACCTTCATACTCTTAATCGCCGCTGTCTTGATCCTATCTATACCAACGCAGCAGTTTTACACCTTCTTTATCGTTCTATTTCTATTTGTTTTTGTGGTCTTCCATGAACTTGCTCATTCCGTCGTTGCCCGGCATTATGGAATAAAAGTTCGAAAAATCATACTCTACCCTATTGGCGGAGTTTCTGAAATAGAAGAAATTCCAGATAACCCGTCACAGGAATGGCGAATGGCAGTTGCGGGACCACTAACGAGTTTGGTTTTAGGAGCTACTCTTTTGGCAGTTAGTCTATTTGCCCTAAAACAAGCATTCAGCATCTACACTTTCACAACCATCACAGGCAACTTTCTAACAGACCTCGCAACCCTAAACATACTCCTCGGCGCCTTCAACCTAATCCCAGCTTTCCCAATGGACGGCGGCAGAGTCTTTAGGGCACTACTAGCTGAACGCTTAAAATATTCTGATGCAACAAGATACGCCGTTTACATAGGAAAAATATTCGGCATCGCCATGGTTCTCATAGGCGTCGTATATAATTTTCTCCTGATTTTAGTGGGAATTTTTGTTTACATAGGCGCCAGCGAAGAAGCAGAACAAACAATAATCTCTACCACATTGGCAGGAGTGCGCGTTAAGGATGTTATGCAGTCACAAATCGGCTTCGTGACTCCCCAGCAAACCATAAGCGAAGCATTGGAAGTGATGTTCAAAAACCGGTACCATGACGCCTTAGTGGAAAAAGATGGCGTTTTTCAAGGAATCGTCACATGGACTGAGCTTATGAAAATCAAATTAGAAGAACGCAGTACACTCAGGGTTGAGCAGATGCCATTGAAAAATATTTCAGTCTTTGAGGATGAATCGATCCTTGAAGTAAACAAACTCATAACTAGAGAAAAAATTGACCTTATACCAGTGGTGGATAGGCAGTTGCCAACTAAAATAATTGGTGTTTTAACCAGTGAAGCCATCGCGGAAGCTTACGAGAAATCAAAAAGTCAATAACCTCACAATGGAGAAGCTGAATTATAGAAAACAGTATGTAATTTCTTTGATGGACAAACCCTATTATCCCAAAAACCAGCCATTGTATCAATAATTAACTTATCGTAATTGCTGATGAAGTGAAGACCTTGGGAACAGAAATACATACTTTCACATCGCTCAAAGATTTAACTGAGTATATAGCTATTCAAACAAGCCAGTACAAATCGTTGTTTGAAGATTACAGCCAATGGTTAGGCACAGTCCTTAGGGACGCTGAGACCAGCCACAAAAATGAGGATTGGTATCAAAAGTCAGCTGCCCTACAAAAAACGCTCAAAGCGCAATCAAAAAAGCCAGTAGATACGGATAAATCAAAGAAAGGCGGCAAAGGCGGGAAAGACAAAGAAGAAACTTCGCCCTGGGTCCAATCTGGCGACGTTGCAATTTCATTCACCGAGCAAGGTCAAACAGAAATTTTATTTTTGGCAATCGAAAAAATCAACGTTAAAATCCAAGAATTCGAGAAGTTTAAGGGTACAGTGCAGCAGCTTACCCGGTTAGGTTTAGGAACAACAGTCAACTACATAGTGTACATCGAGGAAGATGTTCCCAGGAAAATAGTTTTAAAACAGAAAGCCACCGATAAGGGAGGCGAAGCTTTCAAGTTTATGGCTGAGCTTTCAGTGCCAGCCTATTATAATGGCACTGGTAATCCGTAAACCGAAAACAATTGGTTTTTATGGTGGTTTAATAGTTGGTAGAATATAAAAGTTAAATATGAAAATAGCAGAAGTGCTATAGCGAGGAATTAGCCGTAAATCCGCAGTATTCTGTCTCAGGAGTGATAGTTTCGATCAGTTTGAATAGTTTGCAAGCTGAAAGAACAGGTCTTTACTCTGCAGCAGAAGAATTGTTCTTCGATATTAACGCGAAAATTGAAGAGCAGAAAAAAGAAAACAACCAAGTTATACTTTCCTTTAACTTATTAATTTCTACAAAACCAAACGTAGTAAAATATTCAACTTCAGGCACCGTTACCATGTCAGGTAAACCTGATGATATCAAGAAGAAACTTGAAGTTAACCCTAAAACTAAGATTCCCCAAATTCTCTTCACCATCTACCAACATGTCTTCAACTCAATCTATATTCTGTCATCTAACCTGAATACACCCTATCCGCCGCCTGATCTGCTTCACCCAATGGCAGAGAAGATACAAATTCTATCAAATGCATCATCAAACCAACCACCAACTGAAAAACCTGAAACTGCCCCAGCTACATCTCCAACTCCAGCCGCTGAATCCTCCGCTATTCCGGCACAAGCTACAGAGAAAAAGTAACCTACAAAAGTTTTTAGCGCCTCTTTTTGAGGATGTTTAGCATTTTTTAGGACATATTACTAAAACGGCAATAATCTCAAAACGAGAGAAACCTATTAAACGCTTTTTTAGCAATTAAGATGTTTGAGAAGGAGAAAAAGTGCAAACAACAGTAGCAACTTTACTTTTAATTACTTCAGCAGTACTTCTTACATGCGTAGTTATCGACTATGCTGTAGGTATAATTCAGCAGACTCTAAATACAGATAATATACCTCAGCTTGACAAAATAAGAGATATTGAAAATCGCATCCAAAACCAAACGGACAGTCTTTTTAATCAAGCTCCACCGGAACTTCCAACTCAGCAGAGTCCATAACTTCGGTTATTGAAGTCCTAATCTCATGTTTAAACAGGCTTTTTCGTTGATTCAGCTTTTGTTGATTAGAAATACTGTTTTAAGCTTCATAAGCCCTAAAATGGAGAACTACATATTTCAGAGAGAAGATTCATGTCGAGTACTCCAGCAGAGGTTTCTCCAGAGATTTCACGGTTCGACGCCGAAAAAGCAACGTCTTTAACAGTGGACTTCCTAAAGCGGTTAGGTTACAAAGGCAGTTGGCTGCCAATGAAAGTATCTTTAGAGGGGGAACTCTATGTGGTCGAAATGGTGTTTCAGAAGTTAAGCGCCAAAGTGCAAATTAATTTTAACACTAAAGAAATTAAAGAATACGAGTTCCAGCAGGGCGAAGCTGAGACAGGTGGCTTTGCCAAATCTAAGGGGAAAATCATATTTTTGATAGCTGCAATATCAATTGGAATCGTTGCCGTAAAACTAATGGGAGTCTTTTAATCAAAGAAAACCAGTTCATCAGGACAAAAACCCGAAGTTCAAACTTGATTTGTCCCCTTTCTTATCGCTCTCATCTTTTTCATTTTTTTGGCGCTCAGTTTTTAATGATATTTCTAGCAAGCGTCTCTTGTTGTAGCGATAAATATAGCTAATAAAGAAACGGCTAACAATTCCAAACCAGCAAAATGCTCCCGCAAGCAGCCACATACTGCCTTGAAACATTAATCCGCTAAGAGTATAGAGTAAAAGAGCACAATATCCTGCGAGGTAGCCTGTCTGTTTTGCTCGTTCCGAAAGCAATTTTAAAGCCATTTCCTTTCCCTCGTCTTTACTCCTTAACAAACATGCCACAAAAAAAGAATATAAGCGATACTTCGTTTATCGGAATATATCAAATAACAGCTTAAATTTTATTAGCAAATTGAATTCAGAAACTCCAGTTGGAACACGAAAACGCGTTAGTAAAACCCACACTTATTTTCTATTTAATAGATAGTTATATACTCAAATATTTTTAGAAAAACAATTCTCAACTCCCAATGAGTCAATGATTCACTTAATTTCTATTTATTGATTAGTTAGTAACTTAGAAAACAGAATCTTTCGATGCTTTAAGTTGGATGATACCATCGCCAAATTGCCTCAGCAACTTCTTTGGAATAACCAAATTCAGACAGCTTGCTGAATACTTATTCTGATTTCTCTGTCACTTCGTTGAGGCATAACCACACTTTAACAGATTTCAATATAAACTTTCAGAATTCTGACTATCATAGTAGATACGTACAACACAAATACAATGTGTTCAGCTTATAAAAAAATTAACTTCAGATCCCTTCTTCAAATATGAATTCAGCAAACGTAAAGCTTTAGAGATAAATCATCTCTCGTAAAATTGGGTTCAGAGGGAATGCATTTGATGGCTCGCCATCACACCTTGCATCTTCCACAAAACTCTGGACTCACCCCCAATTTTAATGACTTTCAAGGAAAACATCAAATTTCCTTTTGATAAAGGTACGATTTTGGCAAGTTGTTGGCGTTATCCTACACCAACATTCATTTAATAGTCATGAAGGTTCCTATAAACCAAGAGAAAGGAAAGAGAGTTTAATCTGTCAATTAGGAGTCAAGCATAAGCATTGATAAACCGTTTACGATAATTCCGCTACCTTAACCAGAATACAGCAACATAAATGTCTCGAAAAAAATTGAAACAGCACAAAATATTTGGAGAAGTAAAAATGTTTGGTCAAAGATATCAACCCACTCAACCCACTAACATATTTATTGCCGCACTCAACGAAGAAGAAGGCATAGGCGCTACTATATCTGAGCTTTCTGAGAATATAGATGCAAAGCGTATTTTAGTAATTGATGGACACAGCAAAGATCGGACAGTTGAAGTTGCCAAAGACTATGGAGCAGAAATCTTTTTCCAAGACGGCAAAGGCAAAGGCGATGCTCTAGCCAAAGCTGTACAATGTATGGCTAAAGATGTTGAATATGTAGTCATCACAGATGCTGACTTCACATATCCAGCCGAACATGTACCAGAAATGATCCAGATCCTTGAAAATAACCCGCATGTAGGAATGGTTTGCGGGAACAGGTTCAGCAAACAAACCGAGGGAAACGCTTTCCAAGGTCGCTTCACATTTGGGAATAAACTGTTGGCTTTTGCACACGGTTTTTTTAATGGAATAGATTTGCGAGATCCATTAACAGGATTGCGAGTTCTCCGTGCAGACATACTTAGAAAATGGGTCATTAAGTCGAAAGGCTTTGATATAGAAGTAGAATTAAATCATCAAGTATTCAAGCAAGGATTTGAAACAATCGAAATCCCAATTGAGTACCGCAAGCGATTAGGCGAAAAGAAATTAAAAATGAAACATGGCGCAACAATTTTAAAGAGAATACTATTCGAAAGCCTCAATTAACAATTTAAATCATTTTTTACAATGTAGTGAAAAATTCAGAGTACAAGCTAACCAATAACAGGACTTTTATCTTTTTCAGATTTCAAAAAGGTAAAACTAAAAAGGAAAGCCGGAATATAGAAATGGTTGGGTTAATCCTTGAGTGAAAGAAAAGAGTTGCTGAATTTACTCAGAGTGATATGGAGGAAAGGCGACTCGTCTCTTCGCAGGATCTATTCTTCTTGGGAAGAGTTGGAGTCTAACATAGATATAATGGTAGAAGACCAAAAAACAAAAGTGGCACACGCGCACAAGTCTTGTCCTAACTGCGGCGTAACACAGAAGATAACAAAACCGTTTGACGAACTCTTCCCGTATGAATCTTGTCAATCATGTAAGCGTCCTTTTCATGTTAATAATGATTTAACTGTTAGAAAATTAACAGAGGAAGAAAAAGATGACCTGCCTGCAGAATGGGTAAGAATTCTTGAAGATTTAAACAAGAAGAAACTAGCGGTAGTCTTCAAGTTAGAATAGGACAGGTTTTAACCTATATTCGGTAGCGCACGTTGAAATTAAGAAATAATTGTTGTTATCGAAAAATTAGATATGCCACTAACGTAAATATAATAACAGAAAGGTTAAACAAATGGAAGCTGCAGTCAACTACAAACTCTACGACGATGAGTTAAACATAAAAAACGAAGGAGAAGCAAAAGCCACACTCGACGAACAATACCTGACTTTGACCGTCATGTTCGGAGAGCCCATGCTGTTTTCATACGCAGATATAATCGGAATATCAGACTACGACTACAAAGTTGACCTTTTTTTAACCTCCAAAGAAAAACTGAACCTTTGGGGCTTGGGATACCAATATGAAGACTTCCTCTTCCAACTATACAAGCTCCGAAATGAGCTCATGCTCAAATACTTGCTCATGGAAGAATCACTCATTCAAGCCGGTTTCGAAGGACAGTACACAAAACTTGACCCAAACGGTCAAACAAAACAAACTGAAAACTGCGAAATCCGCCTCTACGAAACCGCGTTAGTAGTTCTTCCACAAAAGAGCGAACCCATCCGCCTCCCATACTGTTATTTAACCAACATAAACAAACAAGACTACAAACTAATAATAGCAAATGAACTCTTAGAAAAAATTGAACTAACCAAACTCGGACAAAACTTCGATCCGCTTGCAAAAGCTCTCTCAAACGCCATAAACAAAATGATTCTTAGAACACAACAAAACATAAAAGAACTAATCCCTGAAGCAACCCCAATCACAATCAATAAACTAGCCTCAATGATGAAAGACGGACGAGCGGCAAAAAGAAAAGAAATTGAACAGCTTTCCCCAGACTTCTGGCGGCGCCTAATCAAGAAAATAGACGACGCTGGCATAACCATAGAATACGAATTTTTGAACTCACTCGCCGCAAAAGACCAGGTTTGCGTGGGAATAAAACGTGGAGTCATGGGCGACCTAACAGGCACCTACATTTGGATGTTATTCCCACTCCTCAATCCGGGAACAAACAAACTAAGCAACATAATAGCCCTCGAAGCATTCAACACCCGAGAAGAAACAAGCGAAAACAAAGAACCGCCAACAGAAAGAATAGACTCAAAAATAGAAGAAGAAACCAATCAACCCCAGGATGAAGAACAAGAACCAGCCACAACAGGTGCAACCTACTTCTTTAGAGAGACAGGAAGCGAAGAATACTCACAAAACAAAGATGAGAATCTGACAAGAAACCTAGATAGTTTCCTCAAAAATATCAACCTATCCATGATCGAAATTAACTTTAGAAGAGAACCCATTTACCTCACAGAAAAACAACTTGATAGCACAGAATATACTCAATATAGATTCGCCATAGCAAAGATCCCCTCCCTAAAAACCCTGAGGGAACAATTTGTAGGCAGGGTAATCCATGCCTCCCAAAAACAGTGGAAAACCAATGTCACTAGCTTATTAAACATCAACGCGAAAAGCTTAGATGACAAAGAAAAAATGAAGTAAAGGAGACCAATAAATGCCAGGTTACAAACATCCCTGCAAATTTTGCGGAAAACTAGTCTCTGCAGATGACAATGTCTGTCCATTCTGCGGAAAAGTCAACCCTGTAGGACCACAAAGATGCCCAAAATGCCGAAACCCAATCGAAACCGGCCAAGTTAGATGCAGCAATTGCGGCTTAATACTTCAAACAAACTGCCCATACTGTGGAAAGCTAACATTCTTCGGAGACTACTGCCAAAACTGCGACAAGAGACTTACAATAATCTGCCCAAAATGCAAAACCGAACAACCACCTCTCGGAGAGAAATGCATAAAATGTGGTAAACCCCTAAACATAACAGGGAGATAAAACAATGCCACTTCAACCCTTCACTCGAAATTATCAAGACGATAGCACGGAAGCTGGATTCCAATTTACCTTCAACTGCGACATATGCAACGACGGCTACAAAACAAACTTCATCGCAAGCAAAACCTACAAGAAAAAAAGTTTCTGGAAAGGAGTAGGTCAAGTCGCTTCCATCGGATCACAAATCGCTGGACGTGGAGGCTATGCACTTCAACAAGGCGCAGACGCGATGAGCAACCGATTCCAAGGAATGACACCAGAATGGCACAAAGAACACGAACAAGCATTTGAACTTGCCCAAAACGAAGCCAAAGGTCACTTCCAAAGATGCCCAAGATGTCATAAATACGTCTGCGAAAATGATTGGAACGAACAAGAAGGACTATGCATTGACGATGCCCCAAGAGAAAGCACTGAAGTAGCCGCAGCAAGAGCCGAAAAAATGGTCGCAGACATCAAACAAAAAGCCGAAGCCACTCAAGTCTACACTGGCGAAATAACTCAAAGACAAACAATCTGTCCAGTCTGCGGAAAACCGGCTGGTTCAGGTAAATTCTGCAATAACTGCGGAGCCCCATTGGGATTGAAAATTTGCCCAAGATGCGGAGCTAAAAACCCAGCGATTACCAGTTTCTGCGGCGAATGCGGTACTAAACTAACATAAACAAACAAGCAACAGTTAACTAACTCTTGCTCTATTTTTTTACATAAAAGGATTTTCTATTGATACTTTTTCCGAGAAGGAGACTGTGCTTTCTAATAAATATTAGTGAGTAGCAAGACTTAATACGCTGTTCGTATTAACAGATTACCAAAAACAAATAGGAGGAACAGAAATGACTGAATATTTAGTCCTAATGAAACTGAACCCCGCAAAAATAGTGGAAACAATGGGCGCAATAAGAAACATGGACGAAAAGCCAGTTTCAGGAGTAGATCTCCGCTACAGCATGAACATCTTTGGTACATGGGACGTAGGCATGTGGATAAACGCAGATGATAGCGGTCAAGCCATGGAATTTGTACAGAAAAAAATGAAAGCCATAAACGGTGTTACTGAAGTCTATACGCTGCCAACATTTCCGCACGGAAACGGAACCAAAAGTGGAAAAAGCTCTGAAGAGCAGAAACGCCCTTTAGAACCTTAAAAGAAAAACAACCAAAAAAGACGGGGATTGTTTAGGATTCGCAAATCCAACAACCCAATTTTTTTAAATTTCATCCAAGCATTCTATATTATCTGTAATAAAGAGCTTAAGTTCATAAAACCTATGTTCAAGTTAGCGAAAAACAAACAATGAGCTATGAAATCGATGGAAAATATTGAAGTCTTGCCCCAAAAAATGGTTGATCGAAAGATAGTTATTCTAAAACCCCGTTTGGATGCAGCTAATGCGAGGCTTCTGGGTGAAAACAACAAAACCAATTTTTTCACAAAACATAAATTTCTTAAACATCAATCAACCGACATTTCGCTTGTTGGTTTCAGCAAATACTTTGAACCGCTTATATTAATTGGCGGTAAATACTCAATTAACTATTGTAAGAAACAAGAATTGAAAATTGAGTGCGGGCATCAAGCACAAAAAGTTTTCATAGGAGGAGAAGAGTTTAAACTCGGACCTTCCGATTTGGGAGCGCCTTCAAGAACTGTAGCTTTTCCAGCTGAAGAGCACTATCAATACACTAATGAAACGTATTTTGTGCTAGATCGATTTATGAGAGAATTATCAATTGAAAAAATTCACTTGGCCCCTTTTGAGTGCGAAAAAGAAAATGATAAAACCCTCAATGTTGACTCAAGAAAAATAACAATCTCTCTCGTGGAAGAAATAGCATTTCTAAGACAAAAGATAGCGAAGAGACCATCTGACGCGGATGTTATAATAAAAGAAATATTTGAAATCAATGAACGCATGATAATTTATAACCCAATGTACGAACTTCTCTTTCAAAACTCTAGAACCGCAAAAACAGTAACCATACTTATTGACGCTATAACTGGGAATATCATTGATCCAAAAATAGACATATCAATTCCCCAAAAACTTCCAACTCCAGAAAAAATTAATCAAGATGCCACAAGTGTTTTCAAAGAAAACTTGCAAGAACTTCGCATTGACGAATCAGTCTATAAAAATAAACAAGTTGTAGATACAAGAAAAAACGTCGATTCTGAACAAGAAGAAAATGCACCAGTGGTTTCAACAGTCGAATCAATGTTTGAATCTGAAAAGGCGATGACTTTGGCAACGGATTCGTTAAGACGCTTAGGGTTCAAAAACAAAATAATGCCACTAAAAGTTACATCTGAAGGCGAATTGTACTCAGTTGAACTGAACCTCCAAAACAAAACAGCCAAAGTCTTGGTCGACACAAAAATGAAAGAAGTAAAAGAATACGAAATTCAAGAATTAAACGTGTGATGCTAGCTCCATGGAAGGAAAAATAATTGAAAAAGGGAAACATTCCTGTTCTAACCCAAATTGCGGAAAAGTATTTTCAAGACCTAAAGTCATCAAGTACTACGTTTGTCCATCTTGCCAAACATTGATTGATATCTCAACCCAGAAAATTCCTGACCATGTCACTCCCATTAAAAAATCTATTGGGCGAGTTAGAAAACAAGATCCCGAATCAGAACTAGACCTGAATCAACTGGTTCCCAATGATAAAACGGCACAATCAAAAGAAAATGCTACGAATGAAACACTTGACCTTAAACAAGATCCCGAATCAGAACCAACTCTGAATCAACTGGTTCCCAATGAAAAACGGCACAATCAAAAGAAAATACTACGAATGAAACACTTGACCTTAAACAAGATCCCGAATCAGAACCAACCTGAATCAACTGGTTCCCAATGATAAAACGGCACAATCAAAAGAAAATGCTACGAATGAAACACTTGACCTTAAACTTGAATTCATCACGGAATGTGAGTCGATAGATACTTCTTCTTTGGAGAAAAAGGTTCAATTGGCGGTTGAAGGAAGAAAAGTCCTATCTGAATTGAACTTTCAATGTAGTCACTACTTTGGTTTTCTAAGCGAAAAAAAAGAAGGACAAGAAATACCTGAAACATGTTTCGAATGCCCAAAATCCGTAGAATGCTTGTTATCCAGATGCACCAAATCCGAAGAAAGTATTCAAGAGATAAAACAGTGGTATATTCCAAACAATCAATAATTGTAAATACTTCAGTCTCCAACAAGAGATACTTTTTGTGCTTTAAAAAAGGAAAAAAGAAATCTAGCGCCCGTTTAATGTTTTGAATGAATACTCTGTTTGTTCCGCATGCATATCCCATAGAAGGGACAATAAAACTAAAACAAAAGAGAAGATAACACAAATTTTACAAGGATAGATTATTACAAAAAGCCGAAACCTACCCGATTAACTGAAAAATTCTAGAGTTACTCAGTAAAAAAAACTTAAAGCGCTCCCTAGTGGGGTCTCAACCCGGCATCCGGGTTCTGGTATCTAACTGTTGGTCCTTGTGACCACAGCGCATCAAATAGCGCCATGAAATCCCTGCTTGTAACTTTCTTTTGTTGAAACATTTTTAGTCAACCATACATACCAAAATGGCAATATTAAGCAGATTTCATCTTTTGTTATATATCAAAGTTTGAAATACTTCAGACTATTAATCTTAATAAAATTCCTACTGCTTCTTATCGTGTTAAAGATGGATAGCAGAAATAGGATATTATTGAAAAAATCGTATTGACTCCAATTAATCCAATCCTATTCTATTTCATTTGTAGACTTCCATTTTTCTAAGCTCTCAAACAATTGAATCTTCTATGAAAAATTATAAGTTGAATTCTAATTCTTGGAACAAATTCAAGAACCGGTTAGCTCTTAGAGTTCAGTCAAGCAGTAAGAGCTAATTTTCTAATTTGCAGCACAACTCTTTTTGATTGATCAAATGAAAAAATTTATCCATTCTAGAGCTATTTGAGATACTGGGCTAGTTGATCAGGCTGACGACCTAAAGTAATTTAGGAAAGCGAAATGGCTAAAAGAACAGATGAAAGTTGTTAGTATAGAATCATAATAGCTATAATATTGATAGGAATGAAAAATGAGTAGTCTAAGAGAAAAATTAGACAGACTTAAGCGTTTAGAAGCTGAAAGGAAAAAGCTTCTTTTTGAAATTAAAGAATGTAAAGAATTGAATAAAACCAGGGTTGCTGTACTCCAAGATAGCTTTTTAAAAAGAACAAAACAAAGAACAAAAGAAATAGAAAAAGCAAACCAAATCAAATTAAAAAAGAAATGACTTAGTTATTGGAGTAACAAGAAATGGGTGATATACAAGAAAACGTGGAAAGGATTAGAGTGTTAGAGGCTGAAAAGAAAAAATTGCTTCTCCAAATTCAAGAATTTGAGAAAAAAGCTGACGCTAAAACAGCGAAACTCGAAAATGAAATTCTCTTGTTAAAGGAACAAGTTACTTCACTGAAAGTGTGGTTTGGATAAAATGAAGCGCATTTAGGTGATCTGTCTTGAAGAGTTCTATTCGAAACTTACGTTTACTTTTTAGGATTATCCCAGAATCCTTCCACGATATTTGATTCTGGTATATTTAGCTGCCGCGACAACCATGCTTTAAGAATTATTGAGAAGCCAGGAAGAGCGCCTGTAAACCTAATTATTTGATTCCCCTTAATCGCACAAACCTGTAAAACCTTCTCATCGTCTTTATAACTAAAAGACAAAGTCTGCGCATGCATTGCTAAGACCTCAAAATCCTCCCATTGTTTACAGTGTAAAACCAATGAGGACCCAATTTGAAGCACTACAGGTGGTATAGCAGGCGATGTACAAAGCCTGAGATCCTAGTTCCTCTACCGAAGCTTGAAGTGCCCCTTTAGGCATGTTTGATCGGCCGCCAACAATGTCTGTAACTTCCTTTTGAATGGTATTTATTTTTTCGTCAGCATTTTCTACTTTGCTGTTCAATGCATTTATGTTTTCTAAATATTCAGTAAGCGTTGTCAACTCTTGAATCGACGTATCTAGAATTTGTTCGTGTTTTTTTAATACGTTGATTACGAAATCTAAAGCCTCAAAGTATTTGTCTTCCGATCCATCGTTCTTTGCCATAACTTTACTTTTCCTATCTAGAACTTACCCCTCAACTTCTTAAGGCGTATTTCGATAATTAGAATATTTTGTTTCTGAAATAGCGTAGGCACACACTAAAGTGGAGTGATATTTCTAAGGAAATGTCAAGGCAACTTATCTATAAGTCATGATTAATGGATCCTCGTGCGTGCTATGGGTGATTCGGTTAGAATATTGTTGTTTTAGGAATATGTTTCCTATCGAAATAAGGCTATTAAATATCAATATTGCAGATATGAATAGGTATTACACATGAACAAAACAAAAGCCAATTTCACAAAATTACTCATCAACTATGGGTATTCATCAGAAATTGCTAATTGGATCTGGAATTGGTACAATTCCTCAGCAACAAAAAGAGCTGCCACCTTCTAACCTTAAAGCAAACGAGCGCATCTCAAATTTGCTATAAAGTAGATTTCTCTTTTCATTTTGACTCAAATTCTTTGCGTCGTAGGACTTGCTTAGCGTCGCCCAATTTAGCGACTTCAACGGCGTTTTCATCGATAAAAACCTTAAATGCCACCATTTCTAATCCAATTTTATTCGCTTACCTTGCTTGTGAGACTGTCAACACAAGTCCATTCAAGATAAGCCCACTCGTCTATTGTGACATTATTTTTCTTATAATTGTTTTTCTTGAGTTTCTTTTTTCTTCGCTGCGAAAGTTCTGAAAGACTAGGTTTCGCCTTATTTGGCAAGTTATACATAGTTTACATTTTGGAACAGTATTCTATTATAATTTATGAATTACTAATTCACTAATATTCTCAGATTTGCTTTGTCAGATTTCACTTTAGCAGTCTTACTCTTTGTGGTGTATAGTGTTTTACCATTACTCCTTTATCCGCGTACTAGAGAAAGCAACCCGCAAAAACGTCCAACTCCGAAAAAATCATTCAAGAAAACGTTTCAACTGTTTTTGGAGAAAATTCAAAAAAGCTTAATGTTGAATGTTTTTCTAGTTTGTGTTATGGATTAGTAATATTGTATATTAAGTCATAATACCTAAATGTGCGCAATATTGATAAATATTACACTGAGTGGAAACATGGTAACACAAATAAAAGAATATACATCAACTCAAGCAATTGCTGAAGCATATGACCAACAATTATCCCAAACCAAAAGCACACTAGGCGAAAACTTAAGAAAACTCGATGAAATACGCACAATAGCGGAAAAATCCAAAAAAATCCGTGAAGTTGTTATGAAACTTTCGGGTAAAAAACCTACTGCCGAGAACCAGAACGAAATCACAATTGGGGGATTAGAAATTGTTTTGGATGCGAATCCATTCCATGAATTAACAGCTATAGAAATGACCGTTCGAAGTTACCAAGAGCACTTATCAGTCTTGCAAAAGGTGCGTGAAGCCTTAAAATGGCTTGAACAACTCGGCGACACCGAAGGCCTCAAGTTACAAGTGGTTGAAGACGACGGAATCCCAAAACGCATCCTATTCAAACTATCCTAAAATATTCAGGAAAGCACTCGGAAATTATCTTATAAGAAATTGCGTTCACAATGTCAGCAATCAATACTGTTCGTGCCGCCTTCCAGAACTTACAACCCCTCGCGATACCGAAAGGAAGCTATGCCAATTGCTTAGCTATTGATTCTATCAATGAAGAAGTATTCGTAGCCACTGGTACAGACAACACTGTCTTGGTCTTTGTGGATCGCATAAAAACCATTGCGTTAACTATGCCAGGGGGAACGAACTTAACGGGGTAGGTTGATTCTTTCGCGTGTTCCTTTTGATCGAATTTGCATTTCATGGTTTATAATTTTGAATATTTTTTATGTCTTTTCTGCGTCGAATTTCCAGATTTTTAATAACTCCTCATCAAAAACTATGGTTATGAGCTTATAATTTACTTATAAATTGAGAATCAGATTCTAAAGCGATCCTATGGGTTTTACGCAAAGGATTCTAAGACCGATCCATAAGCGCAATTAGGAATAATGTTACGATTTTTGAAATATGGCTCTTATAGTTGTTGCCGTTACCTTGTCTGAGAGGAGTAGTTACTTCGAAGAAGGTTAAATTGAATGACAGATAAAAGTACAGATGAGATTTGTATGCCTTTAAACAACGCTGAACTGGATTTCGGGTCAGTGCAAAACAAGGCTATGAATGACTATCTTGCTAAAATATTCATAATTGTCCGTTTACAGAAGAACCATTTACAATAAACCAAACCATAGAAGCTGTGGTTTTTCTATGAACTTGAATTAATAGGTTTTTGGTTGCTATGTCAGAATTTGATAGTCTTGTCAAGTTGTTGGAACATCAAGGTTTTATTATCTGGAAACATAAAATGACCCACGATTCGGTACTGGTGAAGATGGCAAGCATCAAATCTGGAAAGAGCGAGTTGATTACTCTTCGATTTGATAAAATCCAACCGGAATCAGCAAAAGTCCAAAACCATATCTTTTACGGCTACGATTAGGACCATGTCTAGTGCGAGATACTTTGAGGTTAAAAGTCCTTCCGTCAAATATCCCCAAGAAAACTATCCACCACCTTCAAACTGAAAAGCGTTTTATTATATTTTTGTTGTAACTGCATGTAGATAGAACTTAATTCTACTTCGTTATCCAATCAGCTAATTATTGCGAATTATGTTAATACTGCTTGCGTGCGTTTCTCCCTGACAACTGATTAATGATTAATCATGATTACTGCACCTGAAAAAATGAAAGGGAAATAATTTTTGGCATTTACAGGAGAAGTAAAGAAAAACCACCTGTTAAATCGCGCCCAACTGAATGTTTGCCAATAATTTATTCCAGTATTCCGACATTTCGGATGGGGGGTTGGTGTCGGACAGGGTTTTGGGGTTGGAGTTGGAGTTGGACCTGAGGAAGGCGATGGCGTATGGAGTTGGACCTGAAGGAGATGGCGATGGAGTTGGAGTTGGACCTGAGGAAGGCGATGGCGATGGAGTTGGAGTTGGACCTGAGGAAGTCGGATGATGGCGATGGAGTTGGAGTTGGACCTGAGGAAGGCGATGGCGATGGAGTTGGAGTTGGACCTGAGGAAGGAGATGGCGATGGAGTTGGAGTTGGACCTGAGGAAGGCGATGGCGATGGAGTTGGAGTTGGACCTGAGGAAGGAGATGGCGATGGAGTTGGAGTTGGACCTGAGGAAGGCGATGGCGATGGAGTTGGAGTTGGACCTGAGGAAGGAGATGGCGATGGAGTTGGAGTTGGACCTGAGGAAGGAGATGGCGATGGAGTTGGAGTTGGACCTGAGGAAGGCGATGGCGATGGAGTTGGAGTTGGACCTGAGGAAGGCGATGGCGATGGAGTTGGAGAAGTTGTTGATGTAGGTTCAGAAGTTGGGTTTGCCGTGGGTTTGGGCGTAGGAGACGGTTTTGGGGTCGAACTTGGAGTTGGACCCTGGGTTGGAGTAAGAGTTGGAGTTGGTGTCGGCAACTCACTAGTTTGATGATTTGGAGTAAACAAGTAAGGTAAAACAATTAGCCCGATTACTATGAGAAGCAGAATTAAAAGGACACTGATTGATAATCTTTTGTAGAGTTTTGGTAAATGCAGTTTGTTCTCTACAGCATGTGCAAAAGGCATTTTCTTTTTTCGTCCTTTCTCCAATCAAAACATTAGTTTGATGCTTATTTATACCTGTTATTACGGTCAGTGCAATATTATTGAAATTGCAAATTGCCTAACTCAGCAATGAGAAACTCTGTTTCTTTTCACAGCAAGATGAGAGATCGAACTTCCTATCAGTTAAATCAAAGTGCCGCCAGACCAATCATGGAAATCATTGGTTAAAGATTGGCTTTTTAGACTATAGGCTTACTCGCGAGTCGCGTTTTTCTTTATGTAATTTGAGTTGTTGAATTGAACTTTGACCGTTATGTTCTTGCAGTTTCTTGCCTCTTTTCTACACTTGGTTCTGGCAACGTCAGAGTTTTTAGCGATTTGGCTTTGTTCTGCAGCGCGTTGACTTCAGATTCCAAAACAGTAGCCTTTGACTCAGACTTTTTATCAAGTTCCTCAATTTCCAGTAGAAGGATTTTCTTTTCCCCTTCTAAACTTCTAATTTTTTCAATTGTAATTCTGACGCTAGCTATTTTCCGCATCTCATAAGTGTCTAATACAGCTATGTTCTTGTACCTATTTTCAGGTAATCTATAGATAAAAATGATTGCGATTACTATTAGGACGACGACAACCACAAGTACCAATGGCAGAGTGTCAATCGCAAACGTTGCAGTCAACGAACTGTTAGCTGAAACCCCGCTAAACTGATACGACTGACCAGAAGGCTTGGTAATAGTTACCACTGAACCGTTAACATTTATGCTCGCAATATGGTAACCAGCATCGGGTGTTATGGTAAAAGTTTGGGTAGCGCCAAAGTTAACAGTAGTTGTACCCGGAACAATGTTTGCCATGAGCACTTTGATTAACCATAATCTGGTAAGTTATAGTATTTACCGGCGACAGTGCAGTAGCAACTGAAGTCTCGTAAGTCCCTGTAACGTTCCAAACTCCAATTGTAAATAAAATAGCAAAAAGAAAAAAGAAAATGTAACCTCTTGCTCTTTGATTATTCATATCCAGTTAAGCTCTCTTTGCTTTTTCCTTATTGTTTTTTGAATTTTCTAACGCTATTCTTTGTTCGTTGGATGTTTTAGTTTTTTCGTTTTTGGCACTATTGAAGCATAGAATGACGATGTGGTTTCATAGGCCTTTGTTTTTTACAATAGGCCAATTGATTCTGCATTTCTTATTTTTTGAACCGATGATCCGCCTTTGGTTCCAATCCAGTCATTAGAGTTTTTAAAGATCTAATTTCTTCTCGCAGCGCGTTGACTTCAGATTCCAAAGCATTAGCCTTTGACTCGGACATTCTTTTAAGTTCCTCAATTTCGAGTAGAAGGCTTTTCTTTTCCTCTTCTAAACTTCTAATTCTTTCAATTGTATTCTTGAGTGTGCTCATTTCATTTTTCCCCTTTATGGGTAAATTTAACTCCAGTTCCTTATTATCTTTCTCTAAACTTGCCGGCGAAATAGAATTATAGCAGTTCTTTTCTTCAACTTGTTGTTTTAGGTAAGCCCTAGTTCTTTCCAAGAGTGAAATTTTGTCAGAATCGCAAAGTTCAAGCAAATCGACTGTAGTATTAGTCATTCTATTTCACTTAGTTTAGGAAGAGGGTTTTCTTAATAAATCGGTTATTTCGATCGGAAGAATGTATCCGAATTTGATATGTTACAAAGCGATGGCATTAGATTAAAATCGTGATGCCTCCCAGAACCTGACTCCATTTTTTTAGCTGTGAATAGACGCGTAAAATCTAAATATTTGAACAAATATGAAGAAACTGAATACCAAGAAGACATTTGCAAAGTGAGTTTTGTGTCCCGAACGTATCATGAACGTGACGAAGATTGGATGGTTACCTGTCCCGAATGCAATGGAGCAGGTACAATAGGAACGGGAGATTCTAGAAAAAGATGCTCAAGATGCGAGGGCTCGGGAAGAATAAAACGGTAACTATGCAGGTCACTTGAGATTGTGAAAACGAGATTTTACGAACATTTTATAAAATAACGGTTGAAAAAATACTTTTTTTAAAAAATAGGTAGAAAATGCGCTTTATTTGTCTAAATGGGTTTAAGTCTTGGCAATTCTATTGTAGTTGCTGTGGATAGTGAGTGATTTTGAAACAGTCAAAAGTTTTTTGCGTCGAATGTACTAATGGCGACATTCATCTAATTTTGAAAGA
Source organism: Candidatus Bathyarchaeota archaeon (assembly GCA_963818655.1). Taxonomy (GTDB): domain Archaea; phylum Thermoproteota; class Bathyarchaeia; order Bathyarchaeales; family Bathycorpusculaceae; genus Bathycorpusculum. The sequence goes on from CAWFTD010000005.1 coordinate 18,487, forward strand.
TTTAGAGCGTCGTGTTTGTGCCATGTCTGGCCAGAACCTTGATGAGGTAGATGCCATCAAGAAAATTATGAAAGAAGAAGCCCTTAAACCACTTTTTCTTACGCGCAATTAATAACTAATTAGTTGTGTCTAGAAACCTTCTGGTGAAAATTATTCCTACAATTAGAATGGAAAAGTGCATTTTAGAGCAAAGCGATCACCAAATACGTAGTACAGTACTTCCGCTCACGTGCCCACTGGTGAGAATGCAAATGCCAACAAAGGGTAATGTTGTGTTGTATTCAGACAAGGAATTAGTTGAAAAGTCAAAAGAAATAACACGCGTTAAATTGGTTGTATTAAAATTTAATATAACTCTTCATTAATAGAATCTATCGGCAGGGAGAATAATTGGAAACATTAGAAATAGTGTTGATTGCTTTAGCCGTACTCTTTGTAGGTTTTATAGCCACTTTAGGATTATACATTGTTAAGCAATGGGAAAAAGTCGCTGTCCTCAGATTCGGAAAAATCATCAAAATCGCCAGCACAGGGATAAACTTCAAAATTCCTTTTGTTGACACGCTCTATCGAGTTGACATGCGAATGCAAACCATAGACTTGAAGGGTCAGTCTGCGATAACCAAGGACAGCATTTCAGTGGGTCTAGACGCAGTTGTTTTCATGAAAGTGGAAGACCCTGAGAAAGTAATTTTGAATGTTGTGAACTATGTCGAAGCAGTCACAAAATATGCACAAACATCAATGAGAAACATCGTCGGACAATACAAACTAGACGAGTTGTTGTCCAGCAGAGACAAAGTTGCCATCTCAATAAAAAGCATAATTGACGAGTTAGCCCAAGAGTGGGGGATCGACATAGTAAGAACTGAGCTACAGGAAATTAATTTGCCTCAGAACATGCAGCGAGCTTTTGCGGTTCAAGCTGAATCAGAGCGCGAATCTAAAGCAATAATAATAAAGTCTGCGGCTGAATTGGAAGCTTCTACGAACCTTCAGAAAGCAGCGGCAATTTTGGCAGATAACAATGCGTTGCAGCTGAGAATTTTAGAAACTATCAAACAGGTTAGCAAGGATCAGAGTAACACGATCATTTTTGCATTGCCAACTGAAACACTGAAGAGCATTGGCGCAGGAGGATTGGCTGCTATGGCTTCAATTAATAGTAGCGACGCAAGAAGACGAGCACAAAATAAACCAGAGCAAACGCAAGAGACAGAGGAAACTGAGACAGAAAGTTCATAGCATTTAGGAAATTGGTAATAGGTTACCCTTCACAAACCTATACTAGATTTGTCTATTTCCTAACTTAACAAAATAATAGAAAGAAACTTGAAATTTTCTTTTTCATTCAATTAGAAATTTAGAAAATTGGAAATTTACGAATATGAAATCACCAAACATATAACATTGAAGTTCATTCACTTGCGCTCGGGTGCAAATGGAATAAAAAACAAAGGAAATGTCGCACTGTATTTGGATAAAGAATTAGTTGAAAAATCAAAAGAGTTAGGCTTCAATCTCTCAAAAACTTTTGAAAATCACTTAAAACTTTTGGTTAATGGATATTCTCCATTATCAATGCAAAATAACGCTAATTCAAGTAAATACAAAATTAGTTTGGTGGGGCCGGAGGAATTTGAATCCTCGTCTATAGCGCCCGAGGCTACAAGCCTAGACCAAGCTAGCCGACGGCCCCATCTACATACTGTTTTGCAGGTGTTTTTGGGTGGTTTCTTTAGATAGATGTTGGCTTGGCTTTAAACTTTAGCGGTATTGTTAGTTTAGAATATGTTGTGGGGATAACTGGAGGGGCTGCCGCTGAAGTGGCATACTTAGCTACTAGAGGTTCAATGTAGAAGCCAGGGAGAGGTAGGTTAAAAGGAAGGTTAAGGTGGATTCTCTTCGCATTTCTTATCCTTATATGGTGTGCTCAAAACATCTTTCACCCGATTCGTAATTACAGGACCCAAACCATGCACCGCTTTTTCCCAATCATCCACGTTAATCAACGCATTCAAAGGAGTTTGATAAGAATCCAAAATTGCCGTTGCTTTCTCGCGTCCAATGCTTGGTAAACTTGCAACAAAGTAAACTTGAGCATCTGAGAGGGTATCGCATTTTTTGAAAGCATGCACAACAGCACTGCGTTTTTCAATGATTTGTTCCTGACGCGCAGCGGTATAGAGGAAATCTATGGTTTCTTTGTATGATGAGGTGCTGACTATGGCTATACCGTTTTTGGCGAGGTTAAACATTGCACCCCAGATTGAGGCTGGGGAAATGTTGCTGTACTTGAAGATTATGGGCATGTATCCTTCGAGAACAATGAGTGATTTTGGGTAAACATCTTTCAAGCGAAAAAGCTGCTCGAAAAGATAGCGTCGGGTAAGGGTGTAGACAAAGTCGTTGACAGTTTTGCGTTCAACGGCACATTGGTCGCTGAGGATGTAGTCACCTTTCTCAAGCATCTCCGTTTTTATGTTAACACCCTTTTCGACCAAGCCTTTAACGATTTTTTCTGCGCTGCCGGCTTCTCGGCTATCCACTATGATGGTTGGTTCTTCACCAGGCTTCTTTTTCTTGCTAATGAAAGGGACCAACGTTTCAGTACCAGACATACTATTCAACTCTAAGCTTGCGGTTATGGAGAAGCGGTTAATGATATTTTCGTTTTTTGCAGTTCATTCTGATCAATAATGCAGGAAAAAAATTCTGAGTTTTAAAGTATTTAAAAGAAAAAGAGAGTTACTTGAATATCATGCTGTTTTTATGGTTCTACGTTTGAAGGCAACCGCTGTACCCGCAACTACTGCCGCTATCGCAGCAACAGGTGCAATATAGATTATCCATTGCGAGAATGAGTCAGGATAAGTCACTTCAGAAACGCTACCGATTGACATCGTAATTGTATGTTGGCTGTGAGAGTACGTGAAGGATATAAGCCAAGAATCAGCTTGAGATTCGCTGTTAAATGCTATTTGGTTGCCGTCAATGTAGGTTTTCAAGGTGGAGATGTCGCTTATGAGAGTTTTTGGAATGTAGATGTCTACGTATCCTTTTGTGCCTGAAGGCCCTGATACAATGAAGCCTAATTCTTTGGAAGTGGAGTTGAATGCAAACTGGGTCAATGTTGAGTTTGAGGTTAAGGTAAACACGTTTTGCTCTGCGTCAGGAGTCAATGCTAAGTTGACAACTTTAGATGCTTCATTCCATGTTAAGGTTCTATCTACGGTTGCTTTAATCATGTAGTTTCCGTTTACGTTTGGTTGCCAAACTGCTATGAAGTGACCATCAGGTAGAGTTTTTATCAGAGTTAGGCTTTGCCAAGTTTTTCCGCCAGTAACACTATACGAAATTAGGACTGGTTGGTCTGAAACGTGATTTCCATTTACGGATAGGTTCCCGCCGATTTCAACTTTGAAGCCCGTTACGGTGGTTGTGCTCTTGCATGAAAGATCTATTGTTGGTGTGGGCAGTGACGGGTTAGGTGTGGGTACTGGGGTAGGTGTTGCTGCAGGCGGAGATGTTGGGATGGGAGTTGCAATTACTGCTCCTAAAACGTTTATTTTAGTTATTATGTGGGTTTGGGAATCTTCGATTGATAAGTAGTGTTCTCCTCCACTCGCCGTCGGAATTGTAACGGTTGTTGAGAAAGAACCTGTAGAACTTGCCGAGGTTGTGCCTATAACTTGGGCATTTTTCCATTCGCTGGAAGTCACAGTACCTACAACAGCTATACCATCAAATCTGATATAAACAACTCCTGGGTGGAACCATTTGCCCAAAATTAACAAACTATCTCCAGGCTTAACACTCACGCTTGAAGCTAAGTTAGTGCCGTTGCTGAAGGAGCCCTGGGCAAATTGGTTGCCGACCTGTGTTAGTCCTCGCCAGAACTGGGTATAATCCGCGTAGGAGTAAGCAACGCTGCCTATTTGAGTTCTAAAAGAGATTGCTGTAGAGGCGTTACCGGAAGAACCAGTGCTTGCTGACCGCTGTAAATCGGGAATTTCCGCATTCAAAGACAGAATCCCTGATGCATCAGAATATGCAGAGGTCCAGATGTTCCATGTTCCAAAATTCGGGTCTTTATAGTAAAGCGCGACATTAGTTGACGGCGGATAACCTGAACCGGTAAATTGCACATTAGCACCTCCTGGACCTGCAGGCGGCGAAAGCTGCAATGACGCCGTTGAAACGAAGATTTTAACGATTACGCGAGCTGATTGGGAATCTTCAACCGCCAGATAGTGTTCGCCTGCTTCAACGTTTTGTGGAATGGTGGCTGTAGTGCTGAAGGATCCGTCTGAATTTGTAGCTGACGCTGCCAATGATGTTCGCGTTTAGCCATTCACTACTGGTTACTGTGCCAACGACATTGGCGCTGTCCCACCTGACATACACAATTCCTGGGTGGAACCATTTTCCTGAGAGCGAAATAGTATCGCCAACCATTGCTCTAACACTTGAAACTAAGTTAGTGCCATTTCCGTACAGACCATTGGCAGTTTTGTTTCCAACAGTTTTCAATCCTCTCAAATATTCGTTGTAGTTGGCGTTGCCATAAGTAATGCCAGTTATGGAAGCTTTATACTGGATTGAGTTAGGAGCCTCAAGACAATCGCCGGAACCGAGCGATTTCTTTAAATCTGGTACTTGGGAGTTGGCTTGAATTTGGCCGGTTGCATTAGCAAGGGTTGAAGTCAATAAATTCCATGTGTTGAATGACGGGTCGTAATATGAGATATCGACTGTGGATCCAGGGGGATATTTTGATCCTGTAAATACAATGTCAATTCCTCCTGGTCCAGAGGGTGGTGAAATGTTTAACGTGGAATTATAGAATATTGTGTTAACGGTGAAATACGTATCAGTTACTGCAACTGAAGAAAATATTTGGTCAACTGATTTGATATAATAGTTTCCCAAAGAAAGGAGATTAGGTAAACTGCCGTTAATCCAGTAATTTCCTACATTCCAAGTTGAAGTATCCTGAGTATATTTATGGACAGCGGCTGTATCAATAACATCATAGACTGAAAAGGCAGGGGTATAAACAGAGTCACCGGATAATACCTGCGACTAAACCGTCTTGACTCCAGAACAGATAGAAGGCGGAGCTAGACCATGTTATTCCCCCAAAATAGAGGTTTACGTTGCCTCCAGCCGGCACTTGCTGACCGATGGTGCTCGTAGATGTACTGTTTATTCTAATATTGCCAGTGGAAGATGAAACAAAAGAAAGATAAGCCGGTATAACCAACGCTATTACGAGAAAAGCTATCAAAAAGACTCTTGGGTTACGTTTTAACACTGCCAATCGCCTAGTCGGTAATTGTTGTATCCGCTTATTAATTCTTCGATTAATTCATAAAAAGCTAAACTAATTTTATCGGCGATCAACTTTAACTCAGATGAATTTCTAATCATATCATTAATTTGATCAAGTGTTTTTGGTCGGTGAATAAGGTGAAAGTAAGGAAACCATTTTAAAATGTTACTTTATCTAACAAGTATAAATAACAATCACCATCTCGGGGCAAACAATGAAGAGAGCATTTACATCCATTGCACTTATTCTTCTAATAGCAGTCGCAATGTTCATTGGTATTTTGTTAGCTAGAAACGATTCTCCTAAAGACTCGGAAAATCCCCATGCATATGTTGGAGTAGCATACTGCGGAAACTCTGTTGCCCAAGGCAAACAGATGATAGACAAAGTGAAAGGTTACACAAACCTCTTTGTTTTACAGTCGGGTCTATTGGAGAGGGATTTTTCGAGTGTTGATGAATTAGGTGACTACGCTGTCGCCGCAGGAATGTATTTTTTGCCCTATTTTGGCACTTTTGTTCAGTCTTCTTTTTCAGTCTGGCTTGAGACAGCAAAACAAAAATGGGGAACTCATCTTTTAGGTGTTTATTATGCCGATGAACCTGGAGGAAAAATGCTTGATGGCAACGTCGAATTCAAAGATGCAGTTACGGGAGACACGATAACTAAAACTACGTACGGAGACATTGCAGTCCAAAAATCTAATGGTATAGTTATCAATTATCAACTTGGGGGAACAATTCATCTTTACGAGCCAAACGGCAACTCAGACATGAGTGAAGAAACTTTTTACCCTAACGGCACAATTCAAGTCGTTAAACTCGGTGCAACCGGTTTTAGTTTCAAAAGTTACCAAGAACTCCTTAACATTAAACCTTTCACCGACCTAAACGACACAGCCCAAAGATTCAACGCCCGTGACAAAAGCAACATAGAATTTTTGAAAAGCAAATTCCAAAGTTTTTACTTCTGATTATGCGCTTTACTGGTTTGATTATTTGTCTGGGTACGATGTGGTTCTGGGTCAAGTTGGTTGGAACTTAACGTTGAATCAGCAGATAGCACTTATGCGCGGGGCAGCGGATTTGCAGAACAAAAGTTGGGGAATAGTAATCACTTGGAAATATCAGCAACCGCCATACCTTGCTAATGGAAGCGAAATCCTAAGCCAAATGCATACCGCCTACGATTGTGGAGCCAAATATTTTGTGTTGTTTGATTATTATGTTGATTCAGAATAACAGCGTTTACGGCACTATGACGGAGGATCATTTTCAAGCATTAAAATCATTCTGGAATGATGTAGTTAATGATCCTCAGGTGATTCAAGGTGCAATTAAGGCTGATTCTGTTTTGGTTTTGCCACAAAATTATGGTTGGGGAACAAGATGGGACGGAGACAAGATTTGGGGGATATTTCTGTCTGATGCTAAAACCCATCAAATTTGGGATTTAATGCAGACATCTCTTAGTAAGCACGGTTTCAATCTTGATATCGTTTATAACGACATACAATATCCATTGATTAGAAATTATCAAAATATCTACTCTATCAACGACTTTAGATAATTCTTTTTTTATTCGTATCTTGTTAAGAATAGAGGTTGTTTAGCTTCTTTTTTTCTGACTTCTAAGGGCACATCTTTGAGTGCCACCTGAGTCAAATCTGCCTCAATTTTAACAGGGTCTTTTTTGAGGTAAACGGATTTTTCAGTTCTACAATTCATATAGCCACCCAGCCTTAAGATAGCACTTCCAACCATACGATAAAAACAATTGTGACTGTCATGACACAACAATAAGTAAGGAGTTGCAAAAACGGTTCCTTTTGTATAAGAGTTTGCACTTAAAAGTGAAGAAACTCTATAGAATCTTGTTAATCAGATTGACAAAAAATAAATGAAAGGGTTTATGGACCCTTTTTGGTGATTTCTTTAATTGCGCCTGCTGCGACGGTTGTACCCATGTCTCGGATTGCGAATCTGCCGAGTTCTGGGAAGTCAATGAATGCTTCGACTGCTATTGGGTGGAGTGGTTCCATGCGTACCCATGCTGCGTCTCCTGTTTTTAGGTAGCTGGGGTGCTCTTCGGATACTTGTCCTGTGCGTGGGTCGATTTTCTTTATGAGTTCGGTGAATTTGACTGCGATTTGTCCTGTGTGGTAGTGGAGTACTGGGGTGTATCCTGCTGCGATTGCGGTTGGGTGGTAGATAACGATGATTTGTCCGATGAATTCTTTTGCTACGGTTGGTGGGTTGTCAACTGGGCCTGCGACGTCTCCGCGGTGAACATCAGTCTTTGCGATGCCTCTGACGTTCATTCCGATGTTGTCGCCTGGCTCTGCGATTGGGATTTGTGTGTGGTGCATTTCGATGGATTTGACTTCAGCGGTTTTGTTGGATGGCATGAAGACTAAGGTTTGTTCCTGGTTTTAGAGTACCTGTTTCGACTCTGCCGACTGGGACTGTGCCGATGCCCGTGATGCTGTAAACGTCTTGGATAGGAACACGTAGTGGTTTGTTTGTTGGTTTTGCTGGAATCTCAAGAAGGTCGAATGCTTCCATTAAGGTTGGACCGTTATACCACGGCATCTTTTCGCTCTTCTTGATCAAGTTGTCGCCTGTCCAGCCTGAAACCGGTATGAAGTTAACTTTCTCGATCTTGTAGCCGACCATTTTTAGCATTCTTGAGATTTCGTTTTTCATTTCATCGTATCTGTCTTTACTCCAGTTAACGGAGGCGTCATCCATTTTGTTAATGGCAACGATTAGTTGGCGTATACCTAAGGTGAATGCTAAGAATGCGTGCTCCCGAGTCTGACCGCCTGCTCCAATTCCTGCTTCGAACTCGCCTTTTTTAGCTGAGCTGAAGAGAACTGCGGCATCGGCTTGGCTTGCTCCGGTAATCATGTTTTTGATGAAGTCTCTGTGACCTGGTGCGTCAATGACGGTCATGTTGTATTTCTTGGTTGGGAATTGTAGGAATCGAAGGTCAATTGTGACACCTCGTTCTCGTTCTTCTTTCAAGTTGTCTAAAACCCAGGCAAAGTGGAATGTCGCTTTGCCCATCTTTTCGGCTTCTTCTTTGTAAGCGTCGATTGTTCGTTGGTCGATTACGCCTGCAAGGTATAGTAAGTGTCCTGTGGTTGTTGATTTACCGTTGTCAACGTGCCCCATGATGATGATGTTAAGGTGGGGTTTATCACTTTTACTCATTTTTCATTCCTCAATTAATTTATCCTAATTTTTGTGAATTCGTTAACACATCAGTCCTCCCATTATTTTAATATTGCGATGTTGTTTTCGCTTCGAATATGGCTAAATAAACCTCTGAAATAAGAGAAAAAACCACGTAAACTAATAAAACACGTTTTCAGCATGTTTCAGGGGGCAAAACAGCTTATAACATCTTGGCGGTTAATGGCTACCTATGAGCGTTAAAGCTGACGCAGCCAAGGGCATCTCTGTAGTGACTACCACTTGGAACGAAAAAGAAAACATCCCCGAACTAACCCAAAGAATCCGAGCAACCCTCCAAGGCATCTCACATGAAATAATCATTGTCGACGACAGCTCCCAAGACGGCACACTCGAGGTCGCTAAACGCTACGCAGATTTAGCCGTTGGAAAAGTCCGGGAAGGACAAACCAAAGGATTACTATTCGGAGCCAAACTTGCCAAATACCCAATGATTATAACCATAGACTCCGATTTAGAAAACCCACCAGAACTAATACCCACACTTATAGACAAAATGGGTAACTTTGATTTGGTCGTCGCATCACGAAAGGTTCTTCCAAGGTTTTCTGAGCAGTGGGCGGCAAAAACATTGGGCAAATTGTTCGGGGTTTCAGATTTCTACTCGAATTTTAGGGCTTACAAAAAAGAAGCATTAGCAAGCGCCTTGAAAGGTGGCGAAACCTTTGGGGGTGAACTTTTGGTTATCGCTGGAAAGAATGGGTTTAGAATAGGAGAAATAACCTACAAACCTCCACCCAGACGAAGTAAACCTCGGATAGGCGGCGCAATAAGAGCTAACTTGAGGATACTGTTTGCCTCATTGAAGTGTTTTTTCATTTACATGTTTTAGCTGGACATGTTTTTCTGACCATTGATTAGAGCTTACGATTAAACAAAAACAATCGTGTCTGGGCTGGTATGACGACTTTGCACATCAATTTTATGAGCAATTAATTATTTTCGCTCGATAAGCTCGATCAGGGTTCCATCTGGGTCTTCAATAAAAGCTATTGTTGTATGGGCATTTAATTTGAAGGGTTCATCAGTTATGGTTACATTTTCTTTTTTCAAAGCGGAAATAGTTTTGTTTATGTCGGCAACTTCAAATCCCAAATGATCAAACAATCTCTCTTCATATTGGGGTTGAAGAAATTTATTCTGGTTATGATAATAAGTTAATTCAAGAATACACCCTTTGCGTTCTATGTCTTGTAGAAAAGCGATTTCAGCGTTAGTTTGTTTGATTTCGCTGCGGGTTTGTAGTACTAAACCGAAGAAGCGAGAGTAGAAATCGATGGAGCGTTCCATGTTGCTTGTGCGGATACTCGTGTGGACAAACATGTTCTCACAATAATGTTTGTGACGCGGTTTGTTAATAATCTTTAGCTTGAGGGTTTTGCTTGTTCATCTAAAATTATGTTTACCAATGTATCTGCCCTTTGGATTTGAAAGTTGCTTCTTGGAACATTAACAAAACTAATTTTAGTAAAACAAGTCTTCCGTTGCTGCACTTTCCGCCAGAGCTGCCACAATTGATCGTTTCTTACAGCGTAATCTCCGTTGAGTTGTTTTGTAACCAATTCACTGTCCAAATGACAAACAACTTCTTGCGTCTTAGTTTCTATGGCAAATTCTAACGCCAATAACAACGCTTCATACTCCGCCTGATTGTTTGTGCGAACACCAATGAAGCATGAACCAGCTTTCACTGTTTCCCCATTACTATTTAAGGCAACAAAAGCTATGGCTGCAGGTCCAGGGTTGCCTCTTGCTCCGCCATCAGAGTATATCATCATTAGTTTCTGGCTCATGGGTTTATTCACTTGTAACCTTCTCTCAAGGAAAAAAGCGATATTGATTAGATTCGCAGAACAACTTTTTCTGTGAATGGCTGGATTAGTTTTGCGAATTCGTCGATTGTTTCTGGTGAATAAGGTTTGAGTTTCTGATACTTTTTATCAAGTGTATCTTCGGGAACGAATTGTTGAAGTGCATGAGTTTTTGAGCCTTTCACCATCTCACCAATACACGTAGCGTCTTGGGTTGTTACGAGTTCTGGAACAGCGGTAGTGCGGAATTCGTAGGGTACTTTGCCTGTTTTTAGGATTTCCATTGTCCGAATCAAGCCAGTGGTATCTTTGGCGCCAAGTAACTTGTATTTGTCAGTACAAGTCTTCACATCCATAGCCACATAGTCAACGTGTCCTAAGCATTCCTCGAGGGTTCCTGGGAAGAAACCGTTCGTATCCAACTTTACCATGAAACCGCGCTCTTTGAGTTTGGCCAAGAATTTTGGAAGTTCCTTGTGCATACATGGTTCGCCCCCAGTAACGACGACTGCATCGACGTATTTCTTACGACTTTCCAAAATCTCCAATGCGAGGCTTTCCTGTAGAAACGGCGGTTGTGGGTCAACGGCGATGCGCCAGTTGTGGCAGAATGGGCAGCGTAAGTTGCAACCTGGCGTGAATAGTACGCTAGCTATTCTGTCTGGGTAATCGACTAGACTGATTTTTTGCAATCCACTAAACTTCATTTTGGATGTTTTTCTCCTTACGCCGTTAGGGGTGCTGAAGATATGATGTTTGAGCGATCGAAGGTTTTGCGTATGTCAAATTCTGCCTGTTTTCCATCGTTCCACTGATCAACTGGTCTTAGGTACCCGACGACACGCGAGTACACTTCGCTGGGTGCTCCACAGACGGGGCAGAGTTTGTGTTCTCCAGTTGTGTAACCGTGGGTTGGACAAATGCTAAACGTTGGAGTCAGAGTGAAGTAGGGCAACTTTGAGTTCCAAGCAACTTTCTTAATTAATTCTGCGGCTGATTTCCAAGATTGCAAGCGTTCACCAAGGAAAATATGGAACACTGTGCCGCCAGTATAGAGTGACTGTAGGGTTTCTTGGTGTTCAAGGGCATCGAAGAGGTCACCTGAAAAGTCCACTGGCAACTGGGATGAGTTGGTGTAGAATGGTTCTGCGTGGTTCGCATTTATTTGTTTTTGATTAGCAAAGACGATATCTCGGTAACGTTTTTTGTCTATGCGGGCAAGTCGGTAGGAGGTGCCTTCAGCTGGGGTGGCTTCTAAATTGTAGATGCAGCCTGTTTCCTCTTGATAATCAGCTAAACGATCACGCATGAACGTAAGCATCTTCATGGCAAAGGCTTGTCCATCTTTGGAGGCAATGTTTTGTCCCAGCAGGTTTATGATTGCTTCGTTAACGCCGACTATACCGATGGTGGAGAAATGGTTCTTCCAGAACTTGCCATAGCCATCTTTAACATGACGCAAATAACGTCGTGAATATGGGTACAAACCGTTATCTGTGAACGCCTCAAGAACTTTACGCTTAATCTCTAAGCTGGATTTAGCAGTCTCCATCAAAGTTTCCAGTCGCTCAAAGAATTCGTCTTCGTCTTTGGATAGGTAGCCGATTCTTGGAATGTTCAGTGTGACGACCCCTATGCTGCCTGTTAAGGGGTTGGCACCGAAGAATCCTCCTCCTCTCTTGCGAAGTTCACGGTTGTCGATGCGGAGCCGGCAGCACATACTTCGTACGTCTTCTGGTTTCATGTCGCTGTTGACGAAGTTGCTGAAGTATGGAACACCGTATTTAGCGGTGACTTCAAAGATTGCCTGTGAAACTGGGGAGTCCCAGTCGAAGTCTTTTGTGATGTTGTAGGTGGGAATTGGGAATGTGAAGACTCTACCTTTTGAGTCGCCTTGGCGCATGCCTTCAGCGAAGGCTAAGTTGAACATTTCCATCTCTTTAGTCATGTCGCCATAGGTGTCTTGGGTGATTTTGCCGTTGTAGAGAACAGCTTCGTTCTTCATAAAGTCTGGAACCGTCAAATCCAAAGTTAAGTTGGTGAAGGGTGTTTGGAAGCCCACGCGAGTTGGCACGTTCATGTTGAAGAAGAATTCTTGCAGCGCCTGTTCCACTTCTTTCTGGTTTAAGTGATCATAGCGTATGAAGGGTGCTAGGTATGTGTCAAAGTTGCTAAACGCTTGAGCTCCTGCCGCTTCACCTTGCAACGTGTAGAAAAAGTTCACAACTTGTCCAAGTGCTGTGCGGAAATGTTTTGCTGGTTTGCTCTCAATCTTGCCTGAGACTCCACCGAAACCTGAGAGTAAAAGGTCGCTTACGTCCCAGCCGACACAGTAGGGTCCAAGGACACCTAAATCGTGAATGTGCATGTCGCCTGAGAAGTGTGCTTCCGCAATGTTCTGGGGGTAAATGCGGGCAATCCAGTATTTTGCTATAACTGTGGATGAAAGGTAATTGTTAAGTCCCTGCAGTGAATAGCTCATGTTGCTGTTCTCTTTTACGCGCCAGTCCTCAACTTCAAGGTATTGGTCAACCATATCTGAGGAACTAAGCAGTGAAGCTAGCTCGCGCATGTCTGTGTGTTGCTTACGGTAGAGGATGTAGGCTTTTGCTGTTGAGGCATGGCCGTTTTCGATTAGGCGTTTTTCAACGAGATCTTGGATTTCCTCAACTGTGGGGACACCATCGTCGCCGTACTGCTTGTTTAGTAAAACAACGACTTCGTCGCTGATGCGTTTAGCTTGTTCTTTGTCTTTTCCACCTACTGCTTTTGCAGCTTTCCAAATGGCAGTTGTAATACGTTCTTGATCGAAGGGTTCTAATTTACTATCACGTTTTAGTACAAACTTCATTGTTTTTTCACTTCCAAGAGTAATTTCCTGAAATCTTCAGGCTCTTCAAACTGCTTGTAAACTGAAGCAAACCGAATGTATGCGATGCGGTCCAAGTTTTTGAGGTATTTCATTATTAAGTCACCGATTATGCCAGATGTTACTTCCTCGGTGCCTTTTATCATGAGGTCTTGTCGTACTTTTCCTGCTAACTCGTTGATTTGATTCATTGTGACAGGCCGTTTTTCACATGCTTTTTGTAAGCCGCGAATGATTTTGTTGACGTCGAAACGTTGGAGTTCGCCGTCTTTTTTTCTTACCATGAGTTCGACTGTTTCGAGGTATTCGTAGGTTGTGTAGCGTTTGCCGCAGTTGATGCATTCTCTACGTCTGCGTGTAGTGTTCTCTGGGGAATCGCGTGTTTCGAGGGTTTTTGAATCGTCTGAGTTGCAGTATGGACATCTCACAGATTTATCATACTCATTTTGCTATATATAGTGTTAGCTGACTTATCTACACACTACACTTAGCGCCTATATAAGGTATTTTTACATTAAACATACAAAACAACGAATGAACATGTGTGCAAGACCATGAAGTTTAAGCAAAAAACACAAAATAAAAAAAACCAAAACAAGCCCTTTTTCATCAAAAAACCCGTTTTCAAGCAAATACATCTTAGGTTAAGGCTTTCGTAAGCAATATAATTAAAGTCTCAATATTCTTAGTTACCTTTAGCTTATCCAACAAGGAAAAAAATTGGTGAAACTTTGCAGCCCAAAATCGTAAAAGCCAACTCATTACACCCTTATTTAACGCTTGAACGTTGTTTCATAGCCGAAAATTTCAGCAACAAAGAGGTCTCAATTGCGGTAGCCACAGTAAAGCCAGGTATCACAACTAAAGCTCATCACCTTGAGGGCATCCAAGAAATCTACATTATAACAGCTGGAGAAGGCATGATAGCGTTGAGTGGCTTAGAACCAACTCAGGTGAGTGTTGGTGATGTTATTGTTATTCCAGCAGGGACATCTCAGAAAATAACAAACACGGGCAAAACTGACTTGGAGTTCTACTGTGTTTGCACTCCGAAGATTTACTGAAGCTTGCTACTTTGACGATGAAGCAGAAAAACCGCTTTAAGCGATATATGTCGATTTTAGAAATAGCGATTATAAAGCAAACAATAGATACATGTTTTAAGGAGAAAGGAGAAGCTCCTTACATTTCTTTTAACAAACTTAACTTGTTTTTAAGTCATCCATGAACTCGCTGAGGTCAATGGTGGAAACGCCGTTTTCTTCTTTAAGCTGCTGTTTCGCTGGCGGATTCTGCCGGGTAGAATGGTATTCTTTGAGCAAAACGTTCTTGGAATGTTGGTTCTAACTCGCTCTTGTAGAAGACACCGATGGGAATTTTGTCGCCCCATTCTTGTGCTCTTTCTAATCCAGCGACTTTTTTCTTAAAGACTTCACCTGCATCATGTACCACTGGGTCAAAGCCTGTTCTCTTCAAGTTTGTAGAGCCTGGATTGCGGCTTTCCCGCGGCATCTTTGCGGTCTTCGCCTGCATACCAGTCCTTGGTGTTTATGTCGTTGTAGACTGGGCATGGCTGCAAGCATTCAACAAACGCCAAACCCTTGTGACGTATTGCTTGCGTTATTGTATTTTTGAGGTGCATAACGTCAAAGGCATAGGACCTTGCAACAAACGTGTAGCCTGCCGTTATTGCAAGTGCAACTGGGATTATTGCTTCGTTAATGTTGGGTTTCGGAAGTGATTTGGTTTGCATTCCAAGCCTCAGTGTTGGGGAAGCTTGTCCTTTTGTTAAGCCGTAGACGCCGTTGTTGTAGAGCAGGTAGGTCATGTCAATGTTTCTGCGTCCAGCATTAACAAAGTGTCCCGCTCCAATTCCGAGTCCGTCGCCGTCGCCGCCGACTCCTATGACTTCAAGGTTTGGGTTAGCAACTTTAATTCCCATGGCAAAAGGCAACAATCTACCATGGAGGGTGTGGACACCGTTAGCTTTAACGAAATGTGGGGTTTTTGCTGCGTTACCGACTCCTGAAACAACCACGACGTTGTGGGGTTCAAGGTTAAGTTCTGCCAAGGCCATCTGCAAGGCGCTTAGTATGCCGTAGTCTCCACATCCTGGACACCAGTCGACATAGACGTCGGTTTTGTATTCTGAAGCTTTATGCGCCAAGCATCAACACCTGCCTCTCGGCTGCTTTACCAGTTAAAATCAACTTGATTGCCTCGTAAACTTCGGTTGTCATCATAGGTCTCCCGGTGTACTTGAGAATGTAATGGGTAGGTTTGATGCTAGTGTGTTCAGTTATTACTCCGCCAAGTTGTGCGGTCGCGTTGTCTTCTATGTCGATTATACGCTTCTTTCCTTCCAATATCTGTTTTAGGTGGGCAGAAGGAAGCGGATGAATCATACGCACCTGAATATAGCCTAAGCTTAAGCCTTCATCTTTTAGCTGGTTTAATGCTTCGATTATGGCTCCTTTAGGTGAACCCCAACTAACTACTATGTTCTCAGCGTCTTTGTCGCCGAAAAAGTTCACTTTCATTTCCAACGGCACTTCATTATCTACTAATTCAAGTTTTTTCAAACGTTTGTCCATCATTTTCCTTCGGTTGATAGGTTCTTCGTTGATGTTGCCCATTTCGTTGTGTTCGTCGCCACTGCACCATTGCACTCCATTCTTTGTTCCCAGAAAAGCCCGTGGGGACACGCCTGTTTCGGTGAATTGGAAACGCTTGTACACTTTGCCTTCAAGCTCTTTTTCACCAACGATTAATCCGCGGTCAATCTTGACTTTGGCATAGTCAAAAACTGGGTATGTCTGCGATGAGTTAGCCATGCCCTTGTCGAGCAAATGAATAACTGGCATCTGGTATTTCTCAGCTAAATTGAAAACCTCAGCTGCATCAAAGAAGCATTCCTCAATATCGCCTGACGCAAGAATTATCCTAGCAAATTCTCCATGAGCCGCATGCATCGCAAACCTCAAATCCTGTTGGCTATGTCTTGTTGGCTGCCCAGTTGCAGGTCCACCGCGCTGATAGTAAGTTATTACCAATGGCACTTCATTGTTGCCTGCCCATCCTAAACCTTCAGCCATCAGAGAAAAGCCTGGTCCCGATGTGCTCGTTGCTGCCCGTGCACCTGTTAAACATGCGCCTGAAGCTGAGTTTACTGCCGCAATTTCATCTTCAGTCTGCAAAACGATTATGGCTTCTTGGCTTCCATTCTTGGTTTTGAGGATTTCGTGAGCTTCTAAATATTCGCTCTCATCTGCCGCTGGAGTTATAGGATAGTATGTTTGGACTCTGCATCCGCCTAGAACCTTTCCCATGGCGACAGCTTGGTTTCCTGTAAGGAAAATCCTCGGTTCCTTGATGTCCACTTTTTCGAGTTTGTGCTTGAAATTGTTTACCTTCAAGTTCTGTTCAGCGTAATCATAAGCTGTATCCACAGCTATGACGTTCATTTCGGCGATTTTTTCGTGGAAGGTAGCTTTTATTGCGTCTTCTATGAGTTTTCGGTCATACTTTAGTAACGCAAAAGATACCCCGATCGTTAAGACATTTACCATTTTTTGGAGCATGCTTACTTTTTCTATGTTGAGTTTTTTGCCGATTTGATTGAGCAAATCCATGTATGGAACTGCGAAGATTTGGATATTTTTTTGTTTGGCGTAGTTTAGGAAATCGTTGATGGTTTCGCCTACTTTGTTTTCTTTCATGAAATCTCGGATCTGAGATTTGTAATCTTCTGAGAAAGTTGCTATGTCTTTTAAGACATTGACGCCTAGGTCGCGTGAATCGACTATTATGCCGCCTTCACTCACGACTTCGCCAACATGCCGCACAATTGTTTCCGCATCAAAAGCCGCAAGCAAATTCACATCACTAATGTTAGCTAACGTGGCCTCTTTGGATATGCGTTGCAGGAAGTAGCTGTGCATGGTTTTGATGTTTGAGTGGTATTCTCTTCGGCCAAAAACATACAAGCCACCATAACCGCAGGCTCTGCCAAATATGGTGGACGCTGAATCAACACCGCTTCCTTGAGGGCCACCTGCCATCCAATTTATACTTTCAACTACCATTTTGTCTCACACTGAAAACTTTTCGTTTTGACGAAGTTATCCGCCGCCAGTTGCTTTATCGGGTCCTATACAGCATGTGCATTTTGCGTTTTCGCCGCAGTATGGGCATACGCAGTTGCAGTCGTCGATAAAGTTTCCGCAGTTTAAGCAACGAGGCTGATCTTCTTGACTCAATCCTCTTCGCCTCTGCTATCTTAATGTGTAGAATCAAAGGAATTTTAAGTTTTCCTAAAAACCTAGGAGTAGTAAGTCAGTATTGGCTTTTTTAAGGTACCAATAAGTTGAAAGTAAAGAAAAATAAAGCCCTAAAAAAGTAGGGAAGAGATTTGCTTTATCTCACGAAGTCGTCGAAGGTCCAGAAGTGGTTCTCTTCTTGGAGGATGATGTCTTCGAACATGCGTCTTGTAGTTGTGTCGCCGCGTTTGAGTGCTTCAGCGATTATTTGTCGGTAAAGCGTTATGGCGCTACTTTCGAGGGCATGGTCTAAGGCTAAAAAGTCTTGGGCTGTGTTGCCGATGACTGGAAGTGGATCGGGTTTGAATGTGGCTTCGCCTTCGAGGAGGTAGATGCGTTCGCTGATTTTTTCGAGGTGATCCATTTCTTGCATAAATGTATCTTTGAGGATTTTGCTTACGACTGTGGCTTTGTTGGTTTCCGTGATTGCTTCGAGTGCTGTGTTTTTCATTCTTAATTCGAGGAACGCCATTTTTTCATGCTGGTTTGTGTACTGGATTATTCCGGTGATTTCTGCTGAAACTGCCTTGTTTAGAAGGGCAAAATAGTCAGCAGTGTAGATTTTTCGCCATTCAGGAAGCGGCACTTTGCTTGGTTCATCTTTTTCGTCTTGGAACTTTGTGTATTCTTGGAATTTGAAGAGATGACCTTCTTCTTCTCCGTAGATTTTCTCGAAGACTTCCCGTGTTTCCCAATCACCCATTTGACCTGCGGTCTCGATTATTTGGCGGTAGAGTGTTAAGGCGTCTTCTTCAGCTTTTACACCAAGTTTGCGAATTCGCTTAAGCTGTCGCCGATGGTGATTTTGCTGGATTTAGTTGATGCTTGTCCGCCGAGGTAGTATATGCGTTCTATTATGGTGGCGGCATGCTTCATTTCTTGGATGGCGATTTCCTTTAGGATCTTTCCAACCGCATCATAAGTGGTTTTTTCTAAAAGGATGTTTTCTGGGATGGTTCTACGGACCAGTTTCTCCATCTTTGCATGTTGAAGAATGTATTGAAGTGAAACTTGTATTTCTCTTTCAACTGCTTTATTAAGCAAATCAATATAGTCTGGGGAAATTTTGACTGCCATATAATCACAACGTGTATTTAAAAGGAGCAAGCACTGAGATATAAAATTTTTTATGTCGACGATACACGGGCGAGATAAAAGTCCTGACTTGCTCGAGTATTCATGTTTTAGTTTTACCTTCTAAGCTAATAAAAATTAAGCATAAAAAAACAAATAGAATGATGCCTACTTTTTCCATTGACCTGAAGACCATTTAGTGAAAGATACCGGCGTAACCTTGATTATCGGTACATCTCCTTCTTTCCAGATGCCTTCTGGACTTGCGTATTCAGGGTACTTTTCTTTGAGCAGGTCATGAGCGTAACGGTATTCTTTGCCATTCCACATAATCTCTGCTTCTCCCTGCACGCGGATGCCTTTAATGATGGACCAATTCTTTTCATCATAATCATCAAATACCAGTGACACCTGTGGGTTCGCTTCTATATGCTCAAGTTTTGGGGTGTCTGGGTCAGAGGCTATGTAGATGTTTGCGCCGTCGAAAACGGGCCAAACAGGCCTTACGACGGGTTCGCATTCTTCTGTTGCGGTTGCAAGACGGCAAACTGGTAACTGTTTAATGAACGCTATATCAGATTTAGAAATCTTAATCCCCATTCAACCACCAATCGAGTATATAACGCAGGAAAATCTGCAAAGAATACTTAACAAGGTCAACCTTTTAAACTATGTTGAAACAGCAAGAACTAAAACCTTGCCAGAAACTATAAATTCAAGAAAAAATGGGTGACAAAATAGAGAATTTGATTCAGACACGCTTCTTTTTCTTGAAGCAAATTGCGGGAATTAAAAGTAACAGCCACTATTAAAATACCGATAAATATTGTAGTAAGAGCGGTTGGATTCAACCAGTAATCAGAACCTATGTTTTGATTTAGAGTTGGAAAGGGTCTATTGAAGATTTGGGGTTGGAGATGTTTTCTTCCAAGGAATAGCAGAGTTCGTTTAAAGATTATAATTTACCCAAAATACTATTCAATAAAGTATTATTATTGTGTATTCTGCGTTCATAATATTCACATTCTTGCGTCATTCAAAAGATAGATTGAATGATCAATGACTCATTGTCCTAGTTGTGGTAGAGAAGTTGTCAAACCTTCCAGGGTATTGAAGAATTATTGCTTTATTATTGAAGTGTATGATTGCGGAAAATGTCACCATAATTTCAAAGTTACCGTTAATGAATCAAATTATCTTCATAAATCTAACATAGATTATAATCTAAAAGTCTATTCTTAAACGATTGTAACTTTTTTTGGATGATTTTCATATTTAATGCATACTTACTATTATTCCATAGAGGAATGCAATTATTAGTATTACTCCTGCAATGACGCTTATCTTAAACAGAAAATTGTAGATTTTTCCTGTTCTACGTAATTTCCATAAGACTACAATCCACGCTATTCCAAAAACTAATACAAAGATGATTGATATGGGAAATGGAATTAGTTGAAACGCCATAAATTAGTTATTAACCCTTTAGCTATTTAAGAGTCGCAGAACTTTTCTCCAAATTAGTTTTTTCATTATGACTTACTTGTTTACTTATCCTTATCATAAAATATAGATTAACTACCAATAGTACCCAAAATATCCAAAATGGAGTATTAAAATACCAAAAGATGCCCTGGACAATTGCAATGCTTCCATCATTATTAATTGCATAATGTGGAGCACTAATCCCCAAGGGAGTCCAATGGCTAGCTATTAAATAAGGATATTCAGCATTAACTGAATTCCAAAGAAAAAAGTTTGAATAAACAAAAAGCAAAGCCAAAATCAGGTTAACCACAATTGCTATCTTAGCTATCTTTAGCATAATTGCTTTTCATTAGAAGCCCTTTATTAGATTTGTTAAGCAGAACAGTTTCAGCGTATAGATTCTAAATAACATCTTTATGATCAACAATCTAAAGAGTAAGCGGAACAACAGCTAAGTAACAGAAGCAATTTTAAATGCTCAGAAAACTTTAATTAAAATACCTCATACTCAGATTGCTTAGACTGGCCACTTTGGTGTTCAAATTGAACATCTGAATAAGGCTAATTCAAGGGTAGAACAACAGAATGATGGCGTGCGGGATTCCCCAAGCCTGGTATGGGGCAGGCCTGCTAAGTCTGTGGTCGAAAGGCCGCGTGGGTTCAATTCCCACATCCCGCGCCACGCTCTTTTTGCCAAATGGGGCTTGATTATAGATTTTTTATGCAAATAACGCCAAGAAATAGCTTTTCTATTAATCAACTGCTCTCAGCTGATCGTAGAAAACAGATCACAGCTTAAACAGCATGTCCTACCGAAAAAACTCAAGCCCATTTGTAGGTGAGTACGGTAGAGATCTAGCCCACTTCAGTTTCGAATCAGATCTACTTCATGCAGGTTCCCGCTCAACTTCGTGACTGAATGATTATGAAGAAAATGGCTGTCGGGGAGGACTTGAAACCCAGTTTGTTGGTAAATTCTTTCGGTTTTTGCTAAAAGAGGTGTTCTGGTGGGAGAACATTTTGTTTTTCAGGGAGAATTAATAGGTTTGAAAGCACTATTATGTCAGTGGCAAAGCATGAACAGAAACATAGGAATTGCTGTTGCAGTGACAGTAGTGATAATTACTGCTTTGGTTGGGGGTCTTTATTTTAGTGGGAATTTGCCAATCCAGACAACTGCGCCAACTCCAACTACTAATGAATCGAATGCTTCTTTCTATGAGTTGGCATATGCCAAGGCAACAAGTGAGCAAAAAGAGGAAATAGACAAAATTATTGATGACAAGAGTATTGGTTTGCCAGGCGAATGGAGGCGAGCTGTTCTTATTGCTATTGGAGATCTGCCAAAAGATACGCCCAGATTAAGTGCTGAACAGGCAGCCAAATTATTTGACAGTAAAGAAATAAGCGATTTAGAAAGTGAATTCAACAAAATCGCTGGAGCTCCGGACTTTGTTGGTGGTAGTGGAATTGAACGTTCTATTTACTTTCTAAAAGATGATAGATCAGAAGCCATCATTCTAATGCTGGACGACGTATTTCACATAGTATATAATGACGATGGAACTGAAATAAGATTACCAGTAGGCACTCAGAAGCTTCCTTGATCCAGGGCCATCAAATAGCAGTTAACCGCTTATTGCACGGTTTTCCATGCTTGTTGCACACTACTAATGCACACTTTTTCATCATTTCAGGTATTTATTGTATTTTCCAGAGTTTCCGTCATGGATAATTCTGCCTTTACTCTTTGTGGCAATAATTTTGTTCGCAATTGACAAACGCCTAAACGTTGAAAACGCGGGAGCTTCACTTCGCTCAATATATTCAGAATTTTTCGTGTGGAATTTAGACGTGGGTGTAAATCTGACACCCCGCGCCTCAAATTTGTTCTTATTTGCAGAATTACCCATTTATCGGCACCAACATAAAATAAAAAAGCTTCATTAAGTCCTCCTTACGTTTCAGGTAAAAGAGAACAAAGTAATGTGCTACAATCCATATTTAGTTAGAGGTAATGAACTTGCGTAATAGAGCAACCAAAGTTGACAACAAGAAGGTAACAGTACAATGAAACGAAGAAACGCCGCCTTCGTGGTCGGAATTGTTACACTATTAATTTTATCTTTTTTCTTGGGAATCGAAAAATTTTTGCCTCCTAAAAATAAAGTAGCTGGACAAGCAGAATTCTATGTAGGGGTTGAATGCGGTTACAATAATGTGACCCTCTGTAAAGAACTGATTGACAAGATTAAGGACTATACTAACCTGTTTATAGTAGGTTCAACTGATATCGTAAAAAATGTATCCTTGCTTAATGATGTATGCGACTATGCCTTTAATGAAGGAATGTACATTTCAGTTTACTTCTCGCCTTTTCAAAACTACACTGAGTTATCACAAAACGCCACTCTGCCCTCTCAATCATCTTTGCCGATTGGTTGGCTTAGAAACGCGACCTCTAAGTACGGTGACCGCTTCATAGGTGCCTACGTTTTTGATGAGCCAGGTGGAAACCAACTTGACGGCATGGCACAGAAAAACAAAACAATACCGGAAACAGACTACCAAAATTTAACAAATTACTACGTTGGCAATGTGAGCAGCAAAATCCAACCATATCAGAACATTGGCGTAATGACTTTTACCTCCGACTATGGATTATACTGGTTTGACTATAAAGCAGGTTACTATGCCGTTTTCGCTGAACTTGGAGGTAACAATGGCAGTAGGCAGTTGCCGATTTCGCTTTGCCGAGGAGCCGCTACATCGCAGGGTAAAGAATGGGGTGTCATGATTACAACAAGATTCTATGATGGGCGGATTTTAGAGTCGGGACCTGAACTCTACGATGATTTAGTTTTAGGTTACAATTCAGGTGCAAAGTTCGCTGTAGTTTTTGACTATGCGCTTGAGGTTTCAGCTTCGGGTCAAGAAATGGTGCCTTACCAGCCGTACAAATATGGAATTCTGCAAGACGACCATTTTGATGCTCTTAAAAACTTCTGGACTTACACACATGATAACCCAGATAAGCAGGGCAGTGTGGTGGCAGATGTGGCTTTGGTTGTTCCCGAGAACCTTGGTTTTGGCTTCCGTAACGCTGAGGACACTGTCTGGGGAGGCAACGGTGATATGTTGTCACACGCAGTTTGGGATAATGCTTACAAATACATTAATCAGTATAGAGACCGAGTCGACATAGTTTACAATGACCCCGAATTTGCTGGTTCAATAAAAACCCACTATGCGAAGGTAATTGAAATGCCAAATGGCATTACAAAACCATAACTCACAAAGTCAGTGTATTCTTTTCAGGAATACTCAAATGCGGTTGATTCTACGTCTATACCATTTTTCATACTCATCTTAAGTTAAGGCGTTGTTTGTTTACTGAAAGATATCTTTTGATGAAGTAGTTTTCGAAGCCTCTCTTCACTTCGCTCTAATGTGCTTTATAGTAAGAATTTTCTTTTCTTTAAATTCGATGAATAAGCATGGGATAGCGGTTTCCAC
>CAWFTD010000006.1:0-15360 GCA_963818655.1 Candidatus Bathyarchaeota archaeon
CAAATTAGGAGTGCCTCTCCTCAGATCAGAAGTAGTTGTCTGGCAAATTCAACAGACTACTACTTCGAATAAACAACGGAAAACATTTTCTTTTTTTGTTTATGCCTTACAAGGGGTTCTATGTCCTATCGCATTGCAACTTGATGATGACCCGCTGAAATCGGATCGGACTACTATTTGCAGTAGCGTTGACTTTTAGGCAAAGCTACCCCTTAAGCAGGTTTCTAAGATTTCGGGTTGTCCTTTGCGACGTACCAACTGCGTCTTTTCATCCAAAATGTATAATTTCTGACAAAAAAGCTGCACGCTTATGTAACGCCAGCGAAGGCGAATTGTTTCAAGAGCAGCTCTTTTCCATTCTCCATCTTTTGATTCTGGTCAGTTTCCTTTGTTTTTCATCTTCAAAGAACGAATAGACCAACTAATCGTAAGAGTAAGCATCCGATTGGCAATCTTCCTGCAATTACTCATTGAAACAGGCGCAAGATGCGAAGACCTAAATGCCCCAATCGACTTGTACGCCGAGCGAATTCAAGGCAAGCACCCTCGGAAGCTTTAGGACACAGGAGAGTGCATGAATGGCAGAGATTGAAGAAACCAGCCATAAAGCAACATCAAGGGATTTGCCAAATAATCGCAGAAAACGCTTATTCAGCGTTTTAGACTCCATAATAGGCTTCGCTGAGGAAAAACGGGTGCTGAAGGGAAACAGTGACCGAACAAAGCAAGCATGGAGCAGACTCTCAATTCAAGCAATTTCAAGCTATGGAGCCCTCTTGCATGACTGCGAACTGGGCGAAATCTCCGAACGATTGGAAAGGCTTGAGCAAAAACAAGAGTTAGAAGAGTACAGATAGGAGGCGAAAAAATACACATGGAAACCCTGAAAAGAAGAATCCTGAAGATAGAAGCCAAAACCCAGCCTAAAAAAAGCCCAATAGACCTCGTCAAGGTGGTTGGGGACATTCGCAAAGAGCAAGACCGCATGATGGCTTTATCCGCTGAAGAGTACGAAGCCGAAATGACTCAGCCAGCCCACTCGAGGGAAAACCAAACAGCGAGGCTTCAAGTCGAATATCAAAAAAGATTCGATGCTATGCCCCTCGAAGAGCAGAGGCGACTAAAAGGCTACATCAACATCCCATTGGATAAAATCCTTGAACTAGAAGAGGCAGACCGCATCAGACTCACCAGCCCAGACAACTGGGTAACAAACATGATGTAAGAAAGAGCAAAAACGCCATAGTGCCAAGATGCCCTAAGCCCTAAAGATTCAACTCACCTTTGTTCAGTGAGCGAGCATAAAAACTTCCGTGCTCGTAAGCGGGTAACTCCTTGCCCGTTTGAGGCTTGCTTGCTATTCGTTTTTGGTTTGCGAATGGCAGGTAAGCCTTGGTCTTGGACGCCTCAGCCCAGCCGTCAAAAGAATCTGGATGGTTGAGCTGAAAGTTGGCAATTCCATAAATTGTGACCTTGAAACATGGAACTTCCGAATTTCCTCTGCGAGGTTTTTTCAACACCCGCAGCAATCCTTGTTTTTGAGGTTACTATAAGACTTCACCATCCACTTCTATAATGTAGTAGAATTTAAGATTTTGAGCTGCAATTTTTACCTTGGACGTAAGAGACGGTAACTTTTGAAAAAATGGAGCTACCATGAAGATGTCAGAGGATTTTTAATTACAGAAAAATCCAAATAGCTACACAAATAATAACAGCTATAGTGGAAAGAATTAAACACGAAAAAACTCTTACTTCTTATTGTAATCCTCGCAAGCACCCTTATAGTTGCCTCAATCTCCAAAACGAGTAACGGCTATGGAAACGGAGGCTACTCAAATGACCCTGCAACTCCAGATTACGGAACCCACGACTGGATAGCCCAACACGCATTAGATTGGTTGCCAACAAATGAGAAACAATACATAACTGATAATTTAGCAGCTTACCTGTATGGAACAGAACTCCCAGATAACAACTTCGCTTCAGCTATAGGTCATATAGGCGACACTACAAAGCACCATCTCTATTTTTGGGCAAACGGGTCATTGCAGGATGATGTTGCAGCGGATAGGGCATCTGAAGAATATCAAGCTGCATTAAGTCGTTTGAACGCAGGCAACTATTCGGGTGCTGCAATCACTGCGGGAATAATGAGCCACTACATTGCAGATTTAGCTGTTTTCGCTCACGTAATGGGGTCTGGTACAGATTGGGGTGCTGAAACAGGAAACAACCATGCAAACTATGAATCATACGTGGATACCCGAACAAGCACTTACACCGACACTTACAGTTCCTACTTACTTTTTGACGGCATCCTGTCAACTGTCTCTGCTTATGATGCTGCCAGAAACCTTGCTTTTGACACCACCTTCGACGGTGGCGGAACCTACACTTGCGTATGGATGGATGACAATTACGATACTTCTAACCCTAACTCTCCTTACTGGATACGTGCTGGAGAATCACTGAACCTTGCCGTAAACGCAGTTACAGACGTACTGCATACACTCTACATCAGCTCAAACGCTCAGCCAACACCTACGCCAACAGCCTCCCCAACACCTTCATCCACGCCTACAGCATCACCAACACCAACTCCTACCGTTACTCCTACCTCAACAACTACAGACAATATAGTAATCAATGAAATGGAACAAAACCCCGTTGGAGATGATGTTGGAAACGAATATGTTGAACTTTTTAACCCTACTGTAAACAGCGTAGATATAAGCGGTTGGACTGTATCCACGACAGCTGGAGACATAGTTACCATGACAATTTCATCAGGAACAATAATTCAACCTAATGGCTATTATTTGGTGACATCTGTTTCACAATGGTTAGATAATGAAGGCGAATCTGTCATTATACGTAATTTTAGCGGTAATGAAGTAGACAGAACTCCTTCTCGTAGTGATACAGATAATGACGGTTGGAGTTGGCAGAGATACCCCAATGGTCAAGATACAGATTTAACAGCCGATTGGGCGTTTCGGTCGTCTACCAAAGGAGCGTCTAACGGCGGGACATCCACTCCAACCCCAACACCTCCTCCATCTCCTACGCCCTCACCCTCTCCAACACCTACCGCCTCTCCTTCGCCAAGTCCATCACCTACTCCAACCCCAAGTCCTACTCCTTCCCCTTCTCCAACACCTTCACCGTCACCTTCTCCAACACCTACTCCCACGCCTACACCGACAGCAGCTCCGACTGAAGCTCCAACTATTGCACCTACCACTGCACCTACGCAAGCTCCAGCAGCAACATCAGCCCCAACCCATACAACTTCAGCCACACCAACACATACCCCAACTCCAACACAAGCCCCGACAGCAACTCCTAAACCTTCCCAAAACACTGCTCCTTCGCCAACAATTCCCGAGTTCCCACAAACCATAATACTGCTCGCAGTTGCCGCAATATTTCTATTAGCCACTGTGGGCTTTGTTTCCTATCGCCGATACAAATCCCAAACTTGACTATTGCTTCAACTAATGTGGATTTGAGCGCAGTTTTGCGCTTAGACAACTCTTAAATCTGCATAGCACAGAAATAGTCTAAAGCATGAACCAATACGTTAAGAAGTACTTCATATGCTTGTTATTTACTGTTGATTTAACACTTCTTGTTTTAATCTCGGAGATTTTGCGTCTTGTACTTGTTTCATCATCTCAAATCCTCACTTCAGGAAATATTTACTTGATTGCTGTTGGTTCGCTTTTTCTTTTATTATTCATGCTTCTGATTATTCCGCTTATTCTGTTGGTCATGTGGATACTTAATCCATTAGCTTTGAAAAAACTCCTTGTACAGTTTGGAATAAATGAAAAAACATTAGATAAGAAGAAAACAAAGGCAAAGGAGACAGAAATCGCTTGACCTTGGAGAAACCATTGGATTCGATAACAGAAGAAGACCTCAAACAACTAATCGAAAACCAAGTTTTAGAGAAAAAACGTCTTGATTACAAGGTTTCACTCCCTCTAACCGCTGATGCGGACAAGAAGGAGTTTCTTGCAGATGTATCCTCATTCGCCAATTCAAGTGGAGGGGATATAATTTATGGAATATCACAAGACAATACTACTGGTTTTCCAAGCGAATTAGTAGGCATTGATTCTGAAAACATAGACAAAGAAATCCTAAGGTTAGAGAGCATAATACGGGAAGGCATTGAACCCAGAATTCCATCGACCGCTTTTCAACCCATTAAGTTAGCAAACGCCAAAGTCGTACTAATCTTAAGAGTTCAAAAAAGTTGGGCTTCGCCTCATCGCATAAAGTTTAAGGAAGACCATCGGTTTTACGCAAGAGCCACGAATGGAAAATACAAGTTAGATGTCACAGAGTTAAGAAACGCATTTACCCTCAGAGAGAGTCTTAATGAAAAGATAAATCGCTTCAGGGAAGACAGAGTTGCTAAGCTTTTTGCTAACGAAACGCCTGTTCCTTTCTATAGCAACGCCAAAATTGTCCTCCACCTAATTCCCTTATCTTCCTTCAATCCTTCTACTGTTTATGACTTGGTAAAGATAGCACCACAGCTCGCCCTTTATGAGCCGATGTACACTCGAGGCTGGAATCATAGATACAACTTGGATGGACTGCTGGCTTACTCTGTTGGTCAAAACGAGCTTTCTCATTCATACACTCAACTCTATAGAAACGGTATTATGGAAATAGTTGAAGGCTTGATGCTAAAACCAGACAAAGCCAAACTAATACCCAGTATCGCCTACGAGCAAGAAATCTTAAGAGAGTTTCCGAAATATCTTTCAGCCCTGAAATTCTTAGATGTGGAGTTGCCTATTGTTATCTTTTTGTCATTAGTAGACGTTAGAGGGTATTTGATGGCTGTGGATACATTTTTCCATGGCGAGAGATATGCCATAGACAGAGACGTTTTATTATTACCTGAAGCTATCGTTGAATCCTTTGAAATAGAGCCTCAAACAATCTTTAAGCCTGCATTTGATGCAATTTGGAACGCTTGCGGTTTCGCAAGTTCCTTAAACTACAACGATAAAGGAGAATGGAAACCACGGCTTTTTCCTTTCTAAGGTTGACAACTTTCAATTAAAATGTGTTATTTCCGTTTTCTGAATATCTTAACCTCGTCCATCTCAGTAACATATTCAAAGCCAGCTTCAATCAATTCAGTAGCTTCTTGCAGGTTCTTTGCTATCTTACATGAATAGTTTTCTTGTTCAGCACTTACAGCGTTTGCGACATGGACATATTTCAGGGTATTTTCTATTCTACTGTGTCCAAGCCATGTCTTAACATGGAAAATGTCTCTGGTTTTAAGATAGAGCATGGTGGCTTTCCAATGTCTGAATGTGTACAGGCTAATATGCCTCAGGCGTGGATTCTGTAGCTTTTCACTGACAGTTTTTCGGTTTTTGAGATACCCTCTGGTGAAATGCTCCAAAGACAAATCAAACCGAACAGATTCTCTTTCGGAAGCAAAAACATACTTGCTCTCGTTCCTTAACCTGAACACTCTGTTCAAGAACACATCAGAGATAGGCAGAATTCGGGGCAGACCATGTTTTGCAGTCCTGACATTCACTGTTTTTTGAACTGTGTCCAAATCTGTCCATTCAAGGCTGAAGGCTTCAATAGGTCGCATACCTGTTTCCTTGAGCAATTGTAGATAGCAAGAGGTTTTATTTCTGAAACTGTGAATAAGTGTGTCAATCTCTGACTCTAATGGAACAAAAGGTAGCTTCTGTTTCACGTGAAACTTTGCTAATGCAAGTTCTGGAATATTGTACATGCGTTGCAAGTCACGATATGCTTGTACAATTATATTCTTGCTTCCGTTGCTTAAAGTTGAAGTATTCAGGAACTGGACAACTTTGTCTGAATCAGAAAGGTCAACAGCTCTTAAGTGCTTTTACCCTTCTATCAATGGTACACTTCTCTAAGGTGGAAGTGCTAAGAAGGTACTGTTCTAAGTTCAGGGGTTTAATGATTGGTGCAGGGGGTGGGATTTGAACCCACGAACCTCTGAAGGATAGGCTCCTGAAGCCTACGCCTTTGACCATGCTCGGCGACCCCTGCACAAATAGGCTTCTCGTTAGTCAAATTGGCTTTAATGATAAATACATTACCAATCTTTTGATACTTGCTTGGTTGCTCAAGATCAAATCTTGGCAAGCAAGAAAACTAAGACCCAGTAGCTGTTTGCTGAGCTATTAGCTGTTTTACTTTTCGCTCAATCTCGTCTCGTATTTCTCTGACTTTTTCTATGGGTTTGCCTTTGGGGTCTTCAAGTGTCCAGTCGATTGTTGGTTTAAAGAATGGTCCGGGGCAGATTCCTTGGTCGTTGCAGCCCATAGTGACGATGAGGTCTACTTCCTTCGCCATTTTTGCCGTTATTAGTTTTGGTATGTTTGAGGAGAGGTCGATGCCTTTCTCCTTCATAACTTCGACTACGGTTGGGTTCACTTTTTCGGCTGGTTTGTTGCCTGCGCTAGAAACACTAAATTTGTTTTCTCCATATCTCTTGGCAAATGCTTCCGCCATCTGACTCCTGCCAGCGTTCTCAACGCAAACAAATAAAATCTTCTTCATTTTTAGCATTCTCAGTTTAGGTTAATGCGGCTTCTTG
Source organism: Candidatus Bathyarchaeota archaeon (assembly GCA_963818655.1). Lineage (GTDB taxonomy): Archaea > Thermoproteota > Bathyarchaeia > Bathyarchaeales > Bathycorpusculaceae > Bathycorpusculum. Next base: position 6,626 of record CAWFTD010000006.1, read on the forward strand.
AAGTTTCTTAATTGATTTTTCGGTTTCTTCTTCAGAAGGATGAGATATTGCGCCAGCAGGACAAATATCCTCACAACCCCGGCACATAACCACACATGCATTCTGATTAGCTACAACGGTCTTCTTTTTCTTGCTTTTTCCCTCAAAACCGAAAGCTTGCACGTGGCAAAAATCCACGCATTTTCCGCATGTAGTGCATTTTTCATAGTTGATAATGGGATGCCAAACTATTTTGTTTCTTGGGATTCCTTCGTATGTTTCTTCAGACATGATTTAATCCTCTTTTATGTAGTCCAAAATGAGTAAACTTCCAGATTCGCAAACTGCCCTTTCAAGTAAGCCTTAACTTCAGCTTCGTCTAAATTGAGGATTCCGTTCCTGTCCTTGTGCAATGAGATACCTGTTTCTCGAAGTGATTCACCCTTTGGAAAGTCATAGAAAATGAAGTAGCGTTTGTCATGGAGCATTATGATTTTGAGTGTGGAAAGTTCCTTGTTTTTAGAAAAGCCATTTTGTTCCAAAATAAAGACGATGGAGCCTGGTTTTTTTTCGTTGACTAACGCTTTGAATTCTTGCCAGCTTCGTATGTGTGCGTGTCCCTCGGTCAATACAATCACATTTTGTTTTGGAGTTCGTATTAATTATTGGTTTGCTGGCTCTAATTGTTTTTGTGCAGATTTAACTTGATTGACGCATAGGTAAAGGTTTAGCGATTAATCGGTGGTGATGCTTCCATAAAACTCCCTGTTTTTAGATTCAAAAAATTTGATTATTAAAGTCTATTGTTTGGAGGAACATACCTCAACTGTTCTCACCATACTATATGGTTTATTTCAAGTTGTCTGCGTATAACTTGTAACGATATGTCCCAGCCAGTTAGATGATAAATTAATTCCTTAAAGTCTGGTAAATTCATTTTCGTTTTCTCTTGTTCTTTGATAGTGGTGTATATTGTGGATAGTGGAAACGCTTCCACGTTAGGTAAAGAGTTTCTTATTTTCTTTGCCAGACATGTTAATTCTTCAGTCTGCATTGTTTCTTTTTTTCTCCAAATATTGCCTGTTTTCTTGCTCACCTCAGAATGAAGGCTCCATTTATTTTATGGTTTTTGAAAAATTCAATAACGTTAATTGTCAACTTTAATCAATTTTTGCAAACTCAACTTAACAAAGCATGTGAAATTTAGAAAACTTGCTGTTTTTGTACTGGAAGAACTACGCTGAAAGTCAAAACATACCTGTGGGGATGTCACCTAAAAATCCCTTTTCTATTGTTTTTATTGGGCGAAGACATAGCTTTTTTCGTTGATGACTTCATTTTGCCAGGTGCCTTGCCAGATTATTCTGTAAGGAATGCCAATTGAAGTTGTTGAGTAGTCTGCCACAATGTTGTAAATGGCGTTTGGAATCACGGGATAGTTTATTGTAACGTTCCATCCTTGACTATAATACATGAATGTTTCTGCACCAACAATATTTTGAGGTGTAACTCTTCCTCCTGTCCAAATCAAGTTCTTCATGAACTGTGTCGTCTCAGGATGGTTAACCTCTATGTAATACATTATAGAGTTGAGTATTTTTTCTGGGATCGTCAACTCAGGAGTCGGCGTTGGTGTTGGATTAGCTGAACTTGTTGGAGTTGGCGTCGGTGTCGGCGTAGGTGCAATAGGAAATGTAGCAGTTGGTGTGGGTGAAACTGTTGGTATAGGCGAAGCTGTAGGCATTGCGGAATTGTTTTGGATAAAGAGTTGAGTTATAGCACAGTAGCTTATCGCCACGGATATTGAAGCGACAATAACTATTAGGCTTGCAACTACTATTTTGGTTAATCCTGACCTTAATGATAAGAAATACAAGTTTAGAGTTTAACCTCTTTTTTAGTGATTGTTTTCTTTTTGTATCTCCAGTGTATAAAAAACTTGTTAAATTTGGGTTCCAGGAACCAAGATCTCACGTTTGCACAGTGTAACAACTTTTTTTGGCTGAAGTGTTGTACAACTGACTAAGTTATGAATTAAATCGTAACATTTAATATAGAATTGATGTAACGTTCTCTTAGGGGGCTTAGATAGTTGGGTCTGTACAAGAAAATATTCGTTGTATCATTTGTCATTATCGCGGTTGGATTTGTTATCATTAATACTAGCGCATGGAATCTCTTGGGAAAACCGATTAATTTAGGTATAATAGCTGAACAAGCTGTTATTCGAAAGGTCTCATTTGACAGCACAAACAATAATGCACTCTTGCTTGATGTGCAATCAATGTACAGCAAAACTATCGTCTTCAATACAGCAGTTATCAAAAATTCACAACATAATACTGTAGCTACAATTGTTTCATTTCAAGACGAGCTGCCTGCCGGAAAAAATATGACAATAACACTTGACCTTAGCGGCATCAATCTAGGTTCTGGAAATTACACTATAGATCTTTGGACTACAACCAGTCATTTTTTCTCTTCGCCGTCGTTTACCATATGGTAAAATAGAATAGCTTAATCCCACTGTTTGAAAAATAATAATCCTTTCTGCACTATTTGTCGCCTCCATCCAGTGGAGAGTATAACCCACATAATCCCTTTTTTTATAACTATTATTATCTGTAGGCGCTTCCAAAAAGAACCGTTATTCCAACTTCATTCATTAACGTTCTCTTATTCCAATAGTTTAGCGACATTTGATTATATCGATTTGACAATCTTGGATTTTCAGCACAGATACAATGGAGCATAGGCGTCGGAAAACGGCTCTTAAACTTCATAGCGGAACTCTACGCTTCTCAAACCAAAGTTCCGTTTTACATCTTAACAAGTAACCCTCAGATCATACGTGGAAACATAAAGAATTGGAAAATAACCAGATTCGGACACGCCAGCAAAGGAAGAGAAGATACAAGAATAAATAATGAAATCAGAAATAGCCTAAGCTGAAAACGAATAACCGTTTCTCTGAGATATGTTTGCCTAAATAATTTGTTAAACGAGTTTAAGCAGGGGATTTGACATATAGTCCTAGCAACAGGTTCTAAGGGGGTATTCAGAATTATTGATAAACATTTTGTTAAAATAATAAATGAAGATAATTTAATTTGTGTTGAATTAGAGAGATTTTAAATATCTCTATAACAAATAGTTGGCTTTCGTTGGCGGGCAACCTCTCAAAAATTTGCCTTGCTAAACACAATTATAGGAAAGAAAAAAATGAAATTTGCTAAAAAAATGAAGACTTCTTTGATTGCTTTGCTCTTAACACTAACTATTGCTGGTACAGCCCTAACTGCATTTCCAGAAGCTAACGCTGCATTATACATTAATAATAGCTTTGTTTACTGCTTTGCTTCTCCTAATATTGTTGGTGTAGGTCAAGAAGTGTTGATTATCATGTGGACTGCAGATATGCCACCAGATATTGGCGAACAAGCGGGCACTATCTCTTCACCAAGCGGTAGAGCCGGATGGGCTAACATACCGATAAAAGTTACAAAGCCTGACAATACTTCGGAAACCTTCACCATACCTTGGACCGATCCAGTCGGTGGTGGATTCGTCACATACATACCTGAGACGGTCGGTACGTATTACGCCCAAACTCTATTTCCGGCAAATTGGAAAAACACAACTGCAGATCAAAGATACTACAGTGCTGCCGAGAGCAATATAGTGACATTTACCGTACAGACGGAACAAATACAGAAGTATCCTGAAGCGCCTCTTCCAACCGACTATTGGACGCGACCAATAAATGCTCTGAACAGAGACTGGTATGTCCTTGCCGGAAACTGGCTAGGCGGCGCAGCTCAACAACCAATCGGCGCTGCAGGCGGCACAACTACCCAGTTAAGCCTCGGTCAAGGACCAGAAAGCGCTCATGTCATGTGGACAAAACCATATTATGCTGGAGGAGTAATGGACGAAGCGTTTGGCTCTACAGGCTACTTTACATACTTCTACCAAGGTTTTATGTTCGGTGCTAATGCAGGCGCAGGCCCAATCATTATAAACGGAAGAATCATCTATGACTACCGTGCTAACGCCCATCAATGGCAGGGCTACTTCTGCGTTGATCTATACACAGGCGAAACAATCTTCTACCGAAATACAACCTCCCCGTCCTTTGCCCAGATATATAACTATGAATCTCCTAACCAGCATGGAGGAATACCATACTTGTGGAAAACATCCAACGTGGTCTTGCCTCAAGGATGTATAACCACTAGCGGCCTTCAAAGTTGGGAAATGCAAGATGGATACACTGGAGAAACAATATGCCTAGTAGCTAACGTAACTGCTGGTGGTACAGCTGTCTACGGTAAAGACGGAAGTATGCTACGCTATAATCTTGTTAACCTGGGAACTACAGCTTCACCGAATTACTATTTGCAGGTGTGGAACTCTTCTGCAATAAAGACTATGCTTCAAGGAACATCAGGAACTAATTATTGGTCATGGAGACCTGCCGCAACCAACGAAAGCAGACAATCTGAACGAATATATTCCATGTACGTACACAATGGAGCAGCCGCTTTTTCATTGAACACATCAGTACCCACTGCGAGCATGCTGGGTCCAAGGAACACAATCCAAAATCAAACGGGTACTATACGAGCAGTCCGTGAGGGTGAGTTCATTATCATTGGAACCGCTGGATCGAACGACGATAGAGGCACTGTCCAGGGTTATAATGTAGCATTGAGTCTTGAAAAAGGACGAGAAGGCACAAAGTTGTGGGACTCAACCTTTTTGCCGCCACGTGCACCTAGCAACGTTACCATTAGTATGACAGGCGTATATCCAGAAGATGGTGTTATCCTCTTTGAATCTGCAAAGTTGTTGAAACGTTGGGGCTTCGATCTTTACACTGGGCAACAACTCTGGGAGAGTGAACCTGAAGAACCAGGGAACTATTATGGCATGAGTGACAACGTCTATGAAGGCAAGTTGCTTACGTGCGGTTACGGCGGAGTACTGTTAGCCTATGACATGAAGACTGGGGAAAAATTGTGGAATTACACTGCTAGAGCTGAAGGTTTCGAATCTTACTACGGAGGCAATTATCCAATGGCTATTAGCAATATTGTTGATGGAAAAATCTACATAGGCACTGGCGAGCACTCATGGACCCAGCCTCTTTATCGTGGACGAGTCTTACAATGCATTAATGCATCAAACGGCGCGTTCTTATGGAATCTTCCAGTTGCTGGAGTTTCTATGCCCTCAGGGAACGCCGGAAGTTATTTTGCTATAGCAGACGGCTACCTCATCGCCCTCAACGGATACGATGCTCAAGTGTACTGCATCGGCAAGGGACCAAGCGCCACCACTGTTACTGCGTCACCGAAATCATCAGTGTACGGCAGCGCCGTCCTGATAGAAGGTACAGTCACCGATCAGTCGCCATCTGGTAAGCGCAACATTAACGGCGGTTTAGATACTCCGCTAAAGGGTACGCCAGCAATATCCGACGACGATATGACAGCATGGATGGAATACATATACATGCAGCAAGCGAAGCCGGAAAACGCAAAAGGCGTTGAAGTAACCTTAAACGCTATTGATCCTAACGGCAACTATGTCCCCATAGGCAAAGTCACCAGCGACATCAACGGCAACTATGCTATTCCATACACTCCAGAAGTTCCAGGTACCTACCAGATCATTGCTTCATTCGCAGGCTCCAAATCATACGGTCCCTCCTCTGAAACAACCTACATAACAGTAAGTGCAGGGTCAACAGCTACCCCTGCAGCAACAACACAACCACAAACCATCGCTGAAACCTACTTTGTTCCAGCAATTGCTGCTATAATCGTTCTACTCGCATTAGTGCTTGTCATATTAGCGGTGCTGATGTTTAGAAAACGACCGTAAATATAACTAAAAAAACAATTCCCCTTTTATTTTTTTAAGGGCTATAAACACAGACAGTCTAACCATAGTTTTTGCTGTCCTTGCAGGAAACCTGAAAAATATTACTTCGAGAAATCTATGAGAAGGTAAACTTGAAAGTGCTTTGATATTTTACTCTTTCTAATTTAGTCTGTTTTTTCTTAATTGTAGATTTTCCTTAATTAATCAAAATGGAGAAGCGAGACAAGAGTTTGGAAGATTCCTACCCTTGGTGCATGGAGTTTTTCTCCTTTCTCCTCGTCCTTCTCCAATTGACTATTATTAGAAATATTATATAAGTCATATTTTGAACTTGGAATATTACAAAAAGTAAATGTTCTTTTAGTGTGGGTGTTGTATTTGCAAAGGTGCTATATTAGTCTTGGAAATTGTATTGCGTGATCACTTACTATTTAGATGCTACGTTGATTGTTCAGGTTTGACTTCGCACGTTATCCGTATTAGGTATTTTTTCAATTAGCCATGTTGTTTCATTTTTCTTATTATCAATCTTGTTAACCTTTATACATAAACCAATAATTAAGAAGGCGCTCAGGAAACCCATCATTGGTGATAACCAGCTATTAAATGAAATAAGACTAATCAGGAATAGAATACTGCAAGGTAAAACGAACCAAGTTAATTGAACCATTATCACCAATCTCTTGAATTGCTCACTTCTAACGCATACGATTTTATCTTTTAAGCATTTTTAACATGCCGCTATATACATTAAAAGTGTTTTTTTATGGCGCTCACAAAAGAATGAAAGAAATCTGATAAAACAGACTTGAGAGTCAGAAAGTAACTACATTATACCATAAACTACAGCTATTTTTGATAAGCGCGCGAGTGCGCTGTAAAAAAAGAGAAAATGAAGTTTTCTCTATGGTTTCTTGATCAATCGAATATGATTCAAGTTATTACCGGTGTATCAGAACCGCCTACGCTTTATAGCCTCAAGCGACGAATGGCGGCTCCTGCTGCTCATATCACTGAAGGCAACGTTTTAGCCGTCAAGAAAGCCCTTCGCCACAAACGAATTGAAAACACAATGAAGTACATCCATAGAATTGACTTTCAAGACCCACAAAGCTTCGACATAGCTGTAGCATCAACTATCGACGAAGTAAAGCGTTTCGCTGAAGCAGGTTTTCAAAAATTCTGTGAAGCAAACGAAATATACGTTTACAGGCGACGAAAAGATTCGGGAATCTAAAAATGATAACGTTTAAACGCTAAACTATAATAGGTAAAGGTTTAAGTGCAACATTCATGCTTTATCTGCCAAAGGTGTAAAATATGCCAACTCACGGTTCACTATCGAAAGCTGGAAAAGTCCGCTCTCAAACGCCAAAAATTCACGGCTCAAGAGAGAACTGCTCCAAGCCCAAAAACCCGAACCAGACGCAACTATGAAAAACGTGTGATTCTGCAGCGGAAAGCTGGGCAAAACTGGGTCTAAGCAGAACGTTTTTTCAAGCTTAATTCTTCTTTGATGTTAGTGTAGTTTATTTATCCGTAGTCTAAACCTTATTTCTGGTACTTTCCACTTGACAAACCCAAGTTGCCCTCAGAGAAATAATCACAACTCTACTTTCTATGCCATCACCCACTCATGAGGATGTTAACCGTTTAAAAATTAAAACAGCGGCAAAATACCATTTAGAAGCTGTGCCAGCTAACGCTGATTTAATAAGTGCTCTAACACCGTTGGAAGCAAAAAAGCTCTTACCCATTCTCAGAAGAAAAACAACCCGAACCATCAGCGGCGTAACCGTAATCGCCATCATGACCAAACCCTATCCATGCCCACAACCTGAACCCTGCGCATACTGCCCAGGTGGACCAACCCAAGGCAGTCCCACAAAGTTACACTGGATATGAACCAGCTGCATTGCGTGGAACACAAAACAGTTTTGACCCATACCTGCAAGTGCAGAAGCCGAATCGACAACTCACAGCCATCGGGCACAAAGTGGACAAAATCGAGTTAATCATTATGGGCGGAACCTTCCCAGCAACGCCAATAGAGTACCAAACATGGTTCATCCAACGCTGCCTAGACGCCATAACAGGCAAAACCTCAGCAAACTTGGAAGAGGCAAAAGCCAACGCAGAAGTAAGCAAAACCCGCAACGTCGGCATAACCGTTGAAACACGCCCAGACTGGGCAAAACAACCCCACATCGACGCCATGCTTAACATGGGAGTAACCCGCATCGAGCTTGGCGTGCAGAACCCAGATGACGCAAATATACCGTTTAGTTGGCAGAACCCACACCGTCGCAGACGTGGCTGAAGCAACACGAATAGCCAAGGATGCTGGATTAAAGATTGTTTATCACATGATGCCTGGAATGCCAGGTCCCACCCTCAAAAAGACTCAAGATGCCTTCAAACGGATTTTCACCGACCCAGCATTCAAACCTGACATGATAAAAATTTACCCCTGCCTAGCCATCGCAGGCACCAAAGCCTACGAATGGTACCAAAACGGCACTTATCGAGCCCTATACAACTGAGGAGGCTGCAAATTAATTGCCGAGATCAAAAAAATAATCCCGCCATGGGTAAGGGTGATGCGGGTACAGCGTGACATTCCAGCACGACTCATTTTGGCTGGAGTAAAAAAGAGTGATTTGCGTGAACTTGTCCAATCTAAACTTAAAGCCAAAGGTAACCAATGCCAATGTATCCGTTGCCGGGAAGTGGGGCATCGGTTAGCTGTTGACCATGTGAAGCCTGATTTGAAAAAAATCAAAATCCTAACCCAACACTATGAAGCTTCTGAAGGTCAAGAATTTTTCATATCAGCCGAAGACCCAGAAAACAATGTCTTATTGGGG
>CAWFTD010000007.1:0-38808 GCA_963818655.1 Candidatus Bathyarchaeota archaeon
TACTTCGGAATGCCAAACGCCACAATCTTTGATCAAGTAATGACTTTCCTAACATACAGAACCAGCTTTCCTGCAATATCCTTAATCACTATTTTGGCATTGGCTCTGCTTCCATCTGAAAACAAAAAGTTCTGGCTTATCGCGTTTTGGCCCCTATCTTTGAGCGCATTAGTTCTCAGTGGCATATCTTGGGGGTTCCCCGACACATGGTGTTTGCAATACCTGGCTTCGCACTCCTCAGTGCCCTTCCAATCATAAAAACCCTGGACGTATGTAGAAAATGCGACATCCAAGCAGCCGAAAATAAACTGCATCAAGTAAAGCGCCGATTATCCTTCATCAGTAAAAGCAACTTTATCAGATTAGGTATCGTGGCAATTTTGTTTGTTGCTTTTCTGTTTCCCAGCTTAACACTGGTTATGGGTGGCAAAGTGTATGAAGAAAACCTCGGTGACCAAGTGCCAACTGATTACCTCTGGTTTTTGGAACATCCCAACGCCGATACATGGACTGTGCTGAACAGGTTATATCCTGAAGCGGTGGCGTGGCAATACATAAATGCAAACTTGACTACAGGCCAAAAAGTCGCGACAGTAGAAAATAGGATTTATTATGTGAAAAACTGCAGCAACGACTACTTCTTCTATTTGGACGGTTGGGAAGCACGCGACCTCTACAACATGACTGACCCCACGCTTATGGTGCAGTTTCTCTGCAGCCAAAACGTAACAATCATCGTCGACGTTGCATGGGCAAGAACACATGGCCACTTCAACATATTGCCTATGGCCAAATACCTTGGATCACCATCACCATTTTTCCCAACCATATTTAACAACAATTCAAATCCCGCTATATACAACGTTGGACCTTTTGGCTCACCAATAACTAATAGTTCCCCCGTTATAATCTCAATTAACCAGCAGGGATGGAGTCAACCTCAAAAAACAGAAGGAGTATATACTCAGTCAGTTATTGCGGGAAACGACTCTGCAAGATTATACGTTGCCACCCCCGCCGAGTTTACCAGCCTAAACATAACTTACCTTGACGTGGGCAAGGACACCGTCAGCGTAAATGTGCATGACTTAAACACACAGGAATGGAGTAACGGTTACACAGTTATTCAAAAAACAGATACGTGCAAATGGAAGAGCACGGAAATAATTGTTCCCCAAGGGGAAAAAGGCTACACGGAATTGGGCATTCATGCTTTCACCGAAAACTTCACTATAAGCAAAATAGATGTAGCACCATACCGATCCCAAACAAGAGCTGCGCTAAGCTACACAAACAGCTCCACCCTAAACATGAGTCTAACAAACACTACCGTTCCACAAACCCTTATGGTCTACATGCCAAAACTCAACGAAAGCACCAAAATCCAAGTTAACGCCACTTCGTATGGAAAACAATTAGGCATCGAAGTCTTTGATGGAATAATTCAGCCCTGGGAAAATACAGACTGGTGGACACGCCACACTTTGGTAACTCGGTCGCCTGACTCCATAGTCTACGGAATAAAGGACCCAAAGTTGGCCTGGGAAATAAAGGCGTCAGGCTACTACACAGTGGTTGTAGTTTTGAGGCAATATTGGAATGAAGATGCGAGGATGGATCTAGCGATATCGATGGAGGCTCAAAGCAATTCAACAACGGTTCGATGAAAGTGAGGGATGCAGTGAGCTATGAGCACTCAAAAATACATTGCAGTAGTCGCCAGTGTCATTATAATTTTCTTACCTGTTGCTTTTGTGCTTTCTAAGCTACTACAACCACCTCTGGATCCAGTTCCGTTTGATGCGGGATGGATAGGTTTCTTCTTCATATTCGCAAACGGTTTCTTTCTGTCATACCTTCTGATCCGAAACCGAGTGGGCATTCTGGAAAGGGCACTGCTGACGGTCGGCTTGGGATTTGGGCTGACTTTTGTAGTCATGATTCTTGTCGGGGTTCTGTGGGATTTCTACTTGTACACGATTATCCTGACTCAGACAATTCTTCTGATTATTCTAAGCGTAGCCGCTTATTCCAGAGGATTACGTATAGATGCGAATATATTTTCATGGCCCAAGAAAAGTGATTTCCAGCTAAACAGACTCAATATATTCCGTGTGTTTATGCTGGGCATTATCGGTGTTCTCGCGTTTGTGGCCTTGTATGACGCCGTGGCGTTTCCAGTTATGGATTGGGATTCCTTAGCGTATGGAGTAAACTACGCAAAAATTATGTTCCAAGCAGGCAATATCCCCCTCATCGCGGGGCCATCAATCGGAATAGAAATGAGTGCACCCTATCCACCTGGAGTCCAGCTCATTGCGGTTTTCCTCTACGTTTTTACGGGAAATGCCAACGACTTCTACTACAAGCTTCTCTCACCCATCTTCAGCATAGCAACCCTTATTGTGACATACAAATTTGCCATGCAACTAAACAAAAACAGGACTTTCTCGATTTATGCCATCTCAGCCTTGAGCCTTATCCCCTTCTTCTGGGAGATCTTCATTAGAGAAAGCTACCTTATGACGTTAACCTTCATGCTAACCGCATCCGCCTTCTTCTTCTACAAAGCCTACCAATCAAACCCTGCAGACGCAAAAAAATACGAAGTCATCGGAGTCTTATTCTGCGCTTTTGCCTCGCTAACAAGCTATATTGGACTATTCTCTTTGGGTATTCTACTGCTTTATGCGGTAGCAAAAAAGTCAGATATTAAACGCGTCGGATTGTTAGTGGCGTTAGCGTTAGTTATTGTTATGCCTTGGTATGCGCGTAATTTGGTGTTGTTGGGAAATCCAATCTATCCGTTCCTGGGTATCGGTAGATACTTAGATCCCCTGTTGAGAAGCTCAACGGTCCAGCACTTCCAAAATTATGCGCTAATTCCGTTTTATGGGTGGACAACTGCAATTTGCAAAGTCGGCACTGGCTTATTAGTTGTAGGTATAGGCTACTTTACTTTTTCCAAGCGAAAGAATTTCCTGATTGTTCTACCGCTTTATTTCTTGTTTATATGCACCGCCATAATGGGTTTCCACGCTTCATACCCACGATACTTAATGGTTGCCCTGCCAGTTTTAGCCGTAGTTTTCTCAGCAATCATTTATTCGATTCCTAAAAGCCGCCGATTATCACTGGCTGTTTCCATGGTTCTGCTATCAGTGATTGTTTTGACAAGTGCAGTGATTCTACCCTACGTCAACACTATTAAGCCCCAGAGTCAAGTTGGAGAGGATAAATGGCAATATCTTTCCCGCACCTATGAGGAAGGAGATGCGTGGCAATGGATCAACCAGAACACCCCAGCAAACGCCAAAATCGCCACGTTTGATATTAAACAATATTACCTAAACCGGACCATTTTCGCTCTAGACGGCAACGAGTCAGCACTTCTGTATCATATGAGTACAATTCAAGAAGGCATAAAATTCCTCCAAGACAACAACGTAGGCTATGTTCTAAGTGTGCCGTGGGCAAGCCCGATGGATAACAGGCTGCCGCCTGCCTATACTTGGTGTATTCTAACTAGATATCTTGGCGACCCAGATTATTTGCCTCCGGTTTTTGTTGGAAGAAACGGAACAACCATCTATCATGTTGGTCCATTTGGCGAGGCAACTCTGAATCAGACTTTCGCACAGAAAGTCCTGGTTACCCCCTTGAAGCATGTTTCGGTAAATGTGGCAATTAGCAACTTCACATCACCCAGCATGGGCGAATGCTACCTTCCCATTCCAGTTGACTACAGAACAGGCACAATAACCGCTTCCGTGAACAGCTCAAAACCAGTTGATTTGGAATTTTGGAATGGACTAATTCTAACTGACAAAATAGATCCTGCATCGGAAAATTTCATGATTGCCAAATCGCCATACGCTAACTCTACATCAATTGGGCCTTTTTCATTTCAATGGCACATAGACAAGGCAGGGTACTTTACAATCCGAGTTATTGACAAAGAAGAAACCTTCCAGGGGACCTTCAACGTAACTCTAAACATAGCATTTTACAGTGCTTTGGATTTAGAATCAACTTGAGCAGCGGCAACCGCTGCATCCGGCTTTAACCCGACTTTTACGAGTGGACCGATTCCGATAATGTCTGTGCCTGTAAACAATATCCTTGTTATTAGGGCGAACGCTAAAAGTTTAGGGTCAATAACCGTTAAGGGTAACCCCAATAACAGCGTCAGCAAAATAACATAACCAGTTTCCTGCACGCCTAATCCTGCAATTGTTATAGGGACGTAGGTTAATGCTGACGCAAAAGATGCCATCAAAAAGAAATCAAGCAAACTGAGGTCGCCAAGACCTAGACCGGCTGAGATTAGGTAAAGGGCGAACGCGTTTACTATCATCGACATAACTATTAGAAGAGCCAAAACAAGCAGAGACCGTCTGACTTTGCGGCCTTCCTTTTGAGCGTTGACAAGCATTTCAGTAAACGAATGCAACTTTGACCCAACAAGCGGCAGTCGTTCCAGTTTGCTAAAAATTTTTGTAACGCGTTTCTCCCACATAAGCATCAGCAGAATGGTTCCACCAATTAGCAGAATAACTATACCTACTATCAACGCACCTACCACTGTAGCTGGCAAAGGGAGGAAACTGATGAAGTATGCTAATCCAACGCCGCATATCAGTGCCTTCAAAAACGCGTTTACGCTTCCGGTTGCGAGCACGCCTGTCATGCCCTGCTCTACAGGTATGCCTGCGAGTCGATTAGTTAAAATGGGGGTTATAAAATAGCCTGAACGTGCAGGTGTAACATCGCTCAGGAGCTGCCCGCCGAAACTAGCTAAGACTACTTGGCGAACTGACACAGTTGGGTTTCTGTCGCGTAGCGGAACATAGAGTGCAAGCGCAACCAATGTTGATGCGAGAATAAAACATGCGGCTGCCCCGGTTATGTAGAGGATATTGACTTGCAGAATTGCGGAAAACGTCTCCCAGATGTTGGCTACTTGAAACAACCACAGCAAAATAGCGATGCCTATGATAAATTGAATTATTGTTCTTGCCCGAATTCGCGGAATTTTTAGCCAGTGTCGTATTTTTAAATTCACGAAAGGAAGTGTATTATCTTTCCTGTTTAAGTCTTTTCTATTGAGTTTATGAAAAAGCATAAAAAGGAAATGATAGAAAGATGGTTCTTTAATTGCGGTGTATTACAAGGATGAAAGGGAAAAAAGTTCTCGTAACCGGTGGCGCATCCTTCATTTCAAGCCATTTGGTTGATACGCTTCTAAAGAAAGGCGCAGATGTTGTGGTTGCTGACGATTTTTCCAGCGGAAAACTCGAAAATCTAGAATATCCCTTCATAGAGAAGGCTCCTGACAAATGGGTATATGGAAACCTGACAGTTTACCAAGGTAACCTAAAAGATAGAACCTTCTCAAGGCAAATGGTAGACGGTGCTGACATGGTTTTTCATCTCGCTGCGCTCCATGGCGGCAGAGGTTACATCGACACTCACCCCGCTGAGTGTTCCTCCAATATGATTTTGGATCAGTTGATTTTTGAGGAAGCCTGCAGAGCCGGAGTCCAAAGAGTGTGCTTCGCCAGTTCTGCTTGTGTTTACCCGTCTTATCTTCAAGATCAAGCTGGCTCAAACTATCTTCTTAAAGAAGATGATGCAAACCCCTTTGTGCGGGATAAAGCATTTGCAGATTTAGAGTACGGCTGGGCTAAATTGATGGGTGAAATGGCTCTCAAGGCCTACCATAGGGAGTTCGGTATGAAGACCGCGGCAGTGCGAATTTTCACAGCTTATGGTCCACGAGAAAATGAGACCCATGCAATAGTGGCACTAATCGCCAAAGCCTTCATAAAAATGGACCCCTACGTGATCTGGGGCAACGGCGAACAAGACCGCAACTTCACTTACGTTCAAGACATAGTTGATGCCTTAGTATTGGCTTCCCAAAAAATTGAGGATGGATCAGCAGTGAACGCGGGCAGAAGTGATCGCTTAACAATCAATGACACCATCAACTTGATCTTTGATTTGATAGGTTGGAAACCGAGAGCGGTTGAGCGCGATTTAAGTAAACCTCAAGGTGTTGCATCTCGAGCTGCGGACTTAACTCTGGCAGGTAACGTTTTAGGCTGGGAGCCCAAGGTTTCTTACAAAGAGGGCTTTAAGAGAACCATCGACTGGTACTTTACGCACCACGATGTCGCAGCAGTCAAGACTAATCTGGAGAAGGCACTTGTAGAGCGGTAAGTCACGAAAGAAGTAGAGAAGAAAAACAGATGAAATCACAAACCCTCCATAATGACTTTGAATTTTCTGAAATAGTTGAGCGAATAGCTTTGATTATGCCTGTTTACAACGAGGTAGACACCATTGAGAATACTGTAAGAGAAATCCAAGAAAAAGTTGTTACCAAGATGAATAACGTTGATATCTGGGTTTTCGAAGATGGCAGTACCGACGGAACTAAAGAAGTTCTTAGGAAATTGAAGCATGAATTTTTTGCTTTACACACTGAAATGACAGATAGCAGAAAAGGGTATCCCCGCGCTATGAGAGAAGCTTTCCTCAACATCAACCCAGTCGACTATGACTATGTTGTAGCAGTGGATTCGGACGGGCAGTATGATCCTGACGATTTCTTTAAGCTTTGGAGCATCATGCAAAGTGATGCGCCGGACATAGTTATGGGTCGACGAATGACTAGACGAGAACCTCCATATCGTAGAATGCTTTCAAGAGGTCTACAACTTTTGGAGAGAATAATGTTTCCTATAAAATGCAAGGATGTTACCAGCGTTATGAGGCTTATGAAAGTTGACCTTGCACATGAAATAGCTAGAGATATCAAGTACTCTCCCTATAATTTTTGGCTTGAATTTACGGCTCGAATGTCTTTAAATGGATATACTATTGTGGAAATCCCTATCTCTTATCGGGAACGGTTAGGTGGAAGTAGAGTCTATAGTGTAAAAAAGATGCCTAAAATTATCATGTCAGAATTTCGAGCGCTTAAAGCCGTGAGAAAAGAACAGTCAAAAAAAGCTTTATAGTAACATTTTTAAAAGTTTTTTGTATAAGAGGACCTGTTCAAGATTTTGCGGTATAGAAAGTCTTTTAAATAAATTGAATAGAAATAGGGGTTAATTGGAGAAGTAACATTGAAAAAAATACAAATTACCTTAATTTGTGTGCTATCTATTTTTGTGATTGCACTTGCAGGAAATTCAGCCGCTTACAACGCTTCTTTCACACACACCTGTTACAACATGGAAACTGCTCCAGTAATTGACGGACAAATCATCGGTGCAGAATATGCTCAATCCGCTTCGGTTCCCTTCGGAGTAAACGGAGTCTCCAGAAACGGATGGACCATGACACCTGTTGTCTATGCAACCTTCTGTATAGAAACTTGGGACACAACCAATGATGACGGAGATTATTGGGTAATAACCTTTGACTCGACAGCCGCCGGCGCCGAAACTCCCCCCAACGGAGGAACTGCACCTCAAGTAGATGACTTCAAACTAGTCGTCACAGGACACACCTCACCAACAGTGCAATGGTATAAAGGAACAGGAACAGCTTGGGCACCTATCACACCAACAGGATTCACCGATCCTGCCATCTTCCAACAAGCACAATCATTAAGCGCATCACCAATGTACGCCACACCACACTACATATGGGAAATGCACATTGACAAAACAAACACAGCAGGACTCGGCATTACTGCCATGGGTTATAACTGGGCTTCCTACCTTGCCTACTATGATGCTCACTCAGGAGGATACGGTCTTCAATCATGGCCGCCATCACCAGCTTTAGATACAAATCCAAACAGCTGGGGATATGTACCGTACATATTTGAGGCGGCTCCAGAAGGTTTCAGCATAGGTATACTCGTGGTCCTGTCATCAACTGCTGTCATTGCAAGCGCAGTCCTTATTCGCAAGCGCTCTGAAATCACAAAATTGGCAACTATCTAAATAAACGGTAGATAGTATACACACACATCTTCTCTTTTTTGTTCAATTACTCAAGCTTCTAACAATGTGAATTTAAGAGAAAACATAGTATTTATTGAACTTGCGTTCCTGTTTTCGCTTCTATACTAGATGAAGGGTTGTTCTTTCTTCTTCTTAGATGAGCGCTTATCGTTTGGAAGCCACTCTCTACTCTTTCAACTAACGTAAACCTTTCAATACAGACAATCAATAAAATGAACCCAAATATCCAGCCAAAACCAAATAATTCTCCATACGTATTATGAAACTGTATTCCTGCATCACGACCACTCTGCAGATTTATCATTATAATGGCGTAGATTCTTAATACATTGGCAAAGAAAGTACCAAATAGACCGATAATAAAGTAGAGCAATTTTCTGAATCCTGAAATTTTCGTTCTTCTAAAGAAGATGAAAATAATCAAGACGTATAGTAGCAAACTGAAAACTCCAGCACAGGCCCAAGCAATCGCTACACCTGTTGCCTTATCTCCAGTACTGACGGTTAAGGCAGGGAGCAAGGAGTCAGCGGTATGCATAGGATACGACAGTGTTACGTTGTAACCCAAGATATCAAAAAGTGCTGCAGCAGTAGCTGCTGTTGGAAGAGCCATCTCTTGAAGTGGTCGAAAAACTCCAAAGGGGTATATAGTATCAAGCATATATGCAAAACCCATGGCTCCCAAAAGTGCCAGAGAAATACTAAAGATTTTCAGACTTTTTGGTTTATAAGCTATCAAGACAGCACAAAGGAATGATGCAAAAAATACTAAGTACTCTAACGATAATGGCCAGGATAGGTGCAGGAAGTCCGAAGGTGCATTGCTTGCTGTAACACTTGGAGTTCCACTATTAAACCCCATTTTTAGTATGGTTAAATCCAAACCAAAAAAGTTGGTTGCTAAAACATAAATCGTCGGGATTATTGCGCAGGCAAGAGAGAGACCCATTAAGGCACGGTTCTGTGGTTTCTTATCAACGATTTGTGACCAACCAAGCGTTGATTCAATTACTAAAAGCCAAGCGAATATCGGGTAGAACATTCGACCTTTCCATGTTAAATCAAAGGTGAAGTTTTGGTCAAAAAATGTTTGCGTCCAGGGTTCAAAACTGTTGGTGTCACGGTTGAATCGGTAGTTGTAGCCTTCAAGATTGTAGTAGTCCAAATAGGCAAGTATCACTATCGGCATGATAATGCATATGAGCAAGGCTATGTGGAACCAGTATTTTTTCAAGATAGCCACTCCAGCTTAAGTTAAATAATGGATATTCAACTGCCTTTTAGGCTTTTGCCAAAAACCCCAATTGACCGTGAACTGTCATGGGTAAGCAGGGTGTGCCCTGGCGGATAACAACGATTTTTTAGAAAGAAGCAGTAATTGGATTTCTCTTGAGGTCTAAAGCGCACGCAAGAAGCCTGTCTGCTAATTGAAACAGGCTTTGAGTTTGTTTGCGATATTTTTTCGCAACGCAAAAGAATTGCTTGGAAATCAACCCGAGTTTGCCAGATATTTTAGCCCTTTTCCAGTTTAAAGTTAGTAAAGTCTCTTCCTGTGCGCTATTAGAGCGCGATTTTTTTAGATGTTTCCATTCGTGATAGATAGCGTGCTAATAGACTACCTTAATGACCCACGCATTATCCTCATTAAATGCAAGTTCATAATGAGCACTTTGCAGGAATAAGTGCGCATCATAGTTGTCTCTCCATTCTTCAACTTGAGCGCTAACATTGTTGCTGAGATATATGTATGACACATCGTATTTCCTCAAGATAGATAGTGCCTCTGTTGAGTTAGGATGTTTTGCGACTATAATGCTTTCATCTTGTCTTGTAAACATCGTATTTGACCATCCAACTTCGGATACGCTCAACAATGGCATAACGATACGTCTGTGACTTATTACGGGTATCCAGGTACTTGGAGTTCCAACCCAGTGATCGTTATAGATTACCGCATCTTGAGATGTGTTATTTAGAAATCCAAATCATTGCATTGTAATCAGCGGTAGATATTCGGTTTGTTTGAATTTCAGCGTTGGCTACAATCGGTTTTGATTCGAAGTAAAAGGTAGATAAAAGAAAAGATGCCACTATCAGAAGGGGTAAATAAGTTTTCATGAATTTACGAGAAGAATATCGGAGTCTATTTTTCAAGAAGTCATAAAGTTTCACAAAAACAACCCCAGCTAACACCGATAGAGGAAATGACAACGTTGGATTGAGGAATACTCCTGATTGGAGATAATACCAACCCGGAAAAGGAATCTTGAATATTTCATTCAACATTAAGAGAACTATGCTTAGAAACCATGCCAAAAGAAAACTGCCAATTCTCTTTCTGAAGAAAACAAAAAGCAGACATACAATTCCAAAAAGGAACAGCCAGTATCCATAATACATAAACAAGTTTGCAGAGCCAAATTCACTTCTAAGCGAAGTAACATCAAACCAAACTAAAAGCGTTTGATATTCCTTTACAGGAACTTCAATCATTAGTCTACTACCAAGAATATTGAAAACCCAAGGCGACGACAGTGCAATTCCCATAACAATGACTGTTAAGCACCCCAGAACGCTTCTCTTCTTGTTTTGAAATAGGATCAAGCCAAATGCAAAGAACAGAATAATAAAAAAAGTGGCAGTGATGAATGAAACGGTGTAGGTTACGAACAGACTTGCCAGTGAGACTCCTGCCAGTAGCAACAGTTTACGGTTTCCAGTAATTGAATAGAGATAGGAAAATAGCAGCAGACACAAAGTCAATGCCACCCCAGCAAGGGCTGGAAACCGACCGTAAATCATCATTTGATAGAAACCAATTGAGAGTAAAGCTGAGAAAGCTGTTGCACAAAGCGCGATTCTATTGTCGTGCGATATCCTGCGTGTGAGGACAAATATTTCGCCATGGATTATAGCAAAAAACGCTGAAAAGAGAGATACAAGAATTGGCATGGACGTAGATGGATCCAATAAATAGAGAAATGCAATAACTGATGGGTATCCTGGCGGATAGGTGAATTGGGATTGCTCCGGAAAGTATGGTGCCCAAGATTGAGGTATTTTACCCTGCTGGGCAATCATAGTTGCAGCTAATGTGGATGTAGCGGGATCATCACCAAGAGGTATTAAAATGCCGTTCTTTGGGAATGGAAGCGATATTAGAACAATTGAAGCAACAATTAGGAGTGTTAGAATGAAAAATGTAGAAGGCGTAATGGATGACTTGAAACTTGTTCTACTCAGTTTTCCCCTTTTCCACGAATACGCCAGTAAGGGAACCGATAACAAAAGGACAGAGAAAATAATTGTGAATTCATTTATTGGAACATTTAACGTTGATAAATAGAGCGCCATCAAAGATGTGTAAGCTATTCCTATTATAGGGGACAGAATTACTCTTTCCAAGAAGCCAAATTCGTCTGGAACTATAACATGAAGAATTGAAAAACCAGGAAGAAATAAGACGAACAATACCTTGGCTATCAGCGAAAGTGCAGACAAACCTCCAACAAGGAATGAAACAAAAAGAAGAGAAAAGCCAATAACTATAGGTGTAAATTTCTGAATTTGCTGACTTCGAAAGCGCATTGAAAGTACAGTCACACCTTACCACTGAATCATTTACTTTCTATAGAAGCTATTGATAATTAAATCCTTACCAATTCTATACCCAATTAATGACTTTTGAAGACGACGATCATACCTGTAAAGCTGCCATCGATGTAAAAGAAGCAACGCAACTAATCGAAGCTGGTTACGAATACGTTTGCGAAATGAACAATGTAAAACTTTTCAGAAAACGCAAATAATATTGTGCAAAAGCTGGGGATGTATGCTAAAGAGCTGGGGATGGGAGTTGCATCCCTTTCAGTTGGAGACCTCTCCCTCAAATTCACCTTTTTTTATCCTTAATAGAGGAAATATCTTTTTTATTTTCTTTTATGTTGTTTTAAGATATTCTGAGATTTGGAATATCAAATATATTGCCGTAAATTATTCGACACATCTCGTTAAGTAGGAGACGGTAAAGCCTTGAGGATGTTTCTGAGTAAAGGATTGGTTAGAATACCTGTTTTTAGTTCAATGTGGCTTTTTAGCTCTTTGGGGTTCTTTATTTTTTGGCAGTTTTTGGATGGTTTTACGACTAAGATTGGCTTAGATTTGGGGCTTGCTGAAGTTGGAACTTTCTCAGTGGTAGTTTTGGAGAACTATGGTTTTTGGGGTTTGATGTGTTGGAAGTTTGGAATATTAGCTGTTATTTTAGGTATGATATTTGCAGCTTACTTCTTTGCTAAGCGGTATGACCCTGCCCACTTGAACTATGTTATCATGATTTTGTCGGTTGGCTGTTTCATTGCAGGCTTAGGCACTATTATGGTTGTTGGCAACAACATCAGTCAGATTGAACTTGCCCTGAACCTTTAGCACTTTTTTTATTCAAAACTGAATTTATGATTCATAAAACCTAACTTGTGTGTATTCTCTCTTTACCTCTCTGTTTGTCTAAAGAATATGGTGAATTGGATTGGGAAAGCTATTAGAAATTAAAGTCTTCCTTGAGTTGATAGGGGAAGGTAAGCCTGAGTTGGTCACGATTGACTGTAATGATTGTGTTGATAAAGCCATTGGATTAATGCTGAAAAATGAGTATTCTCAGCTTCCTGTAATGAAAGGAGACAAAATGGTTGGAGTAATTTCCTATGAATCTTTAGCTAAAACGGTGTTTAGTTATTCAGAAACCAAATCAAAACTACCATCCAAGCTCAGAGTCAGGGATTTCATGGAAAAAGTCTCTATAATATTCAGCAGTGAAGATGATGTTATCGGTCTTTTGGATAGGTTAACGGAAAAGTCGTTTGTTTTTGTTAGCAAGAGGGATAAAGTTACTGACATTATTACAAGCTTTGATGCTTTAAGATTCTTTAGAGCTTGTGGCGAAGATTTTCTTATCCTCAATGATATTGAAATCATCTTGAGGAAGATTATTGCGGATAAACTTGATGCTTCTTCTTTCGCTGAGGTGTCAAAATCTTGCTTGAAGAAAAAACCAAAAACAGTAAATGATATAGTGTTTTCTGAATACGATGATTTCCTTGAAGAAAAATGGTCTGACTAAGCTATAGAGACTATGCAAACAGAAATCGCTGAGATGACTGCTAAGATTAAGGCTGTCTCGTTTGAGCCTAAGAAGGGAAGCTGGGAGTGCAACTACTGCGACTACCATGCCTATGCGACTAAACAAAAGTGGAGAGAAAAATATGAAAAATGCAAACGTTGTGGAAAAGAAATCAGCGAACAAGACAGCGAAAGCTACAATGAACTGTGCTGGGAATGCTGGGACGACCGACTAACAGAAGAATCCGACAGCATGTTTGACGAACTAATGTAGGACGCGATATTTGTTTTGTGGCCTTGTAAATCATGTGGACATTAAAACCCTGATGATTTAATAGTCTGCGAGAACTGTGGCGGCCTTGATGGATGAAGTGGGCGATTCTGGCGATAGCATATCAGAAACGGTGAGGCTTAGCGCATGGTGTTAGTGTCTTTTTTCTAATAGTTGATTGTTAAATTGTTGTTTTATGTGTATTTTAATAGTAACCTTTATCTGTAAATAAGTATGAAAGTTATACTGTGAGAGTATGGGACAGGAAAAATCAGATATTGCAGTCGTAGGAACTAAGGGTCAGATAGTTATTCCTCAACGCTTCAGAAAGGAACTTGCAATAATTCCAAACACCAAAGTTATTGTATACCGCAAAGACGACAAACTTGTCCTAGCAAAACTCAAGATCCCTCCACTGGAACAACTAAAAGATCTTTTCAACGAAATCGACGAACAAAACAAGGGAAAAAAGAAGCCAACCGAACAAGAGATTTTAGGTGACATTCAAGCTTACCGCCACATGAAAACAGTCACCAAAGGCGCATAAAATGGCTCGTGTGGTCATTGACACCAATGTTTTAGTGTCAGCTCTTATCAATGATGGAAAACCTCGAAGACTTGTCTTTGAACTTTTAGATAAGCACACTGTGATCTTGTCTAGGCTAATGCTTGCTGAACTCGCAGATGTAGTATCGAGAGATAAGTTTTCAGTTACTAGTTCTCAGGTTGATCGGTTTGTTTCAAGTTTAATTCGAACGTCCGAAGTGGCACCAGACAATGTTCAATTCAAAGTCGTATTGGAAGACCCTGATGATGACGTAGTCCTCAACGCCGCCTACACTGGAAGAGCGGAGTTTATCGTTACAGGAGACCATCACCTTTTGGTTTTGGGAGAATTCAAGAAAATAAAAATAGTGACTGTAAATCAGATGCAAGACATCTTAATGGAGCGACAAAATTCTAAACATTAAAGAAGCATGTACGACGTCAAGAAAAGCTGGAGCAACAAGGAAAAAGCAGGCCGAAATGGATTGAGCAATGAACTAAAAATGGCAAACGGCATAGTTACTGCTCAGCAAATACGCGTCGGAGAGACGAAAAATTTGCCTGCAGGGCCTCAAACAACCGAAGTTCTGCGGAGAAACGAACCATCCATAGCAATAGGAAAAATCATCGAATACAAATTCTGGATGATTAAACAAGGATACGCAAAATCAACCAAGCGCATCCCAGAAAAACAGACAAGCTATTCGGCAACTACGACTTGAAAGGCTTTAGAAGCTCTTTCATAAAACAACGAAAAAGAACCGCGCTCAAACTTGGAAACCCACGAATTATCCAAATAACCTTCCACACCTTCCGCCACTGGAAAGCCACCATGGAATACCACAAAACCAAAGATATCCTTCACGTTATGCGACTACTCGGCCACAAAAACATCAAAAACACCCTCATCTACACTCAACTTGTAACCTTCGAAGACGACGAATACATCTGCAAAATAGCCGAAAACGTCAAAGAAGCCAAAGAACTCATCGAAGCAGGCTACCAATACGTCTGCGATATGGATAATCTAAAACTCTTCAGAAAACGCAAGTAATAATGACCAAAAGTATATGGGTTTATCCATGGAGCTGGGGATGGGAGTTGAACCCATATAGAGCAGCTCTGCAGGCTACCGCCTGAACCATTCGGCCACCCCAGCACGAGACTCTAAGGCTGTGACTGACATAAAAATATTGTTGGCTGTGGCTCTATTTTATGCTATGTCTAATAACGATTGATTGAGCGAGTTATTTTTTAAATGCTAACCCTGTGAATAGTGCTACAGTTTTGTCTTCTTTACGTACTGTCACTTGGTACAAACCCATTGTTTTGCCATCTGAAATCCGTGATGCCTCAGCCGTCAAAACGTCACCTTCAACGGAGGGTTTAAGAAAGTTAATGCTAACCTGAACTGCCACAGCAACGTTATCGCCAAAGTTGCAGGCATGAGCAAAAGCGTAATCCGCCAGCGAGAAGATTGCACCTCCATGCGTGAAACCCAAGGCGTTTGTGTGTTTTTTCTCTACTTTCATTGTTACTTTTGCGTAGCCGTCTTTTGTTTCAAGAGCTGGATTCCTAAGACTTCGGCAAAGTGGTCAGTTCCTTTCATTTTGGCTTTTCCTCCTGACTTTTCTAATTTTACCTACCTAATTTAAAGATTGTGAAGATGTGAGATAGTTTTTGTTTTTTTTTAGGTTTCTCTTCACTAATCAAATAGTTGTAGAATCTGCGGAACAGGGGTGCTAAGCCTTTCGGAGAGAAAGATAACGATGACTAGAAGGATAACACCGATGATAAGGTATGTTAATGGGGGTCCGGCGTAGCTGACTTTTGGAAAGAGTGGACCAAGAGTTGAGCTTAAGGTTTGGGTTACGGCTTGGGTTTTTAGAATTTGATCAACAGAAGTCAGGAAAATGGCTCCGATGATGGGTCCACTTACGGTGCCTAAACCGCCGATAACCGTCATAATGAGGGGGAGGAAGGAGTTGGCTGGTGAAAAAATGGAGTTGTCCACAAACCTCGGAAGATATACATAAAGTCCTCCTGCGATTCCTGCAAAAAAGGTGCTGATGACAAAAGCCATCAGCTTGTATTTTGCGGTGTTTATTCCAATCATTTTGGCTTCTGCTTCGTTACCGTGTATAGCTTTAAAGGCAAGACCAATCCTTCGACTTCATTATCAGATACATCAAGCCAATGGATGTCGAAGAAAAAACTATTACTAAAATGTAGAAGGGATATCCTGCCTCGACAAATAACGTGGTTCGAAAACCGTTTATTCCATTTGTGAAAAAGTCAAACTGGCTGGAGAGGGCGAATGCTATAACTGAGAAGCCAAACGTTACCATCGCAAGGTACCATGCCTTTAGTCGAACACAAGCTAAACCTATCAGGAAGCCTATTCCAGCAGAAATTAAGCCTCCGAAAAGGATGACGAAAAGCTGAATTGCTAAGGATAAAGCTCCTACTGGGATTGTGTTGACTTCCCACATTTGGATTAGGGCGTTGGCGATTCTGCTTCCGATTATTGCTGAAGTAAAGCCGCCAATGCCTAAAAAGGCAGCGTGACCAAGCGAACCTTGACCTGAATTTGCCAGAAAATTCCAGCTTGCTGCATACATTGAAAAGATAAAGATTAAAGTGAAAATGTACAAAAAGAAAGTATCAGTTATGAAGATTGGGATAAGCGCTAAAACCGCAAATACTGCAACTAATACCAGAAATCCCTTGGAACGCTATTAGTACGCGGAAGTTTTTTTTTTAGCAGCATGTCATTCTCCTTTTTCCCCAAATATTCCGTTGGGTCTGATTATAAGTACGACTATTAGCAGTGCAAATGCGACTGCGCTTGACCAAATTCCTCCCAGAAACAGTGTTGCTAATCTGCTCAGTGATGCCGTAGAGTAAGCCACCTACTATGGCGCCTCTTATGCTTCCTAATCCACCCAAGATGATTATGGCGAAGGCAATGATGGTTGGCATTGCACCGGTTTGGGAGTTAAATGAGAAGATTATGCCGTATAGTCCTCCTGCGACGGCGGCTAAGGCTGAGCCCAATGCGAAGGTAATCATGTAAATTCGCTCAACGTTTATTCCCATCAACATAGCTGTACGGTTTATTTGGCTTGTAGCGCGCATGGCTAAGCCAATTTTTGTTTTCCACAGTAGCAGTCCAAAACCTACTAGCGCAGCAACTACAACACCGACAGCGACGATGCGGTCATAAGTTATGGATATGCTTGGTAAATCTAAGCTGATGCCGTAGAAGGGACTTTTGATTTGCTGTGCTTGGTCTCCCCAAATAAGCAGGGCGGCGTTCTCGAAAATGTAGATCAAGCCGAGGCTGACAAAGATCTCGTTGAGTTTTTCCGTTCCTAAAACTCTGCGGAAAGTTAATCGTTCAATTGCGACGCCTAACACAGCTACTATTGCCATCGAAACAAGAATTGCAACGTAAGCATTCAAGCCCACGGTGACTGAAAGAGTCCAGGTTATATAGGCGCTTATCATCAGGAATTGTCCGTGAGCAAAATTGACGAGTTTCATAACGCCAAAAATCATGTTTAACCCTGTAGCAAGCAGCATGTAGATGCAGCCAATGGCGAACGCCCCAGATTAAAGTTAAAGCAAGCGTTCCAGCAGTTATGTCCATAATGTTTTTCCCTCAACCCCATCGGTAAACTCTTGGCTTTCTTATTCATAGTTAACGATTTAAAATGTTTTTATTTCAAGAAAAGAAGGAAAAAAGAAATTTGTGGAGGAAGCTGTTTTAGCTTCCAGGTTGATAGCCAGTTGGCAGTGTAAAGTCTTGCTTGTTTGAAGTTGCTAATTCCTGGTACTGATGCTGGCCAGATTATATGTGATTCCAATTTGCTGGTTTGGCTATTCCATTTGAGTTGTTCCATGAAGGTTACAGGGCCAATTTCGTGGTAGTTAATGCCTTTGCTGAACTGGATTTTGCCTGTAGATGTCAAGATTAGTTTTTGGTCCATGTTTGTATCTTCGATTGCTTGTCGCAATGCAACTTTATCGATTGTTCCAGCGCTTTCATATGCTGCTTTGGCGATGTAGAATGCGTCGTATGTGTCTACTCCCATCATTCCCGGCATTGCACCGTAGAGTTGATTGAATTTCTCAGAGTATGTCTGCACTGCTGGTAGGTACGAAGGCACTTGGAATGGGTCCATCTTTGACTCCAAAAGTTGTCCGTCACCAACAGGTCCTAGTAGGTTATAGAATACTGGGTCTTGGTTGTTTTCAACTGCGATATAAACGCTCTTTAGTCCTACGTCGTTCCATCCCTGCTGGATTACCAATGGTGTTACGTCTGGGTTGTCAGCAACAAATACTGCGTCTGGGTTTGCTTGTTTGATTACTGTTAGGTCAGTTTGGAAGCTCGTTGATGTAGTTGGATGTTTTCGGTCTGCAACGATGCTTATTGGAAGGCTTTCATTTTGGATCCAGTATAGAGTTGCTTGTTCAACTGCGTTTCCAAAAGAGTCATCACGGTAATAGAGTGCAAGGCTCAAGTTTCGGTCAGGTGCTACCATGGGTTTCATTTCTTGTGCTAAAAAGTCAACGACTGTTTTTGCGTAGTCGTAGGTTGTTGTGCAGTAGTGGAACATGTAGCTCATTCCGTCTTCGTCGCTGATACTGTAGGTTCCTGTTGGTCCAAAGCCGCCATAGTTGCCTTGTGGTCCTCTTCTGGTGACAAGTTGGTTTGATGCTCCTGTGATTATGAAAGGTACTTTATTTTCGATGGCTACTACTTCGTCGGCAAGGGTTGCTGCACTGCCGTATCCGCCGATTAGCATGTCTACTTGTTCGGACTGAACTGCTTGTGTAACTGCTGTTACGGCGTCGGCTGGAACTGTGTCGGTTTTTGTGTCAACGGTAACCAAAGTTATGTTTACTTTGGTGTTCCATCCAGAAACGGAAATGCCGCCTGCATTGTTTATTTCGTTAACAGCCATCTGAGCTGCTTCTGCATGTCTTGACCGATTGAAGTAGAGAGTGGTGCGACTAAGCCTATCTTGATGTTTCGTGCGTCGGCTGAAGTGCTGGTTTTGGCATTAATTATAAAGCTGCTACGCTGAAATTGCTATGATTGCTATAATTAAAATTGCAAGTATTTTTTTTTGCAAATATTTATTCTCCTTTTTTTCTCTGCTATATAAAATGTAATGCTAATAAAATTAACTCAATAACACGCTTTCTCGGCCTAGCTGGAACGCTTTGAGGTTTAAATTAATGTATTTTTCTTTAACTCTGCCAGCGATGGCTTGCTGGAAAGATTCAACTTTTACCGGGATCTCTGGAAGCGCCGAGAGGGCTCCAAGAAGAATCGTGTTTACGACAAGTAGATTACCGAGTTTCTCTGCGATGCCTGCCCCGTCTATCTCGTGAACCACTGCTTTAGATCGCAGAATCTCCATAAACTCCTCTGTCTTTTTTGGTTTAGAACTTGACGCTAAGCAGTTTGGTGGAATATACTTCATGTTAACGATTACCGTCGCCATTCTTCTTGAGCATTGGAAGGGCACGTGCGGTTTCTAGGATTTCAAACCCAACTAGTACGTCTGCTTTTCCTGTTTCAATCAGTGGTGACTCAACTTTGTCGCCGATTCTGGTGATAAGCGACTATTGAACCTCCTCGTTGAGCCATGCCGTGAATCTCTGCTTTTGCCACGTCAAAACCATCAAGCATTGCCGCTTCACAGTAGATGTCGCTTAAAACCACGACTCCTTGCCCGCCGACGCCGCTGAAAACTGTGTCAAGGTTCATTTTTCTTTTCTCCTTATGGCATCAAATGGGCACACTGTTTCGCAGACTCCACATCCATAGCATAGGGTCGCGTCGATTTCGGCGTGTTCCCCTTGTAGGCTTATCGCTGGACAACCGAAGGCTTTTACGCATACTCCGCAAGCGTTGCATTTTTCTAAAACCTCCCGTGGTTTGCCTCTTTCAATTAATAGTGGACAGGGACGCTGGGAAATAATGACTGATGGACCATTGTAATCTAAGGTTTCTTTGATTTTGGCGTGAGCCTCTATGTCGTAGGGGTCAACAATTTCGACTTTTTCAATGCCGACTCCTTTGGCGATGTCTTGGATTCTTATTATTTTAGCATCGGTGCCCATGGCGGTTTTTCCTGAACCAGGCGTTGGCTGATGACCCGTCATCGCAACCACGCTGTTGTCCATTATTAATACACATACATTTGCCTTGTTGTAAACAATGTTTAGCAATCCAGGCATGCCTGCATGGAAAAATGTTGAATCACCAATAACCGCAAAGACTTTTTCTTTAACGCCGGCGTGAATCATTCCTGCCGCCTGAGAAATTCCCGCGCCCATGCAAAGGCAAGTTTGTACAGCATTCACTGGAGGCAAAACTCCTAGTGTATAGCAGCCGATGTCGCCTGTGACTATTTTGTCGTTTGATTTTCCAGTAAGACTCAGCGCACTTTCGGGGCAGGTTGGAATGCACTTTGGGTCGCCTCCGCAAGTGTCGCATACAATGACTTTGCGGCTGATAGGATGAAGAGTTATGGCGCCGTATTTGCAGGCATCGATGCACCAGTCACAGCCCTTACATTTGGATTCGTCAACAATTATCGCGCCCGTTTTTTTGGCTTGGGATATAGCTTTTTCGGGGCAGGCAAGTATACAGGGAGCATCTATGCAGCCTTTGCAAGTTACTGCCGTGTTTTGGATTTGTCCTATCCTTACTGAACGAATTCTTGATTTTAGGGGGTTAAAAACTTTCTCTTTCTCGAATGAACATGCATACTCACATATGTCGCAGCCAACGCATTTCTCATTGTCACAGTCAACGTGTTGGTTGAGCATGTTTAAGGCATAATAGAATGCTCTGTGGGGGCATCCTGGGCAAAGCGCCGGTGGTCTTGGAGGCAAATCCAAAGGCTCTTGTTTTTCAGCTTGAGATGTCAATCCCAAAGATGCAAAGGCTTGGCGTATGTTGTCTGGCGTGAATTCGCCGATTTCTTCTAAGCCCAATTTGCTTTTTCCTGTGACTTCAAGTTTTAGTCTTTGGATGTTTTCCTCTAAGTAAGGTCGCAATTCTTCGATTACGATTAGTTTTTTGACTTTAGAAGCAAATTTGGCAACCGTTTCTGATGGAAAAGGATGAACAAACCCTAATTTTAGCCAAGAAAAATCTTTGGTATTCAAAATCGAGCGGGCATAATAGTAGCCGACGCCGCTTCCAACAATGCCGATTTCGCTGCCGTTATCTTCAAGGATGTTGAATTTTGAGCTTTCAGCTAGCTTTTTTGCTTCCGCTAACTTCCCTTCCAAAACTCTATGTTGCCGAATGGCGTTTGAGGGCACCATAACCCATTGTGAACCTTTCTTGTCAAAGTCTGCTTTTCGCTTTATTTTTTGGAGTTCTCCGAGTATTACTCGGGATTTTCCATGGGCAACTCTTGTAGTAAGCCTTAGGATTATTGGTAGATGTATTTTTTCGCTGATCTCGAAGGCTTCTCTTGCCATATCTAAGGCTTCTTGTGGAGAGCCTGCATCAAGAAGCGGCAGTTTTGAGTGGACTGCGAAAAATCGAGTGTCTTGTTCGTTTTGGCTGCTATGTAAGGCTGGGTCGTCGCAAACTGCAATTACCATGCCGCCTTCAACGCCAGTGTACGCCAACGTCATGACGGCGTCGGCGGCAACGTTTAAACCAACATGTTTCATGGAAACAATCGATCGTACTCCAGTCATAGACGCGCCCGCAGCAACTTCAGCCGCAACAATCTCATTGATACTCCATTCAGCGTAAATACCAAAATCCTTTGCAACTTCAGCAATTGTTTCCAAAATTTCGGTAGCAGGTGTTCCAGGATACGAGGCTGCAACTTTAACGGTGGCTTCTACTGCCCCACGCGCAACCGCCTCGTCACCGTTAAGCAAGGCAAAACTACCCGGCTTATCTGCTGAAATCTTGGAAGTCATAAGTTTGTCCTTACATTTTGCCCTTACGCAAATCCAATACTCTTTTTGCTTTTCCCTCAGTTCTTGGAAGTTCGCCTGGCTTTACAATTTCCACATCAGCTGATATTCCAGTCACGATGTGGATTCTTTTTTGAATGTCATTTTTTAGTACATTTTTGTCGGTTTGGGGGTTTTTGGCAGCTTGTTTAGACAACTCAACTTTAACCACAAAAGTGTCTAATGCTCCTGGTCTGTCAAGAACAATGAGGTATTGAGTAGCGAGTTCTGAGAAACACATGACAGCGTATTCGATTTGTGATGGGAACACGTTTACTCCGCGAATGATAAGCATGTCGTCGGATCTTCCATGGACACGTTGCATTCGAGCGTGGGTTCTGCCACATGAACATTTCGCGGTATCTATTCTTGAAATGTCTCTGGTCCTGTACCTTAGCATGGGTAATCCAGTTTTGCTCAGTGCCGTAAATACTAGTTCGCCTTCTTTTCCAGCGGGCAATACTTCGCCCGTGTCAGGGTCAATTGTTTCCACGATAAAGTGGTCTTCCCAAATGTGGAGCCCCTTGTGTTCGGTACATTCGATTGAAACACCTGGACCGCAAAGTTCAGTTAACCCGTAAACGTCGAAGGCTTGAATCCCCATTTCTTTTTCAATTCTTTCGCGGATTTTGTCTGACCATGGTTCGGCGCCGAACATTCCTATTCTGAGTTTGAGGTCTTTTTGTGGAATTATCCCTTCTTGAGCCATAGTCTCAGCGAGATAAACTGCAAAGCTTGGGGTGCAGGCTAAGATGGTAACGTCTAAGTCTTTCATGAGTTTAATTTGGCGTTGTGTCATGCCGCCGCTTGCTGGAACGATTTTTGCGCCTAATTTTTGGGCTCCATAGTGGAAGCCTAAGCCTCCTGTAAACAAGCCGTAACCATAAGCGATGTGGATTACGTCTTGGCGTCTGCCACCGGTGGTGTAAATTGAGCGTGCCATCAGTTCTTGCCACATGTCCATATCGCCTTTGGTGTAGGCACCGATAATTGGGTTACCAGTGGTTCCACTGGAAGCGTGAATCTCTACAATCTCATCTGATTTAACAGCTACCATACCGAACGGGTAATTATCCCTCAAATCACTTTTAACTGTAAATGGAATTTTCTGCAAATCATCAAGTGAACGGATATCTTTAGGTTTCAAGCCGATATCATCAAATTTTCTTCGGTAAAAGCTGCTGTTTTCGTAGCAGTGTTTGACTTGTTCTTTGAGTTTTTGGAGTTGAAGCTTTTTTAGCTCGTCAGTAGGCATGGTTTCTATTTTTTCGTTCCAGTATTTGCCGTCCGCCAAATTACTTTTCCCTCTCTGCTTTAAAGGCCTAGATACACTTCTTTTATATGACTATTAGATAAAAGTTCCCTACTTTTGCCTTCCAATATTATCTTGCCTTCTTCTAGAACGTAACCTCGGTCGGCGACGTTTAGGCTGTCGTGAATATTCTGTTCAACTAAAAGAATAGTTACGCCTTCCTCGTTTATGGTACGTACGGTATCGAGAACTTTCTCAACGATAATCGGTGCTAACCCGAGTGAAGGTTCATCCAAAATTAGCAGTTGCGGATTAGACATAAGGCTTCGGCAGATAACTAGCATCTGTTGTTCGCCTCCGCTTAGTGTTTGAGCCGACGCCTTTTCTTTCTTCTTTAAGATGGGAAAAATGTCGAAGACTTTTTCTTTGGCTTCCTTAACTTTCCCCTTGTCTTTTATACTGTATGCGCCAAGCATCAGGTTTTCTTCGACAGTCATCCGAGGAAAGATTTCTCTACCCTCAGGTATCATAGTTAGCCCTTTTTTAACTATCTCGTAAGTAGGCAGTTTCTCGATGTTTTCGCCTTTGAACTTGATTGAACCCATTTTTGGGTGCAGAAAACCCATGATTGTCTTTACCAGGGTGGTTTTACCTGCGCCGTTTGGTCCGATGATACTGACGATTTCTTTCTCTTCTACCTTGAAGTTTACATCCCTTAGTATCTGAACCATGCCATACGCAGCTGACAAGTTCTCAATTTCAAGCATTACTCTTCCTCACCAAACTTAAACTGCTTACCTAAGTAAACATTCACCACATTTTCGTTGCAGACTACTTGTTTTGGTGTTCCTTCACAGATTTTTTCTCCATGATGTAGCACAACGACGCGGTCACACAACCCCATGATTACTCGCATAACATGCTCAACGACAAGCACGGAAACCCCTTGCTTATTGATAAGTTTGATTAGTTCAATAGCCTCGTCAGATTCTTTCAGAGTTAACCCCGTGAGCAACTCATCTAGCAAAAGCAGTTTCGGACCTGTTGCCAAAGCTTTTGCAAGTTGGATTCGTCGCAATTCGACAACGTTTAAGTTTTTTGCCGTCACCTCAAACTTTTCTTTACTTAAACCCACAAACCCTAAAAGTTCCTGCACCCTCGCCAAACCATCGATTTTGTCAACGGCTTTCTTTTCATTGAAAAGCACACTTGTGAGTACATTTTGGGTAGCTGTCATTTCTGGGAAAGACTGGACGGTTTGCGCTGTTTTGGTGATGCCTTTGGCACAGATTTTGTAGGGAGGCAGTTTGGTTATATCATCGTTGTTGAAGAAGATTTGTCCTGAGTCAGGTTTGTAGACGCCGCTTATGAGGTTTAATAGCG
Source organism: Candidatus Bathyarchaeota archaeon (assembly GCA_963818655.1). Classification (GTDB taxonomy): domain Archaea; phylum Thermoproteota; class Bathyarchaeia; order Bathyarchaeales; family Bathycorpusculaceae; genus Bathycorpusculum. The sequence continues at coordinate 24,560 of CAWFTD010000007.1, forward strand.
TGGATTTGCCTGAGCCGTTAGGTCCCACAAGCCCTGCTATTTCACCGTCGTTAACTGTGAAATCTACATTTTTTAATGCTTGAAGTCCTCCAAATTGTTTGGAGACCCCGATGCATTTTAACAAACTTGCTATCTCCGATTAGCAAGAAATTATCCATGTGCAAATATAAAGGTTGGTTAAGAAATGACATTTTAATTAAAGTTTGGTTAAAGTTAAATATTGACTAGAACTATTGGTTTGTGGGTGTACTGTTTGCCTATAACGCAAGTAAGCGTGTTTCTCGATAACCAACCAGGTTCTCTCTTTGAAACTATGTTGAAGTTGGACCAGAACAAAATCAAAGTTTTTGCGCTCTCGATCGCTGATAAAGGCGAGTTTGGTTTGGTTCGGTTGATTACCGAGAATCCTGAGAAAGCTGCGAAACTCTTGGAAGATGCAGACTTTAATTTGGCAAAATCCAAGAAAAACACAGAAGTCACAGCAACTTTCATTTCTGAAGAGAACACGCTCTCTAAGATAACAAAGATTCTGGGCGACGGCGGTATAAATATAGAGTATGCTTATTCTTCAGCCGTACACGTGGGTGGCAAAATTGCGTTGATCCTGCGTCCCAGCAACATAGAGAGCGCAGAACAAATGTTGGCTGCTAATGGCGTTGCTGTTCTCTCTCTAGGTGAAATCAAAAAGTACTTCGAGTAACTCAATTTTTTTATACTAGGTGTTCCCAGATGTTCAAGAATTTAAACGTTAGTTTTTAATCTTAGACTGAGGTTTATATTCAAGAATATTGATTCTCGGACGGTAAACTTTAATTTCCCCGTTTGCACGACCCTACAGCAGAAGGTAAAATTAATGGGTACTTTAAACCTTGACAAGATTTTCAACCCTCAAAGCGTAGCTATCATCGGTGCTAGTGACGTTGAAGGTTCGGTTGGTTATGCTATAGTTAAAAATTTTACCCAGATGGGTTACACTGGTAAAGTTTTCTTTGTTAACAATCGCAAGCCTGAGATTTTAGGCGTTAAAACTTACCCAACTGTCGATCAAATTTCAGAACCTATCGATTTAGCCATCATTGCCACTCCGGCCAAAACAATTCCTGATGTTATGGAGGAATGTGGCAGAGCACAGGTAAAAGGCGTAATTATTGTTTCTGCCGGCTTCAAAGAAACAGGTGCCCCAGGAAAAGCTTTGGAAGAGAGAATATCTGATGTCGCCAAAAAATACGGAATCAGAGTTGTCGGTCCGAACTGCATCGGTCTCATACGCCCGAGAAATAACCTTAACGCAACCTTCCTAGATAAAATGCCAAAACCAGGCAACATAGCGTTTATATCCCAAAGTGGCGCCTTAGGTTCTGCGATTCTTGACTGGGCAATTCACCAAAACATCGGATTTAGCAACTTCGTCTCAGTTGGATCCATGATTGACGTGGACTTCGGCGATTTGATTGACTACTTCGGTTCTGACTCAAAAACCAGAAGTATACTCATGTACATTGAAGGCATAACCGACGCCCGCAAATTCATGAGCGCGGCAAGGCACTTCGCAAGAACCAAACCAATTATAGTTGTTAAATCAGGACAATTCTCTGAAAGCGCAAAAGCCGCCGCCTCACACACTGGTTCACTTTCGGGGGAAGATAGCATTTACGATGCAGCCTTCAAACGCGCAGGTATAGTGCGAGTTAACGAAATTGCTGATTTATTTAATGCAGCGGAGGTTCTAGGAACTCAACCGTTACCTCAAGGACCCAATCTTGCCATAATTACTAACGCTGGGGGGCCTGGAGTAATGGCAACTGACTCATTGATTGCTCAAGGCGGCAAATTAGCTAAGCTCAGCCAGAAAACCTTGGATTCCCTTAACGGTATTTTGCCTCCTTTCTGGAGTCATGGCAATCCAATCGACGTTTTAGGTGATGCCAGATCTGAGCGTTATAAGGCAGCTGTTGAAGCTTGCCTGAACGACGAAAACATTGATGGGATATTGATTGTTTTTACTCAGCAGGCAGTTTCAGAATCGGTTGAAATAGCCAAAAACATAGTTGAACTTGTACGCAGCAAATCTTACCAAAACAAGACAATCCTTACCTCGTTTATGGGCTATGGCGCTGTTCAAGAAGCAAACAACATCCTCAATGCTAACAATATACCTACTTATACAACGCCCGAGCAAGCAATCAGAACATACATGTATATGTACAATTACCAACGCAACATCGATCTTCTCTACGAAACCCCAGAAGAACTACCAGTTGATGCTGCACCGCCAAAACGTCCCATAATGGCCATAATTAGAAATGCCGCGTTCGAAAACCGCGAAATCTTAACCGAAGACGAAGCAAAAAAAATACTCAAATACTACAATTTCCCAGTCGTGAGAACAGCTGTCGCCAACAATGTTGATGAAGCAGTACTATTTGCGCAGGAAATGGGCTTCCCAGTCGTGCTAAAGATTCTATCACCCCAAATCATCCATAAAAGCGACGCAGGCGGAGTAATCCTAAACGTTAACTCTCCCCAGAAAGTCCGAGAAGCTTTCGAAGTTCTAATCCAAAGAGCAACCGCATACAACCCCAATGCCCAAATAATCGGGGTTACTGTTCAAGCCATGATTGAAAAGAAAGGCCAAGAAATCATCATCGGAGGAAAAACCGACCCTGTTTTTGGTCCAGTAATACTCTTTGGAATGGGAGGTGTCGGCGTGGAACTCTTCAAAGATTACTCGATTGGACTTCCACCGCTAAACACAACGCTTATTCACCGAATGATGGAGGAAACCAAAATCTATCGCTTACTAAAAGGATGGCGTAACGCACCGCCAATGGACCTCAAGAAACTCGATGAAACTGTGCTAATGTTTTCCCAGTTGCTTGTAGATTTTCCACAGATAAAAGAAATAGACATAAATCCACTGTTAATCAGCGAGAAAGATGTATGTATCCTTGATGCTCGAATAGTCATTGACAAAGATAGGGTATGCAAGAAATTTGAACCCCATGAACATATGGTCATTAGTCCATACCCCAAAAAATACGAGATATTGTGGTTACTCAAGAACGGGCAAGAGGTTCTATTGCGCCCCATAAAGCCTGAAGATGAACCGATGTGGCTGGAGATGTTCCAGAGTTTCTCAGAGGAATCAATACGTTACCGTTTCTTCCAGATGCTCAAGGACACACCGCATGAAGTTCGCGTCCGCTATTGCAACGTTGATTATGACCGGGAAATTGCAATCGTTGCTGAAATAGTTGAAAACGGCAAAAGAAAAATACTTGGGGTAAGCCGCGTTAGTATTGAATCTGATGAAAAGAGCGGTGAAATGGCTTTCATAGTTAGTGATTACTGGCAAGGTTTAGGCTTAGGAACTAAAATGGTGGATTACACGCTTGATATTGTCAAAGAGAAAGGCATCGAAAGAGTCTTCGCAATCATGTTGCAGGACAATTACAGAGCTTTAAGTTTAACAAAGAAAATGGGTTTTAAAATTGATTACTTAACTGATGGCACAGTGAAAGCAACACTTAACTTAAAAGAAGAAGACATTGACCTTCGTTGTGAACTGCCCAAGGTTTCTTCATTAGTGACAACGAAAGAGCAGCCAAAAGTTGAAGCCACAGAAGCGGAAAAACGTTCGGAAGTAGCTTCGAGTTAAAGGATCTTTTCTTTTTGCAGAGAAAATAGGGCTGAAGATTTGTTTCTTTGAAATAAAAGGTTTTTACGCAATTAATTTTTCCAAACAAGGGGACTCTAATTTTAAGGTTAGCTTCATCGGTTTTTTAGTTTTAGGGATAGTTTTTCTTATACTTGTTCCCGTAGATTTTTATAGTGCCATTTTAGTTCTGCATGAGGAACAAATTGATTTCAAAAATCCACGGAGGGCCAAATAATGTCTGACACAGATAATCGACGTTTATTGCTTGAAAAAGTTCTAAAAGAACACAATTATCAAGAAAATGCTCTTCTAGAAATACTGCATCGTGCCCAAGAAATCTATGGGTACTTGGATAAAGATTTGCTTATGGATATTTCTGGTTCACTAAACATTCCTCCAAGCCACGTCTATGGAGTCGCGACTTTCTACAGTTTCTTTAAACTTAGAAAACCAGGCGAACACGTCGTAACAGGATGCTTAGGCACCGCCTGCTACGTTAAAGGCGTCGAACAAATCATGCAAGCTGTTGAAGAGGAATTCAACATAAAACGTGGTGGATCCACAACAGACGGCAAGCTTTCTTTGCTAGTCACCCGATGTATCGGCGCGTGCGCCATGGCACCCACAATTGTGGTTGATGATGAGGTTATCGGTAAAGCGACAAAAGAAATAGTGATCGCCAAAATTAAAAGCGTTCTTGGAGAGATTAAAGTTGAAGCTTGATGACCTTCAAAGAGTAGCTGAGCAAGAATTAGATTTTCAAAGAGCATACAAGCACCGCATCAACGTATGCTGCTCAAGTGGGTGTGTACCCTTCGGTGCCCTGAAAGTTCTAAAAGCCTTCGAAGACGCTGTTAAAGAATTTGGGGTTGAAAAAGAATGCAAAGTTGCACGTACAGGTTGCATTGGAACGTGCTCAGTTGGTCCCGCAGTGCTTATTGAACCTGGAGACTACTTATACCAAAGTGTTACTCCTGAAAAAGTCCGAGAAATAGTGCGCGACCACATCGTTTTAGGCTTACCAGTCAAAGAAATGCTCTACCAGAACCAAGCTTACTTCCAAAAGCAGCACAGACTCGTTTTAAGAAATGCAGGCAAAATCGACCCCTTAAGAATTCAAGATTACATATCCGCAGGCGGCTACTCAGCTATAGCTAAATGCTTAGCAACAATGACTCCACAAGGCGTAATTTATGAAGTTAGAACGAGCGGTCTTAGAGGTCGAGGAGGAGCAGGGTTTTCAACAGGGCAAAAATGGGCACTTGTGGCAAGAGCACAAAACTCCCCCAAATACATAGTTGCCAACTTAGATGAAGGAGACCCTGGCGTCTTTGCTAACCGAACCTTGGCAGAAGCTGACCCACATGCCATAATTGAAGGTATGCTGATTGCTGCATACGCTGTCGGCGCAGCAAAAGGTTACATCTACATAAGGTCTGAGTATCCGTTAGCTATCCAAACGTTGCAGAAAGCTATAGCTCAAGCCAAATCAATGTCTCTGCTTGGCGAGAACATTCTTGAAATGGGCTTCAAATTTGACCTTGAACTACGCTTCGGTGCAGGCGCATTCGTGGCTGGCGAAGAAACCGCAATACTAGCATCAGTTGAAGGCAGAAGAGCAATGCCTCGTCCACGTCCACCTTACCCCGCAAACTCGGGCTTATGGAAGAAACCAACGCTTATCCAAAACGTAGAAACTCTAGCAAATATACCGCTGATTGTACAAAACGGCGGCCTATGGTTTTCGAAGCTAGGAACATCAAAATGCACTGGAACAAAATGTTTCTCTTTAACTGGTCAAATTAACAATCCAGGGCTAATCGAAGTTCCAATGGGAATAACTTTGCGAGAAGTTGTTTTCGACATTGGCGGCGGAGTTCCAGACGGCAAAAAATTCAAAGCCGTTCTCGTAGGCGGTCCTTCAGGAGGATGCCTTCCAGATACCCTGCTTGAGCTTCCCATAGACTACGACTCGTTAACAAAAGTGGGCGCTATCATGGGTTCAGGCGGCATAGTAGTTCTCGACGAAAAATCCTGTATGGTTGATACAGCAAAATTCTTCACAGAATTCTGTGTTGAGGAATCCTGCGGGAAATGTACTCCATGTAGGGCAGGGCTTGCACGAGTAAAAGAAATATTCGATAACATAACCATTGGCACTGGCAAAATGGAAGATATTTCAACGTTGGAGAAATCTGGGGTTTTCATAAGAGATGCAAGTCTTTGCGGTCTGGGACAAACAGCACCCAACCCAGTTCTGACGACTTTGCGGTACTTCAAAGGCGAATACTTGCAGCACATTGTTGAGAAAAAATGTGAAGCAGGCAAATGCTTCAAGAAAGAAAAGGAGGCTTAAACTTTGAGCGTTGGAACTGTCAAATTAAAAATAGACGGCGTTGAAGTTAACGTTCCTGAAAACACGATGATACTGAAAGCTGCAAAAGACAATGGTGTAGTTATCCCCACGCTTTGCAACCTTGAAGGAGTAACAAGCTATGGCGGATGCCGCCTTTGCCTCGTTGAGATTAGCGGTTCACCAAAACTTTTCCCCGCATGCATAACCCCTGTAAGTAACGGAATGGAAGTTACCACCAGCTCAGACAGGCTCAAAGAATATCGCAAGATGGTTGTTCAAATGCTTCTCGCTGAGAGAACTCACATCTGCTCTGTCTGCGTAGCCGACGACCACTGCGAACTGCAAGCTTTGGCAAACCAGCTTGGTGTAGACCACGTCATGTTTGAGCGCAACTGGAGCCACGACGAAATCGACTCAACCCATGATTTCCTTGTTATCGACCGCAACAGATGCATCCTATGCACGCGGTGCATACGTGTTTGTGACCAAATCGAAGGCGTCCATACTCTTGACCTTAAACTCCGGGGCAAAGACTCACAGGTAATCATGGACTTAGATGAGCACTGGGGCAACAGCTGCTCTTGCACCTCATGCCGAAAATGCGCCAAAGTTTGTCCTGTCGGCGCAATATACATTGAAGGTGAACCCATTGAGCACACCAAGAAAAAGGATATTGCCGAATTTATCATTGCAAGGAGAAACCGCAAATGACCCAGAGCGCCAAAATTCGTGTTGCAACAGCTTGGCTTAGCGGTTGCTCAGGCTGCCATATGTCTTTTCTCGACATAGACGAACGCCTCATAGAATTAGCTAAGAAAATAACGGTGGTTTACAGCCCCATAGCTGACGTGAAAGAGTTCCCAGAAACCGTCGATGTTACTCTCATAGAGGGCGCCGTAGCAAACGAAGAGCAGTTGGAAATGCTAAAGAAAATTCGTACCAGAACAAAAATCCTGATTTCTCTTGGCGACTGCGCCGTTGATGGCAACGTTACAGCTCTGAGGAATTCTTGGCGTAAAAGCGACCAAGCCATATTGGAAAGAGCCTACAAAGACCCAACCGATCTTAACGCTGCCATACCCAACGCTGTGCCAAAACTGTTAGTCAATGCTCGTCCACTGCATGAAATCGTTAAAGTTGACTTTTATATTCCTGGGTGTCCACCCCACGCCGACCTCATATTCTACGTGTTAACCGAGTTGTTGGCTGGCAGAACACCCGTCATGGAGGGAAGATCGAAATATGGTTAAAGTACAGCAAGAAAAAACAATAACTATTAACCCCATCACTCGCATCGAAGGGCATGCTAAAGTAAACATCTTGTTGAACAAGGATGACTCAGTAAAGGAAGCTATCTTTAAAGTAGTGGATTTTCGTGGCTTCGAAAAATTCACCGAAGGTAGACCTTTCTATGAAATGCCCAGTATAACCAGCCGTGCCTGTGGTATCTGCCCAGTTAGCCACCTTCTAGCCAGTGCCAAAGCCTGCGACGCTATCGTCGGTGTAAACCCACCCAAAACAGCCATAATGCTAAGACGCCTCATGCATATGGGTCAACTAATCCAATCACATGCGCTAAACTTCTTCCACTTATCCTCGCCAGATTTGCTGTTGGGTTTTGATTCTGATCCAGCCCAAAGAAACATCTTTGGTTTAATCGAGAAACAGCCCAAACTAGCGATGCGTGGAATAAAACTTCGCAAGTTTGGACAAGAAATAATCGAGAAAGTCGCAGGCAAAAAAATTCATTCCAGCGACTGGATATTACCCGGAGGAGCAAAATGGCCTCTTACCCAAGAAAGAGCCGACTACCTCTATGCTAACCTGCCCGAAGCCTTGGAAAACACCCAGAAAACGCTTGAAATGTACAAGAAAATGCTCGACGGATTCGAGGAGGAGATTGAGAACTTCGGCAACTTTCCATCCTACTACATGGGACTGGTAACTGCAGACGGCGGCTTAGAACACTACGACGGCAAAATCCGCATAATGGACAAGAACGGCAAAATCGCCGCAGAATGCATTGACCCCACAAAGTACAGAGAATTCATCGGTGAAGCAGTTGAACCCTGGTCTTTTATGAAGTTTCCCTACTTCAAAGCAATCGGTTACCCAGATGGCGCATACCGCGTAGGACCATTAGCAAGGCTCAACGTTGCATCTTACTGTGGCACTCCTCTTGCAGATGAGGAATTCAAGCAATTCAAGAAATTGGGCAAGAACGGCGTAGTCCAAAGCACTTTCCACTATCACTACGCAAGACTAATTGAGTTACTTTTCTGCATTGAAACCGCCAAGAACCTACTCGAAAATCCAGAAATTCTCTCAGAACACGTCACATCAAAAGCCCTAGTAAACAACTACGAAGGCGTCGGCGTCGCAGAAGCACCAAGAGGCACATTAATTCACCACTACAAAGTTGACCCGCAAGGAATGATTACATGGAACAACATGATCATCGCAACGGAGCACAACAACATTGCTTACAACATGGCAATAACTCAGGTAGCCAAAAAATATGTCAAATCCAATCAGCTCCAAGAAGGCATGCTTAACCGAGTTGAAGCAGTCATCCGAGCCTTCGACCCATGCCTAAGCTGCGCAACACACGCCGTCGGCAGAATGCCCTTAGAAGTAAAACTCATAGATGCAGACGGCAGACTGTTGGACCGAAAAATCAGATAAAAATATTTCTTTCATCTTTTTTTGTTTTCTGGATAGTTTTAAATTTTCAAGTAGCACACTTATAAGTGGTGGAAACGTGACAAGGCTTCCCTGGGCATTAATTTTTATCGCTATCGTTAGTGGTGCTATGATTTTAGTCGGAAGTGTACATGCTTCAACCCAGGTCACTGGCACAATCTCCGCCGATACTACCTGGACTTTGGCAGACAGCCCTTATCGTCTTTCAGGAACCGTTGTGGTGAATAGCGGAGTTAAATTAACTATTGAACCAGGCGTTGTAGTAGACCTTTACATGTATTCTATACTGGTTAGTGGCACCCTAAATGCTCAAGGCACAAGCAATAACAACATAATTTTCCAAACATCCTATCCACCCAGCCTCCCTCAAATTAATTTCCAAGCCAGCCCCGGCTGGAATGAGTCAATGAATTCTGGTTGCATAATCCAAAACGCCATTTTCAGCTCTGTTGCATTGCGCATTAACAACTGCTCAGCAAAAATAAGTAACAACTATTTTACCAACACAAACATGTACACAACACTCTCAGTTACCGGGGGTTCTCCCCTAATTGCCAACAATGCCTTCGACTGTTACGGAGTAGCTATAAACGTTTACAATGGATATGCTACAATCTCCAATAATTTCATAAAAAGCACTGGAAATTATGGAGTCTACGGTACAAGTAACTCTTACATCTCTGACAACAATATTACAGGTTGCAATACAGGCGTTTATGTACTGGGCAATTCAACGGTCACTCGAAACCTGATCACCACAAACACCTATGGTGTAAGAAGTGGTGCAACATCCGCTAAGGTAGAGAACAATGTAATCGCCAACAACAACTATGGCATAAGCGGAGGAGGAACCATCCGCAACAACAACATAGGAAACAATCTAGTTGGCGTAGATATTTCACTTGCTTCAAACATAACTCAAAACAACATCTTAAGTAACACACAATACAATATCCAAATGTCCATGTCAAACACAACCACCGTTGACGCGACAAACAACTGGTGGGGAACCATAGACACTCAAACGATAAACCAAACAATCAGAGACTACAAAACAAACCCCGCCGTTGGCCAAGTTACCTTTACTCCGTTCTTAACTGAATCAAACCCACAAACCCCACCCATACAGACCATTTACTTAACCCCAGCTCCAACACCGACGCTTTACCCAACTCCAACCCTCGCTCCAACCCCCACACCATTCCCCCGACCTACACCCACCTCAGGACCCCTCTCAACACCAACTCCCTCGCCAATTCCCACAGTTACACCAATACCCACACCAACCCCTCAACCAACTCCAAGCCCAACACCTAAAATTATGCCAGGCTCACCTCTATCTCTGGGTGGCTCAACATTCGCTGAAGCAATATCGCGATTTGACCTTACTGCATTAGCTGAATTAGTGTTCGTTGGACTGGGAATAGTCTGGTTAATCGTAATACTGTTTTATGTGGATAGGGATTTCATCAGAAAAGAGATTAAGAAGTCAAAGGATTAACGTATATTTAGATTTCAAAAGTAAATTTCAGACAATAAGTTCAAAGCAACAAGCGAAGATGCTACAGTGTTGGGTATTTGATGGTTGAAATGTTTTATCTTCATTTAGAATTCTCAAACAAAAAAGGCGCATGGTCTATTAATTTGCCTTTTTTGTGCAGCAAATGTGGCGTTTGTTGTACGCTTGATGATTTCTTGATTGCGGGAGAAGTCAACGCCAAACCCGAAGAATACCCTGAAGTCCACACCAAGTTAAAAGCACTCTTTGAAATGTTGGGCGAAAAGTTTGAAACTAGCGAAGCAAAATACGAACAATACATCATGCAAAATCCCTGCCCATTTTTGGTGGACAAGTCCTGTTCTATCTATGAAATTAGACCCATGGGCTGCAGACTTTTTCCAAATACTTCATTTGGAATGTTAACCCAGGATTGCGAAGCGCTCAACCGATTCAAAAAATTACGAAGTGCCCTCAAAAAAGACAAACCTGCCAAAGAAACATTTTGTCAGGTTACAAATAGATCCATCATGCCAGCTAGGTTTAGTGAAAGACAGTTCCAGAGTTGTTTAGTTAAACTCCGTCAAGCCGGCATAACTGATGACGAATTTGTCCTCTTTAAACAGATCAATGGTGAAAACAAATTTCAAGTTTAACTTTGAAGTTGGGTATATCGAAAGCAATCAACTAGATGGTCGTTTACCAGCCCAGCAGCTTGCATGAAGGCATAGCATATTGTCGGTCCAACAAACTTGAAGCCCCTCTTTTTGAGTTCCTGGCTCATCACTTTGGACTGCTCTGTCTCAGCTGGCATTTCAGAAAGATCTTTGAAAGCATTCTGTATTGTTTTTCCATTTACAAACTGCCAGATGAATGTATCGAAGGAACCGAATTCTTTTTGGACCTTAAGAAGTTGCTGAGCGTTGTTTATTGCTGCAGAAATCTTGGCTCGATTCTTCACAACTCCAGGGGCATTCATTAAACGATTAATGTCGTTGGTGGTGTATTTTGCTACCTTCGCCGGGTCGAAATCGTTAAATGCTGCTCTAAATGATTCTCGCCTCTCTAAAATCAGCCACCATGATAACCCAGCCTGAAAGCCATCTAAAACCAAAAACTCGAACAACTTCTGGTCATCATGAACAGGGACGCCCCATTCTTCATCGTGGTATTTTAAGTAGAGGGGTTTATCCACCTTCCAACATCTTTTTAGAGCTGCTGTCATGGTTGAGTATTCACCATCAATTTGTTCTACAACCTTGTTGAAAGTTATTTGTTTTGTTCTTTTCCTATGCTCCAAGCTTTGGCTAATTTTTCTCCTATTCCATAATAACTTTGGTTATTCATAACAAACAGGATGGGCTGGACTTTTACAATATCTACCTCGCCGTCGGTTAGGACTGTTTCATCGCAAAATGTGTTAATTATTTTACCTATGAAGACGTCGTGATTTGGGAAATCGACGGTTTTTACAAGTTCGCATTCCATGTTGATGCTGCATTGCTCAATCATCGGAGCGGTTTTGAGTTTTCCATAAAACGTTTTAAACAAATCTGCTTTGTTCTGGGTTCTTCCTGACACTAACCCGCAGAAATCAGTTACCTTAACCATCTTTGTCGAGGGAATATTGATGCTAAAGGTTTTAGCTGCTTTAATGCCTGCGTTGGTGTAGTGGCGTTTGTTCATGCCCAGCGAAACAGATTCCAAATCCATGATCCCAACATGCGCAATGGTGACATAATTGGGTTTTCCATTAACCAACGTTCCGACTAGTACTGTTGGCAATGGGTAAAGACAATTTTTTACTCCAATTTCAGCCTTCATTTTCAACCCTTCAAAAACGTTTCTTACTACAATTAAGGTTTATTGTTCTTTGTATTTAAAGAAGCATCAAACGACGATAGTGCTTTCTCAGCATTTTGCTTGTAACAAATAGAGAAAACAACAAAGAAGAAGTAAATTCCATTTCCAATAGAAACCAATAATCAAAACCTAAAGAGATAATCCCTCAAACCTTGAAACTCTTATATACGCCAACTGATAATTCTCTGTTGAGTGTCATGGCTGAAGTTTGTTCAACATGCGGACTACCTAAAGACCTGTGCGTTTGTGGAGAAATAGAAAAAGAGCAACAGCGCATTCGAATAAGGCTTGAAACAAGAAAATTTGGCAAAGCAACCACCATAGTCGACGGCATGGATGATAAAAACTCAAATTTATCAAGCATTGCTCAAAAACTCAAAACATACTGTGCTTGCGGCGGAACCAGCAAAAACGGGCAAATCATGCTTCAAGGCGACCACCGCGATCGAGTACGCGAATTCTTGGTTAAAATGGGTTATCCGCAAGAAAACATCGAACTACAATAAACCCAATTAATCTGCAAGCAAGGGGAATTTTTTATGAAAAAACCAGATGGCTTACGCGACATCCTCAAGAACACAAAACATAGAAAACCAACCCAAATCTACTGTCCAAGATGCGCCAGCCCAAAAATCGCCCTATCCAAGCAGTCTTGCAGTTTGGTTAACTCCTAAACAATACTATTGTGAAGAATGTGGTTACCTCGGCATAATTGTTATGGAACTTGAAAAAGACGACGACAAAACAAAAGAAACTTAGTTAATTAAATTAAAGAAAAAGCCCTTAATCGGGCAATTCAAGATTTAATTGTTTTTTGAGTGTCTTGTAGCGGTTACGAACAGTTACTTCAGTTACACCAGCGGCTTCAGCTATGTCTTTTTGGGTCTTCTTTTCGTTGTTTTGCAAACATGCGATGTAAAGGGCAGCAGCAGCTAATCCCATAGGGTCTTTTCCTGCAGCAGCACGTTTTCGTCGTGCTTCGCGAAGAATTTGAATGGCTGCACCCTGGGTTTTCCCCGAGATTCCTGTTTTTTCAGCAATCTTTGACACATAAGTTAGTGGGTCAGCTATGGGCATGCGAACGTCAAGTTCTCGCAATAGAAGCCTGTAGCATCTTGCAACATCTTTCTTGTCAACTAAGCTGGCTTCCGCGATTTCACGTAGTGTACGTGGGGTTCCGCTTCCACGGCAGGCAGCATACAACGCAGCAGCGGCTATGGCGGCTATTGATCTTCCTCGGACCAAGCCTTTGTCGAGTGCTTTTCGGTAGACAACGGCAGCTTTTTCTTTGATTGGGGGTGGAATGTAGACTTTGTCTGATAAACGGTCAAGTTCTGCCATGGCTTGGGCAAGGTTGCGATCGATTGATGAGTGGACTCTGCTTCTGATTTGCCATTTTCGTAGGCGCCACATCTGTAGTCTTGTGGATAGGGGCAGTTTTCTTCCAAACGCATCTCGATCCACTTGGCTGATGGCTGTTGATAAGCCTTTGTCATGAACGGAATAAGATGTTGGGACACCAACACGGCTTCTGGATGCTTTTTCTTCTTGTGTGAAGGCACGCCATTCTGGTCCTTTATCCATCATTTGTTCGTATACGACTAATCCGCAGTCGCCGCATACGGTTTCTCCAGTATCGTAATCGTGAACTAAATTCTCGCTACCGCACTCTGGGCACTTGTCTGCCAAGCGCTGTGCTGTTTTAGGTGTTTCTTTTTTGCTCAATTCTCTTCTACCTCGATTTTGGTATGCGTAGAACCGTCACCATAGGCCAATTTGGCTAGAAAATAGTACATTCGGCCCGCGCAAACTAAGCAAAGGAACCGATTTAATATTTAAGCTTTGTGGTTTATTAAACCTATTGCACATAATGGCTTCGAAATACTCAAAATAGGGATAATTCACTGATGGAAAAAAAGATAATAATATGTAAAAAAACCTGAATCTGCGCGGCAGAAAACCATGATTTTATTCATAATTTCGGCAAAATTCAGGAATCTGGACTCCAAAAATAAATTCAAAATCCCCTAAGAGAACGCTTATTGACAAAAAGTGACCCATTAAACCTCTAACAATAAATAAAGCAAGTGTTATTTGAAACCGTGCAGCCCGGTGGTGTAGTGGTCAAGCATAGTGGGCTTTGGACCCGCCGACGAGAGTTCGAATCTCTC
>CAWFTD010000008.1:0-30555 GCA_963818655.1 Candidatus Bathyarchaeota archaeon
AAGGCATAAAATTCCTCCAAAACAACGGCGTAGGCTATCTTCTAAGCGTGCCGTGGGCAAGCCCGATGGATAACAGGCTGCCGCCTGCTTATACTTGGTGTATTCTAACTAGATATCTTGGCGACCCAGATTATTTGCCTCCGGTTTTTGTGGGAAGAAACAGGACGCCGTCTATCATGTTGGTCCATTTGGCGAGGCAACTCTGAATCAAACTTTCGCACAGAAAGTCATGGTTACCCCCATGAAGCATGTTTCGGTCAATGTGGCAATTAACAACTTCACATCACCCAGCATGGGCGAATGCTACCTTCCCATTCCAGTTGACTACAGAACAGGCACAATAACCGCTTCTGTGAACAGCTCAAAACCAGTTGATTTGGAATTTTGGAATGGATTAATTTTAACTGACAAAATAGATCCCGCATCGGAAAATTTCATGATTGCCAAATCGCCATACGCTAACGCCACATCAATTGGACCTTTTTCATTTCAATGGCATATAGACAAGGCAGGGTACTTTACAATCCGAGTTATTGACAAAGAAGAAACATTACAGCAGGGGACTTTCAACGTAACTCTAAACATAGCATTCTACAGTTCTTTTGGATTTAGAATCAACTTGAGCGACAACTTTTGCATCCGGCTTTAGCCCGACTTTTACGAGTGGGCTGATTCCGATAATGTCCGTACCTGTAAACAAGATCCTTGTTATCAGGGCGAACGCTAAAAGCTTAGGATTAATAACCGTTAAGGGTAACCCCAATAACAGCGTCAGTAAAAGAACATAACCAGTTTCCTGCACGCCTAATCCTGCAATTGTTATAGGTACGTAGGTTAATGCTGACGCAAAAGATGCCATCAAAAAGAAATCAAGCAAACTGAGGGTGCCAAGCATCCTGGGCCCCCGGCTGAGATTAGGTAAAGGGCGAATGCGTTTACTATCAACGACATAAATATTAGAAGAGCCAAAACAAGCAAAGACCGTTTGACTTTGCGGCCTTCCTTTTGAGCGTTGAAAAGCATTTCAATAAACGAATGTAACTTTGATCCAACAAGCGGTAGCCGTTCCAGTTTGCTAAAAATTTTTGTAACACGTTTCTCCCACATGAGCATCAGCAGAATGGTTCCGCCTATTAGCAGAATAACTATACCTACTATCAATGCATTTACCACTGTAGCTGGCAAAGGGAGGAAACTGATGAAGTACGCTAATCCAACGCCGCATATCAGGGCCTTCAAAAACGCGTTTACGCTTCCGGTTGCGAGTACGGCTGTCATGCCCTGCTCTATAGGTATGCCTGCGAGTCGGTTAGTTAAGATGGGGGTTATGAAATAGCCTGAGCGTGCGGGTGTGACATCGCTTAGGAGTTGCCCGCCGAACTAGCTAAAACTACTTGGCGAACTGATGCTGGTGGGTTTCTTTTCGCGTAGCGGAACGTAGAGTGCAAGCGCAACCAATGTTGATGCGAGAATAAAACATGCGGCTGCCCCGGTTATGTAGAGGATATTGACTTGCAGAATTGCGGAAAACGTCTCCCAGAATTGGCTACTTGAAACAACCATAGCAAAATAGCGATGCCTATGATAAATTGAATTAATGTTCTTACCCGAATTCGCGGAATTTTTAGCCATTGTCGTTTTTTTGAATTCACGAAAAGAAGTGTATTATTTTACCTGTTTAAGTCTTTTCTATTGAACTTATGAAAAAGCATAAAAGGGGTAAGATAGAAGATGATTCTTTAATTACGGTGTATACAGGTATGAAAGGGAAAAAAGTTCTCGTAACTGGCGGCGCGTCCTTCATTTCAAGCCATCTGGTTGATACGCTTCTAAAGAAAGGCGCGGATGTTGTGGTTGCTGACGATTTTTCCAGCGGGAAACTTGAAAATCTAGAATATTCCTTCATACGGAAGGCTCCTGACAAATGGGTATATGGAAACCTGACAGTTTACCAAGGAAACCTAAAAGATAGAGCCTTCTCAAGGCAAATGGTGGACGGTGCTGACGTGGTGTTTCATCTCGCCGCGCTCCACGGCGGCAGAGGTTACATCGACACTCATCCCGCGGAGTGTTGCTCCAATATGATTTTGGATCAGTTGATTTTTGAGGAAGCCTGCAGAGCCGGAGTCCAAAGAGTGTGTTTCGCCAGTTCTGCTTGTGTTTACCCGTCTTATCTTCAAGATCAAGCTGGCTCAAACTACCTTCTTAAAGAAGATGATGCAAACCCCTTTGTCCGGGATAAAGCCTTTGCAGATTTAGAGTACGGCTGGGCTAAATTGATGGGTGAAATGGCTCTTAAAGCCTACCACAGGGAGTTCGGTATGAAGACCACGGCAGTGCGAATTTTCACAGCTTATGGTCCACGAGAAAATGAGACCCATGCCATAGTGGCACTAATCGCTAAAGCCTTCATAAAAATGGACCCCTACGTGATCTGGGGCAACGGCGAACAAGACCGCAACTTCACTTACGTTCAAGACATAGTTGATGCCTTGATATTGGCTTCCCAAAAAATTGAGGATGGATCAGCAGTGAACGCGGGCAGAAGTGATCGCTTAACAATCAATGACACCATCAACTTGATCTTTGATTTGATAGGTTGGAAACCGAGAGCGGTTGAGCGCGATTTAAGTAAACCTCAAGGTGTTGCATCTCGAGCTGCGGACTTAACTCTGGCAGGTAACGTTTTAGGCTGGGAGCCCAAGGTTTCTTACAAAGAGGGCTTTAAGAGAACCATCGACTGGTACTTTACGCACCACGATGTCGCAGCAGTTAAGACTAATCTGGAGAAGGCACTTGTAGAGCGGTAAGTCACGAAAGAAGTAGAGAAGAAAAACAGATGAAATCACAAACCCTCCATAATGACTTTGAATTTTCTGAAATAGTTGAGCGAATAGCTTTGATTATGCCTGTTTACAACGAGGTAGACACCATTGAGAATACTGTAAGAGAAATCCAAGAAAAAGTTGTCACCAAGATGAATAACGTAGATATCTGGGTTTTCGAAGATGGCAGTACCGACGGAACTAAAGAAGTTCTTAGGAAATTGAAGCATGAATTTTTTGCTTTACACACTGAAATGACAGATAGCAGAAAAGGGTATCCCCGCGCTATGAGAGAAGCTTTCCTCAACATCAACCCAGTCGACTATGACTATGTTGTAGCAGTGGATTCGGACGGGCAGTATGATCCTGACGATTTCTTTAAGCTTTGGAGCATCATGCAAAGTGATGCGCCGGACATAGTTATGGGTCGACGAATTGACTAGACGAGAACCTCCATATCGTAGAATGCTTTCAAGAGGTCTACAACTTTTGGAGAGAATAATGTTTCCTATAAAATGCAAGGATGTTACCAGCGTTATGAGGCTTATGAAAGTTGACCTTGCACATGAAATAACTAGAGATATCAAGTACTCTCCCTATAATTTTTGGCTTGAATTTACGGCTCGAATGTCTTTAAATGGATATACTATTGTGGAAATCCCTATCTCTTATCGGGAACGGTTAGGTGGAAGTAGAGTCTATAGTGTAAAAAAGATGCCTAAAATTATCATGTCAGAATTTCGAGCGCTTAAAGCCGTGAGAAAAGAACAGTCAAAAAAAGCTTTATAGTAACATTTTTAAAAGTTTTTTGCATAAGAGGACCTGTTCAAGATTTTGCGGTATAGAAAGTCTTTTAAATAAATTGAATAGAAATAGAAGTTAATTGGAGAAGTAACATTGAAAAAAATACAAATAACCTTAATTTGTGTGCTATCCATTTTTGTGATTGCACTTGCAGGAAATTCAGCCGCTTACAACGCTTCTTTCACACACACCTGTTACAACATGGAAACTGCTCCAGTAATTGACGGACAAATCATCGGTGCAGAATATGCTCAATCCGCTTCGGTTCCCTTCGGAGTAAACGGAGTCTCCAGAAACGGATGGACCATGACACCTGTTGTCTATGCAACCTTCTGTATAGAAACTTGGGACACAACCAATGATGAAGGAGATTATTGGGTAATAACTTTTGACTCGACAGCCGCCGGCGCAGAAACTCCCCCCAACGGAGGAACTGCACCTCAAGTAGATGACTTCAAACTAGTCGTCACAGGACACACCTCACCAACAGTGCAATGGTATAAAGGAACTGGAACAGCTTGGGCACCGATCACACCAACCGGATTCACCGACCCTGCCATCTTCCAACAAGCACAATCATTAAGCGCATCACCAATGTACGCCACACCACACTACATATGGGAAATGCACATTGACAAAACAAACACAGCAGGACTCGGCATTGTTGCCATGGGTTATAACTGGGCTTCCTACGTTGCCTACTATGATGCTCACTCAGGAGGATACGGTCTTCAATCATGGCCACCATCACCCGCTTTAGATACAAATCCCAATAGCTGGGGATATGTACCGTACATATTTGAGGCGGCTCCAGAAGGTTTCAGCATAGGCATACTCGTGGTCCTGTCATCAACTGCTGTCATTGCAAGCGCAGTCCTCATTCGAAAGCGCTCTGAAATCACAAAATTAGCAGCTATCTAAATAAACGGTAGATAGTATACACCCATCTTCTCTTTTTTGTTCAATTACTCAAGCTTCTAACAATGTGAATTTAAGAGAAAACATAGTATTTATTGAACTTGCGTTCCTGTTTTCGCTTCTATACTAGATGAAGGGTTGTTCTTTCTTCTTCTTAGATGAGCGCTTATCGTTTGGAAGCCACTCTCTACTCTTTCAACTAACGTAAACCTTTCAATACAGACAATCAATAAAATGAACCCAAATATCCAGCCAAAACCAAATAATTCGCCATACGTATTATGAAACTGTATTCCTGCATCACGACCACTCTGCAGATTTATCATTATAATGGCGTAGATTCTTAGTACATTAGCAAAGAAAGTACCAAATAGACCGATAATAAAGTAGAGCAATTTTCTGAATCCTGAAATGTTCGTTCTTCTAAAGAAGATGAAAATAATCAAGACGTAAAGTAGTAAACTGAAAACTCCAGCACAGGCCCAAGCAATCGCTACACCTGTTGCCTTATCTCCAGTACTGACGGTTAAGGCAGGGAGCAAGGAGTCAGCGGTATGCATAGGATACGACAGTGTTACGTTGTAACCCAAAATATCAAAAAGTGCTGCAGCAGTAGCTGCTGTTGGAAGAGCCATCTCTTGAAGTGGTCGAAAAACTCCAAAGGGGTATATAGTATCAAGCATATATGCAAAACCCATGGCTCCCAAAAGTGCCAGAGAAATACTAAAGATTTTCAAACTTTTTGGTTTGTAAGCTAACAAGACAGCACAAAGGAATGATGCAAAAAATACTAAGTACTCTAACGATAATGGCCAGGATAGGTGCAGGAAGTCCGAAGGTGCATTGCTTGCTGTAACACTTGGAGTTCCACTATTAAACCCCATTTTTAGTATGGTTAAATCCAAACCAAAAAAGTTGGTTGCTAAAACATAAATCGTAGGAATTATTGCGCAGGCAAGAGAGAGACCCATTAAGGCACGGTTCTGTGGTTTCTTATCAACGATTTGTGACCAACCAAGCGTTGATTCAATTACTAAAAGCCAAGCGAATATCGGGTAGAACATTCGACCTTTCCATGTTAAATCAAAGGTGAAGTTTTGGTCAAAAAATGTTTGCGTCCAGGGTTCAAAACTGTTGGTGTCACGGTTGAATCGGTAGTTGTAGCCTTCAAGATTGTAGTAGTCCAAATAGGCAAGTATCACTATCGGCATGATAATGCATATGAGCAAGGCTATGTGGAACCAGTATTTTTTCAAGATAGCCACTCCAGCTTAAGTTAAATAATGGATATTCAACTGCCTTTTAGGCTTTTGCCAAAAACCCCAATTGACCGTGAACTGTCATGGGTAAGCAGGTGTGCCCTGGCGGATAACAACGATTTTTTAGAAAGAAGCAGTAATTGGATTTCTCTTGAGGTCTAAAGCGCACGCAAGAAACCTGTCTGCTAATTGAAACAGGCTTTGAGTTTGTTTGCGATATTTTTCGCACGCACTAAAGAATTGCTTGGAAATCAACCCGAGTTTGCCAGATATTTTAGCCCTTTTCCAGTTTAAAGTTAGTAAAGTCTCATCCTATGCGCTATAAATCGCGATTTTTTTAGATGTTTCCATTCGTGCTAGATAGCGTGCTAATAGACTACCTTAATGACCCACGCATTATCCTCATTAAATGCAAGTTCATAATGAGTACTTTGCAGGAATAAGTGCGCATCATAGTTGTCTCTCCATTTTTCAACTTGAGCGCTAACGTTGTTGCTGAGATATATGTATGACACATCGTATTTCCTCAAGATAGATAGCGCCTCTGTTGAGTTAGGATGTTTTGCGACTATAATGCTTTCATCTTGTCTTGTAAACATCGTATTCGACCATCCAGCTTCGGATACGCTCAACAATGGCATAACGATGCGTCTGTGACTTATTACGGGTATCCAGGTACTTGGAGTTCCAACCCAGTGATCGTTATAGATTACCGCATCTTGAGATGTGTTATTTAAAATCCAAATCATTGCATTGTAATCAGCGGTAGATATTCGGTTTGTTTGAATTTCAGCGTTGGCTACAATCGGTTTTGATTCGAAGTAAAAGGTAGATAAAAGAAGAGATGCCACTATCAGAAGGGGTAAAAAAGTTTTCATGAATTTACGAGAAGAATATCGGAGTCTATTTTTCAAGAAGTCATAAAGTTTCACAAAAACAACCCCCGCTAACACCGATAGAGGAAATGACAACGTTGGATTGAGGAATACTCCTGATTGGAGATAATACCAACCCGGAAAAGGAATCTTGAATATTTCATTCAGCATTAAGAGAACTATGCTTAGAAACCATGCCAAAAGAAAACTGCCAATTCTCTTTCTGAAGAAAACAAAAAGCAGACATACAATTCCAAAAAGGAACAGCCAGTATCCATAATACATAAACAAGTTTGCAGAGCCAAATTCACTTCTAACCGAAGTAACATCAAACCAAACTAAAAGCGTTTGATATTCCTTTACAGGAACTTCAATCATTAGTCTACTGCCAAGAATATTGAAAACCCAAGGCGACGACAGTGCAATTCCCATAACAATGACTGCTAAGCACCCTAGAACGCTTTCCTTCTTTTTTTGAAATAGGATCAATCCAAATGCAAAGAACAGAATAATAAAAAGAGTGGCAGTGATGAATGAAACGGTGTAGGTTAAGAACAGACTTGCCAGTGAGACTCCTGCTAGTAGTAGTAGTTTACGGTTTCCTGTAATTGAATAGAGATAGGAAAATAGCAGCAGACACAAAGTCAATGCCACCCCAGCAAGGGCTGGAAACCGACCGTAAATCATCATTTGATAGAAACCAATTGAAACCAGAGCTGAGAAAGCTGTTGCACAAAGCGCGATTCTATTGTCGTGTGATATCCTGCGTGTGAGGACAAATATTTCGCCATGGATTATGGCAAAAAATGCTGAAAAGAGAGATACAAGAATTGGCATAGACATAGATGGGTCCAATAAATAGAGAAATGCAATAACTGATGGGTATCCTGACGGATAGGTGAATTGGGATTGCTCCGGAAAGTATGGTGCCCAAGATTGAGGTATTTTGCCCTGCTGGGCAATCATAGTTGCGGCTAACGTGGATGTAGCGGGGTCATCACCAAGAGGTATTAAAATGTCGTTTTTTGGGAATGGAAGCGATATTAGAACAATTGAAGCAACAATTAGGAGTGTTAGGATGAAATATGTAGAAGGCGTAATGGATGACTTGAAACTTGTTCTACTCAGTTTTCCCCTTTTCCACGAATACGCCAGTAAGGGAACCGATAGCAAAAGGATAGAGCAAATAATTGTGAATTCATTTATTGGAATAGTTAACGTTGATAAATAGAGCGCCATCAAAGATGTGTATGCTACTCCTATTATGGGGGATAGAATTAATTTTTCTAAGAAGTCAAATTCGTCTGGAACTACGACATGAAGAATTGAAAAACCCGGAAGAAATAGGACGAACAATACCTTGGCTATCAGTGAAAGTGCAGACAACCCTCCAACAAGGAATGAAACAAAAAGAAGAGAAAAGCCAATAGCTATAGGTGTAAATTTCTGAATTTGCTGACTTCGAAAGTGCATTGAAAGTACAGTCACACCTTACCACTGAATCATTTACTTTCTATAGGAGCTATCGATAATTAAATCCTTACCAATTCTATACCCAATTAGTGACTTTGAAGACGACGATTATTCCTGTAAAGCTGCCATCGATGTAAAAGAAGCAACGCAACTAATCGAAGCTGGTTACGAATACGTTTGCGAAATGAACAATGTAAAACTTTTCAGAAAACGCAAATAATATTGTGCAAAAGCTGGGGATGTATGCTAAAGAGCTGGGGATGGGAGTTGAACCCATATAGAGCAGCTCTGCAGGCTACCGCCTGAACCGTTCGGCCACCCCAGCACGAGACTCTAAGGCTGTGACTGACATAAAAATATTGTTGGCTGCACCCTATTTTCTAATATGCCTGTATAGCGATTGGGTGTTATTTTTTGAACGCTAATCCTGTGAATAATGCTACCGTTTTGTCTTCTTTGCGTACCGTCACTTGGTACAATCCCATGGTTTTGCCATCAGAAACCCTTGTCGCCTCAGCTGTCAAGGTGTCGTCTTCGACTGAGGGTTTAAGGAAATTTATGCTAACCTGAACAGCTACTGCCACATTGTCGCCGAAGTTGCATGCTTGGGCAAAAGCGTAATCTGCCAGAGAAAAGATTGCACCACCATGAGTGAATCCTAAAGCGTTTGTATGGATTTTTTTGATTTTCACGGAGACTTTTGCGTAGCCGTCTTTTGCTTCAAGCACTTGCATGCCTAGGGCTTCTGCAAAATAGTCGATGCCTTTCATTTGGGTTTTTTCTCTTTGCTTTTTGGTTCTGAAATTAGGTAATTGTAAGTTTTTTGAAATAGTGATATCAAGCCTTTTGGAGCGAAAATCACTATCACTATTAGAATTACACCTATAGCTAGAAGGCTAAGAGGTGGTCCGACGTTGCTTACGCTGGGGAAGTAGGAGCCAAATGCTCCATTAAGAGAATCGACTACGCTAGGTAAAGCCAACGTTTGCTGAATGGAAACAAGGAATATGGATCCGACAATTGGTCCCCCAACAGTTCCTAAGCCTCCGATTACGGTCATGATCAAGGGTAAAAACGAGTTTGCTGGTGAGAAGATTGAATTGTCTATGAGTCTGATAAAGTAGGCGTTTAATCCTCCAGCTATCCCGGCGAAGAATGTGCTTATGACAAAAGCTAAAAGCTTGTATTTTGCTGTGTTTATCCCTATCATTTTTGCTTCTGCTTCATTTCCATGGATTGCTTTGAATGCCAATCCCATCCTTGAACTCATTATGAAATACATAAATGAAATAGACGTCAAAGCGAAGAAAACCACCAGAAGGTAGAATGGATAGCCTTTGGGGACAAGGGTTGTTGTTGTATACCCGTCTATTCCTTGAGTGACAGAATTAAATTGACTCGATAACGTGGCTGCTATCACTGAAAAACCAAACGTTACCATAGCCAGATACCATGCCTTCAACCTTACGCAAGCTAAACCTATCATCAACCCAACTCCAGCTGAAATCAACCCGCCCAACAGAAGTGCCAACACCAATATAGAGGCAGATAAACCACCAACTGGCATCTGCGTAGTGCCCAAAAAGCTAACCGTTGCTTTTGAAATGGAGCCGCCAATTATTGCCGAAGCGAAACCGCCGATGCCCAAGAAGACAGCATGTCCCAGGGAGCCTTGACCTGAATTAGCCAAGAAGTTCCAGCTGGCGGCATAGATTGCGAAGATGGTGATTAATGTCATGATTGTCAAGAAAAAATTATCTCGGACAAGAAGCGGAACGAACGCTAGAATAACGAAGAAGGCAATTATGAATAGGAAGCCTCTGGAATGAAGAAATGTGTTTAGTGGCTGTTTTAGTTGCATTCTATTCCCCCTTTTCCCCGAATATTCCGATGGGTCGAATTACGAGGACAACTATCAGCAATGCGAATGCGACCGCGCTTCCCCAGGTGCCTCCCAAAAACAATGTTGCCATCTGTTCTGTTATGCCGTAAAGTAGTCCCCCGATGATAGCGCCTTTGATGCTTCCTAAGCCACCCATTATTATTATAGCGAAAGCTATGATTGTTGGCATAGCTCCAACCTGGTAGTCGAAGGGGTAAATTATTCCGTACAATCCTCCGGCGACCGCTGCCAAGGCTGCGCCGATGGCGAAGGTGAACATGTAAACTTTTTGTACGTTTATACCCATCAACATAGCTGTTGTGTTTCTTTGGCTGGTGGCTCGCATGGCTAAGCCGATTTTTGTTTTCCATAGAAGCAGACCAAATATTGCTAGGGAAGCAACTACAACAAAGACAGCTATTACACGATCATACGTTATGGATAATCCTGGAAGGCTAACACTCATGCCATAGAATGGGCTCAGCACCTGCTTTGAGTTCGCTCCCCAAATGAGCATTGCGATGTTTTCAAAAATGTATATCAAACCTAAACTTACGAAAATTTCATTAAGTTTGTCAGTGCCCAGAACCCTTCGGAAAGTGAACCTTTCAACTACAACACCCAGCAAGGCAACAACAAACATTGAAACAAAGATTGCGACGTAAGCATTTAGTCCTAATGAAACAGAAATGGTCCACGTTAAGAAAGCACTTATCATGAGCAACTGGCCGTGGGCAAAATTTACGAGTTTCATGACCCCGAAGATTATGTTTAAGCCTGTTGCCAAAAGGATATATACGCAACCGATGACGACACCCCAAACTAACGTTAAAATGATTGTCGCTATATCCATGTTTTAACACATCTCGTTTTTTGGTTTGGCGGTTGAAATAACTTCTCAAGTTAACTATTTAAAATATACGAGAAATAAAAAGAAAAGGAAGAGTGGATTATTTTTGCCTTTTAAGATCCAGCTTGATATCCTGTTGGTAATTTGAAGTCTACTTGTTTGAGGTTGGTGCTGCCAGGTGGTGACCATACTATTTGTGATGTAAGGTGGCTGGTTGTTGTGTCCCATTTTAGTTGCTCAATGAAGGTTATTGGGTCGATTTCATGGTAATCGACGCCTGTACTGAACTGTATTTTACCTGTCTTTGTCTGGATAAGCATCTGGTCAAGGTTCGTGTCTTCGATTGCTTTGCGGACCGCTGCTTTGTCAACTGTTCCTGCTCTTTGGATTGCATCTTTAGCGATGTAGAATGCATCGTATGTATCAGCACCCATCATTCCCGGCATAATATGTGGATAGGCTTTGTCGAATGCTTTAGCATAGTTTTCCGACAACTGTCGAGTATGAAGGCGTCATGAAGGGGTCAAGTTTTGACTCCAAAAGTTGACCGTCGCCTACGTTTCCCAAAAGGTCATAGAAGGCTTCGTCCTGGTTATTTTCAACCGCAATGTAGACCGTCTTTAAGCCAACGTCGCCCCATCCTTGCTTTATTATGATTGGCGTCTTGTCGGGGTTGTCAGCGATGAATACTGCATCTGGATGTGCTGCGGCGACAGCGGTTAGGTCTGTTTGATAGTTACCTGCTACTGTGTTGGGGTCATAGCTTCTGTCTGCAACGATGCTGATTGGTAGGCTTTCGTTTTGTATCCAGAATTTAGTTGCTTGTGCAACTCCTGTTCCAAAAGCGTCATTGCGGTAGAGTAGTGCAAGACTGAAGTTTCGGTCTGCTGCAACCATTGGCTTCATTTCGGACTCGCGAAGAAGTCAACAACTGTTTTGCTGTAGTGGTAGGTTGTTGTGCAATAGTGGAAAATGTAACTCATGCCTTCCTTCGTCGCTTATGCTGTTTGGACCATTGATACCAAAGCCTCCATAGTTGCCTTGTGGTCCTCTCCTCGTTACGAGTTGATTCGAGGCTCCAGCAATTATATATGGGACTTTGTTTTCGATGGCAACGATTTCGTTGGCTAGTGTTCCTGCACTGCCGTATCCGCCGATAAGCATGTCAACATTGTCTGTTTCTACTGCTCGGGTGACTGGGGTCACTGCGTTGGCTGGGGCATCATTTATTGTGTCAGCTATGACAATGGTCAGGTTTACTTTGGTGTTCCAGCTTGAAACGTAGACGCCTCCTGCATCGTTGATTTCTTGTACTGCTAGTCGGGCGGCGCGCTCCATGTCTTGACCGATTGGGGACCCTGATATTGGTGCGACCAATCCTATCTTTATGTTTCTTGCGTCAGGTGAGGCTGGTTTTGTTGATAATTGAAAAGCTGCTATTGCTGCTACGGCAATTATTACAATTACAATTATAGCGAGTATTTTCCTTTGCAATTTTAATTCCTCTGTTTTTTCTTTGCTATATCAAAGCAAATAGCTAATAAAACTAACTCTTTAACACGCTTTCTCGACCTAATTCAAACGCTTTCAAGTTCAAGTTTATGTATTTTTCTTTAATTTTACCAGCAATGGCTTTATGAAAAGACTCAACTTTTACAGGTATTTCTGGAAGCGCCGATAAGGCTCCTAGAAGAATCGTGTTTACAACCAACAGATTGCCCAATTTTTCTGCGATGCCCTCGCCTTCTACTTCATGAACCAACGCTTTAGCCCGCAACAAAGCCATCAAATCCTCGATTTTTTTAGGTTTAGCACCTGAAGCCATACAGTTTGGAGGAATATACTTCTTGTTAACAATTACTGTGCCATTCTTCTTGAGCATGGGTAGGGCTCGGGCGGTTTCTAAAATCTCAAACCCAACGAGTACATCTGCTTTTCCGGTTTCTATCAACGGTGACTCAACTTTGGCGCCGATTCTGGTGAAAGCGACAATTGAACCTCCGCGTTGGGCCATGCCATGAATCTCGGCTTTTGCCACATCAAAACCATCAAGCATAGCCGCTTCGCAGTAGATGTCGCTTAAAACGACGATTCCTTGACCTCCAACGCCACTGAACACTATGTCGAGGTTCATTTCTCTTTTCTCCTGACAGCATCAAAGGGGCACACTTTTTCGCAGACTCCACATCCATAGCAGAGGGTTGCGTCGATTTGGGCGTGTTCCCTATGTTAGGCTTATGGCTGGGCAACCGAAGGCTTTTACGCATACTCCACAGGCATTACATTCGTC
Source organism: Candidatus Bathyarchaeota archaeon (assembly GCA_963818655.1). GTDB lineage: Archaea > Thermoproteota > Bathyarchaeia > Bathyarchaeales > Bathycorpusculaceae > Bathycorpusculum. The sequence continues at coordinate 13,177 of CAWFTD010000008.1, forward strand.
TTTTACCTCCCGGGGTGTTGCCTCGTTCGATTAAAAGTGGACAGGGACGCTGAGAAATAATGACGGATGGACCTTGGTAATCTAAGGTTTCTTTGATTTTGGCGGTCGCAGCCTCTATGTCGTAGGGGTCGACAATGTCGACTTTTTCTATGCCGACTCCTTTGGCGATGTCTTGGATATTTAGTGATTTTGGCATCGGTCGCCCATCGCGGTTTTTCCTGAACCAGGTGTTGGCTGATGACCCGTCATCGCAACCACGCTGTTGTCCATTATTAATACACATACATTTGCCTTGTTGTAAACGATGTTTAGCAATCCAGGCATGCCTGCATGGAAAAATGTTGAATCCCCAATAACCGCAAAAACTTTTTCTTTAACACCGGCGTGAATCATTCCTGCCGCCTGAGAAATTCCCGCGCCCATACAAAGACAACTTTGTATAGCATTCACTGGAGGCAAAACTCCAAGCGTATAGCAGCCGATGTCGCCTGTGACTATTTTGTCGTTTGATTTTCCAGTAAGACTCAGCGCACTCTCGGGGCAGGCTGGAATGCACTTTGGGTCGCCTCCGCAAGTGTCGCATACAATGGCTTTGCGGCTGCTGGGATGAAGAGTTATGGCGCCGTACTTGCAGGCATCGATACACCAATCACAGCCCTTACATTTGGATTCGTCAACAATTATCGCACCCGTTTTTTTTGTTTGGGATATAGCATGTTCGGGGCAGGCAAGGATACAGGGAGCATCTATACAGCCTTTACAAGTTACTGCCGTGTTTTGGATTTGTCCTATCCTTACTGAACGAATTCTTGATTTTAAGGGGTTAAAGACTTTCTCTTTCTCGAATGAACATGCATACTCACATATGTCGCAGCCAACGCATTTCTCATTGTCACAGTCAACGTGTTGGTTGAGCATGTTTAAGGCGTAATAGAATGCTCTGTGAGGGCATCCTGGGCAAAGCGCCGGCGGTCTTGGAGGCAAATCCAAAGGCTCTTGTTTTTCAGCTTGAGATGTCAATCCCAAAGATGCAAAGGCTTGGCGTATGTTGTCTGGCGTGAATTCGCCGATTTCTTCTAAACCCAATTTGCTTTTTCCTGAGACTTCAAGTTTTAGTCTTTGTATGTTTTCCTCTAAGTAAGGTCGCAATTCTTCGATTACGATTAGTTTTTTGACCTTGGAAGCAAATTTGGCAACCGTTTCTGATGGAAAAGGATGAACAAACCCTAATTTTAGCCAAGAAAACTCTTTGGTATTCAAAATCGAGCGGGCATAATAGTAACCGACGCCGCTTCCAACAATGCCGATTTCGCTGCCGTTATCTTCAAGGATGTTGAATTTTGAGCTTTCAGCTAGCTTTTTTGCTTCCGCTAACTTCCCTTCCAAAACGCGATGTTGCCGAATGGCGTTTGAGGGCACCATAACCCATTGTGAACCTTTCTTGTCAAAGTCTGCTTTTCGCTTTATTTTTTGGAGTTCTCCGAGTATTACTCGGGATTTTCCATGAGCAACTCTCGTAGTAAGCCTCAGGATTATTGGTAGGTGTATTTTTTCGCTGATCTCGAAGGCTTCTCTTGCCATATCTAAGGCTTCTTGTGGGGAGCCTGCATCAAGAAGCGGTAGCTTTGAGTGGACTGCAAAAAATCGAGTGTCTTGTTCGTTTTGGCTGCTATGTAAGGCTGGGTCGTCGCAAACTGCAATTACCATGCCGCCTTCAACGCCTGTGTATGCCAACGTCATGACGGCGTCGGCGGCAACGTTTAAACCAACATGTTTCATGGAAACAATTGAGCGCACTCCAGTCATTGACGCGCCCGCAGCAACTTCCGCCGCAACAATCTCATTTATGCTCCATTCAGCGTAAATACCAAAATCCTTTGCAACTTCAGCTATAGTTTCCAAAATTTCGGTAGCGGGTGTTCCAGGATACGAGGCTGCAACTTTAACGGTGGCTTCTACTGCCCCACGCGCAACCGCCTCGTCACCGTTAAGCAAGGCAAAACTGCCCGGCTTATCTGCTGCTATTTTGGAAGTCATAATTTTGTCCTTACATTTTGCCCTTACGCAGATCCAATACCCTTTTTGCTTTTCCCTCTGTTCTTGGGAGTTCGCCTGGCTGCACAATTTCCACATCAGCTGATATTCCTGTCACGATGTGGATTCGTTTTTGGATGTCATTTTTTAGTACATTTTTGTCGGTTTGGGAGTTTTCGGCAGCTTGCTTAGACAACTCAACTTTAACCACGAAAGTGTCTAATGCTCCTGGTCTGTCAAGAACAATAAGGTATTGTGTAGCGAGTTCTGAGAAGCACATGACAGCGTATTCGATTTGTGATGGGAACACGTTTACTCCGCGAATGATGAGCATGTCGTCGGATCTTCCATGGATACGTTGCATTCGAGCGTGGGTTCTTCCGCATGAACATTTCGCGGTTTCTATTCTTGAAATGTCTCTGGTTCTGTACCTTAGCATGGGTAATCCTGTTTTGCTGAGTGCTGTAAATACTAGTTCGCCTTCTTTTCCAGCGGGCAATACTTCGCCTGTGTCAGGGTTGATGGTTTCCACGATAAAGTGGTCTTCCCAAATGTGGAGCCCTTTGTGTTCGGTACATTCGATTGAAACGCCTGGACCGCAAAGTTCAGTTAACCCGTAAACGTCGAAAGCTTGAATCCCCATTTCTTTTTCGATTCTTTCGCGGATTTTGTCTGACCATGGTTCGGCGCCGAACATTCCTATTCTGAGTTTGAGGTCTTTTTGTGGAATTATCCCTTCTTGAGCCATAGTCTCAGCGAGATAAACTGCGAAGCTTGGGGTGCAGGCTAAGATGGTAACGTCTAAGTCTTTCATGAGTTTAATTTGGCGTTGTGTCATGCCGCCGCTTGCTGGAACGATTTTTGCGCCTAATTTTTGGGCTCCATAGTGGAAGCCTAGGCCTCCAGTGAACAAGCCGTAACCATAAGCGATGTGGATGACGTCTTGGTGTCTGCCACCAGTGGTGTAAATTGAGCGTGCCATGAGTTCTTGCCACATGTCCATATCACTTTTGGTGTAGGCACCGATAATTGGGTTTCCAGTGGTTCCACTAGATGCGTGAATCTCTACGATCTCATCTGATTTAGTAGCTACCATACCGAACGGGTAATTATCCCTCAAATCACTTTTAACTGTAAATGGAATTTTCTGCAGATCATCAAGTGAGTGGATATCTTTGGGTTTCAAGCCGATGTTATCGAATTTTTTTCGGTAGAAGCTGCTGTTTTCGTAGCAGTGTTTGACTTGTTCTTTGAGTTTTTGGAGTTGAAGTTTTTTTATCTCTTCAGTAGGCATGGTTTCTATTTTTTCGTTCCAGTATTTGCCGTCCGCCAAATTCCGTTTCCCTCTCTGCTTTAAAGGCCTAGATACACTTCTTTTATATGACTATTAGATAAAAGTTCCCTACTTTTGCCTTCCAATATTATCTTGCCTTCTTCTAGTACATAACCTCGGTCGGCGACGTTTAGGCTGTCGTGAATATTCTGTTCAACTAAAAGAACAGTTACGCCTTCTTCGTTTATGGTGCGTACGGTATCGAGGACTTTCTCCACAATGATCGGTGCTAACCCGAGTGAAGGCTCATCCAAAATTAGCAGTTGCGGATTAGACATAAGGCTTCGGCAGATAACTAGCATCTGTTGTTCGCCGCCGCTTAAGGTTTGAGCCGACGCTTTTTCTTTCTTTTTTAAGACGGGAAAAATGTCGAAGACTTTTTCTTTGGTTTCCTTAACTTTTCCCTTGTCTTTTATGCTGTACGCGCCAAGCATCAGGTTTTCTTCTACGGTCATGCGAGGAAAGATTTCTCTGCCTTCAGGTATCATAGTTAGCCCTTTTGTAACTATCTCGTAGGTGGGCAATTTCTCGATGTTTTCACCTTTGAACTTGATTGAACCCATTTTTGGGTGCAGAAAACCCATGATTGTCTTTACCAGGGTGGTTTTGCCTGCGCCGTTTGGTCCGATGATACTGACGATTTCCTTCTCTTCTACCTTGAAGTTTACATCCCTTAGTATCTGAACCATGCCATACGCAGCTGACAAGTTCTCAATTTCAAGCATTACTCTTCCTCACCAAACTTGAACTGCTTACCTAAGTAAACATTCACCACATTCTCGTTGCAGACTACTTGTTTTGGTGTTCCTTCACAGATTTTTTCTCCATGATGCAGTACAACGACGCGATCACACAACCCCATTATTACTCGCATAACATGCTCCACGACAAGCACGGAAACCCCTTGCTTATTGATAAGTTTGATTAGTTCAATAGCTTCGTTAGACTCTTTCAAAGTTAACCCCGTGAGCAACTCATCTAGCAAGAGCAGTTTCGGGCCTGTCGCCAAAGCTTTCGCAAGTTGGATACGTCGCAATTCGACAACGTTTAAGTTTTTTGCCGCCACATCAAACTTTTCTTTACTTAAACCCACAAACCCCAAAAGCTCCTGCGCACTCGCCAAACCATCAATTTTGTCAGCAGTTTTTTTTTCGTTGAAAAGCACACTTGTTAATACGTTTTGGGTAGCTGTCATTTCTGGAAAAGACTGGACGGTTTGCGCTGTTTTGGTGATGCCTTTGGCACAGATTTTGTATGGAGGCAGTTTGGATATATCATCATTGTTGAAGAAGATTTGTCCTGAATCAGGTCTGTAGACGCCGCTTATGAGGTTTAATAGCGTGGATTTACCTGAGCCGTTAGGTCCCACAAGTCCTGCTATTTCACCGTCGTTAACTGAGAAATCCACATTTTTTAATGCTTGAAGTCCTCCAAATTGTTTGGAGACCCCGATGCACTTTAACAAACTTGCTATCTCCGATTAGCAAGAAATTATCCATGTGCAAATATAAAGGTTGGTTAATAATGACATTAAAATTATAGTTTGGTTAAAGTTAAATATTGACTATAACTATTGGTTTGTGGGTGTATTGTTTGCCTATAACGCAAGTAAGCGTATTTCTCGATAACCATCCAGGTTCGCTCTTTGAAACTATGTTGAAGTTGGACCAGAACAAAATCAGGGTTTTTGCGCTCTCGATTGCCGATAAAGGCGAGTTTGGTTTGGTTCGGTTGATTACCGAGGATCCTGAGAAAGCTGCGAAACTCTTGGAAGACGCAGACTTTAATTTGGCAAAATCCAAGAAAAACACCGAAGTCACAGCAACTTTCATTTCTGAAGAGAACACGCTCTCTAAGATAACAAAGATTCTGGGCGACGGAGGTATAAACATAGAGTATGCTTATTCTTCAGCCGTGCATGTGGGTGGCAAAATTGCGTTGATCCTGCGTCCCAGCAATGTAGAGAGCGCAGAGCAAATGTTGGTCGCTAATGGCGTTGCAGTTCTCTCGCTCGGTGAAATCAAAAAGTACTTCGAGTAACTCAATTTTTTATTTAGGTGTTCTCAGGTGTTCAAGAATTTGAACGTTAGTTTTTAATCTTAGACTGAGGTTTATATTCAAGAATATTGATTCTCGAACGGTAAACTTTAATTTCCCCGTTTGCACGACCCTACAGCAGAAGGTAAAATTAATGGGTACTTTAAACCTCGACAAGATTTTCAACCCTCAAAGCGTAGCTATCATTGGTGCTAGTGACGTTGAAGGTTCGGTTGGTTATGCTATAGTTAAAAATTTTACCCAGATGGGTTACACTGGTAAAGTTTTTTTTGTTAACAATCGTAAACCTGAGATTTTAGGCGTTAAGACTTACCCAACTATCGATAAGATTTCAGAACCATTAGATTTAGCCATCATTGCCACTCCGGCCAAAACAATCCCTGATGTTATTGAGGAATGTGGCAAAGCACAGGTAAAGGGTGTAATTATCGTTTCTGCCGGCTTCAAAGAAACAGGTGCCCCAGGAAAAGCTTTGGAAGAGAGAATATCTGATGTCGCCAAAAAATACAGCATCAGAGTTGTCGGTCCAAACTGCATCGGTCTCATACGCCCGAGAAATAACCTCAACGCAACCTTCCTAGACAAAATGCCAAAACCAGGCAACATAGCTTTCATTTCACAAAGTGGCGCTTTAGGTTCTGCGATTCTTGACTGGGCAATTCACCAAAACATCGGATTTAGCAACTTCGTCTCAGTTGGATCCATGATTGATGTGGATTTTGGCGATTTGATTGATTATTTCGGTTCTGACCCAAAAACCAAAAGCATACTCATGTACATTGAAGGCATTACTGACGCCCGCAAATTCATGAGCGCGGCAAGGCACTTTGCAAGAACCAAACCAATTATAGTTGTTAAATCAGGACAATTCTCTGAAAGCGCAAAAGCCGCCGCCTCACACACTGGTTCACTTTCGGGGGAAGACAGCATTTACGATGCAGCCTTCAAACGCGCAGGTATAGTGCGAGTTAACGAAATTGCTGATTTATTTAATGCAGCGGAGGTTCTAGGAACTCAACCGTTACCTCAAGGACCCAATCTTGCCATAATTACTAACGCTGGGGGACCTGGAGTAATGGCAACTGACTCATTGATTGCTCAAGGCGGCAAATTAGCTAAGCTCAGCCAGAAAACCTTGGATTCCCTTAACGGTGTTTTGCCTCCTTTTTGGAGTCATGGCAATCCAATCGACGTTTTAGGTGATGCCAGATCTGAGCGTTATAAGGCTGCTGTTGAAGCTTGCCTAAACGACGAAAACATTGATGGGATATTGATTGTTTTTACTCAGCAGGCAGTTTCAGAATCGGTTGAAATAGCCAAAAACATAGTTGAACTTGTACGCAGCAAATCTTACCAAAACAAGACAATCCTTACCTCGTTTATGGGCTATGGCGCTGTCCAAGAAGCCAACAACATCCTAAATGCAAACAATATACCCACTTACACAACACCCGAGCAAGCAATCAGAACATACATGTACATGTACAATTACCAGCGCAACATCGATCTCCTCTACGAAACCCCAGAAGAACTACCCGTTGATGCTGCACCGCCAAAACGCCCCATAATGGCCATACTCAGAAATGCCGCGTTTGAAAACCGCGAAATCTTAACCGAAGACGAAGCAAAAAAAATACTCAAATACTACAATTTCCCAGTCGTGAAAACAGCTGTCGCCAACAATGTTGAAGAAGCAGTATTATTTGCGCAGGAAATGGGCTTCCCAGTCGTGCTAAAGATTCTTTCACCCCAAATCATCCATAAAAGCGATGCAGGCGGAGTAATCTTAAACGTTAACTCACCCCAGAAAGTCCGCGAAGCCTTCGAAGTTCTAATTCAAAGAGCAACCGCATACAACCCCAATGCCCAAATAATTGGGGTTACTGTTCAAGCCATGATTGAGAAGAAAGGTCAAGAAATCATCATCGGAGGAAAAACCGACCCTGTTTTTGGTCCAGTAATACTCTTTGGAATGGGAGGTGTTGGCGTGGAACTGTTTAAAGATTACTCGATTGGGCTTCCACCGCTAAACACAACGCTTATTCATCGTATGATGGAAGAAACCAAAATCTATCGCTTACTAAAAGGATGGCGTAACGCACCACCTATGAACCTTAAGAAACTTGATGAAACAGTGCTCATGTTTTCCCAGTTGCTTGTTGATTTTCCACAGATAAAGGAAATAGACATAAATCCATTGTTAATCAGCGAGAAAGATGCATGTATCCTTGATGCCCGCATAGTCATAGACAAAGACAGGGTATGCAAGAAATTTGAACCTCATGAACACATGGTCATCAGTCCATATCCCAAAAAATACGAGATATTGTGGTTACTCAAGAATGGGCAAGAAGTTCTATTGCGTCCCATAAAGCCTGAAGATGAACCGATGTGGCTGGAGATGTTCCAGAGTTTCTCAGAGGAATCAATACGTTACCGCTTCTTCCAGATGCTCAAAGACACACCCCATGAAGTTCGTGTCCGCTACTGCAACGTCGACTATGACCGGGAAATCGCAATCGTTGCTGAAATAGTTGAAAACGGCAAAAGAAAAATACTTGGAGTAAGCCGCGTTAGCATTGAATCTGATGAAAAGAGCGGTGAAATGGCTTTCATAGTTAGTGATTACTGGCAAGGTTTAGGCTTAGGAACTAAAATGGTGGATTACACGCTTGATATTGTCAAAGAGAAAGGCATCGAAAGAGTCTTCGCAATCATGCTGCAGGACAATTACAGAGCTTTAAGTTTAACAAAGAAGATGGGCTTCAAAATTGATTACTTAAGCGACGGCACAGTGAAAGCAACTCTTAATTTAAAAGATGAGGACTTAGACTATCGCTGTGAACAACCTAAGGCTTCTTCATTGGTGGAAACGAAAGAGCAGCCAATAGTTCAAGCCAAAGAAGCGGAAAAGCATCCTGAAGTAGCTTCTGCCTAAAGTAATCTTTCTTTCCTTTTGTGTAAAGAAAATCGGGATAAAACATTGGTATATTTATAGAAAATAGGTTTTTACGCAATACGCCCGCCAACAAATTGACTTTTCAACGATTAAGTTTTACCTACGGTTAATTTTTTACGGTTTTTTGGGGTAATTTATCTTATTTTCTCCTGTAGACTTTTATATTACTGTTTTAGTACTGCCCTGAGGATAAATTAGACCTATAAATTCACGGAGGGCTAAATGGTGTCTGACACAGATAATCGACGTTTATTGCTTGAAAAAGTTCTAAAAGAACACAATTATCAAGAAAATGCTCTTCTAGAAATACTGCATCGTGCTCAAGAAATCTATGGGTACCTAGACAAAGATTTGCTGATGGATATTTCTGGTTCACTAAACATTCCTCCAAGCCATGTCTATGGAGTCGCGACTTTCTACAGTTTCTTTAAACTTAGAAAACCAGGCGAACACGTCGTAACAGGATGCTTAGGCACCGCCTGCTACGTGAAAGGTGTCGAACAAATCATGCAAGCTGTTGAAGAAGAATTCAACATAAAACGTGGCGGATCCACAAAAGACGGCAAGCTTTCGTTACTTGTCACCCGCTGTATCGGCGCATGTGCAATGGCACCCACAATAGTGGTTGATGACGAGGTTATCGGTAAAGCCACAAAAGAAATGGTGATCGCCAAAATTAAAAGCATTCTTGGAGAGATTAAGGTTGAAGCTTGATGACCTTCAAAGAGTAGCTGAGCAAGAAGTAGATTTTCAAAGAGCATACAAGCACCGCATCAACGTATGCTGCTCAAGCGGCTGTGTACCCTTCGGTGCCCTGAAAGTTCTAAAAGCCTTCGAAGACGCTGTTAAAGAATTCGGGGTTGAAAAAGAATGTAAAGTGGCACGTACAGGCTGCATTGGAACATGCTCAGTCGGTCCCGCAGTGCTTATTGAACCTGGAGACTACCTATACCAAAGTGTTACTCCTGAAAAAGTCCGAGAAATAGTGCGCGACCACATCGTTTTAGGCTTACCAGTCAAAGAAATGCTCTACCAGAACCAAGCTTACTTCCAAAAACAGCACAGACTCGTTTTAAGAAATGCAGGCAAAATCGACCCCTTAAGAATTCAAGATTACATATCCGCAGGTGGCTACTCAGCTATCGCTAAATGCTTAGCAACAATGACTCCACAAGGCGTAATTTATGAAGTTAGAACGAGCGGTCTTAGAGGTCGAGGAGGTGCAGGCTTTTCAACAGGGCAAAAATGGGCACTTGTGGCAAGAGCACAAAACTCCCCCAAATACATAGTTGCCAACTTAGATGAAGGAGACCCTGGCGTCTTTGCTAACCGAACCTTGGCGGAAGCTGACCCACATGCCATAATTGAAGGCATGCTAATTGCCGCATACGCTGTCGGCGCAGCAAAAGGCTACATCTACATAAGGTCTGAGTATCCGTTGGCTATCCAAACGTTGCAGAAAGCTATAGCTCAAGCCAAATCAATGTCTCTGCTCGGCGAGAACATTCTTGAAATGGGCTTCAAATTTGACCTTGAACTACGCTTCGGTGCAGGCGCATTCGTGGCTGGCGAAGAAACCGCTATACTAGCATCAGTTGAAGGCAGAAGAGCGATGCCTCGTCCACGTCCACCTTACCCCGCAAACTCGGGCTTATGGAAGAAACCAACGCTTATCCAAAACGTAGAAACTCTAGCAAATATACCGCTGATTGTACAAAACGGCGGCCTATGGTTTTCGAAGCTGGGAACATCAAAATGCACTGGAACAAAATGTTTCTCTTTAACTGGTCAAATTAACAATCCAGGGCTAATCGAAGTTCCAATGGGAATAACTTTGCGAGAAGTTGTTTTCGACATTGGCGGCGGAGTTCCAGACGGCAAAAAATTCAAAGCCGTTCTCGTAGGCGGTCCTTCAGGAGGATGCCTTCCAGATACCCTGCTTGAGCTTCCCATAGACTACGACTCGTTAACAAAAGTGGGCGCTATCATGGGTTCAGGCGGCATAGTAGTTCTCGACGAAAAATCCTGTATGGTTGATACAGCAAAATTCTTCACGGAATTCTGTGTTGAGGAATCCTGCGGGAAATGTACTCCATGTAGGGCAGGGCTTGCACGAGTAAAAGAAATATTCGATGGCATCACCATGGGCACTGGCAAAATGGAAGATATTTCAACGTTGGAGAAATCTGGGGTTTTCATAAGAGATGCAAGTCTTTGCGGTCTGGGACAAACAGCACCCAACCCAGTTCTGACGACCTTGCGGTACTTCAAAGGCGAATACTTGCAGCACATTGTTGAGAAAAAATGTGAAGCAGGCAAATGCTTCAAGAAAGAAAAGGAGGTTTAAACTTTGAGCGTTGGAACTGTCAAATTAAAAATAGACGGCGTTGAAGTTAACGTTCCTGAAAACACAATGATACTGAAAGCTGCAAAAGATAATGGTGTAGTTATCCCCACGCTTTGCAACCTTGAAGGGGTAACAAGCTATGGCGGATGCCGCCTTTGCCTCGTTGAGATTAGCGGTTCACCAAAACTTTTCCCCGCATGCATAACCCCTGTAAGTAACGGAATGGAAGTTACCACCAACTCAGACAGGCTCAAAGAATATCGCAAGATGGTTGTTCAAATGCTTCTCGCTGAGAGAACTCACATATGCTCTGTCTGCGTAGCCAACGACCACTGTGAACTGCAAGCCATGGCAAACCAGCTTGGTGTAGACCACGTCATGTTTGAGCGCAACTGGAGCCACGACGAAATCGACTCAACCCATGATTTCCTTGTTATCGACCGAAACAGGTGCATCCTGTGCACACGGTGCATACGAGTCTGCGACCAAATCGAAGGCGTCCACACCCTTGACCTTAAACTCCGGGGCAAAGACTCACAGGTAATCATGGACTTAGATGAGCACTGGGGCAACAGTTGCTCTTGCACTTCATGTCGCAAATGCGCCAAAGTTTGCCCTGTCGGCGCAATATACATTGAAGGCGAACCCATTGAGCACACCAAGAAAAAGGATATTGCCGAATTTATCATTGCAAGGAGGAACCGCAAATGACCGAGAGCGCCAAAAGTTCGTGTTGCAACAGTCTGGCTTAGCGGTTGCTCAGGCTGCCATATGTCCTTTCTCGACATAGACGAACGCCTTATAGATTTGGCTAAGAAGATATCGGTGGTTTACAGCCCCATAGCTGACGTGAAAGAGTTCCCAGAAAACGTCGATGTTACTCTCATCGAGGGAGCCGTTGCAAACGAAGAGCAGTTGGAAATGCTAAAGAAAGTTCGTATCAGAACAAAAATCCTGATTTCCCTTGGCGACTGTGCCGTTGATGGCAATGTTACAGCTCTGCGGAATTCTTGGCGTAACAGCGACCAAGCCATCTTAGAGAGAGCCTACAAAGACCCAACCGATCTTAACGCTGCCATACCCAATGCCGTGCCAAAACTGCTTGTCAATGCTCGTCCACTACATGAAATTGTTAAAGTTGACTTTTATATTCCTGGGTGTCCACCCCACGCCGACCTCATATACTATGTGTTAACCGAGTTGTTGGCTGGCAGAGCACCTGTCATGGAGGGAAGATCAAAATATGGTTAAAGCACAACAAGAAAAAACAATCACTATTAACCCCATCACTCGCATCGAAGGACACGCCAAAGTAAACATTCTGCTGAACAAGGATGACTCAGTAAAGGAAGCTATCTTTAAAGTAGTGGACTTTCGTGGCTTCGAAAAATTCACCGAAGGTAGACCTTTCTACGAAATGCCCAGCATAACCAGCCGTGCCTGCGGTATCTGCCCAGTTAGCCACCTTCTAGCCAGTGCTAAAGCATGCGACGCCATCGTCGGCGTAACCCCTCCCAAAACAGCCATAATGCTAAGACGCCTAATGCATATGGGTCAACTAATCCAGTCACACGCGCTAAACTTCTTCCATCTATCCTCGCCAGATTTGCTGTTGGGTTTTGATTCTGATCCAGCCCAAAGAAACATCTTTGGCTTAATCGAGAAAGAGCCCGAATCTAGCGATGCGTGGGATAAAACTTCGCAAGTTTGGACAAGAAATAATCGAGAAAGTCGCAGGCAAAAAAATACATTCCAGCGACTGGATATTACCTGGCGGGGCAAAATGGCCTCTTACCCAAGAAAGAGCCGACTACCTCTATGCTAACCTGCCCGAAGCCTTGGACAATACACAGAAAACGCTTGAAATGTACAAGAAAATGCTCGACGGATTCGAGGAAGAGGTTGAAAACTTCGGCAACTTTCCTTCCTACTACATGGGACTGGTAACTGCAGACGGCGGCTTAGAACACTACGACGGCAAAATCCGCATCATGGACAAAAACGGCAAAATCGCCGCAGAATGCATTGACCCCACAAAGTACAGGGAATTCATCGGTGAAGCAGTTGAACCCTGGTCTTTCATGAAGTTTCCCTACTTCAAAGCGATCGGTTACCCAGATGGCGCATACCGCGTAGGACCATTAGCAAGGCTCAACGTTGCATCTCACTGCGGCACTCCTCTTGCAGATGAGGAATTCAAGCAATTTAAGAAATTGGGCAAGAACGGCGTAGTCCAAAGCACTTTCCACTATCACTATGCGAGACTAATTGAGTTACTTTTCTGCATTGAAACCGCCAAGAACCTGCTCGAAAATCCAGACATTCTCTCAGAACACGTCACATCAAAAGCTCTAGTAAACAACTACGAAGGCGTCGGCGTTGCAGAAGCACCAAGAGGCACATTAATTCACCACTACAAAGTTGACCCGCAAGGGATGATAACATGGAACAACATGATCATCGCAACAGAGCACAACAACATTGCTTACAACATGGCAATAACACAGGTAGCCAAAAAATATGTCAAATCCAAACAGCTCCAAGAAGGCATGCTTAACCGAGTTGAAGCAGTCATCCGAGCCTTCGACCCATGCCTAAGCTGCGCAACACACGCCGTCGGCAGAATGCCTTTAGAAGTAAAACTCATAGATGCAAACGGCAGACTGTTGGACCGAAAAATCAGATAAAATACTTTTTCATCTTTTTTTGTTTTTCTGGATAGTTTTAAATTTTCAAGTAGCTAAGGTATAAGTGGTGGAAACGTGACAAGGCTTCCCTGGGCATTAATCTTTATCGCTCTCGTTAGTGGTGCTATGATTTTTGTCGGAAGTGTGCATGCTTCAGCCCAGGTCACTGGCACAATCTCCACCGATACTACCTGGACTTTAGCAGACAGCCCTTACCGACTTTCAGGAACCGTTGTGGTGAGTAGCGGAGTTAGATTAACCATTGAACCAGGCGTTGTAGTAGACCTTTACATGTATTCTATACTGGTTAGTGGCACCCTAAACGCCCAAGGCACAAGCAATAACAACATAGTTTTCCAAACATCCTATCCACCCAGCCTCCCTCAAATTAGTCTCCAAGCCAGCCCCGGCTGGAATGAGTTAATGAATTCTGGTTGCATAATCCAAAACGCCATTTTCAGCTCTGTTGCATTGCGCATTAACAACTGTTCAGCAAAAATAAGTAACAACTATTTTACCAGCACAAACACGTACACAACACTCTCAGTTACCGGGGGTTCTCCCTTAATTGCCAACAATGCCTTCGACTGTTACGGAGTAGCCATAAACGTTTACAATGGATATGCTACAATCTCCAATAATTTCATAAAAAGCACTGGAAACTATGGAGTATACGGTACAAGTAACTCTTACATCTCTGACAACAATATTACAGGTTGCAGCACAGGCATTTATGTACTCGGTAACTCAACGGTCACTCGAAACCTGATCACCACAAACACATATGGTGTAAGAAGCGGTACGACCTCCGCTAAGGTAGAGAACAATGTAATCGCCAACAACAACTATGGCGTAAGCGGAGGAGGAACCATCCGCAACAACAACATAGTAAACAATCTAGTTGGCGTAGATATTTCACTTGCTTCAAACATAACTCAAAACAACATCTTAAGTAACACACAATACAATATCCAAATGTCCATGTCAAACACAACTACCATAGACGCGACAAACAACTGGTGGGGAACCATAGACACTCAAACGATAAACCAAACAATCAGAGACTACAAAACAAACCCCGCCATTGGTCAAGTTAACTTTGCTCCGTTCTTAACTGAATCAAACCCACAAGCCCCACCCATACAGACCATTTACTTAACCCCCGCTCCAACACCGACGCTTTACCCAACTCCAACCCTCGCTCCAACCCCCACACCATTCCCCCGACCTACCCCCACCTCAGGACCCCTCTCAACGCCAACTCCCTCGCCAATTCCCACAGTTACACCAATACCTACACCAACACCTCAACCAACTCCAAGCCCAACACCTAAAATTATGCCAGGCTCACCCCTATCTCTGGGTGGCTCAACATTCGCTGAAGCAATATCGCGATTTGACCTTACTGCATTAGCTGAGTTGGTGTTAGTTGGACTGGGAATAGTCTGGTTAATTGTGATACTGTTTTATGTGGATAGGGATTTCATCAGAAAAGAGATTAAGAAGTCAAAGGATTAACGTAAATTTAGATTTCAAATGTAAATTTCAAGCAATAAGCTCAAAACAATAAGTGAAGATGATACAGTGTTGGGTACTTTATGGTTGAAACGTTTTATCTGCATTTAGAATTCACAAACAAAAAAGACGCTTGGTCTATTAATTTGCCTTTTTTGTGCAGCAAATGTGGCGTTTGTTGTACGCTTGATGATTTCTTGACTGCGGGAGAAGTCAACGCCAAACCTGACGAATACCCTGAAGTCTACGCTAAGTTAAAAACTCTCTTTGAATTGTTGGGCGAAAAGTTTGAAACTAGCGAAGCAAAATACGAGCAATACATTA
Source organism: Candidatus Bathyarchaeota archaeon (assembly GCA_963818655.1). Classification (GTDB taxonomy): domain Archaea; phylum Thermoproteota; class Bathyarchaeia; order Bathyarchaeales; family Bathycorpusculaceae; genus Bathycorpusculum. Next base: position 28,434 of record CAWFTD010000008.1, read on the forward strand.
TGAAAAATCCCTGTCCATTTTTGGTGGACAAGTCCTGTTCTATTTATGAAATTAGACCCTCAGGCTGCAGACTTTTTCCGAATACTTCGTTTGGCATGTTAACCCAGAATTGCGAACCGCTTAACCGATTTAAAAAAATACGGAGTAACCTCAAGAAAGGCAAAACTACCAAAGAAACATTTAGTCAAGTCACAAATGACTTAATCAAGCCTACACGGTTCAGTGAAAAACAGTTCCAGAACTGTATAGCTAAACTCCGCCAAGCCGGCATAACTGATGACGAATTAATCCTCTTTAAACAGATCAATAGGAAAAATAAATTTCAAGTTTAACTTTGAAGTTGGGCATATCGAAAGCAGTCAACTAGATGGTCGTTTACCAGCCCTGCAGCTTGCATGAAGGCATAGCATATTGTCGGCCCAACAAACTTGAAACCCCTCTTTTTGAGTTCCTGGCTCATCGCTTTGGACTGCTCTGTTTCAGCTGGCATTTCAGAAAAATCTTTGAAAGCATTCCGCATTGTTTTTCCATGTACAAACTGCCAGATGAAGGTATCGAAAGATCCGAATTCCTTTTGGACCTTAAGAAGTTGCTGAGCGTTGTTTATGGCTGCAGAAATTTTGGCTAGATTCTTCACAACACCAGGGGATTTCATTAAACGATTAATGTCGTTGGTGGTGTATTTTGCCACCTTCGCGGGGTCGAAATCGTCAAATGCTGCCCTAAATAATTCTCGCCTCTCTAAAATCAGCCACCATGACAACCCAGCCTGAAAGCCATCCAAAACCAAAAACTCGAACAACTTTCGATCATCATGGACAGGAACTCCCCATTCTTCATCGTGGTATTTTAAGTAGAGGGGTTTATCCACATTCCAACATCTTTTCAGAGCTGCTGTCATGGTTGAGTATTCACCATCAATTTGTTCTCAAACCTCGTTACAAGTTATTTGTTTAGTTCTTTTCCTATGCTCCAAGCTTTGGCTAGTTTTTCTCCTATTCCATAATAACTTTGGTTATTCATCACAAACAGGATGGGCTGGACTTTTACAATATCTACCTCACCGTCGGTTAGGACTGTTTCATCGCAGAATGTGTTAATTATTTTGCCTATGAAGACGTCATGATTTGGGAAATCGACGGTTTTTACAAGTTCGCATTCCATGTTGATGCTGCATTGTTCAATCATCGGAGCGGTTTTGAGTTTTCCATAGAACGTTTTAAACAAGTTCGCTTTGTTCTGGGTTTTTCCTGACACTAACCCGCAGAAATCAGTTTCCTTAACCATCTTTGTCGAGGGAATATTGATGCTAAAGGTTTTAGCTGCTTTAATGCCTGCGTTGGTGTAGTGGCGCTTGTTCATGCCCAGCGAAACAGACTCCAAATCCATAATCCCAACATGCGCAATGGTGACATAATTGGGTTTTCCATTAACCAACGTTCCGACTAGTACCGTTGGCAATGGGTAAAGGCAATTTTTTACTCCAAGTTCAGTCTTCATTTTCAACCCTTCAAAAACGTTTCTTACTCCATTAAAGGTTTGTTGATCTTTGTATTTAAAGAAGCATCAAACAATGATAGTGCTTTCTCAGCATTTTGCTCGTAACAAATAGAGAAAACAACAAAGAAGAAGTAAATTCCATTTCCAATAGAAATCACTAAACAAACCTATAGAGATAATCCCTAAAACCTTGAAACTCTTATATACGCCAACTGATAATTCTCTGTTGAGTGTCATGGCTGAAGTTTGTTCAACATGCGGACTACCTAAAGACCTGTGCGTTTGTGGAGAAATAGAAAAAGAGCAACAGCGCATTCGAATAAGGCTTGAAACAAGAAAATTCGGCAAAGCAACCACCATAATCGACGGCATGGATGATAAAAACTCAAATTTATCAAGCATTGCTCAAAAACTCAAAACATACTGCGCTTGCGGCGGAACCAGCAAGAACGGGCAAATCATGCTTCAAGGCGACCACCGCGATCGAGTACGTGAATTCTTGGTTAAAATGGGTTATCCGCAAGAAAACATCGAACTACAATAAACCCAATTAATCTGCAAGCAAGGGGAATTTTTTATGAAAAAACCAGATGGCTTACGCGATATCCTCAAAAACACAAAA
>CAWFTD010000009.1:0-40208 GCA_963818655.1 Candidatus Bathyarchaeota archaeon
CCCTTCTTCTTCTATCACACACACAAATAATATTAGCCACCCCAACCCCCTCAGATACCGCTGATTCTTGAACTCGAAGACTTTACCATTAATGGAGCTAAGATTTTTCAAAAAACTAAAATTTATCTGTGTTATCTGCGATAGCTGCGGTGGAGATTACTGATTACCCAAATAGGGGAAACCTTCCGAAGTTAGATATATTTCGCATTATGAAAGACTCCTTAAAAACATGTACTCTCTGAGTGTTTTGAGAAGAAAAAAGGAGAAAGCTTATGAATTATTTCAGGAAAATTGAGCGAGGTCTCACCGCCCTTGCGTTAGTTCCATTTTCCAATCTGGAAACAAAGGAACGGAAAAGAAGACTTGACGAGCGATTGATGCGTTTAGAACAACGACAGAAAGATCACGAACAACGAAATCAAAAAATACTGCAGAAACAAGAGTATAGTTAATAGGTTAGATATCGATCGTTAAACTTAATTCTCCAAGTTCAGGTGGTGAAAAAGTTTGAGCAAAGATCAAGCAATAGGTGGAGCAATACTTCTTGTCTGCGTAGTTGTGGCTGTAGTTTATTTAGTTGCTTTATTTGGTTATAATGACTTAATCAAGCCGTGGCTTAACATTGGCTCAGCAGCTGATGTTAGATTCTGGCTAATTGCTGTTCCAGTATTTGTTGCGTTCGTAGCAATCTTGTTTATAGGCGCATGGATAGGCTGGACAATGGCAACAACACCCCCGCCAAAACCGATAGAAGAAATCACAACCGAACCTGCCACCAACGAAGACAAACCAGCATCAGCACCCTAACCAAAATAAAACCTAATTATTATTTTTTAAAAGCTTTCCTTTTTTTAAAAGAAACATACAAGAAAGCCACGGACATTATTCGAAGCCCTTTCAGATAATGTTAGGCTGCAACTTATTTCTAACCTGAGTTTGTCTATTTCTAAACCAAAGAACTATGGAGTAAGCAAACAATATTATGAAGAAAAGGCTGGGAATTGCAAGTAGGGTTGGCAGAGAATTTTCTTGGCCTCGTCCAGCCGAAAGTAAAGGTCCAAGTGCTGCCCCCAGCGGGATTATCAGAGCCCAGTTCTTGTTGTAGGGATTTAGAAGAGTTTTCAGATCACCAAGCTTATACATAATAGGTATGGTTAAAACGAAAAGCCCAAGCTCAGTTACTGCGACAGGCATACTTGCTACGTCAAAGTTCAGAGCTCCAAACCAACCCTGAGATAAAGGCCAGAATAGCTCAATTCCTCCAGTGAAATAGTCACCGATGAGAATGTGGGAAAACATTGCTGCATAATATGGGATGGCTTGTTTTCGGTAAACAACAAAAAAAGGAATCATCAAAACCGTTATGGTTACTAAGGAATGAGTTGGCCCCCGATGCATAAGAAAACGCAACAGCAAATCCACGTCTGGAAGAACTGACGCCATAAGCAAAAGCGGCAAATTCACTTTCACATGGGCAAACTTTGACGAGCCTTTCCCAAATAGGTATCCCAGGGCAAAATGACCAATCGCAAACGTCCAAAAAACCTCTTAATCAATTTCAGATAACGAAAGGAATTATTAAAGTCACCTTCAAGAGAATAATATCTCATTAAACCCCTCATCAGAGCAACCTTCAAAAGCAACATTTTAACAATCCATATCATAATGAATCCCGTTCTGAATGTTAATTGGCAAAGCCTCCCAGACGACTATAGCCTCAGCGAACGTGATGCTGACGTGTTGGCGTTAATAGAAACCGAGGACTTAGCCAGCTTCACATTCGACGGACTCAAAAGAAGAACTGGACTGCACTCCGAAACCCTCTCACGCATCCTTAACCGACTAGAAGACGAAGGAATAGTCAAAAAAGAACGCGAAGGCTACCGAGTAACAACAAAAATAACCCAATTAAAACTTCACAAACCAACCAAAGAAACCCCCACTACACCCCTAATCCAGACTTTTCTGCCCTCAGACCTCATGACCCCACAACTCATTTTATCACTCAAGGGCAAATGGTTCGGGATGCTCCGCTGGCTCGGCATATCTGAAAACAACCAAGGCGTAACCCTCAAATGGATCACAGAAGACGGCACAATCCAAATAGCCGCAAATATCCAAGGAACCGCCTTAAACATAGAATCCAAATTCCTAACCAACAACGACCTAAACTTGGCGCTCAAAGCCTCCTACCAATTGATGTCGCACATCGGCAAACTATGCATAGCTTCACATTCCTCAAGACAAGCCATGGTCAGAAACGTGGGTTACTTTGGCGGCTACATGATGCCTACCTAGTTTTTTGTGACTGACTTTCATGTTCCTTAGTCAACAAATACCTTTTTCCCTATTAGTTGTTGCAGTGAAGCAAAATGGCTCAATTAGTTAACCCATTAGAAGTCTTAAAATCACTCTCAGAGGCAACAAGCGCGCTCATAAAGAAAACTTCAGAATCAGTCGTCAGTGTAAAAGCGCAGATGTCAAGAGGCACAGGTGTCATCTTAACCAAAGACGGCTATATCGTCACATGCAATCACGTTCTTCAAGGTTGCAACACAATTAAAATTGGCCAAGGAGAAAAAATCTATAACGCAAAAATCGTGGGCACAGACCCATTCAACGACGTAGCCTTGCTTAAAGCTGAAAAAGGCGGATTCACACCCATCGAAATGGCAGATTCAGAAAAACTAAACGTTGGACACTATGTTCTGGCTCTTGCTAACCCATTCAATAGAAATCAGCCAACCGCAACCAGCGGCATGGTAACCAGCGTAAAGAGCACTATCAGAGGTTGGCGAGGATCAACTGCGATGGAGAATGTTATCGCTACCGATGCACAACTAAACCCCGGCTTCAGCGGAGGACCATTAATCGATGTCCAAGGTAGATTGATCGGCATAAACACTGCTTATGTTTGGCAAAGAGGTATTGCCATACCTGTTAACAAGGTAAAAGCCATCACAGACCGCTTAATGACAGGGAAAATTGCGCAAAGAGGGTACCTCGGCATAATCGCTAATACAGTAGCAATTCCAGAAGAAATCGCTGAACAAGCTGGACTCGAACAAGAAACAGGCGTTATGATCTTTAGTGTAGAAGCAGGCTCACCCGCACGCAAAGCAGGTTTAGCCATGGGGGATGTACTGGTCAAATTCAACGGCAAACCAGTCACCGAATTCTATGATCTTCCAAGACTACTCGCCGAAGATGTCATCGACAAAGAAACAACCCTGACAATTATTCGCAGAGAAAGCCTAATCGAAACAACAATTGTTCCAACCGTTCACGGAGGCGAAGAAGACTGATAAACAAAATACCCTTAGAGATTGAACCTCCATCCCCAATGCCCACACCACCGCTACGAAGACGACCATCCCCAATGCCTCAAGTCAGCATAGTTCCACGCGAAGACCCATCGCCACGATTATTCATAGACGAACGCTGGAACTAAACAAGAATTTCTTTTTTTCTTTTTATTTCTAAAATACCTTATAAGCGAATTCCACCTAACACTAATTCAGGGATTTGCATGCATGCTGGATTAGCTTTCATCATAGGCATTTTAATAACAATTGCAGCATTCCTGTTTTTCGCAGCAATCTCTGGAACAACCTACTATGGATTAGCAATTTCAGTTGAATTGACCCTTGGAGTAACTCTCATTGTTGTCGCTTTGATTGTAACGGTTATATTTTATATTGGAGTTAAAGCTCAATTCAAACGAGTAAAAACAGGCAAAGAAGCATTAATCGGCGCCAAAGGCATAGCAACATCCGACCTTAAACCCAAAGGCGAAGTCCGAGTGATGGGTGAGTTCTGGGAAGCAACCTCCAAAAACGGCGAAATAGCAACGGGTCAAACCGTAGAAGTCGTGGGCATGGAAGGTATGCTTCTTATCGTGAAATCAACCGAGCAAAAAGCTTAATTCCCTAAGTCATAGATACCAATAGCTGAGGGAAGAAGAATGGCTGATGTTTTAGCTCCAATTATTGGTTTTATTGTGATTGTTGTTGCTCTTTTTCTGTTAAGCGGCATCCGGGTCCTTAGAGAATGGGAGCGCATGCCAATTTTAAGGCTTGGACGTTACGTGGGCATGAGAGGTCCAGGATTGATCTATCTTGTGCCATTAATCGATAGAGCACCTATAAAAATCTCTACAAGACTTAGACACCATACAATTCCGCACCGAATCTACCTTAACCAAAGACAACGTACCCGTAAACGTTGACTCAGTCCTATACATGAAACCCGTGGATTTGGAGAAAGCAGTTCTGCAAGTAGAAAACTACTACCAAGCCACACAACTTGGCTTCCCAAACAACCTTGCGGGAAGTAATAGGCAAAGTCAGCTTAAACGAGTTGCTTGCCGAACGCGAAAAAGTCGGAGCTCACTTACGAGAAATAATTGATGAAAAAACCGAGGCATGGGGTATTAAAGCCACAGCCGTTGAAGTCCGAGACGTAATAATTCCAAGTAACCTGCAAGATGCTATGAGTCGCCAAGCACAGGCGGAACGGGAACGGATTGCCCGAGTAACTTTAGCCACCGCCGAGTTCGAAGCATCAGCCAAAATGATTGAAGCTGCAAAAATGTATGAATCAAGTGAACAAGGTCTACGGTTAAGATGGATGAACATCATCTACGAGCTCGGCCAACAAGCGGGCACAAACACAATAATGCTAATTCCTTCATCTATGCCTGAAGCTGGATGGCCACCCGTCGGCACTTTTGGTTTCAAAGAACTGCCTAAAAATCCTCTTGGCGAGAAACAAGCCAAAAAAACAACACCTATCCCCGACCAGCTGCCGCCTGAGGAACCGCAAGAATAATTGCTAAGCCATTTTAACTGCCTCAACCGTACGCTTCAACAATAATTGGGCTACCTCCTGGCTTGGCCAACCGCCTAGTCCACAGTCAGGACCTGTAAATGTCATACTATCTCCGTATTTCTCTTTGGCTATTAGGTATCTTTTTATTATTACTTCCACAGAATCTGCTAACTGTTCACTGGTTGGTTTGTTGAAGCCTTTCTCATAGAGTTCAGCCCAAATAGCATCAATGTCTGTTCTGGTTACGCCAACACGGATTTGCTTATCAGCTTTTTCCAGTATGCTTTTTGGAACATCTTCGATGTTTTTTGGGGAAGCCGCATATTCAAAAGATAATACATCAAGTCCTTTCACGGTGAGTAAATCATGTATTCCTGAAGAGAAATGCAGGTGAATCTGCTTGATTGGGCCTTGAAAATCGTAAGCTTTCTCCAACGTTTCACGGATTAAACTCGGGGTGCCTGAGAAACTGCTATGGCCAAGGCTAGGTTCATCGATGGATATCACCTTAGTTTCGATGTACTTGTTATTGAGAATGCTGTTTTTTGCAAAGCGATTTATCGTTTGTGCAAACCCATCCAATACATCGGGGAATGCTGTTGCTCCAACCTCAGCCAAGTACTGTTCGATTGGACCAAAAATCGAAACACGCAACTGGATTTTTTTGCCAAACTCTTCGCTTAGGCGTTTGGCTTCTTGGTTGAGGACGTATATTTCTGGGAGAAACGCCCTTTCTTTGTCGACGACAAAAGAACCTTTCTCCATTGCCACATGGATTGCGTCGCCGACTTGTTTGATGCCGCTGTAATGCTGAGGAAAATTTACTACATCTAAACCCGTAGCTAGTTTCTTTCTAAATGAGTCCAGCACGACTTTGTAGAAGTTTTCATGAAGAAAATCATCTTTAGTCAAGTCTGCACTTTTGAGGATTGCCTCCCTTGCAAGCTCATAAGCCCTAGCATAGGTTTCTCTCGTAATGTTCGTGGGCAAGGGAAAACTGCCAATATCATCAACTAAAGTGTCCATAAAGTATTATTGATTGGAGAAATTCTATTAAAGCTATATCCTACCAATAAACCATGAAAGGTATGAATCATTGTCCGAAAACTGTATTTTCTGCCAGATTATCCGCAAGGAAGCATCTGCAAGCATCATTTACGAGGATGAACAAGTGGTGGTTTTTTTAAGCAATCGCCCAGTCAACGAGGGGCACACACTGGTGGTTCCCAAAAAACACTACGAGAACATCTATGAGATTCCTGAAGAGGAAGCAGCTTACCTCTTTAAGGTAACTAAGAGAGTTGCGCATGCTGTTAAAAATGCAATGAATTCCGAGGGAATTAGAATTGCACAGAATAACGGGTGGGCGGCAGGACAAGTAATTTTTCATCTACATTTACACGTTATTCCTTTGTTGCCAACCGAAGGTTTTATTCACGGCAAAGCTTTCCATGACCACACAAATCCGCGCAACGCCGAAGCGTTGGAGCAAGATGCAGAAAAAATAAAGAAGTACATTTAGCTGGCGACAATGGTCAAAAAGTGGAACGTAGTCGTCAAGTTCCCTTTTTAACCCTATCAATGGTTCTATGCATCAGTATGGTAGAATGCAATTTCATAAGAGGAGAATATATTGGGATTTTTTATCAACTAACATATTGAATTTCATCGTTCCAAATCAAAAGTGCAATTGTTGCTTCACATGTTAGAATAAGGAAGTTTTTTTGCTAAAAAAATAGGCACACGTATAAAAGGGTGAAAAACAATCATTGCCTACATCACAAGCGGAATAAACATGACTGAACAACCCAACGAACAAAACAACCAACCCCAAATAATGAAACTTTTAATCGATGATCCCATGAACTTTCCGTTCCACGCCGCATTCCTTGTCTATGAGGAAGCTTTTGACAAGGCAAATGAGGTTCAAACTAAAAACGAATTAAACCGGAACATTCAAGACCTAAAAGAAAACAAAATGGACCTTGAAACGTTCTACAGAAATATGACGCCTTTCAGGAAACTGGATGTGCCACGCCAAGAAAGGTTCTCTATGCAGACGCAGCGCAAGAAAGATTGGCGCAAGAAGACACAGCGACAAGAAAGAATCAAAAGGCACAAGAAGTAACCAAATTAGCTTAATTCTTTATTTCCTATTTTTCCTCTCTGTTTTATTCATTTTTTTAAATACGGTTTTCAACTACGGCTAAAGTTTAAACATGTTTAAACAGTTCATAGGGAAGTTTTATCTATAAAAGAGAACTCTCAACAGCGTTAATCGGTAAATAATAAGGAAGCAAAAGTTAAGATGCTGAAACTGAAAGCAATTGATGTTGCTGGGTTAGCATTAAACATTGCATTGTATGTTGTAGTCGGCTATATCTTCTACAGTTTAATTCCTATTTCATATGGGGGCGTCAGATTCTGGCCTCCAGTCATTGTTCCAGCGGTATTCGCTGTCGTGTTTGGTCCACTTGTCGGCGGAATTGGTGCAGCAGTTGGCATATTTTTAAGTGATGCCATCTTCGGAAATAACCTGTTGTTGAGCTTAATTGCAGGTGTAACCAGTAATTTTGTTGCGTTTTTCTTAATAGGCTTTATCGCAAAGAAGAAAATAAACTGGATAACACCCCTAGTAGCTTATGGAGTTGCGACAACAGTTTTCATTTGGATAGGTTATGCCTACACTGGTCTGGACTTCTGGACTAAAATTGCTTTCATTGGAGTTGTGGTCGCATCATACGTTATTTTCCTTGTGCCAGTCGTTGTTCTGAGAAACTCAAGATGGCGAAGTTTTGAAGTAGGTTCAGTATTGGGTATGCTTCTGGGTGCAGGTATAATCGCAGCAACTGTACCGCCCTTCATAGCATATTTTCTTAATGGCGCACCTTTGAGTGTCCCATTAGCCCTTTCAACCTTTTTCTTTACATTCTTCACCGAAATCCCCTTTATCCTAGTCCTTGGACCGCCAATAATTGCTGCAATCAATCGAGCATTTCCCGCTTTAATGCGGAAAAACCAGAAAAGTGAATAATAGTGAAGAAAACCGCCAAAGCCTTCGCACCAGCTGCCATTTCCAGCTTCTTTGAAATCTGTGACACCCAAAATGGTAATCCGATTGTTGATTTGGAGAAAGTTGGCGCTATAGGTGGAGGGTTTGGGCTTGAAAAAGGTGTCACAACAACAGTGACCGCTAAAGAAGCACAAAAGAACAGCGTTAAAGTCTTTATCAATTCCAAACCCGCTAACGAAGCAAAAACCACAAAGCATGTAGTAGAAACACTGCTTGCCAAAACAAACACAAAATATGCCATTACAGTTAAACACCAAATTGAGGTTCCAATTGGAAAAGGGTTTGGTACTAGCGCAGGAGGAGCAATAACCTCAGGGTTAGCGCTTTGCGAAGCTTTAGAATTGCCATTAACGTTTAATCAGATTGGGAAAATCGCACATGTTGCCGAGATAGAGTGCTTAACTGGTTTGGGCACGGTGAGTGCGTTGACTTTTAGCAGGTGGTTGTGTACTTGTGGTTGAACCAGGTGCTCCGGGCATCTGTCAAATCGACCGAATACCTATAAGCTCCGAGTATATGTTGGTAGCTGGTTTTTTCAAATCCAATATCCCAAAAGAATCGGTGTTTTCATCGCCTCAAAAAAGGGCTGAAATAAACCATTATGGCAAAAAAACTTTGGAAGCCATTCTTGATGAGCCCAGTTTGGAGAATTTTCTAGATTGCTGCTGGGAGTTCTCGCAGAAAGCTGGGTTCGCAACTGAAAACATCCGTAAATTAGTTGCGTCAGCTAAGAAGGCTGGTGCGGTTGGTGCCGCCCAGAATATGATTGGCGAAGCCGTTCACGCCGTGGTTCATGAAGAGAACGTTAACTCGGTATCAGAAGCTTTTAAGCAAACCTTACCCCAACAACAAGTGATAGTTAGCAAGATTGATTTTCAGGGCGCTAGGCTGGTATAATGAAAAAATACAAGAAAGTTGCAGTAGGAGGAACCTTTGATGAACTGCATAGAGGTCACAAAACGCTGCTTGACATGGCTTTTGAGGTCGGAGACAAAGTAGTTATTGGCTTATCATCTGACGCGTTTGTTTCTAAAATGGGTAAACCTCACAAAACAGCCTCCTACGATGAACGACTCAAGGAGCTTTTGACTTTTTTGGTAGATTCGGATTTGACTAGAAGAGCTGAAATCGTAACTTTGGATGATCCATTTGGGCGTACAATGACAGGTGAAGGCTTAGAAGCATTGGTTGTAAGCAAAGAAACCCTGAAGACTGCAGAAAAAATCAACGAAAAACGCCAAAAAACAGGGCTTTCACCCCTTAAACTTGTTATCGTGAATATGGTTCCAGCTGAAAATAATTCTCCCATCTCGACCACGCGTATTCGCAGCGGAGAAATCGACCGTAATGGACACATGCTGAAGAAGACTCAAAAGTAATTTTTAGAGTATTTCTCCAACAACATTGATCGGTTTAGGAAATCAACGAGGTTAAGTCTTCAAGTTTATCCCTATCAATTGTAGCAAAAATAACAGTGGCTGGACCAGCTGATTTATTCAAATCTAATCCTTGCACTTCAAGAAGTTCAAGTTGCCTACCTACGCCATATGCCATTATTCTTGGCTTCACTAGCAATCCCAAGTCCCCCAACAGGCCAAATATCATGAACATACTTTCTTTGTGAAAGCTGGGTCACGTTTTTGAGGTCTGCAATTTCGCCGCGTGCTTCAGCCGCAATTACTTCGTCTCCAACTTTGGGCTTGCCAATTGCGACAATTAAATCACCGGGGCAAGTTTTTCCAAGCCGCAAATCTTCTTCATTTGCAAAACCAACTACAGTTAAACCAGCGCCTGTCTGGGAGGTTTCAAAATTGTCCTCGGTGTTTTCCATCAGTACCTGATTTGGGTCAAGACCTATACTTCTGGCTTCACGTCTGATTCCTTCCAGTATCGCGTTTCCTGTAGGCTCTTTTTCTACCCCCAATGTGACTGATAAAAGAACAGGAAATGCACCTGTTGCTGTAACATCCATTAAGGCAACTCTTGCTAAAAATTTGCCCAATATATGTCCGTCTACTTTGACTTTGTCAAGTTCTTTGGGTCCGACAGCGCCGCTTGATGTTGATCCTGCCACGATGGCGTGTCCTGTGGGTACTTTTAGGATTGATACATCGCCTCTTCGTGTATAGCTGATTTGGGCAGGTTTAACTTGAAAAACGTTTGGTCTTAGCATTGTGCCGGCGTTTTCGGTTAGGTGCAGGTAGATTGTTAAAGCTTGGCGCATGATTTCTGAGCGTGTAAGGCCGTGTTTTTTGGCTAGTTTGTCTATGTCCGAGGTTAATTTTTCTGGCAAACGTACGTTTATTACTTCCATTATTGGTCACTTTACTAAAATCGTACTACGTTTAAATTCTCTTATCCTTTACGCCTATGCGAGCAACCAAAATTGAGCTGAATTATTTAATTTAGAGAAGTTTTTGGTCGATAAAAAAAAGTGAAACATTTGATGGAAAACGGAAGAACCAACCATTAAAGCCTCCCCAATTGAATTGTAATCCCGAGTTTCAGTTATTTTTTGTTGGTAGCTATTTAGATATTGGTAAGGTTGTTGGATTTGAAGTTTTATTAGCTGGGTTGCTGTCGATATAGGCGTTTGAAATTGTCGGCGACGATGTTGGTGGATCTTTGATTAATACTTATCCTGCTTGTGCGGGTGTTGGTGTCGTAGCGGTTGTTGACCATGCTTAAAGACTGGAAAAGCGGAAGTGTTATATGTATCGAGCAATGAAAAATTCAGGAGGCTCTAAATTGAAAAATAAAATTCTAGCTTTAAGTCTACTATTATTATTAACAACCATGATGATACTCTCTGTTTCGCCGCCAGTTAAGGCTGTAGGTGAAGGACAATGGATAACCGCGTACAAAATTCAGGACGCCACAACCAGTGAAACTTTGGTTGAATTCAACGTCGATACAGGAATAAACCAAACTTTGTCCTCAGTTATACCTGGAGCTGAAATTAAAGTAGTGTTTACAGTTCACGTTTTCACATCAGGACCTGGTAATCTAAAACTTACTTCAGGCTTGCAAAAATCGACTACCCATACTAGCAGCTACTGGGAGCTTATTTCTCAAGATTATGATTCAGGCTCAGCATACAATCCAAATTCTGCAAATACAGAACTCAAGTGGAATGTTGGAGAGACTTTCACCATGACTCTCTATGGAAAGGTTCCCCTTAATACAAAAGACACAGCAGTTCTCATCCACGCTGTTAGACTTTATAGTGCATCTGGCGGAGACCCCCTTGATGAAATTAATGTTTTCGCCACCACTGCCAATTTAGCTGCATTTAATGAGCTTTATCGCCAACAAGAGGAAAAACTGAAAAGACTCATACAGGACGGAGTTGCTCAAGGATATATCGAACTTTTTACCAACGTTCTCAACGCATCCAAAACTATAGCTAATGCAGGAGGTTCCACACAGGCTGTGGCACTCTTAAACGGACTCAATGTCTCAAATGAACCAGCATCTTCAACGATGGAAGCACTGTTCTTACCTATTGTCGGTGTTCTGGCAGCTGTAGCAATTATATTCGTGGTTATGTTCATGCGAGTAAGGGGGAAAGTCAGTTACTTCCAACTCGTGGTTGAAGACCAAATCAAAGACTTAGAAGGCTTAACGCTAAGAGCATCAAAGATTGACCGATCAATGTCGTCAAGCTTAGAATCCGTGAAAGACAGATTGAAAAGATTAGTCGGGATGTGATAGTACACGCGAATCTACCAAAATAGCGTTCAGTTAATAGGCCTCGGTTCAGCAGGCACCAACATCGTCGAAACATTCCTAACCAACAAAAAAACCAAAGAGCTAATGGAGAATGACCTAACCCGTCTTTCTCTTTTAGCCATCGACATAGCTGACCCTGAAATCCGAAGCCTACAAGAAACCTACGAACAAATAGGCAGATCAATGATTAAAGCTGGTATCCCACAAGAACGAATGCGTTTAATTGCCCAATCGGTAAAATTTCCAACTGCAGAAGCAATGTTTGACTTTATCAACCAAAAATACGGCGAATACTTGATAGGTGAAGGTTCGAAACTCGAAACCTTTGTACCTTGGCTACAAAGCACCATGGCTATTCCACCAATGGCTGGCGGCGCTGGAAGAAGAAGAGCTCTAGCAAAAGCAATCTACGCATTAAACTACTATCAACTTGGCATTATCCGAAATTGCATAAACGCGTTCAAAGAACAAGCGCTTTCATCAATAGTTACACCCACGGTAGTTTTGGTTTATGGTCTTGGTGGTGGAACTGGAAGCGGTGTCTTCTTTGACTTTGCTAGGCACCTGCGAAAAGTGTTAGGTTCCGGTGTTGCAATAATTGCTTTTGTCATTACCCCATGTGGTGGAGATGACCCTCCAGCAAAAGGATGCTCAGCTTTCGTAGCCATGAACGAGCTTTCTCTGTTACTTAACAAAGACTACAACGAGTACGTCACCAAAACCTACGGCGAGATCTACCGAAACCCACTTAACGCATTAATTTACCTACCATTGTTACCAGCGTTCTCAAAGGTTGGTAACATCGTTAGCGCCCGACAAGAAATGGATCAGATGGTAGTAGACCTGCTTTACGTTTTGATGGACTTCGACTTAGCAGACCTTCTTGGCGGCATAGGCACCGAAGTGGGACTTACCAACAACTCAGCGCACACTTTAGGCATGACCAAAGTTACGTATCCAGTTGAAGATTACATTATGGCTTACAAGTTAAACTTCGAAGGCATGCAATTACTGCAGGAATCAAGAAAAGAAAAACTCGACATCTTGGAAGAAATTAACAACGTCATTAAAGTGGACAGCGATATTACTAGAGAACTTTTCAAGAACTACCTCATAAAAACAGGCACTTTCAATGAAGAACAGTTTGAAGAAAAACTTAAAACCACAATAAACAGCAACCCACGCCTTGAAGACGATACAACCTTACATGTTAAAGGAACTGAGATACAGGTCAAAAACTGGCTAGCCGACATAATGAAGTTCTTATCCACTATAAAGCTGATGGGCAAGATAGGCCCCATTGAAGAATCCATCATCGACTTGACGCTGCGCAAAGAAGGCAACAGAAGACTCGATAACCTGGAAGTTTTGCTGACAACCCTTACAAAGACTCACTTAGATTTCCCTCAGCGAAAAGCGGCAATCGTCGAACGTTTGCATCAGCTCATTCCAAGCTCACAAGTCTTCACCCTAAGACAAAAGAAAGTTTTAGAAGACTTAGTCAACATAGCTGAACTTGCGGAAAGATCACTTACAATACTCAAATTCTACGATGAAACCCGATACTTAACAGATGCACTAATGCGGTACTATGAAGTTCTGCCCGAATGCAAAGCCGAACTCGAAGACTTAAAAGCAATTCAAGTTGAACTAGGAACAATCTACCTCATAATTCAACTTATGCTAAGAACACCGGCTGACGAATCCAGAATGATAGACGAACACTTAACCTATGTAAACGAAATCTTAACTCAGCGCATGCAAAAAAGAGGCAACTTTGACAATGAAGTTATAAGAGTTCAAGAAATCAAGAAACGCAAAGAATTCGACAAAACTAAAATGGAGCGACAAGTCAGAAAGTTCCTCAGCGGCAAGCGGTATGCTAGAGAACAACTGTTGGATATAGATCGAGAACTCAAGAGAGTAGAGCAGGAAGAGGCTTTTGCATTAGAAAACCTCGAAAAAGTTGATGCCACAATCAAACTCTACGAAAAATTGGCAAAACGCTTTGAATTAGTATCTGATTATCGCAAACGGTTGAACAAAATTGTTGATTTGCATCATGAGTACAATGACAAGATCGCTGAAATAGGTTCACAAAAACCTTACTTCGAGAAGTCTGCAGACTTAACTGAACGCGAACAACTAAAAATAATATTCAAAATCCTCACAGAACAAGAAGACACTCTCACACGCGAAGTAATCTTCAAGCAAATCCTTGACATGGACCATTTCAAAGACTACATGAAGAGCGTTATCCGAGCTTTCAAGACACCTAGCATCATGGGATTCAAACCCACATACAAGACCGACTACATATGGGTAACCATCTCAACCCCGCCAAACATGTGGTCTGAGGACCTCTCACAAGAAGTCTACACTGCACTCGCAGGCTACGTCACTAGCGAAGTCTCACGAACAATCACTGTACGTGTCATTGAGTCAAGAGATGCATGGACTACCCGAGTAATGGTAGTTGGCGGAAGAGGCAGACCCGATGATATGGAATCCTTCGACGAAATGCAACTACTGTACAGCAAATCCAGCGATTTCGAAAGACACCTATCACGCTCATTCCTACTGGAACACGGCGTACACGCAAGCAACATTATCAAAACAATAAACAACGGCACCGAAGAAGACAAAAAGTAAGTTAAATAAAAGGAGTTTTTAGCTCCTTATCTTTTATCTATTTTTATTTTGCTGAATTTTTCATTGTATTTGTTTTTTGTTTCTACTTGATCTTTTTGGTTTAGCTGTAGGTTCAGGTTCTTCCGCTTCTTGGATTTTTTCCAGAACTAGATGCTGTTTCAACAACTTTGGGTTTCTCTGTACTTATTTTGATCTCGGCAGGTTTTTCTATCTTCAACTGAGGAAATCTGAGTTGTTGGCTCCTCGATTTTTATGGGTTCTTCAGTTTCCTTTGCTATTTCGGCGTTTTGCTTGGCAGCGTTTTCTTTTTTGGGTTCAGCTTCGATTTTTGTGATAACTTTCCAATTTTCCGTTATGAAACCCCTCTCAACCGCCATGCGTCTTGAGCGACTTAACTTTCTGCTCTAAATTATTCATCATTTTGCTTGTATCAAAGCCACCTAAGAACAATACTGCATCTATCCTGTCTGTCATATCTTCGGTGTAGATGGGTTCTGTTATGTAGATTGATTGGAGGTTTGTTTTTTCTTTAAACCAGTTTGTTATCGCTAACTCTATTTTTCCTCTGGGCAACGATATCTTTCATACTTAAAGGCATACGCAAAAGCACGTACAATAAAGAGGCGCTTGACATATCAAACGTCAAGAAAGGCTTCAGCAAAGCAGCGTTTAGCATGTTCTCGAATGAACCATAAATCCTGTAACTTGCACCAGTAACTACCAACGGAGTGAACAGTTTAATGTTGAAACGTTCTCGATAACTCTGAGATCTCCACAACTGCCGAATCTTTTTCTAAAATCAGGTTTAAGAGGTAATTGGCAAGCATATTGCCCTTGATTAATTCTCCTTTTCGGTCTACCCCTTCGTAGGCTTCAATTTGGTCCCTATCCAGAAGCAAAACTGTTGCACCATCAGTACCTAAACATAATTGTAAAGATGCATAGGCATTAAAGTGCGCGTCTGTGGGCTGTATTTTCGAGGGCAAAACTGCTATTGAGAGGGAATCGATGTTTTCAGTTTTTAAATTTGCTTATCAACGTGGGCATGGCAGCGCTGCCAATTCCATCCCAAATCGATGCAAAAGATTATCGCGCTACGGAGTTTTTCAACATTTTTCTTCTTTAGACTTTCAATTACCGAGTTATCTTTCGAAATTGCTGGGAAAACGTTGTACCAAAAATGGGTATCGATGTTTGAGTCTTCAAATCCTAAAACAAAATGGGCAGGGTAACCTTTTGGAAGCCATTTGTAGATTTCGTCGCTTGATTTTTCAATCAAGATTGGCAAAGCGCCTTGTTTTCTGATGCCTGTTTCTTTTAGAAGCGTTTTTATCGGGTATTCGCCGATGCAAACTAATGCTTGCTTTGGGAACAGTGGTTTTAGCGCTTCTATGTGTTTTTCAACACTTGCCAATACATCAAAAGTATCTTTGACATCCTTCATCCGAGGTACCTACATAAGCTTTAAGAGGAGTTTAAGCAAAATAAGGTTTTAGGTTGATTAAGTGAAGAAGCCCTCCCTCAAAGTATCTGGTGTTAGCTCTTGGTATAAGTCTCAAAAGCAGAAACGGAAAGAAAAGGAAGAACAAGAACGTAACCTTGAACCTTCATCGCTTAAGATGCTTACTTTTGCGATAACCCTTGTCGCAATGGCAGTTGGAATGTCGGTTCTGCCGCTTTTTCCTCAGCCACTGCCCATTTTCCTCGCTGTTTTAGTGGCGTTTATCACTTTTAAAATTCCCCGAGTTGGAATGCCCATTGGCGGCGTCATTATCGGTTTAGGCTTAATGTATCATTTGGCTACATTGTACTTTATTTCTTTTCTTGGAGATTTCCAAGTTCGGGTCGCATTCATCGTTGTCTGGATGGCGTTGTTCGTTGTTGCGCCCGTGATTTTCAACCGTTACAAGAGTGCTCTTGCCATTGACTTCGGCATATTGGCGGTTGCGTGCCTTTTTGTGGGGTCAATCTACTTTTTGGCTATTCCTTTGATTTTGGCTTCTGCGGTTTTCTTCAAAAAATACGTCAGCTTAACAGTCATCTATTACGTGTTACTTTCAGTGCCCTTGCAAATCATGCAGTATTACCAATACACTGTTTTGCCGATTGTCAGGTCCGATTGGTGGCTTGAACCTGGGTCGGCTCCACCGCTGCTTGTTCCCTTAACCTCAATCGCCAAGGACCTAACAGCTTCTATGACCCAGTTCCGTTTATACGATATGTCTAATGTCCTCAATGCTATTGCTGGACAAACCACGTGGATCCCTGATTGGCCAGGTCGCACTATAGGCGATGCAGTCACTCAATACCGAGATTCTATCCCTGGCATATTGATGTTTGCAGTCATAGTGGTAGGTTTGGCTTTAACGCTAATGTTCTTCACAAGATTCATTATAAAAGAAGGCATAATCGGTTCAGGCGACAAATTCTTCCAGATTTTCACTGCAACCCTTGCTGCAGCAATCTTCTTTATCCTTTTGAGTTCCCTTCAGGCGCCTTTAGCATTTACAGCTGACATTAGCCCCATTACGATGCTACTGGGAATATTTGCTACATTGCTCCTAACGTTGCCCGTTATGTTTATAGATACTACGCCCAAGCAAACCACATCGCTTTCGGAACTTAAAGAAAAAGCAGAGTTGCTAAAAGACAAATTAGGAATATTCCAAACGCAGATAGACAACGTTAAGGAGAACATTCCAGTGATTGTTGCAGCTCCTGAAGGGAAAGGCTTGGTCATAAAAGATTCACTTGATGAGATGCTCAAGAAAATCGCTTTGCGCGACCTTGACCAGTCAGATTTAGATAAGAAATTCGCAGAACTCAACCAGTTGAGTAAGGAGAAAGATGCTGCCGAGAGCCGAACTTGCCAAGATACTTTCTGAATACCAAATTTTCGCAACCTGTGAATTCTCAGATTGGGTTGGAAAATTCAAAGCTGAAGGCTTAGACATAAAAACTTCCCTGAACACTAATTACCAAAACGAAATGCCATTGGAACAACGAATCGGAGCTATAAAGCAAGTTTTGGAAGGCGGAAGAGCCCTTGCAAGAGAAGTGATAGCGGTTGTTGAACCAATTTACGGCATCATCAGACCCCTCTATGATCCTTCTTTGCCAGAGAAAAGTAGAGCAGTGGAATTTGCAGACGAAAAACTTCAGAAGAAAGAGGCTCCATGGATAGCTGTAGAAGCACTTTTTAATTCCCTCAACAACTGGAAACGCCAGTATAGCAATGAAATCCAAGCGACCATGAGATACTTAAGAACTGCACTTGATCCTATAGCTAACTTGAATCTTCAAAGTGAGACTTTGCCAGCTGTCTTCGGTGACAACACCTTCAAAGTGCTTAGTTACGCTAAGAAAGCTGAGTTGATGAAAGCCACCTCTGAGAAGAGGTTGGAAAAAGAGAAGGCTGACATGTTAGATGTAGTCGCCTTGAAGGATGATGTTCAAGGGTTCATAGAAATCGCCAGCGATATCCTATCCATGCTGTATTCTGGATTAATCAGCAATGAAGAAACAATCGACCGTTTGCTACCCACAAAAGACTACCTTTGGGAGAAAAACAGCACCCTGCGTGACCGCTTAAAGAAAACCACTGAAATCCTTGGTAACCCATCAAGCTACCAGATCAACCAGATAATGGAAAACCTAACGAAATACCTATCATACGTTGATGAAGCAGTTCAGACTTTAGCGGTCTATAATGAACGCAAAGAGTTCCTGTTAAACTATCCGTTAGCGGAAGCAGCCATCGAAGAACAACTAAAAGTCAAAGAAAAACTATTACCACAAGACCTGCCATTCCATCCACGCTTCGCAGCAGAATACCTAAGACTCTATTACACACAAAGATTCGGAGACTATGCTTTTGACAAAGATAATTTAGTTCTAACAAAGCGATCATAACTTGTTCCCGTAATATCCTTTATTGGCTGGAAACACCAAATCGACCCTACCCATATAAGCAATTATTTCCCTTTACACTTCAAATGCACTCCAGTTCTTAACTGGAATTTGCGCAAAGTGTTTGTTTATGCTTTAATGTAGTCAACCAGTTTTTATACCTAAATTGACTTATACTTTAACAGAAGATTTTGAGGAATCAAAATGGCTTTTTTTACTGACAGAATTGATGCTGGTAAACGTTTAGCTTCAGAGTTGAAGGATTTTACAGGTAAAAAATGGGATTGTTCTGGCGATTCCAAGAGGAGGCGTTGTGGTGGGTTTTGAGATTGCTAAAGCGCTTAACTTGCAGTTGGATGTCATTATTCCACGCAAGATTGGTGCACCTGAAAATCCTGAGTTGGCGATTGGTGCCGTTGCTGAAGATGGAACCACTATCCTGGATAATCAATTAATCAAATATTTAGCTGTCAGTAAGGAATACATAGCGATTGAGACTCAGCGTCAGAAACATGAAATCGGGAGGAGGCTAAAACTGTACAGGCACGACGCATCTTATCCCAACCTTAAGGATCTTGATGTTATCGTTGTTGATGATGGAATAGCTACAGGGTCAACCATGAAAGCTGCGTTGGCTTCCGTCAGAAATAGGGGTGCAGCAAGCGTGACCGTCGCTGTTCCAGTTGGTCCACCCTCAACAATAGAAGAACTCAATGAATTAGCAGATCGAGTTGTTTGCCTCTACACACCCGAATATTTCCAGGCAATAGGTGAATTCTACAATGATTTTTCTCAAACCCCTGATGAAGAAGTTATTAAGTTGTTGAGGGAAAGCAAACAAAAACCTGAGCGAAAATCCACAAGGATGGTTACGACATGATTCATAACCAAACAGAAATGAAAATCCCCGTAGGCAATGTGGTAGTTGAGGGGACTTTGACTTTAATTCCTGGCGCTAAAGGGGTTGTTTTGTTTGCTCATGGAAGCGGCAGCGGCAGATTTAGCCCTCGAAACCAGTATGTTGCAAAAGAATTCAACAAAGCAAACATCGGAACTTTACTTTTTGACCTTTTAACGAAAGAAGAGGAAGAAGAAGACATTGTAACAGCCGAGTACAGGTTCAATATCGCCCTTTTAGCCAAGCGTCTCATAGGAGTAACGGAGTGGCTTAGAAATGACCCTAAAACAAAGAAGTTATCCATTGGGTATTTTGGGGCAAGTACGGGTGCAGCTGCTGCTTTGATTGCCGCCGCAAAGCTTCCAAATGAAATTGCAGCTGTGGTTTCCCGCGGCGGACGTCCTGACCTTGCCGGAGAATATCTTCCTGGTGTTGCAGCGCCAACTCTTTTGTTAGTGGGCGGTTTAGATACAGAAGTGATCGAGTTAAACCAAGAAGCCATGGATCAAATGACTGCTGAAAAGAAACTGGTCATCGTTCCCGGTGCAACGCATCTTTTTGAGGAACCAGGAACGCTTGAACATGTAGCAAAGTTGTCGACTGAATGGTTCCTGCGTTACCTACGTTAATCTGGCTTCATTCACTCTTGGGTTGCTCCAGCAGAAATATACCTCAGCGGAAAAGTGTAGCCCATTTTCTAGATAGAACATTTTCTTTTTTTCTTTATATCTTTAAAAATTAAAAAGGGTTTATTTTTATTTTGTAAGTTTTTTTACCAATTTTTCCATTTGTTCAACTATATATTTGTTAATTTTCTGTCCCTTCTCTGCCGAAGCCGATGTTGGGTCGCCGTTGACTCCGCTGGGAAAATAGAGTTCAGGATGCGCAACAACTTCAAAACGGGGCATTTGCCAAACACTAGCTTTTCTATTTGCATTAACTAGATCGGGCTTAATCGCCATCATTCGGGACGTTTCGAGTGTGCCTGCATGCCCGTCATTTTCGTTGGCATATTCGGGAGTTAGTTCCTGTGCAAAGTCAAAGTCCGATAAAACCATAATCCGAACTTTCTCTTTTTCCCCTGCCTCGTCGCTTTTTATCACAATCTCCTGTGCTGCAAGTCTAAGTGCTACCATATGTGAATTTCCAGCGTGGCCGCTCAGTATGATGATTCGGTTGAAGCCGTTGCGGATTAACTCAGATAGAATATCATGCGCTATGCTGTAAAGGGTTTCGAACTTAATTGTTATTGTTCCGGGAAAGTTGCGTGTGGCATTGCAGATTCCATATCTGAATGGAGGTGCAATTAGGCAGCCAGTTTTCTTTGCTACTTCTTGGGCAATGTATTCAGGTTGAATGCTGTCCGTGCATAGTGGTAAGTGGTCGCCATGTTCCTCGACGCTTCCAACAGGAAAAATCACGACTGTGCCTTCTTTGGATGCTTGGGCTGCTTCTTTGGTGCTTAATTCATCAAGCCAAAGAGCCTTCTTTTTCGGGGTTGTCATAGTTGTTAGTCGGTGAATGCTCTTTTTCTACCTTGCGGAAAAAAATCTTGATAAAACAATATTCAAAAGAACTTGCAAATTTTGGTGGTCCGACGGGAATCGCAATTGTGCAAGGGCATTTATATCGTAGTCTCCGATTTAACCAGCTGCTTTTTCAGTCAATTTGTAAGGAACTTGGCGTTGCCAAATCCTTTTCAGACATGAGAGGATTTCCTGTTCTGATTTCTTGCTCACCTTGGGACGACCGCTACGAATTGTTCGGGACTCATTTCCACGGTTGCATAAACTGCTAAGGCTATACTCCAGAATACGTCGTCGTGTGTGCCGTTTGGGTGTGAGTAGCCTATTGTGCCATCTTTGCGTAAGTCATAACGCTCAACATTTAACTCAGCGGTGATGTCCCCTCGATAAGGCTTTTCCCAGCTTAGAAGCGGATAAAATAAATCGCCATTAGACATGCGTTGCTTAAGTAAACTCGCCATCTCACTCTTGCGTGGTACGCTAAAGTTCACACCTTCGGGGTTGTCAATTCCAGCATTAGTCATATCAGCAATTATGCTGGGACCTTCCCGCGTGAAATCAATGCGTATTTTCTGAAATCCACCCCAACGATCCTGTAACGTCTTAAGGTATCCCATAACAGTCGAGTAAAGTGTTGGCTGCTTGAAAATTTTCAAATGCCTAAGAAACAGTTTCCCATTTAAGCATTCAACTACAGAGAGCACACAGAAATCCCGTGTCTGCGCCAAATCTAACCCAACGAAAAACTCACCTTTATAACTAGCGTCAGGATTGAATTCTTGCAGATCCACACCGCAATTTTTCTCAGTGCCAATGCAGTTAACAATTAGGCTTTGTGGTAGCCATGTGTCTTCATCTTCCGCCCATTCTGCTTCCATCTCTCGACGCCAACGTTGTGGGTCATCACCGAACTGGCGTTTAATTTTCTCAACCATCGCTGGGTACCAGGGACCATTTGGCGCCATAGCGTCACTCCACTGTACATGGGACCGCGCAAAATCATTGAAATCTTTATGGTTACACATTTTCCAAAACAAACTATCGGTATTAAAAGGTGTGGAAGTAGCAATCAACTTACCATTGGTTGTTCCAAGAGTAAATAGAACTGCATCGTATAAATCCTCATCGTTTGGAATAAAATTTGCTTCTTCGATCCAGATTACTTTGAACGTTGGACCCCTAATTGTATCGGGGTTGTTTGGAAAAGCCTCAATCGTACTACCGTTAGGCAGAGTGATCCTGGTCTTCTGTACATGTAGTCCTGGTAGCTGAGGAAGCTTTCTAGCGAAACCCCCCATCCGCCTAATATTCAATTTTGTTTGGCGAAAACTAGGCCCAACAATCGCAATATAACTATCAGGATGATCCCACGCATACTTCAAAAGCAAAGCCGAAACACAAAAACTCTTACCCGTCTGACGAGACCAACGGACAGCCGTAAACTGATTCTTCTCAAACAAATCTGCCAATTCAAGCTGATATTTAAAAGGAGTAAAACCGAAAATCTGCTCAAAAAACGCCTTAACATCACTACCCAAAGATGTAACTTGACTCTCCAACTCAACCTCTAGCTCCACTACGGAATTATCCAAATCCCAACGATGACGCCTATACGCACAAATATCAAGAGTTCTTGCTCTTCTTAGAAAGCGCCGCATATTTACCCTCCAACTCAAACAAACGAGCCTCAAGCTCCTGATAATTCAAAAAATCAGCAAACTTCTCAATATACAACTTCCTACCTTGAATAATACTGCGTAACCGCAAAGTTTCAGCGTGATCAAGCCCTGGAGTTTCCAAGGAAACCAATGCATCGTTGAGTTTTTGGAGTGCTTTTTCAACGCTGGGTAAATCATTTGTTGTAGTCATATTTGGAATTTGCTGGACGACTACTACCAATCCGAGGCGATTCATTTTTTTCTTGACACTTTCAGGAGATTTACCGAAAAACGCAGCGATCTCTTTAAGCCTTCGATGCTCTTGAAGCATTTGGCGAAGTTGCTTTTCCTCTTCAACACTCCAAGGTTGACCTTTCATAGATATCCACTCTCTTCTAGCAGAAAATCTGGAGACTTGAATTTGCCAGCATTCAATCCTCCAAGGGCACTAATACCGAAAAGCCCAGCGAAATCAATGCTCTTAAAATTCCCATCAGTTTCACCAATAATCACTGGCTGAAACTTTGCGCCAAGCTGAACCTTCCACTCCTTAGCCATTCGGCAAGCCTCGGTAAGACTACCAAACCCAACTAGAGGACATTGCAGCAAATACCATATTTGGCACATCAAACCTCACCCACAGAATACCTAATTTCAAGACAATACACAATTTTGTAAACCTTGGAAACTACAATGCTTTTTGCACCGTCTTGTTTGGATACTTCTTTTGTCGACATGAAAATCAAGGAATAGGTTTGGGCAGAAGGTTGATATAACTTATTTTGCCCATTTTAAATAACAACTGTTAAATACCGGTTGGAAAAGCGGACTCTTCGCCGAAGAGAAGTCGGGCTATCTAAAAGGAATACTTCGTCGGTGTCCGATGCTATGTTGCTGTTTATAACAAGAAGACTGTTGGTTTTGTTGCGGTTGTACATACACGAATGAAAGCCAATTACTTCCGCGTTAGCCCCCTTGTTGTTTTGCCAGATTAACAAAGCATAGGCTTAGGCAAACAGCTACTCAACTTCATCGCTGAGCTCTACACTTCCCAAATCAACCTGCCATTCTATCTGGTTACTTCGAATCCTCAGCTTGTCCGAGGCAACTTGGGTAACTGGCGTGTGAAGCGTGTTGGGCATGGCACAGCTGGAAGCGAAGACACAAGAATCAACTCAGAACTCACCAAGAGCAACAGCAAACGACGCCTAAGCGTAACCCTACAGTACATACCTAAACTGAAATCTGGAGGTTTATAGTGCCAAAATACTGCAAAGGCAAATGCGGTCGAAAAATCTCCTACCAAAACAAAACCGGATATTGCAAAGAATGCTTTGGCCGCTTCATTCTTAGCCCTAAGGGTGCCAATGCAAGTAGAAGGGATGATCACAGGAAACAGATAATCGACTGTATCAAAAACCTTAAAACCAAATGCCAACAGAATTGAACTCTACCGAGAGAGCGCTCAGATGAATTCATACAAAAATTACGCCATAGCTGCAGGAATATTGTTCATAATTGCAGACGCCTGGAATTCATATAAAATCAAGGTTTAGCGGAGATTTGGAAATGAAAGCAGCCATTTACGAAAAATATGGACCGCCCGAAGTTTTAAGCCTCAAAGAAATAGAAAAACCAGTCCCAAAAGACAATGAAGTGCTTATAAAAATACACGCCACAACGGTAGCGGCGGGAGACATAAGAATGCGAGGCTTCAAAGTCCCAACGAAATTTTGGCTCCTCATGCGGTTGGCTTTAGGTTTAACAGGGCCAAAAAACAAAGTCCTTGGGATGGAAGTGTCCGGGGTAGTCGAGACAATTGGCAAAGGTGTGGAAAAATTTAGGGTCGGTGATGAAGTTTTGGCTGCAACCGGATTTGGTGGGGGGTATGCAGAGTATATTTGTCTTCCAGCGACAGACGTGGTGGGAAGAGCAGTTATCGAGATTGCAAAGAAACCGGCAAATTTGACTTTTGAGGAAGCTGCTGCTGTTCCCATTGGCGGTATGACTGCGTTGGCTTTTCTTAGGAAAGCAAACGTCAAGAACGGGCAGAAAGTTCTTGTTTATGGCGCGTCGGGAAGCGTTGGCACCTACGCCGTTCAGCTTGCTAAAAATTACGGGGCACAAGTTACCGGCGTGTGCAGCGCCGCTAATTTGGAGTTAGTCAAGTCTTTGGGGGCGGATATTGTGATTGATTACGTCAAAGAAGACTTTACCAAAAATGGTCAGAGGTATGATTTGGTTTTTGACGCAGTCGGCAAAATATCGATTTCACAAGCAAAGGGGTCGCTGACAGAAACCGGGGTCTTTCTCTCCACTTGGGGGAACCCAGGCATGGAGCCAAATGATTTGTTAACGCTTAGTGGTCTAATTGAAGTTGGCAAGGTAAAAGCGGTCATCGATAGAACGTACCCCTTGGAGCAGATTGTCGAGGCGCATCGCTATGTTGAAGCTGGGCATAAAAAAGGAAATGTCGTCATAACTGTCGAACATAATAACCAACCCTGACATGCCTCGTCCTCCGAGCTTGCGATAGCTGTTCCACAAGTCTTAAATGTAAAACGACAGCTAACTCGCTATCTAACAAACACAGGGAGAATTGAGACTATTCTTGAAGATATGAAGATAAATGTGAAGATAAAGCTCTCAGCATTATGGGTAGCTTTAATGTTTTTTTATTTATATAACGATGTTTTCGGATCCTTTCGGCAAGATCAAGTAGAGAAAGTACTATCAGGAGAAATCGCTCTTAATCAAGTATCTTTGTTTTTTGCCGCATTATTAATGGCGATTCCGATTTTTATGATTTTTTTGTCCTTGGCATTGTCGGCTAAATTGAATCGCCGTGTAAACATCATTGTAGGCATAGTCTATGCTGTTGTTTTGGTCCTTGTGAATCTTATACCAGGAGGGATTTGGGCTTATTATGCATTTTACGAGATTTTAGAAGCTGTGTTTATTGTACTAATTGTTGGATATGCGTGGAAGTGGCCTAAACAGGAAGGTTAGCCTTCTCCATCTTTTTTCGTATCTATATATGACTCAAATAAATATTATTGAATGGTTGAAATGAAGGCAATAGTCTGCACAAAATATGGATCTCCAGATGTTCTTCAACTCAGAGAAATAGAAAAGCCAACTCCAAAAGACGATGAAGTACTAATAAAAGTATACGCGGCATCCCTAAATGTAGAAGACCTGGATTTTCTGAGAGGAAGGGCATGGTCCACTCGTTTCCTCGGTCCTCTAAAACCAAAATACAAAGTACTCGGATTTGACATAGCGGGTCGGGTTGAAGCGGTTGGTACAAACGTAAAGCAATTTAATCGGGGTGATGAGGTATTTGGGAACTTATTCAATTATGGTTTTGGTGCTTTTGCAGAGTTTGTATGTGCACCTGAAGAAGCTTTTGCATTGAAACCGGTTAGTTTGTCATTCGAAGAAGCAGCAACATTACCCTCAAGAGCAATCATTGCACTTCAGGGTCTTCGCAATAAAAGACGGATTCAGCCTGGACATAAAGTTCTGATTAATGGTGCTGGCGGTGGTGTAGGTCCATTTGCGGTCCAAATTGCGAAGTACTTTGGAGCCGAAGTAACATGTGTGGACAACTCAAAAAAATTTGACATGCTGCGCTCGATCGGTGCAGACCATGTTATCGATTACACTCAGGAAGATTTCACAAAAAACGGGCAACATTATGACCTGATTCTGGATATTGCGGGTTATCATTCGATTTTCGATTACAGGCGTGCATTAAGTTCAAATGGAATTTATTCCATGGTTGGAGGCTCAAGATTTGCAATTTTCCAAGCTTTGTTTATAGGTTCACTAGTCTCATTGGCTGGTAGTAAGAAAATGGGTCTTATGGGTTGGAAACCGAATAATAAAGAAGATTTGGATTTTATAAAAGAGCTTATTGAATCCGGCAAATTAGTTCCTGTCATAGATAGGTGTTACCCGTTAAATGAGGTTGCTGGAGCTTTTCGGTATTTTGAAGAAGGCCACCCTCAAGGAAAAATTGTAATAACCATTGGAAATAATAGCGAGCATTAAAGCTTAGTTAGGCGCACGCGCTCATTATTGTTGCGTGCAATTGCTTAAGAGCAAGCGCTTATTAGTGTAATTTATTGGGTTAGCCTCTTGCAAGCAAGCGTTTAGTTTTCCTCGCCTCCTTGGTTGGAGCGTGAACGGTTTGCAGTGGTTTCTGTCATTGTTCATCTTTCGTTAGGGTGTTGTTTATGCCTCATAAAAGAAGTTATACAGGGAAAAATCAGCCAGCGGCAGCGGGAGCAAGATTACGAAGCGATTAAGGTTCAGCGTAAGGCAGCTTGGCAATATATTAGGGAGACTGAGTTTCGTGATCGCTTGATCGGCGAGACCGTTTGTCGAACTGATATTAATACGATTACCGATGAGTTAGCAAAGCTTTTTGGTCAGCCTGAATCTGACGCTGTTCCTAACGTTGAGCAGGGTTTAGTTCTTGATGGTCCATTAAAGGAGTTTTGATTCTGATGCCTGAAGAATTACATCCTGATTATAGCTTATGCCCCAGTTGCCCCGAGATCAAGCGCAAGATCGACCGTATAGATTTGGCTCTTTTGGGAGAGGACGGCACTGGCTTAAACGGCGGAATTGTTAAGGCTATAACGGATTTGCAAAAGAAGAGTAAGGTTTCGGCGAGTTGGGCAAGTTTTGCTAAACCCATCGCCATTGGCGCTGTCACGTCGATTGTGACTTTTCTGTTAACTTACGCTTTAGCTCATTAATTTAGGAGAGGATTGTTTGGAACCTGAAGAGTTTATTGGAGAAATCAAGAAGACCTTTAGCCGTGCATGTGCTTTGCCTGATTGGATGCAGCAGATTCTCTTAGAAGACATAAACGCTGCGATAGAAAACCGCATCCGCACGATGGAACTCATCATTCAAGCTAAACCAAAGGCTGCAGAGACATTGAAACCTGGACAATAACACATTCCGAAGGGAGAGCGTAAAATTTGGTGAGAAGATCCACTTTTGAGCAGTCCTTAGCTATCTTGGAAGTTGTGCGAACGCCAAAGATTCTAACGCATATTATGTATAAAACTAACGTTAACTGCAGTGTACTCAAGCCGCTTCTTGAGGACCTGATGAAGAAGGGTTTAATCACAACAGTTGAGATGTGCAGAGGAATTTCACGGAAGCATTATATGATTTCTCAAAAGGGCATAGACGTGCTTTGCTCTGTTAGAAAGGCATCGGAGCTGCTGCAGGCTTAGAGGGTATAATTGCTTGTCAATTTCCATGGAAGAGGCCTTAGGTCTTAAGAAATCTGAGCCCAAGGTTGAGGAGTCGTCTGCAGAGGAAGAGGATATAGAATACTCGCCTGCTGAGCTTAAGACAATTCAGCGGGATAAAATTATTCTTGAGGAGACGGCGAATAAGGGCTCGACGATTCCTGAAATTTACGAGATTTTACGAGAAAAGGGGCATCCTGCATGCCAAAAAACTATCTGGACAGTTCTGCACAGTGACCGCGCCGTTAAGCTTAGGGAAGAGCTGGAGCGTGCGCAGTGTCGGGATATTGCGTTGCTGCGTGCTTATGCCTTGCAGGATAGGGATTTGAAGGCGTTGGCTGCGGCGATTGCGGCGCGTGAGCAGAGAATTAAGAATTTGACGCCTAACAGTCAGCCCAATGTGAGTGTCGATGTAAAAGTCGATAACAAGATTGACGTTAGCAAAGAAGTAGCCGAGATCATAAAGTTTAGTCGTGAAGAAGATGCTGGCAAGTGAAAGCCGATGTTTTGGGGTATGCTCTACGAGATGGGCAGCTAAAGATTGTCGGCTCCGTCCTGGATCCCAAAGTTAAGCGGCTCATCGTTAGTGCAGTGACGCAGTATGGCAAAACCAGGGCTGTAGCCATCGGTGTTTTGCTCTACATTTTGATGAATGAAAACAAGCGGATCCTGTTCATCGCGCCAACCATCGACCAAACAAACATTATCCGCAACTACGTCTCAGAACACATAGCCGCAAGTCGACAGTTGGCATCTTTGGTAAACAAGCCAAGGCGCAGCAACCCCGAAGACCTCAAGAATGAAATGAGCAAGAAGCGTCTAACTCTCAAAAACGGCTGCGAAATCATCACACTAACAGCCCATGGCGCGGGGGAAGAACCTGGTAAGCAGCTGATGGGGTTTGGCGGCGACGTCATCGTCGTTGACGAGGCTTGCCTGATTCTTGATGAGGTCTATCGTAAACGCATTAAGCGCATGTTGGGCAGTAACCCTGACAGCAAGCTCATAATTCTGGTTAATCCGTGGCATCGACGCAACTTTGCTTTCAGGGCTTGGCGAAACCCCAGGTTCAAGAAAATCCACATTGATTGGCGCCAAGCAGTCGCAGAGGGTCGCGTTACTGAAGAATTCATCGCTGACATGCGGTCAGGAGCTTTCAGATTATGAGTTTAAGGTGCTCTATGAGAGTGAGTTTGCGGAAGATTCTGAGGATTGTCTGATTCGTTGGGATTGGATCCAGCGCGCTCTCGCGAAGAAAGTTGAGTTTGTCGGGTGCGACTCAGACGGTTTGGGGTTTAGATGTTGCTGAGCAAGGCAAGGACCTAACCATTCTTACTCGTGCGGTGACTGATGGCGTGCATTATGCTGTGACTGGGCAGCAGCATATTGAGGAGCGGGAAACAATGCCCACTGCTAATCATGTAGCCGCTATTGTTCCAAAAGATGAAACCATCCATGTTGACAGCATCGGCGTTGGCGCTGGCGTGCACAGCCGGCTCTCAGAGATGGGCCATAGAGCAATTTCCGTTAGAGTTAGTATGTCCCCATCCTGTGAGGAAGACCGTTATCTTAACGAGAAGTCGCAGCGGTTTTGGAAGCTTCGCTCAATCTTTGAGCAAGACCTCATTAGTATTCCAAATATTCCACACCTGATTAGTCAACTATCACAGATACGTTATCAGTTTACGTCGGCTGGCAAAATCCGAATTGTAGACCCCGAGGGCAAGAGCCCAGATTATGCAGATAGTTTGATGTTAACGCTTCTGGATTCCAGAAAGCGACCTAAAGCAGCGAATGCATCATAAATACACCTAAAGCCAAAACCAACACGACAAGGCAAAAATGCAATCAGAGAAGACGCTTGGAACGAATTAGGATCCAAATCATCGAAACTTCAAACAACCGAGAAAAAAATAGAGTTTCAGAAAGCTTTTATTTAAAGTGGCTTCATTGGGTTCTTATGCGATTGGTTGGCAAAAGCTTGATTCTATTCCTTTTATTTCTTATGGTATTGCCAAATTTAAGTTTGGTTAATCTTGTTAACGCTCAAATATCTACGCTTGCGGCTCCTCTACCCTCATCAACAGACGCAAAGTTGGCGTGGAATCGAACATATACTGATAGCAATCTGCAGTCCGTTGCCTCAGTTTTCCAAACTGCTGATGGAAGCTTCATGTTAGCTGGCATCACAGCTTCAAACGGCATCCCAGCCGGCTTGGATCTTATGAAGATTGATTCGTCTGGGAATCCGCTCTGGAGCAAAGTCTACCCTGGCACGGCTGGTGGAGATAGCAATTTTGCAAAGTGGATTGTACAAACTAACGATGGAGGATACGCCATTGCAGGTAAATTCGAAGGGAAGGCTTGGTTGGCTAAATTAGATGCTGACGGCAACATGCAATGGAACAAAACCATAGGTGAATCAGCACACAGCGGCGCTAGCACATTAATCAAGACAAGCGACGGCGGTTTTGCCCTAACTGGCTTTAGTTTAACAAATAATGAATCAAAAACTCCCTCCATTTGGCTGATAAAAACTGATGCACTTGGAAATCAACAATTAAATACCCTACTTAATGGAGTAGCAACTGGTGTAGATTCGATTATTCAGACAAGCGACGGCGGATATGCGTTCACAACGGAAACATCGCGAATGATCCTTACACTGGGCGAAATCAAAACTGATTGTACGCTAACAAAAATTGACTCGAAAGGTGCTCAACAATGGAACCAAGTGTATCCCGACTTCGGGTATGGTTGGTCCATCGTTCAAACAACGGACGGAGGCTACATTGTGGGAGGCGGTAAAGGAATTGCTCTTCTTAAGACAAACTCTTTTGGGGTAATGCAGTGGAATCAATCGTATGGCTCAGGTCAAGCTTGGGTGATGACTCAAACAAGTGACAACGGTTTTGCGTTAGCAGGCACCGCTTTGGTTAAGACAGATGCATCGGGAAACGAGCAGTGGGCACTTAACTTACCTGATAACGCTCATGTTTACACAGTCGTTCAAGCTAAAGACGGCGGCTATCTGTGTGCAGGGCAACTTCTTTTAGGCTCTCCATCGGAAAGAACTAGCTGGGTCGCCAAAATAAACCCCCTTCCAACCCAATCACCTACGCCGAGTTCCAATTCTTCACCCACACCTACCCTATCACCTTCGCCATCAGTTCCAGAGCTATCTTGGTTGATAATCGTACCTTTGCTGCTAGCCATGTTTGCGATTGCTATTATTGCTAAGAATCGAAAGAAACACTAACTCATATCAGTTATCTGCAGTCAAGCATGCCATCTATATAATTTATTTAGAGCGTAAACTTCGGCTCGAGGCAAAGCTATCAAAGGCGACAAATGCATCATGAAGACACCTAAAATCTTTGCAAGTAAA
Source organism: Candidatus Bathyarchaeota archaeon (assembly GCA_963818655.1). Lineage (GTDB taxonomy): Archaea > Thermoproteota > Bathyarchaeia > Bathyarchaeales > Bathycorpusculaceae > Bathycorpusculum. The sequence continues at coordinate 30,943 of CAWFTD010000009.1, forward strand.
AGCAGAGTTGAGGGTACGGATCGCTTTGCCGATTTTGACCCGGAGTTTAAGGACCTGCAGAAGCAGGGTGCAATTAGGGTTTTAAGTACTGCATCGGATCGGTAGAGAATTTGAGTGAGAGAAAATCTTCCTGGAAGGGTTTGTCGCATTACGCTAAAGTGCTAGTTTACGGCAGAGCAGCGAGTTCTCCTAAGATAGGCAAAGGCGATTTTGGCACATCTAATACGCCGACTGATAGCGAGAACTATGCAAGTATGGATAAGGATTACCGTTGGTTTCGCCAAGATGAACTCGTTCGCAGATGCACGGTTATTAATGCTTGTTTTACTGCTTTGGCAGCTGGGTTTGAGACTATTCTTGAGCCAACAAAGCCCATAGCAGATGAGAAAGAGAAGAAAGCCTTCTTAGAGAAATATCAATACGTCAAAGATTATGTCGACGCAATCAACAAAGCAGTAAACTTTGACCAGGTTCTTTTTGTAGCCCAAATTAAACGCAGCATCTTTGGGAAATGTGGGTTTGAGATTGTTTTTAAAACCGACGGCAAAACCCCTGCATATCTCATCAGTCTTCAGAGCCCAAAGTTAACTCCTAAGAAAAACAAGGATTGGGAGCTCACCGGCTTCAAATATACTGGCATCAAAGAAGGCTATGACGTCGATGAAGTCTTATATTTTGTTAACACTCAGCTTGAGAACGATTTCTTGGGTTTAAGCGATGTTGAACCGATCCGTTCAACCTGCAAGGCAAGAAATTACTTGCTCGATAAGGATTTCCCCGAGATTACCCGTCGACTTTGGGCACCCTATACTTTGCTTGAAGCGGATACAGCCGATATGGCTGACGATGATGAGACCGCTTTTCTTAAGGATCTGGCAAAAATCGCGGAAGCTGGTAAGAGCACTGCAATTAACAAATCTGTGACTGCCCAAGTGGTTGAATTCCGAATTAATTTGGGGGGTCTTGTGCAGTTGATGGATAAGCTTGAGGAAGGAGTTATCCGAGCATATGGCACGCCGCGTTTTCTGATTAACAAGACGCCTGAGAATAGGGCAACTGCATATGTTGAGTTTGAAGCCTATGTTGAGGGAGTTATTAAGCCCAATCAGCGTTACTTCAAGCGTGCTCTGGAATCCGAGATGTGGTACGATCGGCTGGCAAGACTTGCCATGGAAGAACATGGCGAAAAAATAGCCCAAGGCGTTGCTCTTCCGGTCAAGGTTAAGCAAAACTTCAAGCCAGTTAAGACCTCGGACATTTATGCGATGGCCTCAGCTGTTGCAAGCCTATATGGTAATGGAAGCGGCATTTTAGCAGAATTCCCAGAGATTGCGTTTGAGCTGATGAATTGGGACCAAGAACTGCTCAAAGCAGGACCGAATAATCCCAAATAAGTTTTGGAAGTTAACTTAAACCAATTTAGCCTGCGCCACCTTTCAATTCAGCTAAAGACCAATAGAAGTAGTAAACTTTATACGCCATTCACAAGAGAAAGCATTCTATGAGAAGAAACAAGATTACCCTAACTCTTGTTTACCTATTACTTTATGTAATAGTCGTCTCGCAATTTTCCTTTGGCAATGTTTGTGCAGACACTTCCTCGTCGGCTGCTCCAACGATTGTATGGCACCAAGATTTCTCCATTAGCGATTTCGCCAACGGTTACAACGTTATGATTCAAACAAGTGATGGCGGTTATGCGATGACAGGTATGGCTGGTATCTTAGAACTCGGTAACATCGGACCTTGGCTGGTCAAATACGATGCTGCCGGCAAACAACAGTGGAGCCAACCATACGTTGGCCAATTCAAAGGCGGTTTTTCAGGTCTCATTTCCGGTGGGGCAAAATCGCTTGTTCAGACAGGCGATGGGGGATTTGCACTAGGAGGTCGATTCAACGATGGAGCGAGCATTATCAAAACCGATTCTAAAGGTAACATCCAATGGAATCAAACTTACCCCGGCGTTAATGGTGCCGAAGCGGTGATTAAAACAAGTGACGATGGCTTTGCTGTTCTTGGCTCTAAGAGCAGTGAATGTTGGCTAGGTAAAACTGATTCGACAGGTCAGCTGCAATGGAGCCAGACCTACACAAACCAGAACAGCACAGTAGTGACTGTGATACAAACCAAAGATAACGGTTATGCAATATTTATTTCAGTTAACCGCTATCGGTCATATGCACAAGCGCTATTGATTAAAACAGACGACTCAGGCAAACTCTCATGGACACGAACTTACGATTTTCCTATGAGTTTTCTTAAGTCTGGAGCGTTTATTCAAACAAGCGATGGAGGCTATGCTTTAGCCGCTAACTCGAATGATAAACTCTGCCTCATAAAGACAGATTCATCAGGGAATACAGCGCTGACCAAAACGTATAGCGGTTATGGAAACTTGTCGTATTCTGTTATTCAGACAAGTGACGGTGGATATGCTCTAGGAGCGGGAGAAAATATTCCCCTCAACCCAAAAGGTAATCTACTCAAGTTGGATGTAGCTGGAAACCTACGATGGAATATGAGCGCTGACGGACCTGTAAGCTCCATTGTACAAGTTAACGAGGAACAGTACACCTACTCAGTTAACGGTAACGGCAAACAAGAACTCATCTGCATTGACTCGCCCTCGGTTTCGTCTTCACCGCTGCCAACCGCCTCATCAACTCCGATCCAAACAGCAGTTGACAAAAATAGCAATCAGCTAGTAATTGCAGGAATAGCAGTAACAATCGCCATAGCTGCAATAGCTGTTGGCACCTTAGTTCTTAAAAGAAGGACAAAACCTATACAATAAAAGCCAGAGTTGCATTGGCGGTGGTAACTTTGGTCCAAGATATTTTTCCATAAACTTGTATGCTGTGCTCACCAGCACTGAGGTGTGACAGATCCAAGTACCCGCTGAAAAGTATTGCATAACCCATCATGGCAGGCATCGGCTTTATCACACATGGAATCGTGTGTAATTCTGCCCCATCCAAGCTATAGGTTATCTCAAGGCTGCAATCGGGGTTCCAAAGAGCCTGGCCATTAACCGTCAAAGTCTTGTTCGCACAATAAGTTAGCACATAATTGCTAGACGGAATATCGAAGGTAGCAGTTGCTGTCTTGTTATATCCTTCTGGTTTTGGACTAACAGTAGGAGCTGGTGTTGGGCTAATAGTAAGAGTTGCACTGGGGATGGGGGGAGACGTTGGTTCTATCTTTGAGCCAAATATTGATTGGCTCTCTTGCCACAAAACGGCTGCTAAAGTGATAACCAATCCTAAAGCAACTGCTACATAGATGAATCGCTTATTCATCGAGCACTCCTTGTCTACACTCCTGATTGTTTGATTTGAACTTAACGCAAAACCCCGTTATAACGGTCCTTGAAGTCTACACGCAGATCACCAAAAAATTTACGGCGTCTTCTGATGGGGCATTGCAACTGAATAGATTGTGCAATAACTGAAGAGGAAAGAAAGTTTGTCAAAACAGCATAACCATGAATTAGTCTTCATAACAGGTTTGCATCAGCTTGATTCCGCCAGCAAGAAGGCAGTGTTCTACTTGATGAATACCAGCCGGAACCGTAACCGCTGGGGAGTCACCCCAAAAGCGCTCGACGAAGTTCTGCCATCGCTGTTAAAGAAGCCTCTGGGTATGGGTAAGGACTATAAGCTGGGGCATTTTCCCGATGAGGAAAGTATCAATGTTGGGTTGTTCTCGGCTTTTGAGAATAAGGGCAACTATGCATTGGGCACGGTCGACATAACGGATGATAAAGTTTTAGCGATGCTTGAAGCTGGCGAGTTAGGACCGATTAGTTCTGTCATCCTTCCCTATTATGATACTTGCAGCGTTTGCGGTGAAGTTTTAGATGCTAACTGGGAAAATCACCCTTGCATAGCCGAAAATAAGGCATTCTCAGAAGTGCAATCGTTCGAGTTTCACCGGTTTGATTTTGTGGATGTGCCAGCGTATCCACAAGCGGGCTTCATGAATTTTGCCTCCAAACAAGAGGACAAGTTGGTGCCTCTTACACTTCTGGCAAGCGTCTACAACAATTCACAGTCTCCAATCTTACAGGAGCAAAATAAAGTGTCCGAAAAACAAGAAAAGAAATGAAAAAATAGCGGCACTTGAGCAGAGGGCAACCAAAGCCGAAGCTGACCTCAAGAAAGCACAAGACGACGCATCAGCCAACGCGACTTCTTATGCGCAAAGAGGTTACAGAAAAATGATCCACAAAATAGTACTTACTCCCGAATAATTTGGCGGGTCCGACGGGAATTGAACCCGCGACCCCCGGATTAAAAGTCCGGTGCTCTAGCCTGACTGAGCTACGGACCCACTGTTTCTTTTGGGAATCAGGCTCTAAAATGGGTGTATTTATTCCCACTTTTTTATTCCCAATTTCACTAATATTTATTCCCTGAGTGTTTATTCCCAGAGAGTGCTTTTCATAAATTCTTTTCCCATTTAAAAACCCTTTGTAATGTATGACTCGTTTGTTATTGCCTCTTTGCTCCAAGATTCCTTCAACATTGCAGACTGGACAAAATACTTTCATGTTTACCCCTCAATCTATTCCTTTGAGTCTATTTTCTATTAGTCTAGATAAGCTAAGATTCTTCTTTTCTGCTTGTTCTTGAAGTGTGGTTAGTAACTTTTCATCTATGGTGATATTGATCTTCTTTCTCAAGCTAAACACCGAGTATATAGTGGTATTAGGTAGTATATAATGTTTAGTACTTAATCTGTTAACTGTGCTCTAAAGACCATACGTTTTTAGAGGTACCTTCGGGAAAAAAATGGTAATGTTAGGGACGTATCTTTAGTTTGGGAAAAGGTCTTGATTTAGCCATTTTGAGAATCTATCTTTTTAACTCTAATTAGAGAAAACTTTGCTACTTTGTTAGCTTACTCTTTCTCCTAAAGTAAACCAATGAAACCAGAGCAATAGCAAAAATGACAATCACAATAGCCAGAATGATGTAGACTAAAGAGGGATTCAATTCCAGTGGCAATGAAGGACCTGTGTTAATTGTAGGCATACTTTGAGTTGGAGTTGGGGTTGGAGAACTAGAAACATTTGGGTTACGTCTACTGAAGTCTATTGAAGATGATAATACTCCATCTTCAGCGTCAACTGAATAAACATTCAGAGTATGATTGCCATAACTTAAATCATCAAATTTTTCTTCAATAGAGTATATTTTATGATTAGATGGTGAATCATGATGGAGACTCCAATCTCCAACATCAATCTTTGTATTGGATATATTTGCACTTCCATCTAAGCTGTAGATAATAGAAACAACTGCTGGGGCATCAACAGCAATGTGGACTTCAACTTTAAACGTAGCAGAGAAAGAGTCCACTCCATATGTTATGTATTTTGGACCTTCAAAAAATAATGAAGGTGTTGGATAAAAATTTGCCTTTAACAAAGGTAATGTTGATAATATTGAGACTGCTAGGATTGTTGATAGGATGATTGTTGTTGCCAAGAGTTTTTTTGGCATATACCGTTCCTACTATATTATATGAATTAGTTTGCTTAAGTGTCTTTTTGTCAAGTTTTCTTGTCTAAGGTTTGTCAAGGTTTCTTGTCTAATTCAGCGTTAGGTTTATGCTTCTTGAAGTAAACCAGCAAACCAGCACCAACTATCACGACAACAATCACGAAAGCAATGACCAAGGTCACCACTGAAAATTCTGCAAATTCTGGAGTGCTGACATTAAAAAGGAGGGTATCTGATGCACCCGTATAGCCATCATAGTCTGTTGAGTAAACGGTAACATTATGTTGTCCTTTGGATAATCCAGTCAAAGTTGTGTTTCCAATGATTGGTATTTTGTTTTGTCCATCTACGCTGTAAGAGATTTCTTCAACACAGTGATCAATAGTGAAGTTCAAGGGAAAAGATGAATTTGTGACCGTAAGGTTTTGAGCTGATGGAAACGTAATGATTGGATTATTACGTATAGAGAAATTAACGCATAAAGTACTAGTTAAGAAACACACATAATTTGGTATAGGCTCATTATTTTTGATGAAATTGGCGCTCCCTGAGGCTGTAATCCATAAGCTATGCTCCCCAAACGGTATATCCGTGACGTTAAAGTTGTATTGCAAGAAAATAGGAATCCTATAATATACTCCAACTTCACCATATGCTCTCTCAGAATTGTTCATCCAATCTCCCCTATACCACCCAGTAAGACTCATATCAACAAAACTTGGATCCTTAGAGCCAGTTACAGTAAAACATACGTTAATTGTTCCATTAGTGTAAGTCGCGTTCTCTTTTGGGGATTCAATTCTGATGATGGGGTTTGAGTTCGCTGGCGCAGGGGCTTCTATGAACATCGGATTAGCTTTGACACACAAAAAAGGGGCATCCACTTGCTCAACAACTTGAATCCCAACAACTAAAAGAAGAGCAAAGATTACAGCAAAAACAGCATATCTTGTCTTCATTGTTTACCTCTTCTCCTCCTAAAGTAAACAATTGAGATTAAAGCAACAACTATTATCACAATAATTGCCAACATAAATGAACTGTCCAAAACATTAGGGATATTAATTATTTGATTTGATGAGGGTTCAACAATAAAGTAAACTGATGCTACACTGTCACCAGAATACGAAAATCTGTTTTGCCCTTCAGTATATGTAAGAGCTCCTGTTGCAGTAACTTCTATAGTATGATTTCCTTTAGGTACTCCCTTAAAAGTAATATTAAATTCTTTATAATCTACCCTTTCTTTATATTGTTTGTAAAATACGCATTCATATTTAGGTGAGGGTGCAATTGCGTCTTTTGTATCATGCAGCCAGTCTGTCCTATAATAAATCCACCAAATGTGGCTATCAGTTGTATTTGGTGATGGTGATTCAGGAGCATTTACAGAAAAGGCAAAAGTGATAGTGTTAGAGGCATTATTTGTACCATTTGTTGGGGATAGTATTGATATCTTAGGTGGAAATACTTGTGGGTCTTTGGATGGTTTTGGGTAACCGCCAGAAGGAACTGGATTAGCATTTGCTACCTCAACTGCTTGTATCCCAATCAACATTGAGACTGCAAGCACTACAATAAACAGGGTATATTTTCTCTTCATGGCTTCCCCTTTCTTCTCTTGAAGTTAACTAATAAGATTGAAGCAACAGCCACTATTACAATCACAATAGTGATTGGAGCACACGCTAAGGTGAGAACTATAACGCCAATAATACTGGGAGTGATTATTGCTATTGTTCCTATTTTTGGGAGATTATTGTATAACGTAGGTAAGTAATTGGTGTTTAATACAGAGAAGGCAGCAGATGCCACAATATGGTCACCTTTGCTTGTGGTTGTATAGACGTCTATAACATAGTTGCCACTTGATAGATTCTCTAAGGTTGAGTTTCCAGTAAGTTGACCTTTTAAATGGGTATCCATTGTTTTTGGCCACGTTACATAACTGGCATGAGTGAAGTCTGTGTTAACTGTAAAGACTAAGGGTACATCGCTGGTGTAGGTTTGATTTGTTGGAGATAGAATCTTTATGATTGGAACCACATAGTGCGAATCTACTGTAAAAGTTTTAGACGTTGACATGTCATTGGCATATGCTTGTATTGTGTGGTTACCGTCAGATAGGTTCTCTAAGGTAGTTGTGGCTCTATAGTTTGTGATGTCTTGGTATATATGAGAGTAGTACCAATTTGTCACTGTGAGGTTTCTTAGGTATACTAATGGTTGTCCATCTAAGCTGTAAGATATGAGGCTAACTTTAGGTGGGTTAAATGAGCCCTCTTTAACATAATATACTGAAATTGTTAGGTTTACTGTGCTATTTTGATAATTGTAATGAAGAGAAGGATTAGCCGTAATATCAAGGGGAGACGATGTTAATGTGATTATGTACTGGCATAAAATTTGCACTAACCATAGACATTGCTGATAACATTGTAATTGCTAATGCTATTATGATTGTTGTTGCCAACAGTTTCTTTGGCATTTGACCGTTCCTGCTATATTATGAGAGTGAGTTTGCTTAAGAGGTTTTTTGTCAAACTTTCTTGACTAAAGTTTCTTGACTAAATCAGAATTAGGTTTATGCTTCTTGAAGTAAACCAGCAAACCAGCACCCACAACTGCTATCGCTACTAATGAAACAACGGCAATAAGCACGTATGAGGCTTGGTTGTTCTCTGTTTGGGAAAGGGTGGGAGTTGACTCTTCAGTGATTACAGCAGCATCCTCTGAGGTTTCAGGAACAGCTCCGCCTCCGCCACCGCCTGATTTCTGGATGAGCGAAAGCTCACCCGTGTCAGCCCACAAATAAACGCGCATACCAGTGACAAAACCTGGGTAAACCTCGGCAAGAGGTACGAGCAGCTCCCAGCAAGGGTACAGAAGATTAGCTTTTCTGATCTGCATAGAAAGACTCGTTAGGGGTGGAAGACTCTCCTTGACTGTCAGGTTGCCGATAGACTTATTCCCGAACATGTATGAATAGGTCTGGATGTGCTCTTTAGCTATGCTTATAGCTTGCTCCTCAGCAAAATTCACTTCTGAACTGCCCACGAGACAGTTGTTCCAATTGTCTGAGAATTGCAAAAAAACGCCTTTTTCAAACATTAGCGTTATTCTGGTGTATCTATTGTGTATTCCGTTGGGGGTGTACATCCACTGAAAAGTTATAAAATCTTCCCCAACAGGACTGGCTCCACTTTGAGCCTCAAGTCATTAACAGTTACTGTCATATTCTTCGGCTCTGTTACGTTGTGGAGCATTTGCGTTAGCGGCTCTAGATATGAACTTCCTGTGAAGGCTTGGTACCTATCCATGAAGCCTTTGGCTGCGTCAAGTCGATCAGTGGTTGATTGAGTAAGGAGCATTGGACCTTTAATTCTCATTCTAATAAAACCAAATTGGCGTTATTCTTGAAGAAAAACTTGGCAGACATCTGACTGGTTTCAGACTTTAAATCACACGTTAAGTCTGCATCATAAAGCCTATTTGCATATGAAGAATAGTCATTGTACCATTTCAGAGCTACATTGTATTTCGCTAAATCCAGTCCAACAACATCACCTAAGAAATCTACTGCCTTCTCTTGGTTAGTCACCTCTGCTGATACGACAGGCAGCGGTTGGACAATTAGAAGCGGTAAAATCAGCGCAAGAATCAAACCAACACTACTTTTCTTTGTTGAGTTCATTTTTATCCCTAATGTCAGTAATCTTCTCTTGAACGCCACCCATTTAGCTATTAGAATGTATT
>CAWFTD010000010.1:0-91481 GCA_963818655.1 Candidatus Bathyarchaeota archaeon
AACACGCCATGTATGAGCCTGAACAGTTTCCCGGTTTAATCTACCGTATGGCAGAGCCGAAAGTTGTGATTCTGCTTTCCGTGGAAAACTGGTTTGCACTGGAGGCAAGAAAGAACAAGACACTTACGATGCAGTGGATAAATTACATTCGCTACTCGAAGAAACCAGCCTAATCTTCTACGAATAGATCCTGCTCTCAATGCTTCTTTACTTGTTTTAGAATTGTTTTCAGGCTTTCTTTGTCAATTGCGTCCATTTCATAGAGTGTGTTTGCAGTTTCGCTTATTTTCAGCAATGCGTGAAGTTTTATGCCGTTCTTCTCGAGCAGTTGTTTTCCGCCTTCTTCGCGGTCAAGGAAAACCACAGCTTCAGTGACTACTCCTCCTTCAGCTCTTACGGCATCTGCAGCTTTTTTGAGGGTTAAGCCTGTAGTTAACAAATCGTCGATTAACAAGACTTTGTCTCCTGAAGCCAAAATCCCTTCTACTCGTCGCTCTCTACCGTGAAGGCGGATACCTTGCGCACGTAAAGGAAGGGTTTTTTTGAGGTTGTAAGCAATTGGGAGGCGAAGGGGATTCCGGCTGAAAGGTATGGCTGCGACTGTCAGAAGTTTTTAGTTCCGAATTTTGGTCTCGTTATGTATTGCAGGTAGGATTCGCGAATTTCATGGAACGCATCTGGGAAGCTTGGGATTACTCGAAGGTCTATATAGTAAGGGCTTGCTTTTCCGCTTGAGAGTTTGAAGACCCCGAATTTGATGGCGTCATTTTGAAGAGAATGTTTGCCATTCTCTCTTTCGGAGTTAAGCTTTGGGTTTTAGTTACCATTTTTTTACTTCCTCTTTGAGATCTGATAAATCTTGCTTTGTTGGGGAATCAAACATGCGGTTCTCGGCAGTTCCTTCTTCAAAAGTTCCTCGAATTCCTTTTGGCTTGCAACGGTTCCAGTATGGTAGGGTACTGCAAGCTGCGGCTTAGTTAACCAAGCAATCTCAAAACCCGTTTGCGGTGAAGCACCTGGAGCAATGCCGATTGTACAGAAGACCACATCGAGTTTTCTTTTTTGCCCAAGCTTGGCGAGTTCGGGATAGGGTCGACTGTCGCGTATGGAAGACTTTCAAGTTGTCCTCGCTAGTTATAATGTATGTGACTGGGGCTTGGGCAGGGTGATTGCTTCTTTCGGCTTTTACTGAGACTTCACCAATTTTGATTTCCATGCCCGGTTTAATTTCTTTGAGTTTGTCGTTTGGGAGTGCGAGTTTGAGCGTTTTGGCTGAGGCAGCGTCAGCGATTACTGTACAGTCCGTGGCTTTTTGAATTTCAATAACTAAAGGCGGGTCGAGGTGGTCGTAGTGTTCATGTGTGATTAGGATGGCATCTACGTTTCGGAGATTTTTAGCTTTGACATCCACGGGGTCAATGGCAAATGTTTTGGCAGGAGTTTTTGCGGAGGATTCCCGGAGTAGTTGTTGAGCTCAAACGAAAAGTATGCTAGTTTTTCTTCTGGCGTTTTTTGAATGGACACTGTCTTGATTCCTCAAGAACTACTATGCAAGGAGCGTTTAAAAGAAGTTGCGTAACAACAAAATTTCATTATTCCGAAGACTGCAGAAAACGACTATACTCAAACATAGGGGATTTCAAACCAGCGAGTCGAACCGGCTCTTTCGTTTTGCATTCAGAGCTTAAATGATTAAATATTGTCGCCGGCATATTTTTTTCTCCGTCATTTTTTTCTCAAAAAATTCACAGTATTTTGATAAGGCTTAATAGTTTCTTACGTCGAGTACATGTAAATTAGTTAGCGTGACTTGACATGGTTGATGTTTGGCTTCCCTATGGAAAAACCGACGTGTGCGTTCGAATTCCAGCGCGAAACCTCTTAGGAACAATTGAACCTAAAGAACATCCTGCCGTTGCAGACGCGAAGATTGAGGTTGAACGGTCCTTAAAGGAACCAATAGGCAGCAAACGATTATCCGAAATCGTCAAGCCCGAAAGCAAAGTGGCGGTAGTTATAGATGTTGCTACTCGCAAAACGCCAGGCGAAATCCTACTTTTGCCCATCCTCGCTGAACTTAATGGGGCAGGTGTAAAAGACGAGAACGTCACGATTGTTTTCGGCTGCGGAACCTACGGGACAGTAAAACCTGAAGAAGCTGCGAAGTTGATTGGTGAAGAGGCACTGAAACGGCTGAAAACGGTTAGTCACAATTGCAAGGCAGCAGATTTAGTTCATGTGGGCACAACTAAGACTCATGGCAACAAAGTTGCGGTGAACCGCGTGTTCATGGAATCTGATGTTAAGGTGCTTTTGGGCGATGTTGACCTTAACTATTATGCAGGTTATGGTGGGGGAAGGAAGGGTGTTTTGCCAGGAATTTGTGGTGAAGAAACCATCAAACAAAACCACAGCATGCTTGTGAGCGCTAACGCGAGATCGGGTAATTTGGTGGATAATCCTGTGCATGTGGATATGACTGAGGCAGCGCGGTTAGCTAAGGTTGATTTTATCGTTAATGTGGTTGTAAACCGGAAAGGCGAAGTTGTAAAAGCCTTTGCTGGTGATTTGGAAGCAGCATTTTTGGAAGCAGTGAAACTGTATGAGGAAATGTATCGTGTAACTGTGGATCGACGAGCTGACATCATTGTGGTAAGCGCAGGCGGGCACCCAGCTGACGTGAGCCTGTACGAAGCCTACAAAGGCTTAGACAACGCCTTGGACGCTGTTAAACGGGGTGGAGTAATAATCCTTGTTGCAGAATGCCCAAGGGACATGGCAACCAAGTGTTCTATGATTGGATGACACGTTTAGCAGATATTAAGAACGTGGAACGCGAAATAAAGCGCAACTTTGTCCTCGGAGGATACAAAACCTACTACCTACTAAAAGCGCTGGCGAATCACCAGATAATCTTAGTGTCTTCCCTGCCAGAGTACTATGCTAGTAGCGTATTCAAACTCAAAACTGCACGAGCCATCAACGACGCTTTAGCAGAAGCCTTCAGAATTGCAGGTTCCGCCTCAAGGGTTTGGGCAATACCCTATGGAAGCTGCACGTTGCCAGTGTTTAAGGCGCCAGAAGAAACAAAAAACTAAACCTTTGCTTACCCCACAACTACCAAGAAGCGCGCGGTTGAGCCTTAAAGCGTAACCTTTAAGTTTCAACTTGAAATCTGGTTTAGAAGGCGAAAGAAAATGCAACAAATCTTCACGCTGCGAAAATTCAATCCAGACGATTTACAGAGCGTAATGCAAATCAACCGTGTTTGTCTTCCAGAGAATTACACCGACTTCTTTTTTGTGGATCTCCACCAAAGATTCCCCGAAGCCTTCATTGTTGCTGAAGAAAACGGAAAAATCGGTGGATATATCATGTGCCGCATCGAAGTCGGGCTATCAAATTATGGTTTAGGCGGCTTAATACGCAAAGGACATGTGGTTTCTATTGCAGTTTTGCCGCAGAGCAGACGTAAAGGCATGGCTTCAGCATTAATCAAAAAGGCGCTGGAAGGCATGGAATACTATAAAGCAAAACAATGCTTTCTAGAAGTGCGTGTTACAAACGAAGGGGGCATATCACTCTACAAGAATCTAGGCTTTGAAGTCACCCGAACAATCAACGGCTACTACACTGATGGCGAAGACGCATACGTCATGACAAAAAAATTATAGAGCAAATTTCTTCCTTTGCAACTAAAATTATGTCATTTATCCGCAAAACGGAATAAAGTAACTGTAGGGCAGGTCTAAGAAGCAAACAGAAGATAAGGAAGGAAAGAAAAATGCAAAGAACCTCATCTTTTGTTAGCAACTAGACCTGCTCAACTTCTCAGAGCTGCAGTCTCCTTGTTTATAGAGTAACACTTGAAAACATATAAAATTGTGCTGTTGCAAGCTGATGCAACAACCCGCTTAGCGGCCTCTAATTTTTAAATAAAAGGCAAAAAAACCACGTTCTAGGGTCCTAAATTTAAAATTTTTTTTGGCTGAGCAACCTTCCACTTCAACACCAACAGAACAATCAAGTTTGTAGCAAGAATCAACTCTAACAATCCATACTGCACTCCACTTTCCAACGATGCAGTCTCAACGAATACTTGAAAATTTTGGGCTCCCGCAGCCAAATTCATAACACTCATACCCAACGTGATCAGCGTCAACGGAAAAGCCGCATAAAAGGAAACTTTTTCCTTCAACCTAAATAACAAAATATAAGAAAACACCAAGGTAGGACCATAGAACGCGAACGCCCCCAAAATACCCAATGGCCAACCTAAGGGATTAAGTTCTATCGAAGTACGGGTTACGTCTATGGCATAAAAGGTTGTTAAAATGTCAAAGAGCCAGAAGCCTAAAGCCACGCCTTGGAAAGAGAATAGCAGATTCCTCCATCTATTCACCTTGTCTTTTGATGGTGAGTTTGGGTTTTTCAGTTTGAGTAGAGTTATGCCCATTGCTGGGATAAGCATGATTAATAGGTACATTAGCCCTAGCCATGCATCCCCGCCATTCACGAGTGCGACTACGTTGAATACCCAGATTAATCCTGTTGCGACCAGAAAGCCTTGAGCAAAACTTTTTTTAGAGCCCATAAAACATTTTCTCCCCAATTCGTTCTATCAAAAGCTACCTACATAACCTTTGTTCCTAAACTGAAATCCAACGGTACTGTTGAACATCACGACCATTAAGACCACCGGACTATGGGATCAAATACATCGTTCAACCGATAATTTATCCCGATTATTCTTTATTTCCGTGAGAATTAAGAAAAGAAAAACAACTTACACTGCAAAACAAAAAATTTCTAATTAAAAAGAAAACGGAAAAATTTAGATTAAGCTTTGGGCTTAACCTTTTCAGCAACGCCTCTTAGGCTGGTCATTTCAGCATTTGCCTTGCGGATAATGTCGGCAATGGTGTCTTTTGTAGGTATGGTTGCGCTTACGGATAATGCGACTGCTTTCTGGTGAGCACGCTGTAGAAGTGGTTTTATGGTGTCTTTGCTTGCGTAGCCTATTTCAAGTGCTAATGCGAAGGCTTCTGAGTTTCCTGCTTGAACGCTCTTGCGTGTAGCGTCAACATCAACTTTGAGTTGGTCTCCAGTTATGATTAAGCCGTTGTCGAAGACTGCGCGCATTGATATGCCGAGTTCAACTGCTTTAATGCCAAGTTTTGAGAGAACTCCTGCTAGGCGTTCGTTGATGATTTCGCCCTTACGGACCACCAATGTGTCTTTACTGATCCAGACGCTACCTGACTCGATTCTGGTTGGTAATCCAACTGCGTTTAGTTGGCTGATAACTGGTCCTGGAGGTTGAGCCGTGTTTCCTGCTGGAATAACTACATCCATCGCAGCTATGTCGCCTGATTTAGCGGTTGTTTTAACTTTGCCGCGTTCCAGCAACAATGCCAGTTTGAATGGGTTAAGATCAGTGAACAAGAAAACGTTTGATCCTTCCAAGTATTCCTCAAGCTTCTTGAGCTCTGCCTGATTCATCTCTTCTAAGGCGATTTTGATAAGTGTATTCTTTAGGACACGAAGGTAAACTTTGCCAGCCATACCTTTCTTTAGTTCCTGAAGTTGGGAAGCGCGAACCTTCTTGAGACTGGCGATGCCGATGGACTTGTACCCTTTTAGTATGTCCTTTATTGCATCTACTTCGGTTGATTTTGCTTCTAATACTTGTTGGGACGGCATAAATTTTCTTCTCTTAAGCTTTAATTTTGATTGGTTCACCCATGGATGTCTTGATGAAAGCGTACTTTACGTTCTTCAATCCACGTTTTAATTTTCCATCCAAAACACGAAGAACAGTCATAGTGTTATCGACAAGTTCCTCATCTTTCATTTGCTCGGAACCAACGGAGACTTGGATGATTGGTTGGCTACGCATGCGAACAACCACAGTTTTGCGGTGTTTATTAATTAGAGATGCAATGTCGGCGTTCGGTGGGACTGGAATAGGCATCTTTCCGCGTGGACCCAAGACTGGACCGAGCGTTTTGCCTACAAGTGGCATTAATGGGGCTTCGCATATGAAAACATCAAAATCGGTAGCGATTTTGCGAAGTTCTTTCTTTTTTCCGTTTAACGCATCTAAATCTGCACGTTCTATTACTCTGTCAGCTTGAGAGTTCTTGGCTTTTACGATGAAATCTCCGCTTGAAGCAACAACACAGATTCTGTTGGGCTTACCGGTGATGTGGGGAAGCTCTACGACCTCTTGGATTTTGCCTTCTGGCGCCTTCATATCGATCTCGACGATGTCGAGAATCAAATCTACAGTCTGGTTAAATTTTTTCTGACCAGACTTTGCCTTTGCCTGTTTAATTGCTTCGGATATAGTCTTGTTGTCTAGGGGCATTTTTAAGCCTCGTGCCAATGAGGGATTGGAAACCCATTATAAAAATATTCGCTTATCATTGTTCGGTAACGAATAGTTGTTCGTAGTTGCCAGCGTCAACGTCTTTCTGGACTTCTCTTGGGTCTTTCCCTTCTACAGTAACACCTAAGCTCACGCAAGTACCAAGTAACTCTTTTGTTGCCTTCTTAAGGGTCGGTGCTAAAAGTTGAGGACCTTTAATTTTTGCGATCTTTATCATCTGCTCAATGGTTAAATCGCCGATTTTAACAGTGTTGGGAGTACCTGAGCCTTTCTCAACTTTGAGTTCAGCAACTATAAGTGCCGATGCTGTAGGTGTACCTACGGTTACCTCGAAGGTTTTCTCTTCAGTGTCAACACTTATTTTTACTGGAACTTTCATTCCGGCGTATTCTTTTGTGATTTCGTTGATTTTGTTTACAATAGCCACTATGTTTACGCCTAGTGGACCAAGAGCTGGACCTAATGGTGGACCTGCATTGGCTTGTCCGCCGCTGACAATCAATTCTACAACTTTTCTATCTGCCATTTTGTTTCACCGTTTATTTTGCTTTTTCAACTAGTTTTACATAATCTGAATGTACTGTGATAGGCAAAGTGAATGTTGCTTCAAGCAATTCGAGTGTAACTTCGCCCTTTGACTTATCGAGTCTTGTGATTTTAGCACGCATACCTTTGAATGGCCCACCAGTAATTTCTACAACGTCATCTTCGTTTAGATCTTCCATGACCGGTTTACGAACAATATACCGTTCTATTTCGGCAAAGCTTACTAGCCCTGGAATTCTGGATCTGACGTGTCTGACGCCCGTGATAGCTTCTTCCACGAGGTGTGGTCCATCTGCTTCAATGAACACATAGCCCTTGAGGGTGTCTGGAACAAGAAGAGATTTTATTGGAATATGGGACATCTCAACTTTCGACGCGATTAAACGTGCTACGTTGCGTTCTTGACCGGTTGTTGTTTTTACTACGAATATTTTTACTTGGTTTAGCTCTTCTTTTTTATCCATGGTCAAGTTTCCTTCTAAGCTGTTGCTGAGCTTGATGTAGCAGCGCCGCCTACGGCGTAAGACAACAGTTTAATTACGAACCCAATTAAGCCAACTGCACCTATACCTAGAAGACTGATTTTTATTGAGAGCCAGAGCTCTTCACGTCCAGGTTTTATGGCGAGCTTTAAGGTTCTTGCTGCCTGTGTTAGCCAATCTTTTACGCCCATTTTTACCGCACACTCAAGATTTCACTAATATATAATAAACGTTACTGTAACTTTTTAGTTTAAAAGCTACTGTATCAAGGTTTTTAAATCTTCCTTTACAGAAGAAAATCACACTTTTCTGAAAGGCAAACCTACCGTTTCCAACGCAGAGAGCAAATTTGGTTTATCCTCGCTCTTTATTCCTTTCCAATCAAGAACAGCCAGCGACACCTTCTCCAAAGATTTCTCTATGCACTGAGACAACATCTCAGAATCAACTAAATGCACCGCGTACTTGGGAATCATATGTCCGAAGGAAGCTTCACCCAATAACGCCATAAGCGAGAATCTTTGATTGTAGTGGGTCCCGCCTATACCGAGTACACAAGAGCTGGTGGGTACTGAAAAGTTGGCAATTGTTGTCATTGCACAATGCCCAACAGCTTCAGCGGCCTTCAAGTCGCTCCATTGCTCAGGGGAACTCCCTAACTCCACAAACATAGACGGAATATTCAAGCTTGGACCATGGTGAGTACCTTCAAATGAGACCTCATATTTGAGGTTTAAATGTTCTTTAAAGTGCACGAGCGCTTTTAGAGCATCTTGCATTGCGAGGGCAGGAGAAATTGAAAGCTTCCGGGGCAATCCACCAAGTTCCGCATCACCAAAATTGCCAGGTGGATGAACAGATAATGTAGGTTTACCGCTTTGGCTACTGTGCCGTGAGATAAAAACGATTAATTCAACGTTTGGAAACTTGTCGGGTAGGTCTTGAGCCTTTACGGACTCTAGTTCCAAAGTAACAAGATTCACTGTTTTGTCGTTTATCTCTGCGGTGTAGATGAGGTTATGTTGAAAAATTTCAGTGTCCTTGCGGAAAGGGTAGTGATTGAGGATTTGTTCTTTGATGTTTAGGCTTGCAACATCCTTGTTTGAGGCTACCAGAAGAATCATGTTCTCTCTTCTAACTGGTTCATGCTTGTTGTGGAAAAAGGTTTTGCATAAAGCTTATAATTGCATGCTTGGTTCAGCGTATTGAAGGCACAGAAAAGATGCATCTCATTAATTTCAAAGATTTAACCGGTCAAGATCTTAACGACATAGTTGATTTAGGCATTGAAGTTAAGCATAACCCAAAGAAGTATCTTAAAGCCCTTGAGGGGAAGTCAGCAGCGTTGATTTTCCAGAAGACTTCCACACGCACAAGGGTTTCATTTGAGGTTGCGATGACTCAGCTTGGCGGTCATGCATTATACATTGATTGGCGCACCACCAATTTTGCATTAGCAGACATAGCTGATGAACTACAGTATTTATCGCGCAACGTTGATTTCATAATGGCGCGACTACTTTGTGACTCAGATTTGCTCAAGATGGTTAAGGCTTCCCGTGTTCCAGTTATAAACGGCTGTGATGAGATGTACCATCCAAGTCAAGCATTAGCAGACCTAATCACCATAAAAGAAAAACATGGCAAACTTGAGGGTGCCAAACTAGTTTACATCGGCGTTCACAACAACGTAACCAACTCACTAATCGAAGGATGCACAAAAACAGGAGTCAAATTGACGACCATTACACCAATATTTAACGAGGCAGCAAGGGATGACGAGCTGCTCTCTGAAGCAAAGAAAACTGGGCTTTGGCAATCAACACTGGACGTAAAGAAGGCTGTTTTAGATGCAGATTTTGTTTATACAGATACGTGGATTGATATGGAGTTCTTCACTGACCCCAAGTTTGCGGCAGAAAAAGAAAAACGCATTAAACTAATGATGCCCTACCAAATCAACGCTCAATTGCTAAAAGGCAGTAACGCATGCGTCATGCATGACATGCCTATTCACCGGGGCTACGAAATAAGCGTTGAAGCCATTGAAAGCCCCAAATCGGTAATTTATGAGCAGGCAGAAAATAGGTTGTACTCGGCGAAAGCGATTCTTCTAAAACTGATGAACACCTGACAAGAAAACCCTCAAAATTCAGTTGACATAGACTGAGGATTTTCTCTATCGAACAAAGCCACAGGAGTAACATTTCCTGTCATGAACACAAATCATGTCTCCGCAATTGGGGCTTCAGGAAACGTTTAAGTGGGTTGTAAACAGTACTGTTTACAGTGGTTTATTTGGCTCAAGTACAACTACGTCTTCCACAAAAAACAATCGAAGAAATAGACAATTGGATAGCTGAGGGGCGCTTCAAAAATCGAAGCGACGCCATAAAATCAATCATCTCACACTACCAAGAACGCGAAAAAACATGCGTTTTCTTTAATATGCTCATGAAGAGAAGCGAAGAGGCAAAACAACACCCAGAATCCCTAATTCCCATAGAGGAACTATAGTGAGCTATAAGATACTCCTGCATCCTAAGGCAGCAAAAGAACTTCAAAAAGCAGAAAAACACATCCGCACCAGAATACTCAAAAGTGCAAAACAACTACGTGAAAACCCCGACAAACTCGGAAAACCCCTCAAGCAATCTGATTTCTGGAGCCTAAGAGTAGGCGACTACCGAGTCATCTACGAGATAGACAAAAACAAAAATCAAGTCGTCATTCTTTTTGTCGGGCACAGAAGCAAAGTGTACGATGACTTCTCGAAAATGCTCTAAAATTTAGAAAAAATTTTGCCCTACATTTTGCGCTTGTGTTTTTTGTGGTAGACTAGCAAACCAGCAGTTGCTACCAATATAGTCAACAAAAATAGAATTGTCCCTGAAGAGAACTCTGGAACAGTTGGGGTTGGAGTTGATTCCATGTTATTTTCTCCTCCTTGAGACGTAGGAAATGGAGTAGGGATTGGCGTAGGTGTGGAAAGTGAAGTTTGGGACGTAGGAACAGCATCGGCGTAACCGTAAAAGAAGTTATCAACGTATGTGGGTATTGATTGACTGTTTTGTGCCAAAGTGACTTTGTTGGATAATAAGCTGTAGATGATACCGTGATTATTTGACGCGGTTGGAATGGTCATACCGCCCGTTTGGGGTAGCGGGTAGATGTTAAAGTATACTATCGGCTTGACTTCTTCGTTAGTGATGCAGTGAACTGTTCCTTCAGGTATGATAGAGTCGCTTCTAAACGATGTTATTGTTTCGTTGTCTATTTGTAGCGTAAAGTTACCCCAATAAAGCCCGTCATCAGTCATTTGCCGTATATATCCCGTAAGACGCCAAGTTGACCAATCAGATGAAGGACTGTATGGGAAGTAATAGTGGTTGTAAGTCATCAGGTTTTCAAAACATCCCTCACAATGGGTCTCACCGTTGTTTTCAATTTGGAAATAGCCCAGCAGAATTATTGATCTGTTCTGGCTATCACACAACTGGTAAAATGGACCACTGTAAGCCGTGTTATTTTCATACATCAAGTTATGGTAAACATCGAATTGAACGGTAAAGTTGTCCAAGGCATAGCTGCCATGTTGAGGATTGAACGATGCTTCACCGTTGATCTCGAGCACTTTTACGCCGTTTAAGGTCTGAATCTCACTATCTACTAGCTGACCAGTACCCATCATTAATTGATGAGGCTGAGTCAAAACTATTACTGTAATATGCGGAGTAAGTTGGTTCAGGGCGAGTCAGCGGCAGAGAGAGCAATACGGCAATCAGGATTATACATGCTAAAGTGAAGAGTTTGTTTACCATAGGATATCTAGCCATTACCAAAGATTTTGGTATGAAATATGAATGTTTGCCAACTTTGCCTCTAAAACAACTTCTAAACGAGCACTAAAATTAACGTGGGGTTTGCTTTGGCCCATTGAGCATAATTATCGCAGGAATTCCCAACATAATTCTTAATTTCACTTGGAGAAGGACAACTAAAACCCATAATTATCCGCTATATTATCACTATGATTTCAAATAACTGGCGCAAACGAGAAATGCTCTCTAAAGCATTGGCAGTTATTTAAATGAAGTAAAACTCAAAATAATATATTTCGGGCATTCAATGTAAGACAAATTAAGAACAAAGTACTATATAATTTAGGTGAATGTTTTTGCGTAAACAACACAGACCAGAAGGAATAACAACTTCCCCAAACAGGAGCAGTATAGCAAGAAAAGCAAATGCCGCCAATAGTTCGAGACAGAAGCAAGCCAACGCCAATCGTTCGAAACAGACCCAAGCCGACAATTCAAAGAAGTAAAACAGTGCTTAAGCAAAATACCAAAAATCAATGGGCAACACCTGAATCAGAAACTAAAAAGTGCTACTGTTATTTGTTACTGGTTCTAATTGCTTTAAAGATATGTTACCCCTGCGCTTCTTGAGCTTACAGCTTTTTACCCAGACCAAACAGGACTTTTCCGTGAAATTGGTTGGGTAGATTAAACTTTAATCTCCTCTTCCCAGCGAAATATACGGAACCGAAAACTGCTTATACACTACCGCCTTAGATGAGGGATTAATGGAAACAATGTTTCCATGCTCGATAAGAAATCAAATTCTTCGAATCAAAAAATTTTTAGAGGTAGAAAAGAAATGACAGGAAAAAAATCCAAAGTAAATAGCTTAACACACAAAACAGACTTCAAATATAGACTCAAAGAGGTCCAAAAGAAAAAGCAAAGCATCAATAAAAGAATTGAGACATTTTTGCCGATTTCAAATGAAGAGACACCCAAAAAAACTAACCATAGTAAATAGTTGATGTGTCATTTTCTCTGAATTTACTGTTAGTTTTTAAGCAGCGGAAAAGTTTAAGCCTTTTCCGGAAGCAAGTCAGCCAGTTTTTGACCGACGACATTTGTTAAGAGTGCGCATATCAGCCCCGCATTGTGAAAATAAAAATATGGTGATGTTGTTAACTTGAATTCTTCGCAATTTCAGGTCTGATTAAGCTAATAAAGGCAGGAAAGAAATTACTGGTCGTTGGACCCGTCGACTATGGGATGTTCAACGCCACCGATGCGCGAACGAGCGCCTTCAGGGCCTCCCCGTCGACCTTGTCACCTTCGTGAAAGTCGATGACCCGCCTTGCGTTACCTTCGAGGCTGGAGTTGAAGAGGCCCGAAGGGTCCCTCAGCGAGGCGCCCTTGGAGAAGGTCATCTTCACGACGTTCTTGTATGTCTCGCCGGTGCAGATCAGCCCGCTGTGAGACCACACCGGAACACCTCCCCACTTCCACTCCTCTACGACGTCTGGGTCGGCCTGCTTGATTAGAGCCCGGATCCAAGATAACGTCTCACCCCGCCAATCGCCCAAATCCTTGATCTTCGCGTCTATCAGCTGAGATGAAGACTCGCCCTTGGGCTGGTCTATCTTCTTCATGATAATAAAGAGGTCATTCAGCGGCTCTTATTTCTTGCGACGAAGATTACGCCACGTTCAGTCAGGTGAATTCCTCTTCAACTAGAAGGATTTTCGCTTGCTTCCCATACCAGTTCCGATTCTGTTGATTGGTTTGTTACCAGAAAATTAGTTTCCCTATTGGATTTCCTATTTTAGACAAATAGTAGACTCAAGAGCGGAAAAGACTCCACAAGCTTCCAGATTAAATTCCCCACCTTCAGTTTCGCGCGAACTGTAGCTTGAGCATTTGGAACATAATTATCAAGGGATTTTCCAACATAATTCTTAATTAGGCTGGAAAATGGAGAGATAATTATTGGCATCGATTTTAAGACAGATATTAATTTTGTGAGCTCTCCTCTTCATTAAGGTTAGTCAAAGATTCTTGACTCAAAATCAGATAAGTGCTGGAATCATAATTGTTGCTTGGTCTAGAAAAGTATCATTGGATTTTAAGGTAGCAGTAAAGGCAAATCCATGTACCTTAGAAGAATCACCAAGATAATTCCAAATGCCACCAATGAATTCTTTTGTATCATCTGCCTTGATGTCGCCCAAAGAATATGGCTCCCCCATCACAAAAGAACGGATAGTATTATTTTGGTTGGGAGCTGGTTCAAAAACATCTATTTCTCTAGTTATTTCAAATGTGCTATTTGTAGTAAAGGTGATTGTTATGTTATCAACATCTGTTGTTCCATTGTTGGTATAGGTAAGATTAAACATATCAATCCAAACAACACCAACTGGGTTATAATAGCCATTAAGTGAGAATTCAGTTATCCCAACATTAGCAGCTCCCACAGTGATTATTAGGCTATGTCCACCAACATAAGTGATGTTGCTGTTTCCATATTTTATGTAGAATAGGTATTTTCCAATTGGAGCGTCACCAGCCATTATGACTGTCAGAATAGTTGAGTTAGTTCCATTTGGTGGAATAATTAGAGGATTTTTACTAAAACTGTAACTAAATAGCTCACCTTTAGGAATCTGAGCTGTACTGTCATTATAGGCCATAATTTCTAGGCTTTCAAAGGGCAGAGATAACTCAGTGTCTAGTAGGGAAGTTTGTGTAATGTTTACTTGGAAAGTTGAGCCTTGACTAGTGTTTAGGAAACTACTTGGAGAATATGTTCCAGTTATCATTGGTGGATGTTTATAGGGTATCTGGGGTTGTTGTAAATTGTTGAAGTGAAAAATAACTAAAACAATCCCCAAAAGAAGGATGACTACTATTGTTGTTGAGGCAACTAAGAGTTTCCTTCTCATAATCTTAGGATAAATGTAGAGAGATAAGAGCTTTTTTGTCTACATCTATTGATTAAGCTAAGTCCACGTTCCTTCATTTGGTGGCGGAAGAGGGTTGAACTCAAATCCGCTGGCACATCTGGGTGGTCAGTGGCATAATTATCGCAGGAAATCCCAACATAATTCTTAATTACTGAGCCAAATCATTACCAACTACCAGGTAGGAATTTGACGCATAATTATCTTGGGAATTCTTAACATAATTCTTAATTATCCCGACCGATAAATGGAGTGGCTGAGGTTACATAGAAAATGGTGAAAATGGATTTCGGAGGCGTCAAAGAGGACGTCATTACTCGAGAAGAATTCACATTGGCAAAAGCCCAAAAAATCCTAAAAGACGAGGTTGTCGTCTCACTTGGCTATGGCATACAAGGTCAAGCTCAATCACTCAACATGCGAGATCAAGGAATAAAAGTAATCATTGGACAAGAAAAAGAAGGTGTATTCAAAAAAGAGTGGGACAAAGCAATTGCCGACGGCTGGGTTCCAGGCAAAAACCTTTTCCCGATGGAAGAAGCAGCTAAAAAAGGAACCATCAAACTGTTCCTACTCACGGATGCAGCACAAAAAGCAGTGTGGCCAAAAATCAAATCAACCCTCAAAGCGGGCGATGCACTTTACTTTAGCCACGGTTTTAGCATCGTCTATAAGGAACAAACAGGCGTTATTCCACCCAAAGACATAGATGTGATTCTGGTTGCACCAAAAGGCTCTGGCACATCTGTGCGCAGAAACTTTGTTGACGGAAGCGGTATAAACTGCAGTTTTGCAGTCTTCCAAGACGCAACAGGTAAAGCTGAAGAACGCGCTAAAGCGCTCGGCATCGCCATCGGCGGAGGGTACCTCTTTCCAACCACGTTCGAGAAAGAAACTTACAGTGATCTAACAGGGGAACGCGGCACACTGATGGGTGCACTGGCAGGTATCTTGGAAGCTCAATACAAAACTTTGCGAGAACATGGACACAGCCCAAGTGAGGCATTTAACGAAAGTGTTGAAGAACTCACACAAAGCTTAATTCGCCTTGTCGATGAAAACGGTATGGACTGGATGTACTGCAATTGTAGCGAAACCGCACGCATCGGCGCATTACGTTGGAGAAGCCGTTTCCGTGAAGCAACACAACCAGTGTTCGATTCACTCTATGAACTCGTAGCCGCAGGCGAAGAAACACGCATTGTCCTCGAAAAGAGCAAAGCTCCAGACTACCGTCAAAAACTCTCTGAAGAACTCAAAGAGATGGGTAACAGCGAAATGTGGCGTGCAGGCGCAACCGTGCGTTCTCTGCGTCCTAAACAAAAGAAAGAGTAAAACTCTTTTTTTTCCTTTTAGTTTTTAGTTTTCATTACATTAAAAAATAATCTTTGCCGTCACTAAATGTACCCATGAAGTCGGTTAAGGCTTGATTTTCAGAGGTCAAATCAGCAACACCTAAAATGTAAGAGGGGTGCTTTTCCAACTCTACTTCTTTGGTATATGGGGTTTTAGTGAAGCGTAGCACTGTGTTTGCTTTCGCAGTGGTTATTCCTTGCAGAACACTGTTTCTTCTGCTGCTTTCATGTGAGAGATAGGTTGCAATTATTATTAGATGATTTTTCTTTGCAAAGTTTGAGAGGTAATTCATGATTTGACTGTAGAATGTTTTTGCTTCTTGGTCATCCACATTCTCACGTAAGAATGGTGCTGCTATGTCTGAGACAACTATAAGTTTGGCATCGTGGGTTTCCACGGCTTCTTGCAGTTTTTCCATTATTAGAGAAGTTAACCGGTAAGCTGTGTAAACACGCAAGTTGTAGACTCGTTCAAGTGCTGTTTTTGTATCTAATTGTGCAAGCTGTGCTGCGTGTCCGATGTCTGATAGTGAAGAACTGTTTGCGCAGTCGATGAAAACAACGTTGCTTTCCAATCCGCCAAGTTGAACTGGCAATTGAGCGCGAACACAAAGTGAAGAGGCTAATGAAGTAACTGATTGGGGACCAAAGAGAACAGCGAAGTCACCCAATTTGAATCCTGGAAAAAGTCCGTCAATATCTCGAACATTAAAAGTAAACCGTGTCTGGGCGATTTGTGCCTTTGAAGGTTTCATTATTAGTTTCTGTTGCATTAGATTCTGTTGCATAGCTTTTCAACAAAAACGCATTACGGCTGAGGACTCTATTTAAACTATCAATGAAGCAACATTTCCGAGTAGGGGAGGGTAGAGTGAAAGTGAACCTCATTGAATCACTTAAGCAGTGAGCAGGTTACTATGTTCACAAGCAGGAGCATCTTAAAGGATTTGAGAAGAACCCCCAAAAGATAGTGGAGAAACTAAAAATCATCGACAGCTTGATAAAAGATACAAATATTTGGTAACGGCGACAAAAAGTTAGCTCACGTTCATTTTCTTTAAAATTTCCCTGTAGACAGATAAAGCGGTTTTTTCGTCCGCAACCCCTTTTATCAGCATTCGTCCGCCGTTAAAGAGGCTGACCTCATAGGTCTTGTAATCGAACATTAAGGCTAAGCGCGATTTCAGCCGCATTTTGAAGTGTTTACTTATTTGTGGGTAGACTTCGTCGAGGTTGAGTTTTAGGGGTTTTTCCGGGTTTATGTTGGCGGTTTCTTTGCCGCAGAGCCAAACCAGCCGCTCACCGCCCGCAATGGAAGGTAGGTCGCCATGGCACACAGGACAGTGGGTGCTTTTTGAGATGTCTATAACTGTAAAATCCATGTCGCTGAAGTCGCAAACCATCAACTTATTCTTTAACGTCGAGCCTACACCTGCGAGGAGTTTTATGGTTTCCATGGCTTGAAGGGATCCGATTATTCCTGTGGTAGCGCCAAGAACACCGCGGGTGTTGCAAGTGAGCAAGTCGGAGTCTGAAAGGTTCGGCATCAAACATTCCAAACAGCCTGTTTCGGGTGGAGCAAAAACGGATAGATTTCCTTCGATCCCGATAGCTGCACCGAAAACATATGGAGAATTCAGTTTTACGCAGGCGCGGTTAACAAGGTAACGGGTAACCATGTTATCTAACCCATCCACCACGCAATCCACGCCACTTAGGAGCCGTTCGACGTTGCCGGCATTCACGTTTTCAGGAATCGCCTCAACAGTCACAAGTGGGTTTTGTTTTTCTAGTCTTTTTGCGGCAACTTCGGTTTTGGGGTAGTGGAGGTCGTCGATGTTGTAGAGGATTTGGCGGTGAAGGTTGTGGAGTTCGATAGTGTCTTGGTCTATTAAGCGGATGTAACCAACGCCAGCCAGAGCAAGATAGAGTGAAGATACAGTGCCGAGCCCGCCTGCGCCAACAATGGCAACTTTGGATTTGGCGAGCTTTTGCTGCCCTTTCTCGCCTATCTCTTTAAGTATGGTTTGTCGACTGTAGAATTCCTTAGCAAATGCATGTTTTTCTGCCGCATCCACTCTTAATCATTCTCCAAATTTGATTGTTTGTTAGTCAGTTTTATATTTGCCTTTATTGCGGAACTGCCTATCATATATTTCCCTAACCCGCTCAACCGTGTCTGCTTCCTCGGGGGATTTGTCGTCTCTTATCCGCGTAATTCGAGCGAAACGTAGCGCCATTTGACTCTTGTAACGGGGGCTTTGCTGAATTTCGTTGTAAGCAACTTCGACAACGATTTTTGGGATTACGTTAACGCGGTGCCCATCCTGAGTTAGGGCAGATTCTTTTAACCGCTGGGTTAACTCAATGATTTCTGCGTCAGTTAAACCCTTGAAAGTCTTTCCAATATTCAAAAACTCGCCTGTAGCTGAGTCTCTTGCTGCGAGATAGTAGTCGGAGAGCCAGCCTTTCCTTCGACCGTAACCGTACTCGGCGGCGGTGATGACGAGATCTAAGGGTTCAAGGATGGTTTTGATTTTAAGCCACCGTTTGCCCCTTCGCCCTGGCGTGTATGGACTGATAGGGTTTTTCGCCATCAACCCTTCGTGCCCTGCTGCGAGAGCTTCTTTGAGGAACCCTTCGGCTTGCGTTATTTGGTCGGTTACTATCTGGTTTGATAACTGAATTTTTCCTGCAGTATGGGCGAGGATTTGGCGGCGTTGGGTGTAGGGTTTTGTGATTAGGCTTTCGCCATTCAGGTAGAGTATGTCGAAGAGGTAGAGGGTAATGGGAATCTTCTGCTGCCATATCAGCGACATCTCGGATTCGTCTGAACCGCCGCATCAAATGTTGAAATGCAATCGGGTAACCAGCGCTGTCGAGTGCAATGACTTCTCCTTCAACGATCGTCGATTGCGCCTGAATGTTCTGTTTTACCGTTTCAACAACTTCAGGTAAGCTCTGCTGTAACATCGCTTAGTCTTCGACTGAAAATTTCTACTTTGCCGTTTTGCTTGTGGATCTGTACCCTCGCACCATCATACTTGTACTCAAAAGCGCTTTTGCCGCCCTGCTCGGTCAACGCTTCCTGCACTGATTGTGCGGTTTGTGCAAGCATCAATTTCACAGGTCTAAAAACGCTAAAACCCTCCTTGTCCAAGCCCTCTGCACCCTTCATTTTCAGTATAGCCGCAACTTCGCCGATGTCTCCCAAAACCATAGCCGCATGCTGAACCTTTTGAATCATAACATCAAAGGCTCTGCGCAACTGCTTGCTCCATTAAGCCTTCGTGGAGTCCAGTTCGCATTTCACCAGTGAAGATTTTAACCAAATACTTTGCTTCAATCGGTTCGGCTTGACTCATAAGCGTGGTGATTAATCGTTCTTTTTTGGTTCTTGATCCTGAACCTTGTGCTTGCGCAATGGCATCGAGGGTTGTTCGAACTTCGGTTATGGTTAGGGATTTTTGGGTTAGTTGAGTTTGTTTTCTGGCTTTGGTTTGTTCAAGGACAGCTTTGGTGGCTGATCCAATGTCGCCAGTGCTTGCCATTGCTTGACGAAAAAGGTCCCAGTCAAAGACGCTTATGTGTTCAAAGATGTGGGTGAGGGTTGACCAGCTAACGTCAAGGGTTTTTTGGCTATAATTTGGGAATGCTCTGCCAACCATCATATTGACTGCAGGCTCAATTTCTTCGTCACCCAGAGTTTTGATGTAGTCTGCGGTTAAGCTTATGATTTCAAGGCGTTTTTTTGTTGCCTCTACTTTTTCGAGCAGTTCACAGAGGGATTTGAATAGAGCAGGCATAAATCTGACCTAAAACTCATTATATGAAATAGCGATTTGCAACTTAATAACTGAATCATTTTTAAGCAGACTTAAACTTGGAAAACTATCAATCTTGAATCGCAAACGGACGAATTGTTGGTATTTACACTTTATTTTAAGCTAACTCGCTTAGTCTTATGCAAATTGAAGAAGAAGATTTGGTCTTTCGCCGACTTTTTGGCGTTCTGATCTGTAAGCATTTCAAGCCCTAAAAGAGAAAAGCAACCCAAACCAGGCTATCCAAAATGCTAATCAACGTATGGAAGAAGAAGATTTGCCTTTCCAGACCCCTTTTTTTCTTCAATCAGCAAACAATCCAAACCCCAAAGGGCAAAAAGCAACCCAAACCACAAATATCAAAATGCAATTGCAACCCTTCTTCTTCTATCACACAACAAAAATATTTCTAGAAAAATACTTCAATCTGTGGACAACCCTTCAAACTCACCCAAATATCTGATTTTATTGCTTATCACCAGCTTTTCCAGTATTGCATAAATGCTCCAAAAAGAATCATTGGTCTAAACCCACACCAAAAAATTTCACACAAACAAACAAAAAAAGCTGGGGTTTAGATGGTTTTTGCCGTTGAAATTTAGGAAAACACAGAGAACGATGATTCGCCCTCAGGTTCTTTCTGTTTATCATTGAGTTCTTTAATTTTCTTCTCCAGTTCTTCAACTTCTTTGGTGTTACCCAGCACTTTTTGGCTTTCCCGCGCTTGCTCAAGTCCACTTATACCGTAACGGTCAAATCCCTTGCTTAAGGCAACATCAGCAGATTTTTTGAAAAGCTCTGCGGCTTTCGGGTAATCTTTCAGTGAAAAACTGCATTCACCTGCTTTATAGTTCATTTCTGCTGCTCCAAAATAGTTCTGTCCCTTATAGTATAAGTCTGCCACTTTGACGAAGAGGTCACGTGCCTCAACATATTTGCCGTTTTCCATCAACGCGTTAGCGTCTTTATGCATCTTAATTGGGTCTTCTCTAACAGTGCTCATTTTAATGCAACTCACATGATGTTTGTACTATTCTGCGAAGAAGTCACATTTAGATTTTCCCCTTCCGCAACATACTCTCCTCAGGACCTCGGCGAAAGCCATGGCGCATTATTCATCAGTACTTCAGACTTTCTTTGGAGGGTTAGAGCGGTTATTTGTTTTGATATTAGGTTTTTTCTTCACTAGACAGTTGATAGGGTTGGTTGTGGTTGAATGCGGAAAGCCCAAGTTTTTCGGCTTTAAGGATGAGCGTTTTTAGGGATTAGTGTTGGGAACTTTGTTTGTTTTTTTATGTCTGGAAGCAGCTTTGGTGTATGTTTCTTGGCGAAATGCTTAGAGATTCAACCTTGGATTGTTGAAGACGAAAAGCAACTTCGAAATGCTACAAAAGCACAGAAGGCTCAACTAGAACGCTGGCTTTTTCGGCAAATCCCCTGGAAGTGTCAAGAAAAAAACTAATCTTCTTAACTGGGTAGTAGTCGTCCAGCAAATTCCAAAGACGACTACTTCAAATGATTTGCCAAGTTTCTTAGAACCATTTTTGTCTAAAAAGTTCAAGCTTTTGATCTACTGATAATGTACCCTAACGTCAATGGGGGAAGCAACAAATTAATTACTAAACCGAAGCAAAGAACACCAACCAAACAACGATTGCTTAAAGTGCCTTCCTATTTTTCTCATTCGGACCAACGGAATCCATGATAAACCATCACAGATGCAACTCTATTTTCTTTATTAATTCGGCTTTCTCCATGCCGATACATACTAAACCTACAATAAAATTCTTTAGTGCATAAATTAAGCAAGGATGTTTTTATATGCCGTTTCAAAGTAGGTATTTCTGTAACTATAGGCTCGTGAAGTCATAAGATGGAAAATAATAAAACAGCGGCTAAGCAGCGAGGGTATAATCAATCAGCCGTTTTCAAAATAATAGCGGCTTCAATATTCGCTGCACTAGTTTTTGTTGTCACTTCGCAGATTCCCCCCATACCCATACCTGCAACTTCAGGTTACTTCAACATAGGAGAAACAACCATCTACATTGCAGCCCTCATTTTCGGTCCATCCGTCGGTGCGTTGGCAGGCGGAATAGGATCATCACTATCTGATGCCTTCTTAGGCTATGGACTGTTCGCTCCAGGAACCTTACTCATCAAAGGCGGGGAAGGATTAATCGTCGGTTTCCTAAACGTGAACCTTAGAAAACACATATCAAACCTCACCTTATGCGCCACAATCTCAGTTATTTTTGGAGGATTAGAAATGGTGTTGGGATATTTCCTCTACGAACAATTCGTAATTGGCTATCCCTTTGCGGTTGCTCTAGCCGAGGTTCCCTTCAACATCGTTCAGATGTTCATCGGCTTAATAGTCGCTGTACCAGTGATGCATGCGGTTTTCCGCGTAGTACCACAGCTTAATAGCAAGTTTTAACAGAAGATTAAAGCATGAAGCTTCCTCCTGGAAAAATCCCAATCGACATCCTGAAAGAGGTAGTTTTCAAAAACCTCGGAGCACCACGCAGTGAAGTCACTTTGGGACCAACCGCAGGAGTAGACGGCGCAGTCTTGGATGTTGGCACCAAAAACGCCATCGTATCCATGGACCCCATAACGGGCGCGGTTGAGCGGATAGGTTGGGAAGCCATAAACATCAACGCTAATGATGTCGCCACGTTTGGGGTAGAACCCGCCTTTTTCTTTTCATGCATAATGCTCCCAGAAAACGCTGACAGCAAAATCATCGAAACCATAAGCACCCAAATGCACAATGCAGCAAAGGAGTTGGGCATAGCCATAGTTGGAGGGCACTGCGAATCCACCCCTGGCTTGGCGAACCCGATTGTGGTAGGCTGTGTCATGGGTTTAACTGAAAAAGGCAAATACGTTACTGCAGCTGGCGCCAAAGCTGGAGACAAGTTGATTTTAACTAAGAGCGCGGGAATTGAGGGAACAGCCATCTTAGCTACCGACCGCGAAACACAACTCGCAAAAACCTTCAATTCCACCCTGCTGGATAGCGCCAAAGGTTTTTACAAGCAAATCAGCGTCGTCAAAGATGCTTTAACAGCTTACAAGGCAGGCGGAGTCCACGCCATGCATGACCCAACTGAAGGCGGAATCCTAAACGGAGTTCATGAAATGGCTGACGCTGCAGGCTTAGGCGTACTAATTTTTGAGGAAAAAATCATAATTGAACCTGAAACAGTGAGTATTTGCAGGTTTTACAATATTGACCCGCTGCAACTAATCAGTTCAGGAGCACTGCTTATAGCAGCTGATCCTCAAGCGGCAACCAAAATAATCAATGCCTTGAGTCAGGAACACGTCTATTCTGACGTCATCGGCGAATTCAACCCAAACCCTAACAAACGCATCTTAAGGCACAAAGATGAATCGGCGGAGATGTTACCAATACCATCCTCAGATCACCTGTGGATTGCATTATCGCGATAAACCTACCCCTAAAATCGTTAATCAGCAAATGCAGGCTTCAAAAATCAGGCTTCAAAAATCAGTGACAGAATAGAAAATAGTGTTTTAATGAAAATAAGAACCCAAGACATGAATCAACAGACCCGAACCGAAGTTTTATAATGGTTTTTATAGTTCCAACTTGAGATAGGTAATAACAATTAATCGGCTAGTGACATTTATTTGACGTCAGGTTTAAAAAAAGCAACTTCCATTGCGGCGCGTTCTCTTACTTCTGGCAAACCTCACCATGCGCAGTGGCTAGTTACTAGAAAATGCAATTATCAATGTCGCGGTTGCAATGTCTGGAAAGAACAGGAACAAAAAGAGCTTTCAGCCGATGAAATAAAAAAAGGGTTTGACATTCTAAAGCAACTCGGCATTGTTGAGCTTGTTATTTCTGGCGGAGATCCGCTGCTTCGAGATGACATCGGCGAAATAATTGATTATGCAACAAAATTATTTGTTACAACGGTTTACGACAATGGAAGTTTGGCTGGACAAAAAATCGATGTTTTACGAAAAGCGGATTTTGTTGCAATTTCAATCGATAGCCTCGATGAAATGAAACATGATTATTTAAAAAATGTACCAGGCGCTTGGAAAAGTGGCACTCAAGCAATAGATATCCTTCACAAAGAAGGAATAAACGTCAGTGTTACCCCGACGATTTCCCAAAAGAACATCTATGAAATCGTTGATTTAACTAATCATTTTACTGCAAAAGGAATTCCAGTTTGGTATTGCCTCTATTCCTATGATACTTCGATAGATAGCAAACAGTTGTTTAGAATTGGCAAAGAAAACGACGATTTAATGATAACTGACAAACAAGCGATGGTTAACTTATGCAACCAGCTTATTGAAATGAAGAAGAAAAACAAGAAAATTCTCATGACCGATAAACTACTTGTAGCGCTGCGAAGTCTGTATGAGGAAGACAGCAAGAGAACTTGGAAATGCCAAGCATTAAACCAATTCTTGGTAGTTGACCATTTGGGAAGGGTTGCAGGTTGCCACAGTCACAATTTCGCTGGCTCAATCTTTGATTTACCAAAGAACTGGAAAAGCCCAGAATACAAAGAGATGCGAGAAACATACCATGAATGCACTCAATGCAATTACCTCTGCTACATATTCTATTCGCTCCACGGAAGCCCCGGCGGTCATATATCACTTGCAAGGGACCAATGGAAAAACGCGAAGTTGCTTTTCAAATAAAAGTAGCAATGGACACTAATTGCAGATACTATTAAGGTAAGTATCAGAGTTAGGTCTATTTGTTTAAAATTAACCGCTATGACTCTTCAAGAGCCACATTATCGATTACTCTACAAAGAATCGCAAAAACTTCTCCAGCATTCAAATTATCAGTATCCAAAACGAAATCAAACGGCTCAAAATCCTCGCCCAAACTAAAACCGTACAATTCCTTGTAGATGGCTTTGGTATGAGCTTCTTTTTCTTTGAGTACCTCTAACGCTTCAGCAATACTTATGTTATCTCTATCAGCAACTCTAGCCGCTCTTTTCTCAAAAGATGCCTCAAGCCAAATTTTGAAGCCTACCTTCAATAACCAAGGCATTGTCCAACTGTCCAGGAGAACATCACCTTGCTGCGCATATTCCAAAAGTTTATCGTCGACTGCTTTGTCAAATTTAAGGTTGTTTACTCGCTCGTTGAGAAATTTTAATCCCTCAGGACTTTCCCACCAGCCTCGAATAGATACGTCATAACCTTCTTGTTTTGCCAAATCTTTTAGAACGTCGCCGCCTGAGAAGTATCTTAGGTGATATTTTTCAGCTAGTTTCTTGGACAACGTACTTTTTCCGGTTCCAGCCATTCCTGAAATGCAAATTACTGTTTTTTTATTGGCAGTGCAGATCTTTCGTTGTTTGGCCATTTGGCGTTCACTCAATTTTCAACGTTACACTGCCCCTTGCTCGATGGGCATAATGCCTATTATGCGTGAGGACAGCAACCCGAAGAAAAGTGAGCATATAGGGTACCAGTAAAACACTGGAATTGCATTAGGAATTGCATCTCCAACGGGAAGGCCATTAACTACATTAAATGCACCAGCAACTGTACCAATGCCAGGCATGTAAGCCATGGGAGCTTGATGAAACGTTGGGGTCAAGACTAAAAACCAGACTATAAGGTAAACAAAAGAGATTCCGAACTGGACCATTTGAGGCTTCATCATTTTTGCTTGCATATTTTTTATTTGGGAATCTTTCTTTTTGAGTTTTTCAACCTGTTTTTTATCATTTGCGCGCATGGCAGCCATGGTTTCTGAGCGGTACTCTGCCATTTCTTTCTGCATAACGCGGTATTGTTCCCAACCTATGAAGTAGTTGATTAAAACTCTGTTTATTCCAGAGTTTAAGAAAGCGATTCCAGCTGCAATAGCCATAATGATTAAGGTTGCCAGAGGCAACGAAGTAACTACTTCAGACATGATTTTTCCTCTTGCCGCTCTAAACCTATGCCTACATGTTTCTTGTTAATAACCATTTTCACTTATTTACGCAGTAAAATAGTTGATGAGATTATATTTCTAATTGGAAAAAAATTTATAGTTTCCGAGAACATTCGCCATAAGAAACAGAAAAAATAGTCTAAAAATGAGTTGGGGGGTTTCCCAAAACGCTATGGTCTTTCCTGCGAAGTTTAGGCTATTCGCCTAGTATTCGCCTAAACGCTGGGAACATTTCTGCAGCCCGCTCACGCATCAGCAACTCGTAGTATTGGTAGATGATACCTACTGACAGTAATATGCCTGTACCTGAACCGAAAGCACCAAGGAAGTCTGAGACACCAGCCACAAGCCCAACGATAATGCCTCCCAAAACTGTAACTACAGGGATGTAGCGTTTGAGGATGGCTTCGATGGGTCTGCCTGATCGTCGGTACCCTGGAATCTGCATGCCGCTGTCCATGAGTTGCTTTGCAACTTTTCCTGGTCCTAAGCCACCGACTTCAAGCCATATCAGAGAGAAGATAGCGCAGAAAGCTACGATTATAGCCAAATAGACTGAAGCTTGCAGTGGTTCCGCAATGACACCTTGAATGTTGCGTGGCGGTGTTACGAAAAATGCTAAGCCACCTACAGGCGTAATGCTGCCGGAGGTTGCGTTGTAGCTGTAGTCACCTAATATTTGGAATAATATGTTGGTTCCTGGAGCTGGTTTTCCAAATTGGCTCCATATCAGTTGGCTGAAGAAGTAAACGTTAGCGAACAACGCTGATGCAAAGATAACTGGCAAGTTTGAGACATATAGCAGTTTAATTGGGTATCTGCTACGGAAGCCTTTGTATCCTGCGTAACTCATTGGAAGTTCAATTCTTATTCCTTGAAGATAAATTACTACAATGAAAACTGAGATTGTTGCAATTAAGCCCAGAAGTGACGGGTAAACGCCGCCTGCTGAACCAAAAGCCCATTCCCCTAACGTTATTTGACCGCCTAAGTAAGATGAGAGAGAACCAACGAATAAGCCCGTTGGCGGAGAAAAAGTTGACCATAAAATGGTCTGGGCAACACCAGCCATAATGAATAAGCTGATTCCACTGCCTAGTCCCCAACCTTTCTGGACTAGTTCATCCATCAACATGACAATGACACCTGTAATCATCAATTGTGAAAAAATTACCAGTATTACTGGTCCAGACAGGCTTGGTCCATACATACCACTTAGAATGTATGCTCCTGCTTGGATACCTGTAAGTATAATTGTGAATACTTTGCTTGCGGATGTGAAGAGTCCTCTATCTTCAGAGTTTGACATATCGCATTTGATGATTGAAGAACCAGACAATAACTGAAGGATTAAGCCTGCCGTCACGATAGGTCCAATGCCCAGTTCCATTAATGTTCCGCGGTTAGAAGCGAAAATTACTCGCAGTTGACCAAACTGGTCTGACGCTGACTGTGCAACCCCGTAGAGTGGGATTTCAGTCATGACTAAGAAAATAACTAGAACGAGAGCTGTCCAGAAGATTTTTTCGTTAAAACTAACTTTGCGCTCGGGCTTCTTTATCTCAGGCAGAATTCTGCCTATTGGTTTAAAGAGGCTGAGGAATCTTCCGGGCATTTAACAGCTTTACTCTCCGCGAGGTTGGGGAGCTACGATTTTTCCGCCTGCTTGTGTGACTTTTTCTTGCGCTGTTTTTGAGAATGTTGCTACTTTTATGGTTAAAGTTTTAGTTATTTTTCCTGTACCCAAAAGTTTGGTGTAGCCGAGTTCGGTTAAGTTTATTTCGCTACCTTTTGCAAGTTGGTCAAGTTTGATTAGGTTGATTGGGTTGTCGTTTGTGTGTAAGCTTTGGGGTGAGGTAAATCCGTGTTTTCCGAAGTAGTTAGGTTCAGAGGTGACAACTAAGCTCCAAAGGTGCTTGTGTCTTCCTACTTTTCGATGCCCTTTACTTCCTGAATCTCGATGTTGACCTATCCTTCCGTAACCCTGTGTTCGTGAGCCTCTTGTTTTTCGGATTTTTCTAAGTTTATGTGGCATTTTGATCAGCTTCTTTATCTAATGTTTCTGCCTTTTTTAGTTTGATTTCGAGCACGCCATTCTTGAATTTAGTGTGCATTGCGTTTGGAATCACTACTGTCGGAAGATTTAAACTTTTATAGTATCTTCGATCTTTTGATTTTGCCGACAGTGTAATTTTCTGGTCTTTCACATTTATCTTGAGAGAATCCTTATTAAAGCCTACTATTTCGGCCACGATTGTTATCGTATTGTTTTCTTGGAAGATGTCGATTAGGGGTTTTTGTTCTGCTAAACTGCGTTTAGCAAAGCTTTTGGACGGACGAAAATTTGTGTGAGTTGGAATCGATTTTGAACGTTTCGCATTTTGGGATGTTTTAGGTTTCTTACTTTTTAGCCCGTTAAAATCTAGCCATTTCCGGTTCTTGCTTGTTCTTCTCCATCTTGCACTCATGTTGCTTTTTTTCCCCTCCGATTAACTAACGCATCTCTCAGATGACATTATAAAACATATCGCACATAAAGGGTGACAAATTACCTGAACAGCATAAAGCAAAATATCCATAAAAAAGACGATTAGGTGCTGCTGGGTAGGTGTGAAGCGGGGGTTTTGGCGAAAAATTTAAGAAATATAGCTGATTACCGTAAACACTCAGTTTCAGAATGCTAGCGTTTATAAAACCAGGCAACAGAACCTACGGCTTCACAAACCTGAATATTCTGGAAAAAATCGTCTAAAATAAGTTAAAGGAAAACATAACAAAAAATCATGGATTACGCTGGTTTTTTAAACCATACGTTGGACTAGTGTGTTGATTGCTTCTCCGCGGTAGCCTGCTTCGCCGCCTGCTTTGAAGCCTTTTTTGGTTTTGCCTTTGTAACCCTTACTTGGTGGATGTAATCGGAAGCGTGCTTGTATGTCTGGGAGTTTACCGTATTGTACTTTGCAGTTAACTATTGCTTCGGCGAGGTCCGAGAATGATTTGTATCCTATTTTTGTGAGGTATTCTTCGGTTAATTTTTTGTCGCCTGCTAAGAGACCGCGTTTCTGCAGCATCATTGATACTGTTTCTGTGGTGGGTTCGCCATAGGTGACGTAGCTGTTTATACGTTGCAACATGCCTTTGTAGGCTGCTCGGCTGTCGATTAGGACGGCATGGTTAGTGTGGTTTAAGTGGAGAAGGTCGAGGGTTTCTCTGGCTTCACGTTGTGCGCTGACGGTTCCTCGGATTCGAACGACGACGAGGGGTTTACATTCTTCAATTTTCTGTGCCATTCTACTTCACCCAGTCCATTGTGGTAATCAAATTATAAGTCTTCCGAAGTCCATCAAAGATTGCGCAAGCATAAGAGGGTACTGTTCGTGTTGAACCGAAGCTTCTCATCCAAAGGTCCTTGACGCCTGCTAAGCCCAAGATGACTTTTGCGACTTCGCTTGAAACTAAGCCTAAGCCTCTTGGTCCTGGAACAATGATTACGCGGACACCACCGCATTTGCCTTCCACTTCGAACGGCACTGAATGTGGTTTGCCGCAACCACATTCCCAACTTCCACATCCGCGTTTTACCGGGATGATGTTTAAGCGTGCGTTTACTGCTGCTTTTTCGATGGCGTTTCGTACTTGGCTGGCTTTTCCTGAGCCTAAGCCGATGTAGCCGTCTCGGTTGCCGACTGCAACGATGGCTTTGAAGCGTGATTTTTCGCCTGCGTCAGTTTGTTTTTGTACTAGGTTAACGTTTATGACTTCTTCTTGCAGGTCAGGAATTAGGGAATCGACGATTTGGGATTCAGAGATTTTTATGCCAGAGAGGAATACGTCTTCGATGCTGGTTATTTTGCCTTCCTGAATCATCTTTCCCAACCTGGTTTTTGGCACCCAGGCTTCTAAGTTTGTTGTTCGTTTTTCTCTTTCGTTTCGGTTTCTACCACTCATTCTTTCTTAACACCTTTCTTAGCTGACCTTGGTTTTGGCTCTTTCACTTTAGGTGCTGGTTCCTTTGGTGCAGCTTCCTCTCCGGCAGCTTTTTCATTTGCCGCTTTTTCTTTGGCTACTTCTTTTGCTTTAGGAGCCCGCTCTTTTGGGGTTTTTGCTTTGGTTTTTTTGACTATAGCTTTTTCTTTTACAGGTACTGCTTCTACTGGTTTTTCTTCTTTAGTTTTAGCTGGAGCTTTTTCTTTAGGAGTGGTTTCTTTTGTTGCTGCTTCAACTGCTGCTTTGGGGGTTTTCTCTATTGTGGCAGCTTTCGGTTTGGTGGCTTCTTTTGGTAATTTTGCGCTCTTGGATCCAGCTCAGGATGTCAGCTTTAACTTTAGTGAAGTGGTCGCTGATTTTTTCTGGAGCCATACCTTGTGAGGTGTACTGTGAGAATTTGGCAGTATATTCTTCTGATCCAGCGCCTAAGCTTTTAGCGTACTTTGCAATGTGTTCGCCCTTCATGCGTTCTTTAACGATTTTTTCTTCACTGTGGGGAACTTCTACGCCTGCGTCTACTACGCCGCTTAAGACAGCGAAGATTTTTGCGCCTTTAGTAGGAGAGACTAAACCGATGTCGAGGATTGCTTCTTTTATACCTGCTTTTTTAGCTTTCAGACCGGCCAATAACCCTGTTAGGTATGCTGCGGGGATGTTACCTGTTGGAGCTCTCCAACCATAGGATTTTATGAGTTCACGACTGTTGGCTGATGCTAAAACTTCATCACCATGGGGCTTTGCGATTATTAGTTGAACTTCAACATTCTTGTTGGATGCCCTTGTGACAAGCCGGGGTTTTCTGGATGTAACCAGAGCTTTCCGTGCTTGGTAATCGGTTTTTCCTTCGCGTCTACGTCGTAGTTTTACTCGGTAATTTGCTTTTTTCGCCATCTAACGTTTCCTCCATAGATCATGCGCTTTCAAGTTGCGCTCTAAGTCAGCAATAGACTCAAACCTTCCACTGCCTGCCATCCTGTAGTATTGGGTGTAAGTGGTTTCGGTTATGACTTTTCTTGCTTTCAAATCTCTAAGCTTGCGCCGTAGAGAACGAATCTTTATCATCCAAGCTTCTTTCTTGGTAACTTTTGCGTAGCCTGCACCTTTGATGCTTCCTGGACCACTACGTCTGCCCTTAAGCTTCTTAGCTCGGATAATTTTTGCTCGAGACCTGCTCACGCCTACTTCAGGCAATGATACGATGATTCTTTCGTGAATCAGCTTTCTAACTTCTTCACGTGTAATCGCGCCTTCAACATCGTCCATGCGTTCAGGATTAATCCAAACACGGTTCTGCCCAATCTTTAAGATTCGAGCAGCTAAACGTCGTTGTCCGCTTAAGTCAGTCATTGTTTCTTTTCTCCCTTCTTTGGTTTAGGTTTTGCCTTTTTTGGAGCCTTCTTTTTTGTTTCTTTCTTTGACTTCTCTTCAGTAGCTTTTTGCTCTACCGCCTCTGGTGCTTCACCCTCGACGTCTTCGGTTTTCTCCTCAGTTTCCTTGGAGACTTTTAGGTTTAAGATTTTGATGTTAAGGTTCTTTGCTTCTGCAATGATTAGGCCACGTTTTCGTTTGCCGACTGTGTGAGAGATGCGTGCTGCCTGTTTGTTAGGGTCGATTGTTGATAGGTCCGCTACGTTGAAAACCATGACTTCGCGGTATCCTGATGGGTGAAGGAACCGGGCGATTTTAGGTCCTTTATAGCCCATACTGGGTCCTGGCGGCCAACCTTTGATTTTTCGGCGGATCTTGTTGTCTAAGCCGCGTGGTTTTCGCCAGCTTAAGCTGAAACGGTCGTATTTCCAACTTTCAGCCCGTACAAATTTGGGTTTTTTGTTTTTAGCTCGCGCTCTAAGTTTGAGTGCTTCGCGTGATGGGGAGGATTTCTTTTCGGTCATTATGCCATTCCTTCGTTTCTTTCATATACGAATATGCCGTCGAGGAAGACCCGGGGGTCTTTGTTTCTGACCCGTGTTGCCTGTTCAATGTTGGCGGCGGTTTGGCTGACTTCTTCCAAGTTTGTGCCTTCAACAATGATGTCGTCAGGTTCAATTTTCACTTTGACGTTACCCGTTAATTTTATTCTGCGGGGTCTACGTTCACCCGTAAAATTCTCAATTAAGACTGATTTGTCCTGAAGCTTTACTGATATAGGGAAGTGCGAGAAAACAATTTTAAGTTTGTATGTGTAGCCTTTTGTTACGCCGGTTATCATGTTATTGATGTGTGAGTAGATTGTGCCTACGAGAGCAGCTTCCTTTTTGCGTGGCCACTTGGCTGAGATGCGGACATTTTTGCCTTCGCCTTCTATGGCGATTGGAACGAATGAGAAGTCGCGTGTTAATGTTCCTTTGGCGCCTTTTACACTGATTTTTTTGCCTTCTAGAAGTTAAGTTTACGTCTGTGGGAACTTGAACAGTTTTAGATATTTCTGGAAGCCGCATAAATTACACTCCTTTAATACACGAAGGCTAAGAGCCTTCCTCCAAGGTTTTTTTCTTCAGCGTCTTTGTGGGCTATTACGCCTTTGGATGTTGAAACAACCATAATGCCTATGTCTCTTGAGGGCAAGAATTTCTTTTCCCATTCTTCGAATTCGTCAACTTTGACGGCGAAACGTGGTTTAACTGGACCGCACTTGTTGATTCTGCCTAGCAGTTGGACTTTGAATTTTCCTTGGCGTCCATCATCGATGAATTCGAATTCTCCGATGTAGCCGTTAAGTTGCATAATACGTAGAACGCGTCCCAAAAGTTTGGAGGCAGGGCTAATTATGCATTCACGCTTATTGCGTGTTTCGTTGTTTTTGATGGTTATCAAACCATTAGTTAAGGTGTCCATTGTTTTCTTTAGCTCCTACTCATATTTTTTGAACCCTAATTTTGGGGCTGCTTCTCTAAAGCATGTTCTGCATAGATATAAATCGTAACGTCGAATGACTGGTCCATACGAGCCACATCTAACACATGGGCGTGAACCTTTACCGTATTTTCTTACTTTCTTAACTTGCTCTTTTCCCATACATTCACTCTCAGCTTTAGACGATTTCGACTCCTAAGGTTTGTTTTATGAAGATGATTGATTCTTCAGGTGTTAACACGTGTTTTGGACCGATGTCCTTGTTTTGTTTGCGTCGGATTTTGATTCTTTGTCCTGGACGGTTAACAGTTACGCAGACATCCATTCCGAAGATGCCGATTTCTGGGTCGTATTTTACGCCTGGAATTTCAATGTGTTCCTTTAATCCGAAGGCAAAGTTGCCGCGTTCATCGAAGGAACGTTTGGAAACTTTGTTATCTACTACTGGCAAGATTTTTTTGAGGAAATCCACAGCTTTTTGTTTGCGCAAAGTTACAACGACAGCGATTGATTCTCCTTCGCGAATACCAAAGTCACGGATGGTTTTCTTAGCTTTTCGTTTAATAGGTGTTTGACCAGTGATTTCTTTGAGGACGCTGTTTGCTTTTTCGAGTGGTTCGCCTGATTTGCCAACGTTAAGGTTCACGACGACTTTGTCGATTCTCGGTTTAAGCATTGGATGCTGTTTCCAATTATTGATAAGTACTTCTTCAGACAACTGCTGATTCCTCCAGTGATGTTATGAGTGGTTCAGTTTCCCCTATAGAGAAGACAAAGTCCAAGATTGTTTGGTAGCGTGCACCCTCGGAGTCTTCGATGAGTACTAGAGCTTGGCGGCGTTTTTTGGCTTCTGTCTTTTCAATTTCCACAATCTTGCCTTGCTTGCCGATGTTTTTTCCACCGGTAATAACTGCTATGTTTCCTTCTTTGGTTTTCAAG
The DNA here is from genome assembly GCA_963818655.1 of Candidatus Bathyarchaeota archaeon. Taxonomy (GTDB): domain Archaea; phylum Thermoproteota; class Bathyarchaeia; order Bathyarchaeales; family Bathycorpusculaceae; genus Bathycorpusculum. Next base: position 33,103 of record CAWFTD010000010.1, read on the forward strand.
CTTTGAACGACTTGTTTTTCTGGGTAGGTCATTTTGAGAATGTCGAATGTTTCGTATGTTACTTCAACTGGGTTTTTGGCATCGGCGACTTTTATGAGCATGTTTGAGCCGTCGTGGAGCGCGATTTGTACGCCGTTGTGAACTGCAGTCTTATCTTCAACCCTTACCAGTTTTATGTTAGAATGTTCCTTGCTAATTGGAGTTAAAACCAATCCTTTGTGTGAAGGCATTACACGGTAGTATTTGCCTGCATCAGGCATCGAGATGACATCCATCAAGCCCACTGGAGAATCATCTTTCTTTCGGATTTTGCCGTCAACTAACACTTTGCCTTGGGCAATGATCAGTTTGCCTTCCTTTCTTGTTTGCGCTACACCGAGTATGTCTCTTAGAACCAACGTTAAAGGTAGACACTTCTCAAGTGAATGTGAACCTGACGAGGGCTTTACTACCCACGGCATATCTTTTCTGTGAATCGGCCAGAATGCTGGCGCTGGCTTACGTTTCAGCCTTGCAGTTTTTCCTTTTTTACCCATATTTATTGTCCTCCATCAGTTTTTGCAGAGGTCTCTGGTTTAGCACGCGATTTAGGCGCGTCTTCTACCTCTGTCTTTTTTGCAGCTGGTGCCTTCTTTGTTGCTCTTTTGGCTGCTGTTTTCTTTGCTGGTGCTTCTGCGGTGGTCATCTTTAGTGCTTGTTCTTCTGCAACTTCAGACACTGCTTCTTCTTCAACCGGTGTTACTTTAACTGGTTTCTCTTCTTTGGCTGGAGCTTTTTCAGCTTTCTTTGCTGGCTTAGCTATTGGTTTTTCAACCTTCTTTGTTGGCGCTTGTTTTCTTTCAAGGATGTTCTTACGCCATTTATCGTCCAAGTTAAGGTTGCGTATTTCAACTTTGGATGGATGAATAGGAAGGAAAATGTTTGTTCCATCGACTTTTTCACGTGTTAACCCTTCAACGTAGATGCGAAATGCTTTTAGGTCAACGCGTGAAACTTTGCCTTCAAATCCCTTGTTGTCTCCGCGTTTAATGAGGATGGTGTCGCCTCTTCGAACTGGAAGAGTCTTTGCACCTCTTAGATGCGGTTAGTTCATGTGAGAGCGGTGCGGACATGAGTTTGTGGCGTATGTGGGCTGGAGCATTAAAGAGCTTCTTTCTTTGTTTGCCAGGGTTCTTTACTCGTTTTGTATCTTGCATTATTTTACACCTACACTATTATGCTGGAGGCACTTGCGATTCTTGGCCATCTCTCAGCTGCTTCTCGTGCTACTGGACCGCGGATTTCGGAACCCTTCATTTCGCCGTCTGGAGTGATGATCACTGCGGCGTTATCTTCGAATTGTACCCAAACACCGTCGATGCGTCTGAAGGTTTTTCTTTGGCGGACGATTACGGCTTGGAAGATTTTTTTGCGCATGTCTGGTGAGCCTTGACGTACGGATACGGTTACTTTGTCGCCTACTGTGGCGGATGGGTAACGTCTAAGTCTGCCTTTGTAACCCATAGCTTGAATTAAGCGTAAAACACGTGCGCCTGTGTTATCGGTGCATCGCAGTTCGGATCCTGCTAAAAGTCCACGGCTGATTTTTTGTCCGTGTGAAAGCATACCTTTTGCTGTTAGGGCTCTCTGCTTTGCCTTCGCTGCGCACATATTATCGTTCCTCTCCTAGTTTTTCTACAACTACAAATGAGACTGTTTTGCTGACTGGTCGACATTCTGCGATTTTTACGCGGTCGCCTTCCTTAACGTCGATGCATGGTGGATTGTGTGATGCGATGTGTCCGTGTCGCCTTTCGTAACGTACGAATTTTGTGGAGAATTGTGTGAATTCTCTGTCAACTATAACGGTTTTATCCATCTTTGCAGTGTGAACGACGCCTTCCAAGACACGACCTCTAACGGCTAGTGTTCCGTGGAATGGGCAATTTCGGTCGTCACAGGTCTTTTTTGGTTTCTTAAAAGTCATTGACATATTACCATAACCTCTTTACGCCTTTTTTTAGCCTGTCTTCGGATCTTCCGACTAACAGTTTACCGTCAACTTCTACGGTTGTGCCATCGTCAAATGAGAAGTCGAATGTGGCAAGGTCTTTTATGACGCTTTTGGGTTGACCCTGATGAATTAGAGTTAAGGTGTTCTTTGTTTCAGCTATAACTGGACCAGCTAACCCAATGTAACCTAGATGGGTACTTTGTGCAATTCTTGCTTGAGTGCCAATGAATTCGTAGCGGATGATGTCTGGAGTTATTTTCATTTGGAAACGGTCTCCTTAGCCTTTGGTTTTTTGGCTGGTTTTTCAGCTTTTTTTTCTGGTTTTTCCTCAGCTGCTACTTGGCGGATTCCCAGTTTCTTCTCGTTTTGAATAGTCAATATTTGAGCGATTGTTCTGCGTAGTTCCCGTATTCTTGTGGGGTTCTCTACGGCACCGCCTGCGTTAACCATAGTTCGGATACGGGCAAGTTCAATCCGTAAATCCAACAATTTGTTTTCCCTATCTTCAGTTGATAGAGCGTTAATTTCTTTTACACGCATTACTCTTTAGACTCCTCAGGTTTTGGTTCATCAGCAACTTCTTTTGCCTGCACTTCTGGCTCGGGTTCTTTTTCTGCTTCTTTAACTGGTGCTGTTGCAGTGGTTGGTGCTGGAGCAACTGGTGCTGGTTGTGGAACAGTTGCTTGTTCTTCTTCCGGTGCGGGTGCAATGATTGTGACTTTGTCTGGGAAGTATGCGTCTGACGGCATGATTTTTACTCGGACGCCTATTATACCTGGTTTTAGTTGAACGTGCGCTTCGGCTGTTTTCATAGCGCGTAAGGCTGGTTCGCCGACAATTGGGAAGTGCCCTGCTTTGAATTTTTCGAAGCGGGCTCTTTCAGTTGTAAGTTTACCGCTGATTACGATTTCTGCGCCAAGTGCGCCTGCTTCCATAACTTGGTTTAGTGCCCAGAAACCTGCGCGTCTAAAGTGAACCCCTCGTTCGAGGGCTGAGGCAACGCGGTTTGCAACTACATGTGCGTTGAATTCTGGGACTTCTATTTCTGAAACTGAAATTTGAGGATTAGCAACTTTGAAATTATGTTCTAAGGCTGAGGCGAGTTCCTTTATGGTTTCTCCACCTCTGCCGATAACTAAGCCTGGACGCATCGCGTAAATGACTACGTGTGTTCCAAGTGGTGTTTTGGATAGGTTTACTCCGCCGTATCCTGCGCGTTCAAGCTTTTTTTGTAAAAATTCATCAATTTCTGTTCTTTTAATAGCTTCTGTGATGAAACGTTTGACTATGCTCATTTATTGCTCTCCTTGAGTCGGTTTCTCTTCTAAGACGATTTCGACGTGTGTTGTTTTGTCGAATTTTGGCGATGCTCTGCCGTGTGCCCTTGGCGTGAAACGCTTAAGTTTTATACCTTGATAAGCGGCTGCATGCATAATTCGGAGGCGATCGACATCTAAGCCTTTGTTTTCTGCATTAGCTTGGGCTGCTTCGATAACATGGAGAATTTGTTCGGCAGCTTTAATTGGGAATCTACCTACACAGTGGTTTTCCAATCCGCCTTTATGACCTAGCTTTTTAGTGTACCTAGAATATGGAACGGCTTTTTTCTTAATCATTACGTCGCGTAAAAAATCTTTGGATTGAACAAGATTCATGCCCTTAACAGCTCTACAGATTTCCCGTGCGGCTTTATGGGATACCTTAAGTTCTCTACCGCTAGCTTTCGCTGTTTTTTCTGGATTAAGCATTTCTTCAATTATTGAGTATCCCCATTTTGGCATTAATATTTCTCCAGTGCGCATTCAAACACGTAAAAGCAATTTATATGGCTTTCCGTATCACAACTAAGATTTTACTCTTAACTGACTAAGTGGTTGTTCCTGCGAGGAACTATTCGAACGCGTGAGGTGTACAGTTTTTTGATTGCGTTTAGACATTTATAGTTTGCCCAAGAAACCCCAAAAAAAATAATCCCCAATATAACTTCAAATTGTCTAACCAAAATTAAAAAACCGCGTGAGATAAAATTTCTTAGGATTTTGCGATGTGTTTATTTTTCACATTCAGGGTTAGTTAGTCTATTCTAGTTAAAACCCTTAGGAGATAGCAGATCCATGGATAAAACCGAGAAAATCACAATGCTGCATGGTGCTGGCGGCTCAGTCATGCATGACCTCGTCAAAAACTACATCGTGAAATATTTTGGCGGACTGAGCAATGTCGCCGAAGTTCCATTGGAAGCAATGGATGACGCGGCAGTCATCGGCGACATAGTTTTCAAAAGCGATTCCCACGCGGTTAAACCCATATTTTTCCCAGGCGGAGACATTGGGCGCTTATCGATTTCTGGCACGGTTAACGATATTTCATGTTTGGGTGCTGACCCTTACGCTTTGGCTTGCGGACTTATCCTTGAGGAAGGTTTGTTGCTTTCTGATTTAGAGCGAATTCTCGCTAGCATGCGGCAAGCATGCATTGAAGCGGGTGTGGGCATCGTTACGGGTGATACGAAAGTGGTGGAGAAGGGTAGTTTGGGCGGCTGCGTTATGAACGTTTCAGGTATGGGTAGAAGAACCCCAGCCCTCGACAACAACCTTGAGGTTGTTAGGAAATATCGTGAACTCAAAACCCGCTGGGCACTGGATTCCAACCTTGCAGAAGGCGACAAAATCATCCTATCAGGCGCCATCGGCGACCACGGCTTGGCTGTGCTTTCGGCTCAGCAGGGAATTAAATTTGGCAGCGAAATAAAGTCAGATGTGAAGCCACTCAACCGTATGATCCAAAACTTGCTAGGCAAAGTTGGGGGCGTCGTTGCCATGAAAGACCCAACAAGGGGTGGCTTAGCCGACGCACTTAACGAGTGGACAGAAAAATCCAAAATAGGCATTCTAATCCATGAAAACAAAATTCCAATACATGCTGACGTGCAAACTGCATGTGATATGTTGGGTTTAGACCCTTTAGAAATTGGTAACGAAGGAAAAATTATCGTTGGTATCGTACCACAAAAAACAGAAGAAGCGCTCGAATTCCTAAAACAAACTCCTGAAGGCAAGGAAGCGCAAATAATCGGTGAAACCACAACCGAATTCAAAGGCGTGGCAATGCAGACGGCGGTGGGTGGAAAAAGAATAATTGCCAAACCAGTGGGCGACCCAGTGCCAAGAATCTGCTAAGCCTGGGCGGCTACGTTTTTTGCCCAGACTCTGCAGGTTCCTTCGCTGCTCACCATGCAGGCCCCGACGGGTTTTGCCGGTGTGCATGTTTTGAGAAATAAGGGGCATTCTTTGGGTTTAATTTTTCCTATTATTACGAGGTGGCATTCACATCCAAAGTTGATGTCTTTTCCTTCTTTGATGTGAACATCGAATTTTTCTCTGGCATCAAACCTCTTAAGGTCCTCTCTCAGTTGTAGAGCGGATTCTGGTAGTCTACCAATGCCACGCCAGTTTCCTGCTGTGACCGTGAAGGCTTTCTTCATCATTTCAATCGCTTTGGGATTTCCTTCGGGCTTTACCACACGGGAGTATTCGTTCTCTAACCTTGCGTCGCTTTCGCTGAACTGTTTTAGAAGCATGTAAATTGACATTAGCACGTCGTTAGGTTCAAAGCCTGCAACAACTGTAGGCATCCTATAGACTCTGGTGAACAATTCATAAGGCTTCAAACCGATAATTGCACTTACATGTCCGGGTGCGATGAATCCGTCAATCTGCAAATCACCAACCCCGAGTAAAAGTTCCATAGCTGGCGGAATTAAACGGTGTGAGACTAAGAAACTGAAGTTTTTGGGTAAATCCCCGAGCGCTTCAAGGGCGGTGATGGGTGCTGTGGTTTCGAAGCCGACGGCTGAAAACACAAATTGTTTATTTGGCTCTTGTTTAGCCATTTCAACCGCGTCGGAAACTGCATATACTATTCTGACGTCAGAACCAGCTGCTTTGGCTTCTAAAAGCGAGGATTGACTACCTGGCACGCGGAGAACATCGCCGAAGCAGGTCATCACAACTCCTTTTTGGGAGAGTTGCACGGCTTCATCGATTTCTGCAGCCGGCACAATACACACAGGACATCCAGGTCCAGCTATAACTTCAACATTCTCAGGCAACAAACTACGCAAGCCGAAATGTGTTATTGTCCACTCGTGGGTGCCGCAAACATGGCAAAACTTAACCTGCCCCTTTTTCGGCGCCACAGACTTGATTTTATCAGCTATGCTGTGAGCCAGTTCGGGATTTCGGAACCTGAGGTTTTGTGCCATGTTCTCAACTTGTCGATTTATTCTCCAGCAGAAGCTAAAACGTCATTCCATAGGCTGAGGGTTTCTAAGGCTTCTTTTTCCTCTAGAACCTGAATCGCATAGCCAGCATGAACAAGCACATATTCGCCCACTTTTGCCTCAACAAGCGTTACGTTAACATCGCGCAAAACGCCCTGACCAAAATCCACGTGGGCTATTGTGCCGTCTAGACTCATTATTTTTGCTGGAATTGCTAAACACATAATTATCAGTCTATAAAAGACGCATTGAACGGCGATAAAAACAGATTGGTCTAAAACTTGGAAAATCCAGCGACAACTGCTTGACCAAACGAAACCCCTCCGTCGCCTGCTGGAACCGCTTCATGAACAAAAAACCTCAGACCTGCCTTCTCAACGGTTTCCCGCATTAGTTGGGTGAGGATTTGGTTGCATGCAGCGCCGCCTGTAAAGCCCACGTTCTTTGTACCTAGCTCGAGGGCTTCTTTCACCGCCAAGGATGCTAAGCCTTTTGCTAAGTAAGCGTGGGCAGAGTAAGCTAAATCTGCATGAGAAACCCTACCCAAATTGTCATAAATTGCCCTAAGCAAGCAGGAAGTACCTAAAATATTGCCTTGCACATGCGGCTCAAGCATCAAAATGTTCTTGCCGGCTAAAGCGCTGGATTCAAGTTTCATAGCAGATTCGCCCTCGTAGGTACGTTCAAAGCAGACTCCCAACACTGCGGCGACTGCATCTAAAACCCGCCCGCAACTCGTCGTTTCCAAGATGCCTGTACCTTTTTTGAGTTGGGTGAGGATGAGTTTGGCTTCGGTTTCTCCGTAAGGCAGGTGTTGGCTGTTTTTTGTTAGCCATTCTTCAACATTTACTCCAGCTTTAGAGAGCATTCCAGCTGCAAAGCGAACGGGGTAACGACTAGCTAAGTCTCCCCCGAGTAACGGCTGAGCTTCTAAATGTCCAAGGCGCTTAAATTCGGCTGATTCATGCGAACAAAAGAGAATCTCGCCGCCCCAGGCTTCGCCGTCGGTCCCGTAACCATACCCATCGCAAACGACGCTGATCGCTTCATCCAAACCATGCTCCGCCATCAAAGCCGCTGCATGTGCATGATGATGCTGCACTTGGATCAACGGCGAACCATCCGCTTCAGCCAGCTCCTTAGCCAAAATAGTGGTGGTGAATTTGGGGTGCAAATCACAAGCAACCGTTTCGCCTTTACAGTTGGTAAGGTGCTGAAGATGAGTTGTGGCTTCTTGAAGGAAACTGCGAGTTTCTACGTTTTCGACGTCGCCGATGTGTTGGCTGATGAAGGCTTTATCGTCAAGCAGAACACAAGAAGTGTTGTTTAGTTCGCCGCCCAAGGCTACGACGCAACGTTTAGATTTCTGCTTTAACCTGATTGGTGCTGGTGCGTAACCGCGGCTTCGCCTAAGAAACACTTGGCTGCTGCCATGAACACGCATGACAGAGTCATCACAGCGGTGCGCAATTTGGCGGTTATGGAACAGGAAATAATCAACAGTATTGCCCAATGTTTTTAGTGCTTGCTCGTTGTCCTTCACGATGGGTTGGTTTGGCGGGTTTGCGCTGGTCATCACAAACGCTGGGTCTTCTACTTGGTCGAAGAGCAGGTAATGCAAGCCTGTGTAGGGCAACATGACGCCAACGTTGTGCAAGTGTGGCGCAACCAAAGGCGAAAGCTTGTAGCTGGAGCTTTTGTTTAGCAATACTACTGGGCGTGCGGGGGAAGTGAGGAGTTCTTGTTCCTTCGAACTCACTTCGGCAAACCCTTTTACTGCGTCGAGGTCTCTTGCCATGATGGCGAAGGGTTTCTCGCGTCTATGCTTCGTAGCTCGAAGAACCTGGAGAGGTTTTTCTCTAAGAGTTGAGGCTGCAATATGGAAACCACCATACCCTTTTATGGCAAGCACATTACCTTCCGACAGCAATTTTCCTGCCAGTCGCACTGGATCTTTGGTTTGGACTAATTCACCTGTGTTAGTGGTCAAATATGCTTTGGGTCCGCATGTTGGACATGCCACCGTTTGCGCATGAAATCGCCGATTCGCTGGGTCCTCATATTCTTTTACACAAAAACCGCATAGAGGGAATTCTTTCATGGTTGTGTTTTCTCGGTCGTAGGGTAAGCGCTCGATAATAGTGAAACGTGGTCCACAGTTGGTGCAGGTGATAAAGAAATACTCGAAACGTGGATCTTTAGGATCACGTAGTTCAGCGAGGCAATGGTTGCAGATGGCGATGTCAGGAGGTATGATTGAGCCAGAGGTTTCTGCTTCTTGGGAACTCTTATAAATTGTAAAGTTTTGGTATTGAATTTTGCCTGAAATCTCAGTCTTGCATATACTATCGATTTGGGCTAACGATGGTTTCTCAGCCGTCAAATCACGCATAAAATACGCGATATTCTGCGCGTCACCTTCAAGGAGAATTTCTACGCCAGCATCACCTCTGTTGCGAACATAACCGACCAAACCATTCCGCACCGCTAAACGATAGATGAATGGGCGGAAACCCACGCCTTGAACGATGCCAGTAGCATTTATTTTAACTCGCAAAGACAAACCTTAACCTAAATCATGCTCAAGGTTTTCTCTTATACATTTCGAAGCATTTTCTGACAATACTTAAACCAGACAATTTTACATCGTATTGCATGAAATGGGTAACATTTATCGTTGCTTTCCTTCTAACGACCGCATTAGTAATTACTGGCATAATGGTTTACCCAGAGATTTTGGGGAAAGCAGCAACCACCAACAACGATATTGTTTTTGAGCTCTTCTTGGGACCCTTTATAGTATTGCTGTTTTTTGCTTGGGTTGGTGAGAAAATGGTTCTTAGGGTTTGGAAGAAAAAAGAGTAGTTACGGATTCTGAAGCAAGCGTTTCAAAACTTTTCCTGCAGAGCTGATTGGTAACTCTTTTCTGAATTCGACTACACGGATTGCTTTGTAGGGTGCCACTTTTTCGTTGACAAAAGCCATGATTTCCTCCTCCGATGAAGTTGCCCCCTCTTTGAGGACAACATAAGCCTTCGGAACCTCACCTGCCATTGGGTCAGGTTCACCGACGACTGCACAGAGTTTAACGGCTGGATGTTCATAGAGTATGTCTTCGAGTTCGCGTGGGTAGACGCTGTAGTCTTTGGTTTTGATGAGGTCTTTTTTGCGGTCGGTTATGTAGAAGTAGCCGTCTTTGTCCATGCGTGCGATGTCTCCTGTCAAAAGCCACCCGTCGCGCAGCACCAAAGCAGTTTCATCAGGTTTGTTCCAATACCCCTTCATGACCTGCGGTCCCTTCACAGCTAACTCCCCTGTTTCTCCAATTGCGAGCTATTTTTTTGCCACTTTTCTAAATCAACGATTCTTGCCTCTGTATCAGGGAGGGGCAAGCCGATTGAACCTACTTTCACAGTCTTCATCGACTTATCCACAGGAGTGCAATGCGTAACTGGCGACGCCTCAGTCAAACCATATCCTTCCGCAAGGAACCCGCCCGTTACCTCCATGAACTTCTTCTGAACTTGAGGAGGCAGGGATGAAGCGCCAGAAATGCAAACGCGAATAGATGTTAAATCGTACTTGGCGAGCTCTGGGTTGGCGAGCAATGCGGAGTACATGGTTGGGACACCGCAGAAAACCGTGACTTTGTGCTTCTGAATGGTTTCCAAAGCTTTTATTGGCTCAAATTTGGGTATTAGGACCATTTTTGCTGCTAAACTGATGGGCACAGTCATGCTGGTGGTCATGCCGTAGATGTGGAAAAGTGGCAACGCCGTCAGGAAGGTTTCTTGGGCTGTCGTGCCCTTTATCCAAGCTGCAAAGGAAACTGCGTTTGAGACACAGGTTGCTGTGGGTCAGCATCGCACCTTTAGCAGTTCCTGTTGTGCCACCTGTGTATTGCAATGCTGCTAAATCTTCAAGCGGATTAACTTTAACTTTTGGAGGTGTTTTTGGGCTGTTTTCAATCAACTGGTCGAAAATCAAGGCGTTCTGGAACTCTTGGAGAAAGGGCATTTTCCACTAACCCTGTAATTATTACGTGTTTAACCTGGGTTTTTTCCCTAACTTTCTCCACAATCGGATAAAGTGAATCCAGCGCAACTATGGTTTCTGCTCCAGAATCGCAAAGTTGGTACTCAACTTCACGCTCCCGATGCAGCGGGCTAATCGCCGTTACAACCGCGCCTGCCTTAAGAGCACCAAAATACGCAATAATAAATTGAGGGATATTTGGCAAAAAAACAGCTACCCGATCGCCTTTATCCACTTTTAACTTGACTAGTGCATTGGCAAACTGGTTTGAGAGCACTTCCAGTTTGGCATAACTGATTTCCCGTTCACCGTAGACTATTGGCGGTTTTTTCTGGGTAAGCCTCGGCGGTTTTTTTTAGGATTTCTTGCAGAGGAACCTTTGGATACTCAATGTGTTTTGGCACTTCAGTAGGCCAGCTTTTAAACCAAGGTGTATCGTTTCTCATCGAGTTTTGCTCTTGGAATCATTTGACGATAAAGGTAAAGACTCTATCGTTAAAAGAGCTTTTTAGTTTCCGTACAATAATCAATCTGAATTATTTGTTTGTGTGATAGAAGAAGAAGTGTTGCAATTGCATTTTGATAAGCTTGGTTTGGGTTGCTTTTGTTGTTTAGGGCTTGGATTGTTTGCAGATTGAAGAAAAAAAGGGGTCTGAAAAGTCTAATCTTCTTCTTCCATTACCTATTACATTTTTAAATAGCTTGTTTTGGGTTGCTTTTGCCTTTTGGGGCTTAAATGTTCAGATTAAACGGAAAAAATCGGGTGAAAACCAAAATCTTCTTCTTCCATTTACCAATGACTAAGCGAGTTAGCTTAAAAAAGTGCAAATACCAAAAATTCAACGTTTGCAATTCAAGATTGAAAGTTTCTAAAGTTTCAGAAATCGCAAAGTCTTCTCGGGCGATGGTTTCTCAGAATTCTCTGACAAGAACAAACAAAGATGGAAGAGTAGCAATCCCAAATCAAACATTGGATTTACAGAATGGATTGTCCAACATTAAAAACCATGTGATAGAAGTAATTTTAGCATCAGCCTAAAGACTTTGATTGTCATTGGCTATTTCCATTTAGAAAAATGGAAAATTGTTGGTGCCGGGGACGGGATTCGAGCCCGCGACTTCTGGGCATAGGGCGATGGCCCCTTTTGCACTCCAGATTATGAGTCTGGCGCCCTAGCCAGGCTAGGCTACCCCGGCAATTAGCCACCGATTTTTTTAGCCGTGTCTTTTTAGTCTGTTTTCCTTCATTTAAACTTTTAAACATATAATCAATTTTTTTTGTTACAATAAATTTATTGGATTGAAAAACCAACTTTAAAGTGGTGAGCTAATGTCTTCAGATAATAACGACGATTATCCTGAATGGTTCAAAAAACGCCGCAGTCAATCGAAGGACCCGTTTTTCGGCGATATAAATGACATGTTCCACGAAATGGAAAAGATGATGGATGAAGAAATCAAGAACTTCGCCGATAAAGTTCCAAAGGAATACGTTAAGGAACGTAAGCTTCCAGACGGTAGCACAGTTAAGGAAATGGGACCATTCGTATACGGGTATAGCATGAAGATTGGTCCAGATGGGAAACCGGAAATTCAAAAGTTCGGCAACCTCAAAAAAGCACTAAATGGACCACCACAAGTTAAAGAGGAACGCGAACCCCTCGTCGACATCATGGAAACTAACGAAGATGTTCATGTGGTTGTAGAGTTGCCTGGGGTAGAAAAAACAGATATAAAACTTCATGGCACCGAAGATGAACTAACGATTTCAGTTGATACTCCACAGTCCAAATACTTCAAGGAAGTAGAGTTACCAGCGAAAGTAAGAGTCAAAGAAGCAAACTCTACCTACAAGAACGGAGTTTTGGAAGTGGTGTTTCCCAAAGCCGAGGTCTCAAATAAACCCAAGGGTGAACCAATCGACATAGGCTAAAAGCCTAAAAACTCAACCTACTCATAAATCTTTAGAGCAGCAGTGTCATGATGAGTGAGAATTCGGAAATCGATACAATAAAAGCTATTTGTAGAGATGCAAAAGCAGCAGGCAAACTGTCAGGCGACAGCCTAACAGAACTCTATGAGCTTTTTGGGTCAAGATTCACCAAAGCATTAGACGCCCTAAAAGAAGGCAGAGTAAAAAAATACAATTTTAAACCCAGCGGCAGAACCGTCTGGATAGTGGTAGGTAGGGAACGGGATTACTTAATTATGCCTGAAGCTGAATTCTGCACCTGCGATGACTTCTACTTCCGAGTGCTGGACAAGAAAGTTCACATGTGCTATCACTTGTTAACGCAGAAGATTGCACAGAATTTAGGTTGGTTTGAAGCGATTGAAGAAGAAGATGAGTGTTTTGACATGTTAATGAATGAGTGGAAAAAAGCTACTGCTTAAATATGTAGAGTTACAAGATTACAGTAAAATAAAAGGAGAATCGCTATGGATCTAAGTGCATATTTCACTGTACTCCAGTACATCCTGATGGGTTCAACGTTTATTGCTCTACTGCTGATCTTCCTGTACGCGTACTATGGCAAGGAAGAAGAAGAAACAATCGAATAAACCCAACTTTTAATCATTATACCTTCTTTTGTCGCCTATTCAATATTAGAAACGAAGATTACACTTATGGCAGTCAGGATTATGCTAATTACGATTAGCCAGCCAGCATCTGGTCCAGCTCCAAAAACAATCGGGATTGGTCCGACAAGAATTATGCCACCTACACTTCCTGACCCACCTAAAACCACGGAAACAACCACAATAACCGCAATGCCAACAAAAACTAACGCTATTCCTAAAAGTAAAAAACCAAGCAACCGACCAGATAATTCCAATGCCTTCATCTTCAGCTTCTTCGTCACTCAACACGTGTTACCTCAACAACCAATAGTACACTAAAGTGATAATTAAAACCATAATAGTAAGCGCTAAAGCAAGTACAAGTATATTTTTTACGGATTTTTTGTCTGTGCCAAAAATTATGGGAATTGGCCCAATCATGATGATGCCAGCCCCGCGAACTTTAACCTTTTTAGCTCCGCCCGTAGAAATAAGAATTATTGCAGCAACAATTATTATGATTCCGATGACAACCAAAGCCAAACCTAACCCATAGAAAACCGCGAGATCCACTATTTCGCCCCAGCCTCAACACCAAAATGAACCAGCGTTTTTAATAAATGTAGCCAGCTACCGCTTTGAAATGCAAAAAATTAAAAGCTCCAACACTGCTTTATCGTGTCGGCGCAAAATGACCACCCAAGAATTAATCCAAGAAATCCAACGGAAAAATCCCCAAATCAGCCAAGAACAAATTCAGGAAAGACTACAGATTGAAAGGGCCAAAACGGGTGGTTTACTTGGAGATGAAACGTTGTTGCGGTTAATTGCCGCTAAATTCGGCGTCCAAGTCCAACAGAACAATATCCAAAACAGTGGAACCCTCAAAACAAGCCGTCTATTCGCGGGATTATATGATGTTACTGTTGCAGGCAGATTAATCGCTGTTTTTCCAGCTAAAACCTTTCAAGGCGCAGAAAAATCAGGAAAGTTTGCTACCTTAATGATTGCCGATGAGGAGGGGCTTTTACGTGTAGTTTTGTGGAATGAGAAGGCGGAGTTGGTTGAGAGGGGTGAACTTAAATCTGGTCAAGCAGTCAAGTTGCTGCATGGTTACACACGGGAAGATCGCTACGGCAAAACCGAACTCCATTTGGGCACCAAGAGCCAAATCGAAGTTGAACCCCAAAGCAAAGTCAACGAATACCCATCTATCGACAAGTTCACAGTAAAAATCAACACCTTGAAATGTAGGTTGCGGTAACGTAAATCTTTCAGGTATAGTGAAAGAGATTTTAGCAGAAAAATCCTTCATCAAAAGCGACTCAAGCGTGGGCACTGTAATCCGGCTAACCTTGGTTGATGATTCCGGCCAAGTCCTTGTGGTTTTTTGGAATGAAAAAGCAACAGAACTTGAAAACACTCTCAAAGCCAACGCACGTATGCTGTTGATTAATGCAAAGGTGAAAGAGAGCCAAAATGGCAGTGTAGAAGTTCACGTTGACTCAAACACATTCATTGATGTTCAAGCTGCCGCTTTACGTACTACAAAAATTGCATGTCTAGTTGAGAATCAAATAGTTAATGTTGAAGGAACCGTTTCGTCATTGCAAGAAAACAAGGAAGTTACCACGTCCAAAGGAGAAACAATTAAGCTATCAGTTTTTGACTTGAAGGATGAGAGTGGCAGTGTTCGTGTTTCTGCTTGGAGAGAACATGCAGAAGTTCTTAAAGACGTAAAAGTTGGCGAAAAGCTGAACTTGAAAAATGTTTATGTAAAGAAGGGATTTGGGGGTAAATTGGAGTTATCTACACGATCTGCAACTGTGACTTCAGTGGTTAAAGCTTAAGTTTTGCTACAATGAGATCTGATATTTCGCCAATTGCAGCTTTTCCATCTAAATCTAAGTCTCGGATTTACCCTCTTTTAGTATGATTATTACAGCGATTTCTATTTTTTGTGGCTTGCTTTTCTCCCAGTGAGTTATGAATTAACGTTTTTGTCTATCAGTATGGCTGTGTCTTTATTTTTTCTAAGCAAAGAATCTGCTAAATCTTCATTTTCATTTCTTGTGGACTGTTGTCTGTATGTTCTGAAATTCAGTGATATTGTCTTTTTCTTGGAAGGGACGCATTGTTGAGGCATTCGTTCTCACTCGTTCTAAACGTTTTCGACTATTGAGCCTTTCAGCAATTTTGACGACATCGCTTGGCTTGCTAAACTTCTCCACTGTGCCATCTTCACGCTTACGCTCAACTTTTATGCAGTCGTCAACCATACAGTTGAACACACAGGCACCACAATAAACGCACATATCCTCAATGACGCCGACTGATCCAGTCTTCCAGTACAAAGCGTTTGTCGGGCAAGCCTTGATGCATAGTCTGCATTGTCCTCCGACGCAAGTGAACTTGTTGATATTGATTTTTCCTTCCTTAAAAAGCTCCTTAACTCCTGTAGGTTCGAGAAGTTCTTTGCGCCGCTGACGCTTTTCAGCTTCTTCATCAATCTGATCAGTGCGTTCTTCATTCATCAGATCGAAGATTGAAGGCTGCTTTGACGCCATTTTAATAATCACGTAAGGATATGTCTTGTTTTTCAAATAGGGTTTAAGAATTATAATTACTTATCTTACAAATTTAATAATATGTGACATAGAAATGGAATCTTTCAAGAAGCATCATCCATTTTAGTTTCATGCATGTTCATAAAATTCGCAACGGTACTACTTTGAAAAAAGGCAACCTAATGACCCAACCGCAAATACAAAACAATTTAAACCAAAGTCCTGCCCTACATAATCTAATAATATTAGCCATCATTTTTCTTGGAAGGCTCATTGGTTCCCTTGATAACACAAGCGTCTGGTTAGCTTTTCCACCAATAAACGACGGTCTTCACTCCGACCTTGCAATTTCAATTTAAAAAATCTTGATTTACCTGCTAGTGATCGCAGTTGAAACTACACAGATCGGCAGAATCGGCGATATTTACGGTCGAAGCAGCCCGCAAACAAAACCAGCTAAACCCTAAAACCTAATACCCCCAACCACATGATTTGTATAACAACAGATTTGCGCTGGAGTAACACGTGAATAAAATAAAATTCGGTATATTCCTACCCTTCTACGCATTCCAAGCCAAAACGCCGACCGAACATTTTGAAAACCTAAAAACTATCGTTTTAGAAAGCGAACGCTTAGGTTACGACTCTGTTTGGCTTGACGACCATCTAATGTATAGTAACTGGCCAATTCTCGATTGCTGGACAACCCTTAGCGCACTCTCTTCAATTACAAGCAAGATACGTTTGGGAACCATGGTTTCCTGCAACCAACACCGAAACCCAGCCCTCCTCGCTAAAATCGCGGCAACCCTTGATGTCCTCTCGAATGGGAGGTTAGAGTTCGGCATTGGAGCGGGTATCCAAGAAGCTGAGCATACAGCTTATGGGTTCGGATTTCCCAAGCTAAGAGTCAGAGTTCAGCGAATGGAGGAGGCTTTGGAAGTAGTAACGAAGCTTTGGACCCAGAAAAAAGCGAACTTTCAAGGCAGACACTATTCCCTCAAAGATGCTATTTGTGAACCTAAACCCATCCAGAAACCCCACCCACCAATAACCGTTGGGGGCTGCGAAGAAAAACACACACTAGAAGTCACAGCAAAGCATGCGAACAGATTCGATTGGGGTTTTCTGCCAACAATGGAAGCTTACAAGCGTAAGCTACGTGTTTTAGAAGACCATTGCAGTGCTGTTGGAAAGAAATTTGGAAATATTGAACGATCGTGTTGGCCAAGCGGACAAGTATTAATTGCCCAAGACCAAAAATCGCTTGATGAAAAAGTTAGAAAATTGAAGCCATCGAAGATGAGAGGGGAAGATTATGAGAAGGGAACACTGGTTGGAACCCCTGATATATTCAGGGAACGATTGCGGGTTTACACAGATTTAGGTGTGACTTATTTTATTCTGTACTTCGCTGATATGCCAAGTACAGATGGGTTGAAACTTTTCTCCGAAAACGTTGTCAAGAAGATATAGTTAGAGGTCTCCTCGGGCTATATGCGAAAGCTCATGAACGATGATTTCATTCAGGCTATGATAAGGATTCTCTCTTACTAAAATGATGTACTCAGCATCGTCATTTTCATCACCGTTAAATACGCAGGCATCCGTGCCCTTAGTCGAGAGAGTTTTGCCCCACTCCTCAATCTCGCATAAGTCATCCTCTACGCAGTGGCGATGTTGCAAAACTTGGTTGAAGTCCTTGTCGCTTAGTCGGAAGGCTTTAACTTTTGGCAGTGGCTTGTTGCTTAGTGTTTTCCACGCAGCTGTTAGACTGCGTTTTGAGATACACTCTGTTTTCATTCTGATTCCTTCAACTAAAACCATAAAAAACAACCATTATTTTGTTTTTCGCTTAAAAGAGCCAGCGCTTAGGGCAGATCGTACTAAAAAATCAGCGGGTTTAGCTCTAAAAGCGTTTGCAGTAGTCAGCCAACTACTACAACCGAAATTACAATCAGGTATTGCATGTTTTTTCAAATGTTAGCACGTTAAAATCATTTGCTAAAAAAGGGAGTATGATTGAACGGTTGCTATTGGTGGTTTTTGTTGTTGTAGTCAGTTGTTAGTACGTTCATGCCGCTAAGGACTGCTTCCATGCTGGCTTTAACGATGTCTTCGCGGACACCCATAGCTGTGACGGTTCGGTTGCCTTTGCGCATGTGCACGAGAACTTCAACCATGGCGTCTGTTCCGCCAGTAATTGCCTTAACGTTGTATTGCTCTAGTGTTATTGGTTCAGTTTCTGCTATTGCGTCTTTGACGGCGTTTATGGCTGCATCCACAGGACCAACTCCGACTGCAGCGCCCCAAACGACTTTGCCGTTTAGTTTCAGGCGTACAGAAGCAGTTGACGTAACTTTGTCCCCGCCGACATACGTCATTTCTTCAAGCTGAATTGGTTTATCTCCACCCAAGCCCATCACGGTTTCAGCTATTGCGAGGACATCTGCATCCATGACGGTCTTGCCCTTGTCGCCCAGTTCCTTTATGCGTTGAAAGATTTTCTTGAATTGCGTTTCAGTAGGTTTTAATCCCATATTGTTGAGGTCTGCTCGTATAGCGTTGGAACCCGAGTGTTTTCCTGCAGCGATACGTCGTTGGCATCCGACGAGTTCAGGAGCAATCGGCTCATAAGTTAAGGGGTTAGCAAGCACACCTTGAGTGTGGATGCCTGACTCATGAGTGAAAGCGTTTTCTCCTACGACAGCTTTGTTGGGCTGCACATGAACGCCCGTTAGCCGCGAAACCAATTGTGATGTACCATAGAGCAACTCGGTCTTGATGTTCAAGTCCAGTTTGTAGAGCGACCGCAAAGCAATCACGATTTCTTCGAGCGCCGCGTTGCCTGCACGTTCGCCCAAACCGTTGATTGTTGCGTGGCATTCCTCTGCTCCTGAACCTAAAGCAGCAACAGTGTTGGCGACTGCCATGCCAAAATCATTATGGCAATGGACGGCCACTGGAACTTTTATCGATTTTTTGAGGTTGGAAAAGAACTCTGCAGTACGCTCTGGTGTCAAAATCCCGACGGTGTCGCATGGAACTACTCTATCAACGCCGGCATCTACCGCTGTTAAGAAGACTTTGGTTAAGTATCCAAAGTCAGATCGAGTTGCGTCCTCAGCCAAAAGCTCAACTGATAGACCATGGTCTTTGGCGTACAAGACAAGATCCTGGGTTGTTTTCAATATCTGTTCTCGAGTCTTGCGCAGTTTAACTTCGATATGCAAATCAGAAGTTGGAATAATCATCGCGACGCCTGACGCCCCGCTTTTTAGGACTGCATCCACGTCGTTTTTTGTGCCTCTTGCCGCACTGAAAACCTTCGCCCTCAAACCCTGCTTAGCGATTAGGGCAACGGATTCCATTTCGCCCTCAGAAACCGCCGCAAACCCAGCCTCAATAAAATCGACGCCAAGCTCATCTAGCCGCTGGGCTATACGCAGTTTATTTTCAGGAACAAGAGATACTCCGGGTGTTTGTTCACCATCACGCAGGGTGGTGTCTAAAAACTTTACAGACTTAGGGAAGCGGTTGAATAAAGCAATACCCCATTTAAATCACATTCATTTTCAAGGGGTCAAGCTTAAATATAAAATTATTGGTGACATAAGATTGCACAGAGGCAAAAGTATGCGCAGTGATCAAATAAAAAAAGGAACAGAAAAAGCGCCTCACCGAGCGCTCCTAAAATCGTTAGGTTTGCAAGACGATGACATAGCAAAGCCACTAATCGGCATAGCTAACAGTTACACAAACATCGTCCCCGGACACATTCACCTCCGAGTTATAGGAGAAGCGGTAAAAGAAGGCATCTTAGCTGCAGGCGGCACACCGTTTGAATTTAATACTATAGCAGTTTGCGACGGCATTGCAATGGGACATGAAGGTATGCGTTATTCTCTGCCTTCTAGAGAAATTATTGCTGATTCCGTGGAGATTATGCTTCAAGCCCACAGCCTAGATGGGCTTGTTATGATTTCGAACTGTGACAAAATCACCCCAGGCATGCTTATGGCTGCGGCAAGAGTTGATATCCCCGCTATAATGGTTACTGGCGGACCCATGGCGGCAGGATGTCATCAGTGGCAAAAAAATAAGCTACTCCGCAATGCCAGAAGCACTCGGACAAGTGGCTGCTGGAAAAATGACGGAAGGCGAATTGCTTGAGATGGAAGAAAACGCCTGTCCAGGATGCGGCTCCTGTAGCGGCATGTTCACAGCAAACACTATGGCATGCTTGACTGAAGCACTGGGAATGTCTCTCCCTTACTGCGGAACCTCACTTGCCACGAGTGCATTTAAACTTCGCTTAGCAAGAGCCACAGGTAAACAAATCATAAAACTAATCAAAGATGACCTCAAACCATCACAAATTCTCACCAAAGAAGCCTTCATAAATGCCATCGCTGTCGATATGGCACTCGGAGGCTCAACCAACACAACCTTGCACCTGCCAGCAATCGCTAAAGAAGCAGACTTAACCGTGCCTCTATCTATTTTTGATGAAATCGGCAGAAAAGTTCCCCACTTATGCAGCATGATACCCAGCGGAACTTATGCACTTGAAGACTTGGACGCAGCAGGTGGAGTTCCAGCTGTAATGAGCGAACTCAAAAGTCTACTCAACCTAAAACTAACAACAGTGACAGGAAAAACTGTGGGCGAGAACATCAAAGACGCAGAGGTACTTGATAGAGAAGTTATCCACAGCTTAACAAAACCTGTTCACAAAGAAGGCGGCATTGCCATCTTAACTGGCAACCTCGCACCTAAAGGCTCAGTCATAAAAACCGCAGGCGTCTCACCAAAAATGCAAAAACACACTGGTCCAGCAAAAGTCTTCGATTCAGAAAAAGAAGCCCTCACAGCCATCCGCGGCAACCAAATCAAGGAAGGTGACGTGGTGGTCATTCGCTATGAAGGACCAAGAGGTGGACCTGGAATGCCAGAAATGCTATTTCCAACCGCAACCATCGCAGGCATGGGTCTCAGCGAAAGCGTCGCCCTAATCACTGACGGAAGATTCTCAGGCGCCACACGGGGAGGAAGCATCGGGCATGTTGCCCCTGAAGCCTTCGACGGCGGTCCAATTGCGGTTCTCAAAAACGGCGACACCATAACCATCGATATCCCAAACCGCACCCTAAAAGTGGAATTATCCGCCGAAGAACTCAAAGCACGCTTAGCTGCTTGGAAACCAAGAGAAACCAAAATCAAAAAGGGCATACTCTCCCGTTATAAGCCAATGCCAACTGAATAAAAATCGTTAAGAGCATAGAAGCGGTGAACTCATATACTAACAAAGTTCACTTCTTTACCATTAGCTGCAACGTAAAAAACTCAAGATAACATTGAGTCTCAAACCATCCAGAGAAAATCTCTGCTGTTTCTTGACGACTTCAAGATAATAAGCAACTGGCTAAATCTCTTTACCTAACTTATTTCTCCTTTAAACAACTTCTGATTGGTATTGACCTTTTAAAGAATGACAACAAAGAATTTGTTAAAGTAAAGAATGACCAATAAGCTTGTCACTTTAGCAAGCAATTATTCTGTGCCAACTGTAAAGATTTAGCCAAAAACCGTAAACTTTTTATTTGCACGACTCTTTCTTTTTAAAGAACGTGGAGTTTCAAGAGGCAAGAACATGAGGGATCGTCACCTCAATAGCCGGGATCGTCGGGTACAATTTTTCTAATTTGCCCAGGTTACCCTCTAAACAAACCACCGAAAAATTCTCGCAAACAATTTTCCTAGACGAGAGTATAGTTGATTTAAACCATAGGAGACTGAATTGAAAATGGCAAAAATGTCTGGTGCACAAGCACTCTTAGAATCCCTTGAACGAGAAAATGTTGATGTTATATTCGGCATCTTAGGCGGAGCCATCCTTCCAGTATACGATGCATTATGTGACAACAAAAAAATACGCCACATCCTTGCACGACATGAGCAGTGTGCAGCGCATGAAGCTGAAGGTTACGCACGTGCCAGCGGAAGAGCAGGCGTATGCATGGCAACCAGTGGACCAGGAGCCACCAACCTAGTCACAGGCATAGCCAACGCCTACATGGATTCCTCACCCATAATAGCATTAACAGGACAAATTCCATCATCGGGCGTTAACAGCTCCTACATGATTGGCCGAGACGCATTCCAAGAAGCAGATATCATCGGCATCACAACCGCCATCACCAAATACAACTACCAACCACGAACAGTCGCCGAAGTCCCAGTTGCAGTCAAAAGCGCATTCTACTTAGCAACCACAGGTAGACCTGGACCCGTCCTAATTGACTTGCCAAAGAACATTCAAGCAGGAATTGCCGAGGTTGAATTCACGGATAAGATTGATGTCGGTGGATACAAATTACCACCTGACCCAGATTTAGCAAAAATCAGCGAAGCCGCAGACTTGATAGCGAAGGCTGAGCGACCAATACTCTTGGCAGGAGGCGGAGCTATAATCGCTGGAGTATCAGATGAACTAACACAAATGTCAGACTTACTTATGGCACCAGTAGCCACAACCTTCATGGGTAAAGGTGTGTTCCCAGAAAACCATCCATTATCGTTGGGAAGCATTGGCATGCATGGCAACCCAGCAGCAAACAAACTGATGGGTGAAGCAGACGTGTTGCTAGCTGTTGGAACAAGGTTCTCTGACCGGGCAACCGCAAACCTCGATTCTTTCGCGTCCCATGCCAAAAAAATCCAATTAGACATTGACGCTGCAGAAATCAACAAGAATATCGAAGTTGACGTACCAATTGTTGCAGATGCCAAAATCTCGATGAAAATGCTCTATGCCGCGGTTTCAAAGAAGCTACAGAAGGGCGAAGGCAAAGCATGGACAAAACATGCCAAAGAAGCAAAGGAACAGCTGAGTCCATTGCTAAAAGATTTACCCAGAGATTTGGTACCTAAAGCTTTGTTGAGCGAACTACGCAAGCTGTTGCCTGAAAGTGCAATAGTCACAACCGAAGTGGGACAGAACCAGATGTGGTCAGCCCTGTACTTCCAAGCATTGAAACCGCGGACTTTCATTAGTTCAGGCGGTTTAGGAACCATGGGCTTTGGGTTCCCCGCAGCCATAGGCGCTAAAGTAGCTTGCCCTGACCGACCAGTCGTAGACATAGCGGGTGACGGCAGCTTCATAATGTCCGAGCAGGAACTTGCATGTTCCGTCACGGAGAACATTCCAGTTATTGTCATCGTGCTAAACAATTCCGTGCTCGGAATGGTGGCCCAGTGGCAGCGAATGCTCTACAAACGCCGATACATGGCAATAAACTTAGGCAAAACACCCGACTTCGTTAAGCTAGCAGAAGCTTATGGAGCCCAAGGCTTACGTGTAACTTCAATAGAGGAATTCCACAAAGCAGTTAAGACAGCACTGACTAGTAAAGTAACTACGGTAATCGACGTGCCCATTGGCTCAGAAAACGATGTGGTTCCCTTCGTGCCTCCAGGTTGCGGTTTACCACAACAAAAAGGTGATTACTAATGGAAACTGGAAAAACCAAAGTAATATCAGTGCTCGTGGAAAACAAACCAGGAGTGCTCCACGCTATAGCTAACCTCTTCAGACGCCGAAACTTCAACATTGAAAGCATCACAGTCGGACCAACCCAGCAGCAAGACATATCTCGGATGACCATAACTATCAACGGAGACGAAAAAACAATCGACCAAGTCATCAAACAAGTCGCAAAACTAATCGATGTCTTTAAAGTCGACGAACTATCCCTAGGCAACTTTGTCATGCGCGAACTCGCTTTGATTAAGGTTAACGTGCCAAGCTCCAAAGAACGAAGCGACATCATCAACTGCGTAGAGGTTTTCCGCGGCAGAATCATCGACGTCTCCACCGACTGCGTGACCGTTGAAATCACCGGAACCCCCGACAAAATCGACGCCTTCCTCAACCTCATGAAAACCTATGGAGTCATAGAATTAGCCAGAACAGGCATAACAGCCCTAGCCCGAGGCGCAAAATCGATAAAAATCGACGAATAAACAGCATCGTTATAGCGGAAATACTTAATTGCTTGTTCTTTAAAATTCCCAATTATCTTTAGGTATATTTAGTTTAATTCAAGGTAAGCGAAAGACCATGAACATTACAGAAAAAATCTTAGCCAAGGCTTCAGGAAAGAAAGCCGTGCATCCAGACGAGATCGTTGACGCAAACGTCGACATGGTCATGATACATGACTTAACTGGACCCTTAGCGGTTGAAGCCTTCAAAAAAATAGGCGCGCAAAAAGTTTGGAACAACAAAAAAGTAGTGGTAATTCTGGACCATCAAGTTCCGGCAGAATCAGTTAAGGCAGCGGAACTGCACAAGACCATGAGGCAATTTGCCAAAGACCAAAACGTCACCTTTTACGAAGTGGGTAGAGGCGGCATATGCCACCAAGTTATGCCAGAAAAAGGACACGTAACACCAGGCAACGTAATTGTCGGCGCGGACTCACACACATGCACCTACGGAGCATTCGGCGCATTCGCCACCGGCATTGGCTCAACTGAAGCAGCCGCAGTTATGGCTACAGGAAAAATCTGGTTCAAAGTGCCCCCAACCATCAAAGTTAACGTTAAAGGCACTTTCCAAAAGTACGTTACACCAAAAGACCTTATTTTAAATGTAATAGGCAACTTGGGCGTAGACGGAGCCATATACAAAGCAGCTGAATTCACAGGTCCAACCATCAAAAAAATGAGTATCGCAGGAAGAATGACCGTATGCAACATGGCGGTTGAGATGGGTGCCAAAAACGGCATCATAGAACCCGACGAAACAACACGTAAATTCTTAGAGGGCAGAGTCAAAGCATTGCCAGATTTTGATGGGTTAAAGAGCGACAAAGATGCAGTTTACGAGCGCACCGTCGAGTTTGACGTTTCCAAGTTGGAGCCCCAAGTGGCTTGCCCATCCTCAGTTGACAACGTGAAACCTATTTCAGAAGTCGGAAACGTTACAATCGAGCAAGCCTTTATCGGGTCATGTACTAACGGAAGAATAGAAGACTTACGGTTAGCCGCAGAAATCATGAAGGGCAAACGTGTTAAAGACGGCGTACGCGCCTTGGTTATTCCTGCTTCCCAAGAAGTCTACCGCCAAGCCTTAGACGAAGGCTTAATGGAAATCTTCACAGACGCAGGTGCAATAGTGTGCGGTTCTGCTTGTGGACCGTGTTTAGGAGGCCACATTGGTTTGTTAGCCGCAGGCGAATCATGCATCAGCACCTCTAACCGCAACTTCATCGGCAGAATGGGCAGCACCCAAGCCAACGTCTACTTAGCCTCACCTGCAACCGTGGCGGCTTCAGCAATAACAGGCAAATTAACGGACCCCACAGCAATGGAGACAAAACCATGAACAGCAAAATCAAAGCGTCAGCAATAAAATTCGGCAACAACATCGACACAGACGTCATCCTACCAGGCAAATATCTGATCTTAGTTGACCCCTGCGAATTAGCCAGACATGCACTGGAAAGCTTAGATACAGAGTTTGTTCAGAAAGCCAAAGGCGGCGTCATATTAGTTGGAGGCAAAAACTTCGGCTGCGGATCAAGCCGTGAGCAGGCTCCTTTAGCGTTGAAGTACTCGGGTGTTAAATGCGTGATTGCAGAATCGTTCGCCCGTATCTTCTTCCGCAATGCAATAAACATAGGTTTACCTGTAATCGAATGCAAAGGCATATCAAGCGCGGTTGAAACAGGCGACGAATTAGTCGTAGACTTTGAGGCGGGGAAAATCGAGAACGCCTCAAACGGCAAAAAATTCCAAGTAGAAAAGCTTCCACCATTCATCCTAGAAATATTGGTGGATGGCGGATTAATCGAACACTTACAAGGAAAGATGAAAAAATGACAGAATACAAAATATCTCTAATTCCAGGAGACGGCATCGGACCAGAATTAACCGAAGCCACATTAAAAGTCTTAGACGCAGTCCAGAAAAAATTCGGCATAAAACTCCAGATTATTGAAGCTGAAGCAGGTGACGTTGCTCTTGAGAGAGTAGGCGCTGCACTGCCAGCTGACACTGTAGAGAAAGTTAAGAACTCCCACGCATGCCTAAAAGGTCCAGTGGGTGAATCTGCAGCCGATGTCATCGTCAAGCTCAGAGTCATGTTTGACTTGTACGCTAACCTACGCCCATTGAAAGCTTACCCCAACGTTCCAGTTGCCAGACCAGATATCGACATGATATTTGTCCGCGAAAACACCGAGGACGTTTACAAGGGCTTAGAATTCACAATCGGCAGTGACACCACACTCTGCTTAAGAGTTATCACAAGAAAAGCTTGCGAACGCATAGCCAAAAAAGCCTTCGATATCGCACGCTTGCGCAATGGCAAAAAGAAAGTCACCGCCATCCACAAAGCAAACGTCATGCGTATCACAGATGGGTTATTCGCCAGCGTCTGCCGTGAAACCGCCAAACGCTATCCAGACATCGCATTCAATGAACTCTACGTTGACGCAGCATCCATGCGTCTAATTAAGGAACCAGAAATATTCGACGTCTTCTGTACTTGCAACATGTTCGGCGACATCCTCAGCGACGAAGCAGCCCAACAAATCGGCGGATTAGGCATGGCTCCAGGCGCAAACGTCGGAGACAACTTTGCTCTCTTCGAACCCATCCACGGCTCTGCACCAAACCGCGCAGGAAAACACACCGCCAACCCAATCTCCATGATACTCTCAGCAAAAATGATGCTGGAATGGCTGGGAGAAAAATACGCTGACAAGAAATGCTTACAAGCAGGCGCAGCCATAGAAAACGGTGTAGTATACGCTTTGCGTAACCGTCAATCTGTTCCAGACTGCGGCGGCACCACAACAACGGTGGGCATGGCGGAAGCCATCGCTGCAGCCTTAACAGTGAAAAGTGGCTGAAAGTATGACCAACAAAACCCCAAAGAACATCCGAATTTTTGACACCACCCTAAGAGACGGGGAACAAACCCCCGGAGTATCTTTAACTGCAGACGATAAGATTGAGATTGCACACCAACTCAGCAAACTAGGCGTTGACGTTATTGAAGCTGGGTTTCCAAGTTCTTCTGAGGGCGAAAAAAAAGTTGTCAAGGACATCGCTAAGGCAGGGTTGACCTCCGAAATCTGTGGATTATCTCGGGCAACAAGAGGCGACATCGATGCAGCACTGGACTGTGGCGTTGATATAGTTCATGTTTTCATCCCAACTTCTCCAGTCCAGATGAAGTACGCGGTTAATTTGACGCCTGAGCAGGTTTTGGCTTCTACTATAGATTCGATTTCTTATGTGAAGAAGCATGGAGTAAAATGCGAGTTCTCGCCCATGGATGCCACACGCTCAGAGATACCTTTCCTGAAACAAGTCTGCAAAGCGGCTCAGGACGCCGGTATGGATAGCCTAAATGTTCCAGACACCGTCGGCATCATGATTCCCAAAACAACCATCAAACTAATAGAAGAACTAAAAACCGTCGTCACCGTTCCCATAAGCACTCATTGCCACGACGACTTCGGCTTAGCTGTCGCAAACTCTCTTGCCGCCGTTGAAGCAGGTGCCGTACAAGTGCATGTTGCTGTCAATGGTTTAGGCGAACGAGCAGGCAACGCTTCGCTCGAAGAGGTAGTTATGGCGCTGCACATGATTTACAAGTACAAAACAAACGTTAACACAAGACTGCTTTACAGCACCTCGCGTATGGTTGCATCATTAACAGGCATTACAGTCCAGGCTAACAAGGCAATCGTCGGCGAAAACGCGTTTGCCCACGAATCAGGCATCCACACGCGCGGAATAACCGAGAAACCATTAACTTTCGAACCCATAAACCCCGAATTAGTCGGGCGAACAAGAAAACTTGTCGCAGGCAAACTGGCGGGAACACGCGGCATCAAAGCTTCGCTGGAAGAAATCGGCATTCTCCCAACAGAGGAGCAACTTAAAGAAATCGTCCAACGAGTCAAAGACTTAGGTGACAAAGGCAAGATGGTCACAGACGCGGATTTGATAGCATTAACTTCGGCAGTTATGGGTGAGGTGATTGGGGAAGAAAAAATCATTGACCTTTGCGACATGGCAGTGGTCACAGGCATCAAAGTTATCCCCACAGCATCTGTACGCTTAGTTTTGAATGGCAAAGAATACGTTGCCGCCGAAACAGGCGTTGGACCTGTAGACGCAGTCCTAAAGGCTATCCAGAAGTTAACCAGCAGCATAGAAAACATCCGCTTAAGCGAATACCGATTGGAAGCCATAACAGGCGGATCAAACGCAGTTGCCGAAGTCGTCATAAAAGTGGAAGATGAAAAAGGCAATATAGTCAGCGCCCGAGCAGCCAGAGAAGACATCGTTATGGCAAGCGTAGAAGCAATGATAAACGGTATAAACAAGCTCTTGCTAAAGAACCACAAGCAGGGAAACAAAAAGTGAAAACCGTAGCCTTCCAAGGCGAACCTGGAGCATACAGCGAAAATGCAGTCTACCAGTTTTTCGGCTCAAAGGTGCAGGCAAAGCCATGCAGGGACTTCCGAGACGTCTTCGAAAACGTGAAGCTAAAGACGGTTGCGGCTGGTGTAGTGCCCGTTGAGAATTCGCTTGAAGGAAGCATCAACCAAAACTACGACCTTTTTTTCAACTATGACCTTAAAGTCTGCGGAGAAGTTATCGTCAGAATAGAGCATTGCTTGATCGTTAACCCAGGAACGAGGATGGACCAAATTAAGTCGGTTTATTCTCATCCGCAAGCGTTAGCGCAGTGCAGAAGCTACTTAGAGAAAGCAGGATGGGAAATTGTCCCCGCATACGATACCGCAGGCAGCGTAAAAATCATAAAAGAGGAAAAGCTTCTCTCTGCCGCAGCCATCGCTAGCCAACGAGCCGCTGAACTCTACGGCATGCAAATTCTCGCCAAAGACATCGCCGACAATAAAGACAACTTCACCAGATTCTTCGTTCTCTCCCATGAAGACTCAGCCCCAACAGGCAAGGATAAAACCAGCATAATCTTCTCAGCCAAACACGAACCAGGCTCACTCTACAATGCGTTAGGCGAGTTTGCTAAACGCAACATCAACCTAACCAGAATCGAATCCAGACCAACAAAGAAAACCGCCTGGGAATACAATTTTTACCTGGATTTTGAGGGGCACAGAACCGAACAAAAGTGCAAAGAAGCCCTGAAAGCACTTGAAAAATTCGCCGTATTCGTAAAAATCTTGGGTTCGTACCCTAAAGCAGGATAAATGCTTACTTCTTTGGTTACTTCTTTTTCTTTTGCGGCAATGAGGAAACAAACCTTATCGATTTATCCAACCATTCTCCAAATAGCTCATCGTCAGAGTAAACAGATTTTGGAAGTACAACGTAGCCCTTCATAGCTCTTCCAGGCATGGGTTCAAAAGCAAATACATCCTTGAAACCCTTCATTATTTCCGCCAGTGTCAACATCGGAGAGCCGAAGGAACAGTTTGTCGCCGTGAACTCCCACGAACATGTTGCCGTTTAAAAAATAGGCTGGGTACCCGAACATTTTCTTGTAATCACAGTTTCTATCTTTCATTTTCTCCATTATAAAATCGACAAGTTCGGCTGGCGCTTTTTTCCATTCCATGAAAAACAGCTCAATTAGTAAAAACTAAAAATGGTTACTTGAATTTTTCTGTGGCATCAAATTATACCTATTTATTCTATCAAGGATTTTATTTTCTCAAATATGTCCATTGGCTTGATTGGGTTGCCGCAGTGTTTGCAAATTAGGATTTTGCCTTTGTCCGGGATGTCCACCATGTTGCTACATTTTGGGCAGTTGTACGCAGACATTATGACGCCGTTTTCTTTGAGGAACACCGTTAGGGAAGCAAAATCGGCTATTACCACAGAAATATTTTCTGTTTGGGGTTTTTTCTTCTCTTGGTTGTTGGGCAAGGCTTCTTTTGATTCCGAAGAAACGGGACCGTTGAATACTTCATCTGCACAGAGTTGGCAAAGCTTCTTTCCAGTGTACTCGGGGAATTCTTTGCGTTTACCAAACTGCATTGAACCTATAACAAACCATTTAATGTAGCCTTTACGGAGTTGCTTGTTCCAAAAGACCATTTTTTGTTCATGCCAAGCGAGTTCTTTGCCGCACCTTGCACATGTCTCCATAGGTATCACTTTGCTTATGCGTGGTGTTTGCAGTAATTAGATTTTGCTCTAAAACACAACATTTGGCAAATGCGGAATGATTGTTCAACCTTTGGTGTCTATTGTTTGACTGCCCTAGTGAAAAAATTTTCGATAATCCTGTGCCCCTCGGGATAGGTTTGGTCGTTGATTGTTATGCGTTCGGGGTGGAATTGGACGCCGTAGAAGGGTTTGGTTTTGTGTTTGACGGCTTCTACTTCGCATGAAACCGAATCAGCCAACAACGTGAAACCTGCACTGTTAAGGCTGTCCTTTAGAACATAATCATAATGGTTTTCTGATAACGGTATCGTTTGCCCTTCTTTGAAGCCAGCGAAGATTTCATTTGATTGGATGACTCTGACGTGCTCAAATCGGTTAGCAACCTGCTTGGGAAGCGAACCGACTTCGGCGCCAAAAGCCCAACAGAGCAGTTGATGACCAAAACAAATACCCAATAGTGGCACGTTGCAATTTTTTATGAGGGTTTCAACTTTTTCGAATTTGGCTCTATCAGAAGCTTGGACTATTCTGGCGGCTGACCCACTGATTACAACAGCATCCGTGTCTTTGGTAATTTGATAGCTCTGCGTGATATCGCCAAAATTGATCACTATGCATTCACTGAATTGGCTTATTGCCGTAAACAAATCCTCGTTTATCTTGTTGGAAAAAGAACAATTAACAAGCAACGATTTGGTCATTTGAAGTCCTATTTTTCTGTTGATTCCAACATTTTGTACATGACGTCATAGGATTCTGCAAAGTCGCTGTCAGCGGTCGCGAGCTTCTTTTTGAGGTGTTCCATGCGCTCGACAATTGCTTTTTGATCTCTGTTTTTGATTAAAGTAAGCAGCTCTCGGGCTTTAGTCATAAACAAATCCTCAATTTCGCCGAGGTTTGCTAAATTCGTTTGTACGCTTGCGTAGAGGTCGGGGGTTTCAAGCGCCGTCGCTTCTGCCAGCGTGAATAGCATTCGGTAGGTGGTGCCTGCAACTTTTTTGGTTTCAGACAAATTCTTCTGTTCCAGCAGGGTTTCGCATGCAACTAAACCAAGGAAATGTGGCAAACCCAATACTACTGACATGAGTTCGTCATGTTTCTTTGGGGACATTATGAAGACGTGGGCTTCTTCCTGTTCCAGCCAATGTTTGAATTTTTCTGCAAATTCCTGTTCTTTCGCGTTCGTGGGCGTTAGGACGTAGGCTTTGTGTTTGACGCCGTTGCTTCCTGGACCAAAAACTGGGTGTGTGCCCAAAACGGTGGCGGCTTTGAGGTATTTGTGCATGGTTTTGACTGGGGCTTCTTTGATGGAGCAGATGTCCATTACGATTTGCCCTTCGTGGATGGCGGGGCTGATTGCTTTAACGACTTCTTCAATAGCGTTTATTGACACGCAGAGGAGGATTTGGTCAGCGTCCTTCACAGCTTCCTCAAAATTGGTGGTTAAGTCAACTAAGAGGTTTTTTTGTTTTTCAAGCTTCTCTTTTTTTCTATCTGCTAATATAACGTCGTAATCTTTGGAGAGGAAAAACTTGGCGAACCAAACGCCCATTTTCCCCGCGCCGATTACGGCAACCTTCATTGAGTTGCTGCCTCGCAGATTTTATCGAGCCCAATCTCGATTTGGTCGTCTGGTGCAGTTAGAGATATGCGAAAGTGCTCGCGGTATTCGCCAAAAGCGGTGCCTGGAGCCACAGCTACACCTTTGTCTAGTAGGTTGAGGGTGTATTTCTCTGAGTCTAAGCCTTCAAGTTTTGGGAAAACATAGAAGGGCGCGTCTGGTTTGGTAAATTTGAAGCCAGCCGCGGTGAGTTTTTTGTTTGCGAGTTCGGCACGTTTTTGGTATTTGGCTTTGATTTTGGATGCGATTCGCTGTTGGAGTTCTAAGCCTTTTAGCGCGGCGTCTTGAATAAAGACTGGCACGTTGTTGATCGTGATTTGGTTAAGTTTAGTTATGTTATCAACAAATGGTTTGTTAGCGATTAAGTAGCCGACTCGCCAGCCCGTCATGCTGAAGGTTTTAGAGAAACCGTTTGATAGAATATGCTTGCAGCCGCCATTGTAGTCTAGTATGCTTTTTGTTTTAGTGAAAGCTATTGTCCCGTAAACTTCGTCGGAGAGTATAGTGACGCCTTTTTCGTTGGCGATTTCGACTATGCCATCAAGGGTTTTGGCATCTATGACTTTGCTTGTAGGGTTGCTGGGGTTGTTGAGAATAATCATGCGTGTATCATTATCGATTAGGCACTCTAGCTTGTCTAAATCCACTTTCCAGTCATTTTCAAGCTCAGTCCGCAATAGTTTGGTTTTTGCGCCTAGGCTTTTAGCTATCAAATCGTAAGCTGTCCAGTAAGGAGTAGGAATAATGACGTTTCCGCCGCCCTTCATCATCAAAAACATGGTGGCGAATATACCCCATTTTGAACCAGACGTAATAACAACATTCTCAGCTTTAACGCCATGCAGTTCAGCGAGTTTCTGCCGAAGATTATTCTCGCCATACGAAGATGAATACTTGGTTTTGCCAGCCTTCATAGAAGCGTATGCAGCTTCCACTATTTCAGGTGGCGTAGCTAGATCTGGGTCACCAAGGTTTAAGCGGATTATCTTTTTTCCTTCACTTTCAAGTTTGAGTGCTTTCTCGTTTATCTCGTAGAGCATCTTTGGACTCTCCGTTAAGAGTTCTTTATTCTTGAACGACTCTGCACATATTAACTATTTCGCGGTAAACCAGTTCAATTTGAACTGGATTAAGCTGAAATTGGGTTGATTTTTCTTTAATACGTGTGTAAACTTCATTTTCCCTTGATATATCACGTATTGGCTTGCCCTGCTTTTTCTTGGCATCACCGATAGCTTTGCAAATTTTGACTCTTTGGCATAGAGCTTTGAGGATTTGGTCGTCGATTTCATCTACTTTTTTTCGCAGCTTTGGAATTTCGTCCATTTTTAGTGCTCCTTGAGGACTTTGGGCATGAATCCTGAGCGAATTAGGTGGTCAGCTAAGGTTATGGCGACTGTTGCTTCAATGGCGGGAACTGCTTTGGGGACGACGCAGGGGTCGTGTCTGCCCTTGACACTTATTGAGGCGTTCTCCATTGAGGATAAGTTAACTGTTTTCTGTTCCTTTGCAATCGAAGGCGTCGGTTTAATCGCCA
Source organism: Candidatus Bathyarchaeota archaeon (assembly GCA_963818655.1). GTDB lineage: Archaea > Thermoproteota > Bathyarchaeia > Bathyarchaeales > Bathycorpusculaceae > Bathycorpusculum. The sequence continues at coordinate 65,887 of CAWFTD010000010.1, forward strand.
CCCGAATCATGATGGGCATGCCGCTGGATAAACCACCCAATATACCTCCAGCATTTTCCGTTGAAGTCAAAACCTTCCCATTCTTTAACAAAAACTCATCGTTGTTCTGTGATCCAGTCAGTTGTGCTGCTTTAAACCCAGCGCCAAATTCAACCCCTTTCACAGCTGGAACACCAAACAATGCTTTAGCTAAATCAGCATCCAATGCATCAAACAATGGCTCGCCAATTCCCGCTGGCATGTTGAGTGCGATGCATTCGATGACTCCCCCAAGGCTTTCACCTTCTTTTCGTGCATTAATTATGGCTTCCTCCATTTTCTCTGCGCAAGCTAAATCAGGGCATCTGGTTGCAGCTGCATTTTTGTTTTTGCGAATTTCTGCAGCAGAAAATCTTTTGTCAGTTTTAACGGTACCAATTGATTGGGTGTAAGCTAAAACATCGATGTCATATCTGCCGAGCAGTTTTTTGGCTATGGTTCCTGCCATTATGAGGGCTACTGTAACTCTGCCCGAGAATCGCCCACCACCGCGATAATCGTTGAAGTCGCCGTACTTGATATGGGCAGGGTAGTCGGAGTGACCTGGTCTTGGCAAGTCTTTGATGGCTTCGTAATCACTAGATTGGGTTTCCTTATTTTCAACCATTAGAGCGATTGGAGCGCCAGTTGTGAACCCATTAAAAATGCCAGATAAAATCTTGGCAATATCCTTCTCGACACGCCCAGAAACAATCTTTGGTTCCGGTGGAATCCTGCGGTCAAGTTCCTCTTGAAAATCAGCTTCTGAAAGCGGCAAGCCTGCTGGGCAACCATCCACAACTACGCCCACTACTTTGCCGTGGCTCTCGCCAAAAGTGGTAACAACGAATTCTTTACCTATCGAATTTCCCGCCAACTAAGTCAGCTCCTATTTGTTTTAGATGAGTGAAGAACTGCGGATAAGACTTTCTAACGCACTCAGCATTCTGAATTGTTGTTTCTCCTTCGGCACCTAAAGCTGCAACTGCACAAGCCATCGCGATTCGGTGGTCATTATGCGGGTTGATGTTTGCTCCGTGCAAGCGGCGACCGCCTTCAACAATTAACCCGTCATTATTAACGCTGATATCTGCGCCCATCTTGCCCAGTTCACTGTAGAGTGATTGAAGCCTATCTGATTCTTTTAGCCTGAGCCTACGCGCCCCAAAAATATGCGATGTACCCTTTGCATAGCACGCGAGGACAGCGATTGCTGGGACAAGATCAGGGATATTCTTTGCATCAACTTCTGCAGGTTTGAGTAAATTGCCTGAGCTTTCAATCTCAATGTTGTTCGCGCAAACTTTCCCGTTTACACCCATGTGCTTGAGGATACCCATGATGGCTTTGTCGCCTTGAACACTGCTGTATTCGAGGTTGTTTATTTGAACTTTCGAGTTGGTTATTGCTGCAGCGGCGAGCAGAAAAGCTGGCTGAAGAGAAATCACCTGGAACCCTGCCATCCGCTGGAGTGTAGGTTTGGTTTGCTGGGATATGAATGTGGTTTTCATGTGCAGGAACTTTTATGCCATGGTCAGCAAGTACAGCCTCTGTCATTTTGACGTAGTACTCAGACTCCAACTTTGAAGCAAGCATTATTTCCGTGTCCACTTTAGCCATCGGACAAGCAAACATCAAACCAGAAATGAACTGTGAACTCACATCACCAGGAATAGATGTTTCGCCACCAACGATGCCTCCACCCTCCACGAAAACGGCGTCTTTGTCGTTGAATTTTCCAACTTGGGCTTTGGCGCCGAGTTCTTTGAGGCTTGCCAGTAAAGGTTCGACAGGTCGTTTCTCGATTGAACCTCTAAAAACCAGAGTCGACGGACCCTTCGCCGTTGCTGCTACAGGTATCATGAAACGCAGAGTAGCCCCAGACTCACCGCAGTCAATTGGCTCTTTTGCCCCTTTGAGCGAGGCGGTTCCTTCGATGGTCCAGCAGCCGTCCGCGGTCTTCACTTTTACGCCTAAAGTTTTGACAGCACGTAGGGTGGCTTCTGTGTCGTCGGATAAAAGGGGATTTGAAATCCTTGAGGCACCTTTGGAAAGGGCAGCGGCTAAGACCATTCTTTGGGTGTAAGACTTAGAGGGCGGGGCACAGACTTGACCGCTTAACCGTTCTGTTTTCTTAACAATTACATCTACCATTGCTATTGCACCTTGGCTTTCTTACTGTTCAGCTGTGTCTGTAAAATTTCACCTTCATACCTTTGCAGTGCGTTTTTCACCGAATCAATCTTGTCACTTGTGACTACCGCGGTTACTGCAGGTCCTTTGCCGCATAATCCAGCTGCCAAAGCTCCAGCAGCCAATGCATCGATAGCGATTGCAGTGTTAAAGTTGGAAGCTGAAGAATAGATTAAACCGTTGAGTGTTAGGGCTTCCCAAATTTTACCTTCCAAAGCTTTCTCGAATGCAACTTCTACGAGTGGCTTGAGGGTTTTAAGCCTGTTAACGTCGGAGTCGATTGTGTAGGCTTTTTCAGGCGGCACATGGAAGAGCACCTTCAAATCCTCATTCAACGGCAACTGCTTGATCAATTCCCGTTTCAGGTTGTCGGTAACGACTATACCGCCAAAGTACGAAGCACAAGCATCATCAAACGCGCCGGTAACCGTGACTTTGGCGTCGAAAGCTGCTTCAACGCCTATGTTGATTATTTCTAAGTCGGTTAGTTTTTTGCCAAGCGCCGTTGTGGTTGCGAGGGTTATTGCGTTTGCGGCTGCACTGCTGCTTTTGAGCCCTTTGGCAATGGGAATGTTTGATTGAGTTTTTACTTTTGCGCCAAAGGATTTTTCTAAGTTGAACAATTGCAGAACTCTGGAAACGGTTTTTTCTATAAGAAGCGTGCTTTCTTTGGGGTCAGAGGCAATCTCAGCCCTAATAACGCCAGGTTCATTAGTTAATTTGACTTCTGCTTTAGTCCACAAATCAATTCCAAACGCAGCACCCTTCCCCAAGGCAATTGCGTTTACGATTGTTGCAGCCCCATGAACAACAGCCACAGCTTTCCCAGTCACAAATTTACACCTTCTGTAAGTGATTTAACGCTGCCTGCCTCATAACTTCAACGGGCGCAGACTTACCTGTCCAGATTTCAAACGAAGCCGCACCCTGATAAATTAACATCTCAACCCCGCTCACCACTTTAGCACCTGCTGCTTTGGCGTCTTTAGCCAGTTGGGTTTCGATTGGGTTGTAAACAATATCCATAACAGCCAAATTAGGTCGAATCAGTTTAGGTGGAATAAGACTTTCTTCAGCCTTCGGTTTCATCCCGACAGATGTCGCATTGATTAGAATATCAGAGTCTTGGAGGTTATGCTGGATCTCCTTTTGCGACAAGGCACCTGCAACAATTTTTTTGTTAGCTGTCTTTTCCAGCAGTTTAGCCAATTCTTGAGCAGGTTTTAATGTTCGGTTAAGAACTGCTATTTCGTCGGATTCTCTTGCCATCGAATATGCTATGGCTCTTGCGGCTCCACCTGCACCGAGTAATAGAATTTTTCTACCTTTCGGTTCCACACCGTTCTCTCGCAGCGCTTTTAATGCGCCGACGCCGTCGGTGTTAAGGCCAAAAAGTTTGTTATCCCGGTTCAAGATGGTGTTAACTGAATTTACGATTTGGGCTGATAAGTCTATTCTGTCTAAGAATTTTAGGACCGAAGTCTTATGCGGCATAGTCACGTTTAAGCCGCGTATGTTTAGAGCCCGCATGCCGTTCACTGCGTTTTCTAGTTCCGCTGACTTCACTTTGAAAGCTAAGAATGCGTAGTTAAGTTTGAGGGCATCAAATGCTGCATTATGCATTAGGGGGCTTAGCGTGTGTTCTACGGGATCACCTATGACTCCGCAAACTCGTGTTTTTCCTGTCATATCCATGCTACTTTGCCCCCAAAAGACCATAAGCAGCACGCATTTCGCTGATGCTCATCTGTCCAGCGGCGGTTTCACTGTCTTTTTCTATTGAAGCGAAAGTTAAGAATCCTCCAAACACTGGCGACAAAAGCCTCGAAATCTTGCCGTGCTCCCCCATGCAGAAGCAAACCAGTACAGCCTTATTTGATGCAAAAGAAACAAAGCTCAGAACAGGAAGGTTGTCTTCTACATGTTTGGCGGTTGTCACAATCTTGCATACGCTGGCTCCACTGGCAATTTCTTCATCAAGAACCCTCTCCATCGCTGAAACGCTGAGTGCACCGTCAAATTTGTGGTAGGATACGATTGGTTTTGCCCCCGATTGCTTTAGTTGGTTGATTGTTTCTTTATGCTTTGGGCTTGACAAGTCAACGTCAACGTATTCAAAACCATTTTTGGCAGCTTTCAACAGGGTTTGTTGCCGCTGGAGCTCTGTTCCAACGAAAAAGCCTTTTTCGCTCTGGAGTTTGTTAGTGGCAATTAAGGGAATTCTTGTGCTTGCAGAGAGGTCTGATAGTTTGCAGGAACCCTCAAGGTTATCTAATCGGACCTCGATTAAGTCTGCTTGAGCTTTCTCTGCCTTTTCAATTGAATTTAATGCGTCTATGTTGTTTTTTGGGAGAATCGAAACGCAGATTCTCGCGGTCACTTTTCAATCACCGTTTCTTCAGGCACAGATATGCCGAAGTGTCTTCCTCCCTTCGCTGCTAAATGCACCAGAACTTCGTCGCCTGGTTTTAGTTCTGTGACTGGTTTGGAGCCTTTAGGGGTGACTAGGCGGATTGTTTCGGCATTCTGGAGGATAGTTTTAATTTTTGTGTCGTCTGCTTGGGCTTCTATGAGAATTAGGGGGCGGAACTCGATTTTGGATCTGCCCACGTTTGTGATTCTTACTTTGCCTTCTCGGTTGACGATTAAAACTTCGTCGCCTGCTTTCAATTCCGAAAGGTACCGTGTACCCTGTATAGAAGTTAGGGTGTAATGTGATGCTGGTCCAGCGTTCACTCGAAATGGTCTTGATTGCACGTAAGGGTTTTCATTTACCTCAGCTTCGACTAGAAAGAAGCCTGCAGATTGGCAACCGACAAGCATACCTTCACCGGGAACCATCAAGTCAACGGTATCCGCGCAGACTCGAGCACCCGTACCTATGGGTTTGATGGATAAGATTTTGGCTGTGGTTAGTCCAAGTTTTGGAAGCTGATTCTTGACGACTTTAATTGTTTTTTCCAACTCGTTTGCGTTTGTGGTTTTGAGCAGCACTCCGTCTGTGCCGAGTTCGAGCGCTTCTAAAACTATCTTGGCATCTTCAGCGGTGTTGACTTCTGCGATTAGTTTGCTTTTTCCTCTGCCTTTTGCTATGAGGTTCTCCAGCGGGATTACTCGCCAATCGAGGCAGTTTATGATGACGTAGTCAACGCCAAGGTCAGCGGCTTTAGCTGCCTTATTCTCGTCTTCTTTACCATGTATGGTCACTTTAAGAACTGTTTTTTTGCCTTCTTTCTTTAACTGGGTATTTTTCTTCTCGTTCAAATCATTAATAAAAACGATGCCTAATTTGCCAGAACGGTTGCTAACCAAAGAGTCTTCCAAGATTACGTCAGCGTTTTCAAGGGCAAGACTAAGTAAGCCTTCCTTCTCTTGAGGTGAAGCGTTTTTGGGGATTTCTAGCCAGAGTTCTTTCAACGTTTTTCACCGAGAAGCTTAAGCGCTTGCTCTACGCTTGCGCCTTGGTGGACGATGGCTGAAAGCGCCTTCGATATTTGTGTTGGGCTCTCGCATTGGAAAACGTTGCGCCCAATGGAAACCCCTGCGGCGCCTGCTTTGAGGGCATCACTTGTGGTTTGAAGGACTTCTTGTAGGGATTTACATTTTGGTCCACCTGCGATAACAACCGGGACTGGGCAGCTTTCGACAACTACCTTGAAAGTTTCGATGGTGCCGGTGTAATTTGTTTTGATGATGTCTGCGCCGAGTTCTCCGCCGATTCTTGCCGCGTGCGCTACCAATTCAGTCGCGTTTTCGTTTTGGATTTTTGGCCCACGCGGGTACATCATAGCTAAGAGGGGGATTCCGAAGTTGTCGCATTCCTCGGCGACCTTGCCCAAGTTTTGCAGCATTTTGTCTTCATCTTCCGCTCCAACGTTCACGTGTACTGAGACTGCGTCTGCACCTATACGTATGGCTTCTTGAACGCTACAAACTTGGACTTTGCTGTTTACCTTGGGGCTGAGGTTTGACATGCCTGATAACATTACAATTAATCCTGCATCTCCAGTGTAGATGCGTTTGGCTATGCCTTTGTGGACAAGGATGGCGTCAACTCCGCCTTTTACTAGTTGATTAGTTATTTGTTGCATATTGCTGATGCCTTGGATGGGTCCAACGGTTACGCCGTGATCCATGGGCACGAGTACCATACGGTTGTCTTGCTGCATAATTCTTCTTAGTCTGCGAGTTTTGCCTTCGTTCATCTTCTTCCACCTATTGTTTTAAGTGAGTTTTTAATTAACTTTAATGCTTTTTCTTTCTCATTCCAATCTACAAACAACAGAATACTCGACGTTATAGTTAATATGCCTGAAATGTTTATACCGTTAACTCTTAGGTCCTCGCTGATTTTGCCGATAATACCATTAGTTTCTTCCAATCCTACTCCACTGGTTTTTATGAAGACCAAGTCTTTTTTGACTGCCATCGCGATGGTTTCTTTATAACTGGTTGTTATTTTGTGTATTTGACTGAAGAGCGTGTGGATGTTTTCTTCTTGAGGAACATAGAGGATGATTGAGTTCGTGTTCATGGACATTCCAAGAAGCATAGAATACTCTTTTACCTTCTCAATCATTTCAGAAACAACTTGAGGGTTGGCGGATAATGCCGTTTCCAATCACTGTTATCTCCACAACAGGAGTTGGATGAGCAATTTCGGCGTCCAATTCCGTGGCTAATCCACCTTTAATCAAGGTACCTGCCCGGCTCAAATCGCAATGCACATTACTGATAACTTTGACATCGATATCTTTGGGTTTGTATTTGAGGGCTTTGCTATGGATAAATTTTGCACCTGAATCCGCAAGCCCAACGAGTGTAGTGACGTCGATTTCTGGAAGCAGTTTAGGAGATGCGATAATTTTGGGGTCACTGGACATTATACCATCAGCATCTGTTACCAAGACGACTTGGTTTGCATTTATTCCCTGGGCTAGTATGAATGCAGTGGTGTCGCTTCCACCTCTGCCCAACGTGGTGATTTTGCCGTCTTTGGTTTTGCCCACGAAACCTGCGATTACTGGAATTGTACCTTTTTCGACGAGTGGGAGGATGCATTCTTTGATGTTCTTGTCGCATTCTTTGAGGATTGGATTAGCATTTTGGAATGAGTCATCAGTGATTATTGGCCACTTGTTATCCATAGGATCAAAGTAGCATGCGTCTACGCCATTGTTCCTCAACGCTGCAGCGAAAATGCGTACACTTGTACGTTCACCCATCGAGAGGATGTCGTCTAATTCATGTTTTTGCAGTTTTCCATTCGAAGTGTTTTTGGCGGTGGTCATGAGAACATCGGTTGTTTTGCCCATTGCAGAAACTACAACGGCTATTTTGGTGCCTTTTTTTGCTTCATTCACAACGGCAACAACTGCTTTAAGGAGCCTTTCATGGTCAGCGAGACTGGAGCCACCGAATTTTACAACTATAGTTTCGTTAGTTTGCATTTGGGTACCCCCGTGTTTCGCCCAGAACTACTCTCAAAAAATTTGTTAGTCCTGGGCTTATGGAAAATAGTAATAATAAAAATAGTAGTCGAAGCTAGAAAACTGTGATGCAGTGATATCGGTTTTAATTTTGGCGTTGAACATTGCTTCGAACCTGTCAATCACCTATATGTCGAAAAAATATAAGCATTTCGGAGTTAACAAGTAACTTTATTGCGCTCCTATTATTCTTAAATCGATTTAAATCAATTTAAATCATATTTAGAGTCCAATATCCCTTTAGTTTTGGCAAACCTAAGGAAGAATAGGCAGCACTATCGAATTTTAATAATACAATTTTGGGTTTGTTAAGAAAACTAAACAGGAGGGCGAAAATAACCTTTCTGAACTTTAGGACAATTATGACTTCTCAAATCTTTCTACTTCAGTGCTTGTCCCAACGTAGACAATATCGGTCAATCCAATGAAAAACCCTGTTTCAACCACGCCAGGAATCATCTTCACTTTAACAGCAAGTTCAGCGGGATTCACTATTTCTCCAAAGTAGGCGTCTATGATTGCGTTCCCATTATCTGTGATTGTCGGACCCAGCTTTCCTTTGCCTTCACGCACCACAGGCTTTCCACCCATGGCAACGATTGTTTCTTTAACTATTGGAAGAGCGAAGGGCAATACTTCAATGGGAACGAACTGGTTTTTCTCACCTAGCAGCTTAACTTTTTTCGCATCGTCTACAATTATAACATTGAGTTTGGAGGCTGAAGCAACAATTTTCTCTCTCGCCAACGCTGCACCCCCACCTTTAATCAAGAAGAGTTCAGGAGTTAATTGGTCTGCCCCATCAATGGTAACGTCAATAACTGGGTGCTCATCGAGTGTTGTAATTGGGATTTTGCATTCGACAGCTAAAAGAAACGCTTGATAAGAAGTCGGAATACCCATTATGTGCAGATTTTCCTGTTTTATTCTCTTGCCGATTGCTTCGATGGCAAACGCGGCTGTACTTCCACTGCCTAATCCCACGATGTAACCGTCTTTAACGTGCTTAACGGCTTCTAGGGCTGCTTTCTGTTTCTGCGTTTGAATTGGATCTAGTGTTAGCTTTCAATTTCCATCTGTCCCAGTTTATCTAACACTTTCTCAACTTCACTGCGAATTGACTCTATACGTCTTTCAGCTTCAGTTTTAGCGTCAGGTTTCTGTTCCACGGGTTTGCGTTTCTTCTTCGGTTTCTCTTCGCCACCTGCTTGTGATTCAGTTTCCTCTTCCTCTTCGTCATCATCGCTTTCTATTTGCATTGGAGTTTGCGACGGCATTTTTATGGGGATTTCCCGAATCGGTTTAACGTCGATCCTTGTTCGGAGTTCTTCAACTTTGCTTGTAAGTTCTCCAAAGCGTTCACTGAAAAGTTTCATGAGGTCTTCCTGCATACCTTCAAGCTCATGCAACGCAACGATGCTTTCGTCTTTAGAAATCGATTCTTTAATGGTGTTCATCCTGTTCTTGTAAGTAATTGCTAGTTTTTCACGTTCTTGCTCAGTAATCTTGCCTTCAGCATGAGCTTCGTAGAGTCGCCTAAGCGCGTCGCCTAAGATATCGCGTTCTAAATCAAGTATACGCAATTCATCTTTTGCGCTAGAAGCCATCGTGGTTTGAACGCTTTTAGAAATTTTGAACGGTATGTTAGAATATTCGAGTTCTGGGTCTGACTTCTGCGGTGTTTTCTTTAAAGTCACGGGTTTTTTCCCGTATCTTCTCATGGCAAAAATTACTGTTCCGCAGGCGATGATTACCACTAAAACTACCACTATTACCGTTATGGGATCATCATACCAAACCAAGCCATGCCATCCTCGGTATCTTGATTATGCACCATGTATATATTAATTAATATAATGGCTATGTTTGGTTTTCCAAGTTTAAATAAATATTGCAAGATTTGCTCGCTATAAGCGATCAACTTTTACTTTGGGACTTTCCTTTGAGGACTAAGTTTAAATCGGGAAGCCATACACCACAACTAATTATGAAAGCAATAACAATCCTTGGCGGCATCGCAGCGGCTGTTTTGTTCTTTTTTGCAGTGATCTTTGCGCTTGCGTCTTCAATGGCCCGCAACTACCTCCAGACTTCTAGCAAGCGGTATCCTATTCATCATTGGGTTAGCAATAATCGTGGGTATCTACTACATCACTCGTAAACCCAAAACGGTCATCCAGCAACTGGAAATTTCAGGAAAAATGAAAGCGGCGCAGATTAAATGCCCCAACTGTGGAGGATCCATAAACGCTGACCAAATCAAAATCGTTTCAGGCGTTCCATACGTTAAGTGCCCTTACTGCGGAACCACTTTTGAGGTTGCTGAGGAACCAAAATGGTAAGAAAGAGGCCAGTTCTATTTAGTTGCACTGTTAATTGTTGGCTGTTGTTGTTTCAGCTGCAAGCAGTGTAAACGCCCAAAACTTAGTGTACAGCGTAGATCATGAGTGGGCACAAATCTTCATCAATCAAGATGGCACTATCGATTTAACCTACAACATAACCGTAAGCAGTTACTCCAGGGAACTATGCATGGATTCTACGTTGGACAACCAAACAGCGACTTTACACCAGGCAACGCAGTAGATCAATATGGAAACTCACTCCAAGTTGCTGATGCCAGCAGCAGCGGCGACTACAGAGTTGACGTAACGCTAAACCAGCCCTTAACCGCTGGGCAACTCTGTCTGGTTCCAAGTTACAACCAACGTTGCAGGCATGATAAGCAACGACACACAAAACCCCGGCAACTTTGGCATGCAGTTTATTCCCCAGTGGATATCCGATGTAACCATTAGCGATGTACGCGTGCAGATTGTTCTTGCCTCCCGATGTCACACGTAGCTGATGTGAAAACTACCCAGAACTTCTACAACGGTACCTCAACTGTGAATGGAAATTTGGCGGTTTACTGGGAAAAACCAGTGATACAACCAAACGAACAGTTCAAGGTCGGGCGTTTCTTTTCCATGCCAAATTCATGCCCAATTATAATCCTTCCAAGTTCCTATTCAGGCGGCATCAGACTTTGGAATCCTTAGGCACCATACTTGGGAGTTGCTGGAGTATTATTTGCGATTGTCATTTTTGTCTTAATTATTAGCAGCAGTCGCAAAAGTTCCTATACTTCGCCAAAGGTCAGCATGGAAACGTTTGGCGTAAAACGCGGCTTAACTGCTGTAGAAGCTTCTTATTTTCTTGATATGAAGCCAACCCAGATAGTTACCGAAATCATCTACAGTCTTCTTGCAGAAGAGGGCAGTTTGGGCTCAAGAAACCAAACCCTCACTCAAACTAAAGGTGCTGCCTCCGTTTGAGAACAAAACTGGCCCCAAAGACAACCCGCTGCGTTATTACGAGATTGATTTTCTTAAATTCGCTCAAAGCTGACGGCTCACTTGATGAAGAGAAACTTGCACATACCATCATGTTCCTTCGCGATACAGTGGAGCAGAAACTTGGAGGGTTACAGCCGAAAAGACACCGTGGACTACTACCGAAAAATCGCGGCTCAAGCCTGGACTCAAGTGGAACAAGCAGGCACAGTTGAGTTGGCTGCGAACGCTTATGACGAGCAACTGCTGTGGCTTATGCTTGATCCCAACCAGCGGACACATACAGAAACCGTGTTTAGGGACAGGGTTATTCAGCCAAATCCACTGTGGTTCTGGTGGTGGTACGGCTACACAACATACCATCCAAATCCCACGTATACCCCAAACACTAACGCACCAGCACAATCAGGTCCGCCACCCGCAATTCCAGGTGCAGACTTCGCAAACACTATAGCCACATCAGTTGAGAAAACTTCAAACAACATAGTGGTTAACATAGAAAAATTCGCCAACGCCATCGTTCCGCCGCCGCCCAAAGCTTCCCATGATCCAGCTCATCCTAAAGCGGACTGCGTTTGCGCTTGTCATGCATGTGCCTGTGCTTGCGCTTGTGTCTCGTGCGCTTGTGCATGTGCAGGTGGAGGAGGCCATTAAATGAGTTTTCTAAAAAAAGTATTAGTAAACCAAAGGTTCCAGTTGGACGGTTCACTTACCGTGGAGACAGACAAGTTTGCAGGAATGTCGCTTCAACTACGCATTGAACAGTCAGGACAAGGAGTCATGGTAATCAACGCCAACAATGTTCTGCACTTAAACCACATCAGCAACAGCATTCGCCTACTATTTCATGCAGGGCTTACCCCAAAAAGAGGTCTTAGCCAAGATTCGCCGCATGTACCGCGTAAACGCTGATACGGCTAAAGCTGATTACGAAAAACTTGTTTACACAATAAGTACACTGGCACAAACCCAAAAAATTGACCCTGTCACTTTCTTAGAAATAGAGAAAGAAGAGCCGTTCAGTTACCAGTATTCAGCGCCGCTACGAATGGATTTAGCCTTGACCTTTAGATGCCAAAACGACTGCGTACACTGCTATGCTGGTGGACCACACGAAACACCTGAATTATCAACGGTTCAATGGAAAAGCGTTATTGACAAGCTAAGCGAAATCGGCGTTTTCATCCTAACCTTCACCGGTGGCGAACCTACGTTGCGAGAGGATTTGCCTGAACTATTACTTTACGCTCAGAACAAAGGCATGGTTACCGGGTTGATTAGTAACGGGCGAAAGCTAAAGGATAAAACATTTGTGGATATGCTTGAGAAGTCCGGTTTAGATTTTGTGCAAATAACCCTTGAATCACATAAACCCCAAATCCACGACTCAATGACCAGCGAGAAAGGCAGTTGGAAAGAAACCGTAAAAGGAATACAAAACGCCGTACAATCAGAGATTTACGTTTCAACTAACACAACTCTAAGCAAACACAACGCCGCCGACTTCTTGACAACCATCGACTACATCAAAGGGCTGGGAGTGAACGCTTTTGGCTGCAACAGTCTCATCTACTCAGGCAAAGCACCATCTACAAGTGAAGAATTCGCCCTATCCATAGAAGAGTTAAACATTCTTCTTCCCAAAATCCGCGACAAAGCTCACCTGATTGGCTTAAAGTTCCTCTGGTACACGCCAACGCAGTATTGCCACTTCGACCCTGTACAAATGGGGTTAGGTGTTAAATCATGCACCGCAGCAATGATAAATGCTTGCGTCGGGCCAAACGGCGATGTTTATCCCTGCCAAAGCTACTTTGAAAGCCTCGGAAACATTTTAACCGAGCCTTGGGATAAGATTTGGCACCACCCACTCGCAGAAAAACTCCGCAAACAGAGAATATGTTGAAGATAAATGCAAAGATTGTTCGCAGCTTCAGGTTTGCGGGGGCGGATGCCCCTTGGAGTTGCAAAACAAAGAGCACCAATGTGCCCAGACAGGATAATCTTATCTTTAGCAACAACCATTTCTTTTAAAAACCAATAGCGCTATATCGTGAGCTTGGAGAAAAATGGCTCAAACAGAAAGAAGCAGGCTTATTGTTTTCGATGTTGAGGGAGTGCTGATCCCTAAAAACCGCTTCATTTTTGAAGTGGGAAAAACCTTAGGCTTCTTTGGGCTGATTAAGCTGCTTTTCTTGGGTTTTCTCTATGAAGCAGGCATTTTAAGGTTAGAATCAGCGTTAAAACACATTTTCAAGGATATGAAAGGAATTAATCTTGAAACCATGTTGGTTATTTTCAGCAAAATTCCAGCAATACCCTATTTGCAGAGTTTTTTCTGCCAGCTTAAAGCACGTAACTGCAAGATCGCCCTAATTAGTTCAGGGATACCCACAGTCATCGTTAAAAAATTAGCAAATACACTAGGAGCAGACTACGCTTATGGAGTAGAAGTTGAAACTAAAGATGGAAAGTTAACGGGTGAAATTTGGGGAGACGCCATCTCAAGAAACGGGAAACGGAAAATTCTAAATGAAATTTTAAGTCAGGAAAATTTACGTTTGAGCGATTGTATTGTCGTGGCTGACGACCGAAACAACGGTTGCATTTTCTTGCCTAAGATGCTAAAAATTGGTTTTAACCCCGATTTTGTCTTGCGTGTTAAGGCTGACAGAGTGGTTAACAGTAAACTCTCAGGAATCCTGCCAATTATTGATGGGAAACCTCATAAGGGTTCTTTTCCTTCAACCAATGATTTTGTAAGAGAAGATATTCATGCTTCAGGATTTTTTATGCCAGTCATTGCAGGATTAATCGGTATTCCAATTGTCGCCTCAATAATTATCTTCATCTCCATTGTTTATACTGTGTCTGAGCTTTCACGTTTGGAAGGACGCGAATTGCCCTTGGTTTCAGCAATTACAAGACATGCTGCTTCACAGTCGGAGCTGTACGGTTTTGCTGCGGCACCGCTTTACTTTGCTTTTGGAATAGTGGCGACTTTGCTTTTATTCCCAACCCATGCTAGGCAGCGCCGCCATCGCAATGTTTTGCCTTGGTGATAGTGCGGCCTCGCTCTTCGGAGGATTAATTTCCACTTCGTTGCCGTTTAACAAGGGGAAAACTTGGGAAGGTTCGTTGGCTGGGTTCATTTTTGCTTTTTTGGCAGGGTCGTTTTTTGTTTCGCCATGGTTGGCTTTAGCAGGGGCAGCGATCGCTATGACTATTGAGGTTTTGCCTTTGCCGGTGAACGATAATGTTTTGATTCCAGTAATTACGGGTGCAGCATTAACATTATTGACATTGCTGTTCTAAATGAAATATCACTCAAAGTTCCTGCTTTAGTTTTCTAGAATTATTTCTTGGTCTGGGAGATAATTAACTCTTGTTTTTGTTGGTGGGTCAATTTTTTTATTGCTCTCTCGCGTTTCATCGCACTGCTTCTTGAATTGAAAAGCTCCACATACGCCAGTTTTTGGGGTTTGTGGGATTTTGTGTATCTTGCGCCTTTCCCGTTTTCATGCTGCCTTGTTCGCTCATTCAAATCTTTTGTATAGCCAGTATAGAAGCTACCATCTAAGCATAGCAAAATGTAAACGTAAAACGACATTTCAGTGTTAGTGCTCCTTGACGTCGGTTGGCAAGTATTCGTAGACTATGCCTTTTTGCATAGCTCTCTTAAGATACGCTTCAGGATCCATTTCCTGCACTATCGCACGATCTACATCGATTATGTAAATTTCCTGTAAGCGTGCATTTCGAATTTCCTCAATTGTCACAGGGGGTTTTTGGTAGTAGGCGTCACAGAGCTTTTTTATTTGCTCTATTTCTTGATCGGAGCGGTTTCTCGGAGGCTTTGCTAATGGAGGTGGAATGGGCAGAATGTAATGTGGGGGTACGCCTAAAGCGAACTTCCCTGCGAAACTGCTGTATCGGATAATTTTGCTGGCTAGTCGAGCGGTTGTGTAAGTTAAGGGTGCCAAAGCGTATTCTGGTGGGATAAAACCCGTTTCAATTTCAACAATTAGGTTTCCTAAACCCTTTATGCCGTACAAGTCGCAAGTTAAAATTTCATTTAAGGGGTATTCAAGTTGGACTTCGTAGCCTTTTAGGATAAGGTATTTGGCGCATACAAGTTCCATTACTGAATGGTTGATTTTTACCACATTTTCTTTTTGAAGTTTAATTAGCCACTCTTTTAGCATGTTAAGTTTATTTTCGACTTCAGGGGTAGCATTACTTGTCAGTCTAGAAAGAAGAACAGTTAAGTCACGATCGAATTTTTCCTTATTACTCATCTTTTGCCCTTTCTATGCTATAGGTCAATATATGGCTGAACTTTTCGGGTTGCTCAAGCTTAGCCCTCAATTGGCTTTTTTTACCTTTACTGTTAAAGGGCAAAGAGGACAAGCCGTGTGTTGGGAACGTCGACTTCAACGATTTTGTAGCCCTTAAACTCTTTAGCCTCACCCATTATGTTTTTGACTATTACATTATCATTTTCAACTTTCGTGTAAATGACGTCTCTGAACTGGATTTTTCCATCTATAATTACGTTAAATTCACACATGACTAATCACAACATTGAAGAAAAGTCTCATCTTGGTAATAAGGGCTATCACAAAAAACAGTTAATCATTTGAAAAAGGGGTAAGTTCTTACCTTAAAATTTGGACGACAATCAAATAGCAACCATTATTTTGAAAGAATGTAAAATTAGATTGGGGTAAGGTGAGGGGTTAGTCCCTCTCTCTTTTTGTTCTTGAATAAGTAACCTGACTTTTTGCTTATAAGGCATGTTTCGATTCTCGTAATATATCTAAGGTAATGATTTCAACAGTTGTTCTACTTGTTGCTTGTCCATGCCTTTAACAATCAGTTGTTTTTGTTTGGAGGTTAAACCAGCTGCAAACATAACCTTGGTATGTAGAAGTTTTGAGAGTTCTTTTACGATTTCCTTGTTTACCTTGCCCTTAACCGGCTCCTCAGTCGAGTAAACAACGATTTCTTCGCCGTGATAATCTACCTTAAACTTAGGGGAGTTTGGTTTAACAAAAACCGTGAGGATTACGCCGTCTTTTGTTTCGATTATGCTCATGCAGGTATGCACTCGGAGTCGCAGGAAGATTGAACTTTACTTGATTGTAGTGCCCAGCTGAATTTGTTGCGGAGGGTTTGTGGGTAGAATTTTTCGATATCGAACTTCACTTTCTTTGCCCACTTAACGTAAGCTGTCGGGTCAATGTAAGATTTCAGCGAAGTGCCCAAGTTGTATTCTTTTGTTAACTTTGTTAATTGAAGGTCGAGTTTAGCTCTTTCAATTCTGGTTTCGAGTGATTCAGTTTTTTTGCCCTCTTTCTTTTTGACTTTTAGGAGTCCCTGAAGGTTTTTGAGTTTTGTTTCCTTTTCCGTTACTCGTTGGTCAAAGGTTGGAGGAATTTTGCGTTTGTGATTTGCGACCTCTGCCACTTTGAAGTTTGCCATCTTTGCAGCGAAATTCTTCCTGTAGTCAGGGTCATTTTTTGTTACTCCACTTTTTTCGAGTTCTTCTTTAACGGTTTTTGTGCATCGCCATGTTCTGAACACTTTGGCAGTGAGTTTAGGCATTTTTTCGGACAGGAAACGGCTAACGTTTTTAGAGTCAATGCCTTCGAAGAGGTATTCCTTGCTTGTTTTGCTGAAGTATTCGATGTTTTTGATGACGTCAGGCGGTGCCTTGTACTCTTTAACCCATCGCACGCTATCTTTGCCTAAAAAGTCAAAGTGGAGGGTATCGCCCACGATTTTTATATGTTCTTTACGCAGGGTTATTGCACCTACCGTGTCGGCTTCGTCTGGGTCTTTCTCGTCACCGACCCTCATGTTAGGCACCAGAATCAGCCATGAAACCGTTGCGATTTTACGTCTTGTCTCATCTTTGTCGTTTAGATGTTTTAGGATGTGTGCTTCGATTTGTTTAATTTGTTTGCCCAATGTTTCGGCTTTCAGAAATTTCTCTTTCTCGCGGTTCTGCTTGAGAAAGGCAGTATCGCTGAACCAGACGTACTTGACTTTGCCAGTAAGCTTGTCTATCCATTTAGCCACATACATCTTGCTGGGTTCCCAAACTATGTCCTTCCAGTTTCCCGCTGGCTTTGGCACGTCAGGGGGCAAGTTGAGGGTGATGTCTCGTTCGCTTGGGCCTTCTTTCCATTTGCCCCGTTGAGGATGGTCCCCACGTCCTGCAAAAAGGCAAGATGGCTCAGCAGTCCAGTTGGCGATTTCCAACTTTTGGCCGTCAACTTCCGCATAACCGTATTTTTCTTTGAATTCTAAACGTTTAACTTTCCGTTCTTCTGACTGCTTCTTCTTCTCTTCCTTGCTTGTTGATTCTTTTTTGGCTTTTTCGTCAAGGATGAAGCGTTTAACTTGGCTAAAATCAATTTCTTCAGCTTGGCCGCTACTGTTGTTTTTGGTTGCTGTTGTGTTATCGATGCTTGCAAGGTATTTTGGGATAAAGTTGTTCAGGTAGCCTGCTGAGGGATTTTCTTTTTTTAGCTGTTCAAGAAATTCCTTCATGAAGTTCTTGGTAAAAATTTTGTCTGGGGACGGTATAGTTGTTGATAAAACTCGGCGGCTCCATGCCATAGCCATAGGCTCGGTTTTCTGTGTAAGTTTGATTGGTTGACCCTGAATTTTGACACCGAAACCTTTGAGGTCGTAAGGGGGAACGTATATACCGTTGTGTTTCAGACTTTTCATAACATGCTTCATTAATTACACACCGTTTTCGGCAAAGTTTTCTTTCTTTGCCACCTAATAGTTCAAACAAGCTTTTTTTAGGTTTCGTTGCCAAAACTGCAACTGTCCATAACTCATTTGTTCAACTTAAAAATATTAACCAAAACCATTGGCTATTATTAGAAAAATAGTTTCTTTTGCCGTTTAGCAGCCCTATCACTCTGCAATTTCTTGTAAACCATCTCTACATTTTTCCTTTCGACATAACCCTTGTGTGGACGAAAACCGCCTGAGAAACCGCCTGGAATATGCATGAGTTCATGAATCAACGTTCTCTCCTTATCCTCAGGAGTCATTTTATCAAAAATTTCTGAAATAACCTCGATGATGTAGGATGGTGGAGTGTTCATAACTCCCTGCCAAATCTTTCCTAACCCATGGATGCGGGCTATTGTTCGGCGTGCTTTTGAGCCTTTGCTTCGCACACAATAAACGAATTGAGGAACCACATGGAAGAACTCGCATTCTTCTGCTAATTGGTCTACTTGTTTTTTGATTTCTGGAGCCTCATCATACTTAATTGGCATGCATCCCTCTCCACTTACCCTCTGATATGTTGTTTGGGTTAAAAAGCTAGGCGCTTTTATGCAGAATTTTCGCAAGCTCCATCCAGAACGTGGCTACGAACGGTACTGCAATGACCAGGACCCAATCTTGCAAACGTAAACTTGTAATTTGCAAAGAAGTCTGAATAACTGGTATTGACGTGCCCAAAATCAAGGTCACAAACACAACTAGCGCCCAAAGAAGCATGACTTTGTTTGAAAGTAATCCTTCTTTAATGAGGGGTTCACGTTCCGAACGGAAGTTTAATGCGAGGAAAATGTGGCCAAACATCCAAGTTGCAAATGCTACTGTTCGAGCGTAAGTCTCAACTTGTTTGGGCGTCCATACCATTGGCGCTAAGTAGTACGCAATCAGGTAAGTTGCTGTGGCTGCCATAAAGAGGCTTATTGCACCTAAGAAGAGTCGTTTTAACATGGGTTTGTTGAGGAATTTATCTTTTTGATCAATTGGTGGCTTTTGCATGGCGTCCACTTCTTCGGGTTCAGCAACGAATGTGGCGGAGGCAGCTAAGTCCATGAAGAGTTCAAGCACTATGATTTGGATTGGAGCAAACGGAAGTGGAATTCCAACATATTTTTCATTCTTTTTGTTCATTTGGACCTTTACAATACAAAAACGGTGCCATAAAACAAGGCAGTAATGGTTCAATTCTAAAACTAATTGTAAATCTTCGATTTAATAACAGGAAACAATAATCAGTCGCATCAATTTATTTTTTGTAACCATTTTTTGACTTATTATGCAAAACTTTATAACAGCGCCGAACGTTTTGAGTCTAAAAAGGTAGAATCAAGATGAAATTCGGCACATACATGTTTGAAGCAAAAAAAGTTCCAGGCTTCGACTATGACCTTTTCCGAGTAAAACCAGAAGTAGGCAGACGAATGCCACCAAAAGCTGACATGCACAGCAACATCGCTATCTTCGGAGACAACGTAACTGCCCGCATTCATCCAGACTGGATCAGTCAATCCGACTTAGGTCCAGCATGGAGAACCAACGATAACTTTAACGTACGCTGGGAAGTCCTCTGCGCAACTCAACCTGAACACAGAGCAGAACAACTCGACTACATCGAAGACGTTGCCCGCAAAAGCCAAGGAATCTGGCTAAACAGCATTCACTTCGCAGAACATGGCCACTGCACATGCCCACGATGCAAAGATCTATGGAAGAAAAGCGGATTAAGCTGGTATGAATGGAGACGAAAAGAAGTCACCGACTACATGGCACAAGTAAGCGACCGCGTACGCAACAGAGCAAAGAAAAAATTCGTCATCGGTGTCCTTCCAGACCCCGTTACAAACTATGAACGCTTCGGCGTCAACTTCGACGATCTCGCACCTCTCACCGATGAATTCCTCGTCGTCATGTTCAACAAGAACTACGCCACACCATGGTACAACGAAATGCTTACCCGCAACTTCAAGAAACTCTTCAAAGACGTCAAACTAAACATTGCACTCTACGTTATCGGGCCCGGCGACGATCCAAAAGAAACACCAACCCCAGCTGAACTCTTAACAGTCTCAGTCCGAATGGCACGCGCAGGAGTAGACGGATTACTATACCTCACAGACAAAGCAGCCCAAATGCAAGAATTCCAAAAAGCAGCAATCGCCCAAAAAGATGTACGCGAACGCCTAGTAAGCTACGGCGGAAAAGCAGGTCAAGAAGTTCTCGACTTAGTTACAAGTTGGGAAAAGCTCTTCTAAAATAAGCCAAACCGTTGCAGGCAGAAACAACCTATAGTGGTGAAAAACCACCAAGGCTGCCCTTTTTATTTAGTCTATTTTTATTGTATGTACCCTAAGTTTTTGTTCTGGGTTTCATTTATTTCCTTCATCGACTCGTAGTGGGCTTCAATTAAAATTTTTAATGCATCGATGTTCTTTTTAATATCTTCCACCTCTCCGCTTTTCTGCAGAACCCCAGATTTCACTAATTGCTCATTTAACTTGCAAACCGAAACCTCAATTACTTTAACTTTGAACGCGAAAATTTGCAGTGTGTAGAGCAAACTAAGGTGAGAATTCAACCTCTCAAGGCGATCTAAATCAAGTGTTTTTCCAATGAACGCCCTTAATTTTTGTTCCTGAGATGATTGCGGAGACGCAAGAAGATGCTCGTAAACGGCTGCCTGTTTCATGGTAGCTTCTTTGGTTTCATCCGCAACTTTCTGAACACGCTTTGTTGTCTTATCCAACATTTCTAAAACTTCATCCAATCCAATATCCCCCAAATCAATGTTAATTTTACTTTTATGAGACTGTACAACCCAATATATATAAATTAAATCAGTTATCTCCGATTTTCTTAATAGGTAAGCTTTTAGGTACTTTCATACATAATAACTAAAATAGAATTAACTAGAGGAATATTATGCCTTCACTTGCAAAAAAGAACGCAGCAAAAAAGAAGAAACACGAAGAAAAAACCGGAAAGAAGTAGCTCTCTTCTTTTGAGACACTACTTAGCCGAAAATCCCACAATTACCTTTTCTCTTTTACGAAAGCAGTATGTCAAGGAAACTGTCGGCTAATAATTTTGAGAATATTTGAAATATCCTTCCTATGGAGTTTCTGCTGGTTTTCAGTATAATGTGAAAGCTATAAATTTGCTAGACCCCGCTTTACATCATCATTTCTTTGTATGTGCGTAGCAGCATCTTTGTTTGAGGATACTTGGGTTTCTTGGGAAAACTCAAAAATCTATCCAACACACGCATAGGCACATTTATCACGAGTTTGAGGAACCAGAGCTTAAATTCACGGTTCAAAATACACCACACCCTCAAGCATCACTTGTCCACCATAGAACGTTTTTCCACGATACGAAATTGAGTCTGGACTAAAATTTGTTGGGTATGCAGGCTTGTATGCAATGCCTCTTTGGTACTTATGCACTATTTCGTAGGCTATCACTGTCTTAACAACGAGGAATTTATCGTCATCCTGGATAATTTTATTATCTTCCAAAACAGCGAAGTCTTGAACAATTTGCCTTATCAATTTAGGTCATCATGAATTCAGAAAGTAAGATTCCAGAACGTTGCGAACTCTGATTCTTTTTCCCATGGAAAACATAAGTCCCATATGTGAAAGCTCTGCGCTTGCTCTGGGTACAGTTAACTAAGTTAATGTTTTATACTTAGAAAATTAAATAGAAAGCGATCGATTTGGAAGCGAAAGCTGTAGCTATTATCATAGCATTTGCCGCTTTAACCATAGTTTTAAGCGCAATCAAGATTCCGACGATCTTTTGGCCTCAGCAAAACTTTAGACTCTGGGAAATCCCGATAGTTACAGCATTCCTACTATTTGGGTTCAGGGTTGGTTTTTCAGCAGCCGTCATAGGTATTGTAGGTCAAACAGCTCTTTTTGTAGGTCCAGCAGGTATTCTTGAAGCTCCATGGGGAATAATAGTTGTTTTAACAATGTTTTTAGGACTTTATCTGGCAAAGAGGCTGTATAAAAGCAGACTTACACATATGAGATGGATCTCGGGAATTATGCCAATTGTGCTTTTTACTGCGTTCAGCATCATTGTTAGAACATCTATAATGCTACCTGTGGATTACGCTATATACAGTTCAATCTTGCCAATCGTGATTGGAGTGAATATTCCTAATGCGTACATAATTGGGTTAATGCCTTTCACTATTTTGTTTAACGTATTAGTTCCGCTGTACACTGTTCCCGTGAGCTATTTGTTGGCAAAAACCATCGGCAAATAACGTTAAGGCAGTCAACATATTTCAGTGATACACGCTAATTCTTAGATATTGGATTTGAGGTAAAGATGGAATCTCGCATAAATA
This sequence comes from Candidatus Bathyarchaeota archaeon, assembly GCA_963818655.1. Lineage (GTDB taxonomy): Archaea > Thermoproteota > Bathyarchaeia > Bathyarchaeales > Bathycorpusculaceae > Bathycorpusculum. Next base: position 88,089 of record CAWFTD010000010.1, read on the forward strand.
GTCCTTCAGTTCCCGGTGCTGAATACTTCCAGGAAGGATTATAGAAAGTGGCAAACGCTTCATAGGCATTGATTTCATGAACTATTGGGCGCCCAAGGGGACCCGTGATTTTGCTAATACTTGTCCTAAGATCGCCATAGCCTTCAAAAAACATGCATGCTGGTGGAAGGGTGAATGGGAAGGGCGAGAGCGGTATTGGTTTTGTCCACCCTGCGAACAAAGTGCTTCCTTGAACTCTCACTTCAAGCTGATTTTTTTTGAATAGTTGAAAGTTTTCTTCATTTGATAAACCTGCGTTAATATTTTTCCTAAAAGCCATAGACTTGGGATTTGTCCCAACATAAGCCGATGGAGAATAAATGTCTCCTTCTGATGACTGATGCAATACGCGAACAAATAGCCAATTCTCCGCTCCAAACGAAGACTGCGCGTTAGAGTGAAAAACCTGAATAAGCATTTTAGGCAAATTGGCACTTTCTGGGGGGTAAATAAAAGTTTGAGCGATACTGCCATAGTGTATAACTTGTTCTTTTGAAGGGTCCTTTATTTTTATTCTTTTTGCTGAGAGGATTCTCTTTATTATATCCTTTTGGGCATCTACTCCCAAAAAAACTGGGTCTTCAACGTAATTATCTACCCTTCTGTATGCTTTTACCCGGTTTTCATCAGGAGGAGAGTGCATTGCACTCTCAGATGATACTATTTGTGGTGCGGATTGAGCTAAGAATGGGGTTTGAGCATTATTCCACAACTCACTGAACATTAGTCTTGTTTTTCCTACGTATTCAGAATCATTTGTGTAAATTGTACTTTCAAATTGATCTGATGATTCTGGTTGCCTTTGATTTTGGGGTGTTTTGAATTGAAACAGATGTTCTCCGTCGATGATAGTAGTTGTTATGTAGTTTATTGCTGCATGTCGTATATTGCAGTATCCGAATATTTGTTGCGCTGCTTTAAGATTTTCACTTGTTAAAGGAGCTATCACTTTTATTGCCACATTTCTTTGATGCAACTCTTTTAGCTGCCAAATTCTTGTTTCTAAATTCAGAACACCTTGGGATGAAGTTATAATTAGCAATTCTTTTTTAGCCGAGAGAACTTTTTCAATATACTCTTTTCTTGCAGATTCCTCATTGCAAATCACAAAGGTTTGTGAGGCAGTTTTTCCCGTTTCGATTTCCAATATTTTCTTTTCTAAGTCTATAGAGTTGCGCCAGAAATCTTCAAACACCACCTTAAATGAATTCACAATTGAACTACTGTTAGTCCAAAGACACACGTCATCTATTTCACTTGCTTCTTTGCAAGCTTCCTGACTTACAAAAAAAGCAGCCTCCACATCATCCCTAATCAGCATTCTCAAAGTCAATTTCAGACCGAATTCAGGTGTTCTGCCCTCAAATCTGGCTCCTGCTTTCAGCGTTCTCGCAAGAAGCAACTTCATTGTCTTCAGGTTTTCCTTGGATACCTCTGTGAGGAACCTGAATTTCGTGTCTTTTTTAGAAGAGTGACTGAATGCAGCGTCTATGAGCCCAAACTGGTCTGCTCGCATCAAACCTTGAACGGTGAAGATTATCGAAAGTTGGTTCTTGGTTTCTTCAATCATCTGTTTCAGTCTGGGATAGATTGAGTTTCTTCCTTCGATGACGGTGAATTTCGGAGATTGATCAGCCGCTTCAGTTATAGATATTGATTGCCAGTCGGAAAGTATTTCATCTTTACCCCCCTCTATCCGCTGGGCTTCCTCTATTTTCGCCTTGACAAATAAGTCTAGAGTTTTTTCAAAAGGCAACACTGAAAATCTGGCTGGGCGTTCAAGCGTGGCGTTTACTATGCCTTTGCTTTGCAGGTTTTTGAGGATAATGTAAAGGTGCTGCTTTGGCATCTTGAGGGCTTTGGCGATGTCTTTTCCTTTTTGGGGACCTTTTTTCCCCAGGAAAATGTATACCTGTGCATCAAGCTTTGCTAGCCCCAAACTTTCAAGTGTCTTGAGCACTTTCTCCTGGCTCATTTTAAAGGTCTCCTATTTTTGACGCTAAACGCAAAGCCTGTTCTACCCCTGTATAGACTAATATGCAATAGAGAGAATTTGTATAGATAATACTTGCGATGAAAAAGGTCAAAGCTACCAATATTTGGCAGTTAGGCGTTGTATTGTTTGTCCATATTTCGCCAGTTGGCCAGCAACTCTTCTTTAGTTTCCTGTAAAATCTCTGCTTGTTCAAGGTTTGTTTTCACATAACGGTTAAGTAGTTCCTCGAAAGCTACAGCACAAAACAGAGTATCGCGTTCGGGTCTGCTAGCGACAACTCTTTTCTTCTTAAGATCCTTAAGCGCGGGATATAATTGCTGTTTAGTCATTCTCAGCTCGATCTTTAGATCCTTAGCTTTTGTTGGACCTTTCTTCGCAAGGTAAACATATACTTCAGCTTCAACTCTTGAAAAACCAAAACCCTTAAGCAGATGTAGCATACGTTCCAGGCTCAAGTTGTTGCTTTCTCCTTTTTTCTCAAACACATTGATCGTTTTACAGAGTTAGTAGATAGATTCCTAAAGAAAAGGGGAAAATGTGGACTTGTAGACTTAGGTGGTTTTCCATATGCGTATTCGCACAAAGTTCCAGTATGCATCGGTTGCCCCTCGGTAAAGGGTAACACTATTTGCTGCAGAGTCAATCTGCGCTAGTCCCAATTCAACATCAGTTTTTATCAGCCAAAAGTCAAATACAAGTGGAATGCCAAGACCAAATGATGTTGTTTGACCTCCTATTGCGTAACCTCCATCGCTAGTCTGAATAATATCATAGGCATATTCACCGCGTACTCCTCCATAGGTCTTATTCCAGAGTGTGTTTCCCACAGCATCAGTCTTAACAAAATAAGCATCCGCCGTGCCTGCGCCAAAAGAGGTTGTTAATCCGCATATTATGAATCCTCCCTCCGAGGTCTGATCCACGTGAAACCCATACTCTAGTGCTGTTCCTCCGAATGCTTTGTTCCATTGCATATTTCCAGTTGCATCAGTCTTAACTAAATAAGCATCTTCGCCCCCAGCGCCAAACGAGGTTGTGCGGCCTGTTATTGCGTATCCTCCGTCCCTAGCCTGAACCATAGAATAGGCATATTCATTGCCGATTCCTCCATATGTCTTGTTCCACTGCATATTTCCCGCTGCATCAATTTTAATCAGCAACATATCAAAACCGCCAGCAGTTAAAGAATTTGTGCGCCCTGCCAGTGCATATCCTCCGTCACTGGTCTGAACCATAGTGTTTCCAGTTTCGGTACCTGTTCCGCCATAGGTCATGTTCCATTGCATGTTTCCAACTGAGTCAGTTTTAACCAGCCAGGCATCCTGACCACCAGCGCCAAAAGAGTTAGTGAGCCCAAT
>CAWFTD010000011.1:0-17961 GCA_963818655.1 Candidatus Bathyarchaeota archaeon
TAAACAACCCTGAAGTTAGGACTAATAAACTACGCTCACCTATCGTGTGTAACAGAGAAATGATAGTTATTTTTGAGTTGATGGGTTACGTTTAGGCACTTTTTAAGAGAAAATAAAATAAAGGAGGGTTAACCAAATTGGTATTATGTATCAAGAGGCGCGTGTCACAGTAGAAGTTGTGTCGGTCATTGTTTGTTTCATTCTTGTAAAGTATATGATCAGACCATATTGGTTAACTAGAGAGGCTCGCTATCTTGGCTTGCCTTTAGGTTTTGGTTTTCTTGGCATATCATACGCTATTTCCGCCATAGCATACACTGGACTATATCATTTCTTTGAGTTATTATGGATTCAGTTTCTTGCAAGAACATTTGCATTTGTATTCCTTGCAATGACGTATTACTTTTCTAAAAAAACTTCCAAAAATACCCGAATACTTTGGGACTTAGCATTTAGTTTGTTAATCGTTAGTCTTATCGCCTTGTTTCTAGTACTATTTATCTTTCCACAAGTTACTTTGAATACCTATACATGCTAGCCAAATCTATGTGAGACTTTTTAACGTAATTTGTCTTTCATACATCGCCATTCATACACTTAAGAGTCATATAAGCAAGCCAGATCCAACAACAATATGGATTCCATTAGGTTTTATACTGCTTGCAATAAGCCAATATTCGCTATTATTTTGTTATACTGACAACAGCCTAGCTGCCTTTACAGGTTCCTTGACACTACGTTTGATGGCATTGGCCGTTTTTCTAGCAGTGTCCTATAGCTCGTTCCACGAAAGGAAAAGGAAAAAAGAATGAAAAAGATTTCACGTAGAGACAAACTAAAAATTTACGGGGATCTTTTATCCATTCTTAACGATGAAGGAAAAACTGAAAAAAAAATATTAACCCACATTCAGATACGAATTAACGTGCCTTTTGACCGCTTGAAAAATTACCTTTTTGAACTCAAGGAGCTTGGTTTAATTCAAGATGAAATATCACTTAAACTGACCGAAAAAGGTAAACAATACCTAACAGAGTATGAAAGAGTTCTTGAATTTATGAAACGCATGGGTATAATGTACCAATAGTAGAAATACATCCGTATCAAATGATCATCAAAGTTTTTTTCACGGGGTTCTGATTATCTTTTTACTTTGAATTGCTTATAACATGTCTTGCATGTATAGGCTTCAACGGAGAAAGCATCGGTTGGGAATGATTTGTAAGGTTCTTCAAAGTCTTTGCCGACTTTACGACATTTAGTCAACTAAATTAAACCTTAGATATAGTTATCTCCCGTACCATAAGAGAGTGTTAACCACTTGAAGAATTGTTGGTGCAACTCGATTCAACAAAAAGTGGGTTGAGGGTTAGCTTCAAAGGAGAAAGAGGTAAATGCTCAGTAAACCCAACACCCGAGCACCCTCATGCCCCAAACTCTTCATCAAACGAGTTAGCATAAAATGATAGAGATAGGGCTAATAAACTAAGCTCACCTATCGTGAGTAATAAAAAATCTCACTTTAAGTCACATTAGAGCAAACCCTTCAAGCAGATCATCAAGAGAAAACAAAATAGACTCAAGAACTTTCTTAGACTTGGCGAAAAAGGCAAAAACACCTCAATTAGCATGAAAAAGACTGCAATTAAAAAGCCAAGGGGGTTAACGAACTACAATTTGGACAAAATATTGCCTTTTTTCTTCTTTATGCACGTTTGCTTATTTCTTATTTAGAAGGCATCAATTAAAGCGCGCTGAAAAAACAAAATGCAATGCGATTGTTAAGTCTAGCGTTAAAACAGCAGTAGATAAAAGAAATTCAAGAAAAATAAAAATTGAGAGTATAAAAGAAAAACAGTATTAGTTGTGGTCTAGGGCTACTTTACTTTGTAGTCTTCTGAGTCGACTACATGTTCGCCTTCTGGACCTGCTTGCGGTTCGTCAGTTGGAGGCATCTCTGGACCTGCACCTGGTTGTGGACCTGCTTGTTGACCACCTGGCTGTTGTCCTTGTTGCTTTGCGTATTCTGCGGCTGTTTGCTGGTAGACTTTGGTTCCGACATCTTGCAGAACCTTTTGAAGTGCATCAGATTTGGCTTTGACTTGGGTCATGTCGTTGCTTGCTAATGCGTTTTTAAGTTCGGTCACGGCTGTGTCGACTTTGGCTACTTCTTCTGGGCTAATTTTGCCTGCAAGATCAGTCTTTGTACGTTCTGCAGTGTATACGAGGCTGTCGGCGTTGTTGCGGATTTCTGCTTCTTCTTTCTTCTTGAGGTCTTGATCAGCGAATTGTTCCGCGTCTTTGATTAATCGTTCTTTTTCCTCTTTGCTGAGTTTAGTTGAAGCCGTTATGCGGATTTTGTTTTCTTTGCCTGTGGCTCTGTCTTTGGCGGTTACGTTTAGGATACCATTTGCGTCTATGTCGAAGGTTACTTCGATTTGTGGCGTGCCTCTGGGTGCTGGGGGTAAATCGACAAGGTTGAATTCGCCCAATGAAACGTTGTCAGTTGCCATTGCGCGTTCGCCTTGCAAGACGTGAATGGTGACTGCGGTTTGGAAGTCTGCGGCTGTGGTGAAGACTTGGCTGCGTTTGGTGGGTATTGTGGTGTTTTTCTCCATGACTTTGGTGAATACTCCGCCCATTGTTTCCAATCCAAGTGTTAAGGGTGTAACGTCCAAGAGCAGTAGGTCTGTTACTTCGCCTGATACAACTCCTCCTTGTATGGCTGCGCCGATAGCAACGCTCTCCATGGGATCAATTCCACGTTCTGGAGATTTGCCTAGGATTTGCTCGACGAATCGTTGGACTAGTGGCATTCGGGTCATGCCGCCGATGAGTATGATTTTGTCGATGCCCTGCGGCGTCAACTTTGCATCTTCAAGGGCTTTAAGAAGTGTGGGTCTTGTACGTTCTACTATGGGTTGAGCTAAGGATTCAAGTTTTGTTCGAGTTAACATTAATTTTAGGTGTTTTGGGCCTGATGCATCAGCTGTTAAGAATGGAAGATCAATATCGGTGTTCATAAGCGTTGAGAGTTCGATTTTTGCTTTTTCTGCTGCTTCTTTTAGCCTTGACATTGCCATTCTGTCATTTGATACATCAATGCCTGTTTGACGTTTGAATTCGCCTAAGATGTAGTCCATGACTGCTTTGTCAACATCTGTTCCACCTAACTGGGTATCGCCGCTCGTGCTGAGTACTTGGAAGACTCCTTTGCCGAAGTCCATAAGTGTTACATCGTGGGTTCCACCGCCGAAACTGAAAACCAGAATTTTCATTTCTTGTTGAACTTTATCTATACCATACGCTAGGCATGCTGCTGTGGGTTCGTTGATTATTCTCATGACTTGGAATCCTGCGATTTCGCCTGCGTCTTTTGTTGCCTGTCGCTGGTTGTCGTTGAAGTGTGCTGGTACTGTGATAACTGCTTTATTGATTGATCCGCCGAGGTATGTTTCGGCATCCTTCTTGATTTTTTGCAGGATAAATGCTGACATCTGCTGGGGTGTGTATTCTTTGCCGTAGATGTTGACTTTGTATTCAGTTCCCATCTTGCGTTTGATTTCAAAGACTGTCCCTTCTGCGTTGGTTGTTGCTTGGCGTTTTGCTGATTCACCTACCAAGAGTTGGCCGTCTTTTGTGAAGGCAACCACGGACGGAAACATCTTACCCGCCATGGTGGGTCCTTCTGCACTTGGAATAACCGTTGCATGTCCGCTTTCATAAATGGCGGCGGCTGAATTGGTTGTTCCCAAATCGATACCTAATACTTTTTCATTTGTTTTTGAATTACTCATTTATTTTTTTCCTCCATTTGATTACTTTGACTCTGATTATTCTTTGTTGACTTAACAGCAACTTTCACAATTGTCGGTCGAATAATTTTTCCCCGCATTATGTAGCCCTTCCTTATTTCTTCAAGCACAGTACACTCAGGCACATCATCTTTTTCTTCAGTGATGACGGCGTGGTGGCGGCAGGGGTCAAAAATTTTGCCTTCAGGACTCTCTATTGGTGTTACTCCTTCTTGCTCAAGAACTTTTCTGAGCTTCTTTAGCGTCAATTCAACACCTTCGATGAGTGATTCGGATGATGTTGATATCTCTCCGTTCCTAACTGCCAATTCCAACTCGTCAACTACATCTAAAAGTGAAATGACTAACCGTTCATTCCCATGGTTTTTAATTTGCTCCGCTTCCCTATCGAAACGTTTCTTTTGGTTCTCAAGGTCTGCCTGCATGTATCTGAGTCTGGTCAGGTAATCTTCAGAACGCTTCTTTTCAGATTCCAGAAGTTCCTCAAAATTAACGGGCTGAGGCTTTTGTTCATCAACCATTAGTTGGTCCCTCTTTTGTTAGACCAAACCAAATTAATAAATTCAGTTCGCAGGTCTGATTGGCTGAAAGGATTTCCTGTTGTGAAATGCACTAATGATAAAACATGTTTCAATTGGCTCATTGAATTCTCTCCATTAAGTTATGTATTCTTGTTTTTTACTTTCTGCCGCGCTGGGTTGCTCAATGGGTAAGGCGGGGATATCATTTTGTTTGAGTTGGTCACCAGTTTTCTTGTTGTATTGTTCGATTAGTTTTCTTATGATGATTTCGGCGAATTGATCTCCTACTGATTCTTCTTTGAGTTCTGAACTGAAGGCATGTTTTTTGAAGACTTCGAAGATTTCGTTTTTGTTCATAGTGATGTTTGGGTTTGTCATGTTGTTTAGAGCTGAGGACATTACTTTGTGTCCAAGTTCTATGAAGATGTTGACTAATGTTGTATAGTCTATGTCGAAGGGTTCGTCTCCTGTTAGAAATAATCCTTTGGTAAGTAGGATTTTTTTGTCGTTTTCAGGAGTCACTGTTAAGCTTCTACGCATACATTCACCAGAGTTAACGTGCTTTTACACGCTTCACCTGAAGCACACCTGTGCATGCATGCTTATATATTTTCTGGCACAAAAACAAGAATAAAACATAACAAATTAGCTTTACACCATAAGTAAGCGTGCGCAACTACTGGACTTGACCCAATAGTTAAAAGGTTATAGTGTTCCTACACACAAATCAATGGAATAAACGGGTACCAGCCCCGACACGCTAACAGAACAATTAGCTAACAAATTATAAAAATGAATTGCGCACACTTCTAAAATCTTAAATTATCTTTACTCTTGCTTGAGTGCCCAAACGGATTATTTTCCAGATCGCCTAATTAACTCATACGGTGATTTTTTTCATGTAGGCAAGTGTCTTATTATGTAACAGCTCAAAGTGCTCGCCAAAGGTTTCGTCAGCTCTCTCTTTTCTAATTGCGAGAACCCAAGGTTCGAGTTTTTGCCAGTTAGAAATAATATTACTACCCAAACGGTCAACAATTATGTCAATATCAACAAATTTTTTGGTTACTAAAAAACCCACTTCTTCAAAGTAAGCTTCCACTTGATAAGGATAGTCACTTACTTCAAACAACTTCGATACTTCAAGTTTGTATTTCTCAATAGACTCGAAGGCAAATTCCTTCTCAACCCATCTGAATGCTTTTCTAAGGCTTTCAGTCTCTGCCCATTCAAACAACTTCATCGTTATCTCTAAGTCTCTATGTTTGGACATATGACGCAGTTCAAACAGAACAAAAACCACTCCGAGAGCCGTTAATATTGCTGTTATGATGACAGCCAAATCAACAATTGTGAACATTTTTTTTACCGTTAATATGTTTGTTGAGATAGGTAATCTTCTATTATTAGAAATTTACTGAAGCCAAATTGTAAACTGTGTGTTCATCTTGGTCGGTCACACGAAACCTACCAATTTTTAGAAAAAAGTTAGTAGTTGTAAATGTGTGTGTACTAAATTTTAGTTAAAAAAGAATTAACGACTGTGTCGCAGGGTAGGTTTCTCAGTTTAAGAAAATTTTAGGTTGTTCAACCTTTGGAGAGATTGCAGTACCCATGAGTTAGTTGGGCGTTTTTCGTTGTGATTTCTCCACAATCAACAAATCGTTCAATATGGTCTACATGAGCATCGTCAATAGTTCCTATCTTGTTCTTGCAGATTTGACAAACAATAAGATGAGAGATTAAGGCAAGTTGCATTTTATGTTTTGTTCAGTATTCTTTGTTTGGTTCTAATTAGAGAGGCAGCTCAAAACATTAGTAAACATGAAAAGACAGTGTCAACAACTTACTTTAACACCTAATTTAGGGACAAAGCGGCGCTCTGAAGCATAATCTTGAGAAAGGTATAATCTTAAATATGTTAAGCACAAAATAGGCTTATTGAGACAGAACCAGTCTCACAAATGAAGGAGAATTAAGACAATGTATAAAACAAAATATTCAGCTTTGTTTATGTTGATTTTATTGGCTACTGCAATGTTTTCAGTCGCAATCGTTGCGGCTCAAGATGAACCTATTGAAGAAATTCCATTAGATCAATTTCCTTCTGTGCCAAACCCCAATGCTACTCCTAGTCCCCCTGCAACTGGCGAAACTGCCAATGTAGTTGTAGCCTCCTCGCTGGGTGGATCAACCACTCCAGGTCCAGGAGCATACGAATACGCTTACGGCGCTACCATTAATCTGCAGGCTACTGCAGACAGCGGCTACAAATTCCTATACTGGTCAATAAAAGGTTCATACTCGCCTGGGCACAACCAGCCTCCAATAAACTACCCTGAGAACGCAGCGGAAGACCCAGAGTTTGTTCCGTCTTTCCCCTTGCCGTCACAAGTAGTTGATGACAGCCTCATTACCTCTACAAATCCACTGTCGATAATTTGCGGATACGGCTACACATTTGTTTATCAGCCTGTGTTTGTTCCCACCACTGCGCCGTCTGCAACTAGCGATGCGATCGTTAAAGTAGTTGATTCGATTGGAGGATCCACAAATCCGGGTTCAGGAACCTACCGCTACGCGAATGGCACGACCATTCACCTTGAGGCTACTCCAAGTTCTGACTACAGTTTCCAGTACTGGGTTGCTGTAGGGGAAGATGGACATGCGACTGTGATCAGCGACAACCCAACAAACATTATTTGCGGATACGGCTACACATACTCCTACCAACCAATGTTTGCTCCAAAAGGAACGAGCTCAACAAGTACAAGCATGCCTGAAATGTACTTCTACGTCATAATTGCTGTATTAGCTATTTTGGCAGTAGTTGGGCTTGTGATGGCAGTAATGTACCGTGGCAAAGCCAAGAAATAGCAACCTAAACTCTTCCTTTTTTCCTTTTTTAAATAAATATCCATTGTCTTTTAAAATATCATTAACTCTGAGTTATCTTTTGTTTTGTGTTTTGCCCTAAACGAATTCGGGTTCCATGTGAACAGTAACTACAGCGTTGGCAAAGCGTTCCTTAGTTTCTTTCTCAACTAACGAAGCTACTCTGTGGGCATCCTTTATCTGAACTTGCTTGGTAAAGCAGCAATCAATGTTAATGTAGCGTTTGCCATGTGCATCATATGTCACAACCCGTTTAATTCGCAAGTTAAATGCAATCCCTTTGGCAACATCATTAACAATGGTTCTGATTTGAGCTTCAGTAACCTCTGTTGCTGGAATAGCAACTCCTGCTGGTTCCACATGTACAGTTACATTTTCAAGTGATTTAATCTCCGAGTGCATTCTCACTTCAATAATTTCAGCAATCTTGTGTGCTTCTTCCACTGAAAGTTCAGGGTTAACGTATGCATGTAGGGTAATGTACAGTTTGCCGCCGATGTAAATAGTTGAGATGTCATGAACTTCTTTTACTTCTTGAACAGTCGCAAGTTTCTGCACAAGTTCATCCATTTTCATTCCCTTTTCTGAAGGCTCAATATGGATAGTAGCATCAACATTACCGAAAGCATCTTTTAGACAGGTTTCAATCTTTGAAGCTAACGAATGGGCTTCCTCCAAATTCATTAAGCTGGGGACTTGAACGGATGCCTCAACAAAAAGTTTAGAGCCGACTTTCCGCACTCTAAGATTCTCAGCTTTCACGACACCCTCACATGAAAGAATTATTTTTCTTGTTTTTTGCACAAGTTCCTTGGAGGCTGTGTCACTTAGCTCCATTATACTGAATTTTACGAGTTTAAAGCTCAAGTAGGTAAGCATGGCTCCAAGGAAGATAGATGCAAAGGCATCCCCACCTGCGAAACCCAATATGGCTAAACCGAAACCCAAAAGTGCAATTAGTGTTGAGCTTAAATCTGAAACGGCATCGTAAAAACCAGCCTTCATAGATGTACTTTGAACATGCTGGAATTTTTTGAAAACAGTAACTCTAAGGGTAGCAATGAAAAGTGCATAGCCTATAGCGATGAAACCTGCGTACTCTATCCCTGCATTAATCTGTGGAGGATTTATGAGACGCATAATGGCTTCGTAGAAAATTAAGAGTGCAACGGCAATCAAGACAATGCCACCGATTAATCCGCCAATAGTCTCAAACTTTTCATGCCCGTAGGTATGTTCTTCATCTGCCGGTTTCATGGCAGCTCGAACAGCAAAGAACAACATTACACATAGACAATGCATCTAGTAAAGCGTGTAAACCATCACTCATTATGGCTAAGCTGTTAACTAGTAAACCCACTGAAACTTCAATTAGTACAACACTAAAAATTGCAGTAGCTGAAATCTTGAGTGCTTTAAGCTTGGTTTTTCCTTCCGAATTAACTTGCATTTTTGTAGTCTGAATATGCTCATAGCAAGGGCGATTTAAGAATTGCGGCAGTAATTAATCAATTGATTTTGCAATGCCTTGATTTCAAGTCAGCAATATTAATTTAAATGATTTGTGAGGATCAAGTAAAGCAGTTACGGTCAAAGTCAACTAGAAGATTTGCTTAAACTATCCCTTTCTATCCCGAACCAGCCCTTTTAGTGCCTTTTCTAACCGCATCCTGCAACCATTTCAAACCCTAAATTAAAAAAGCAATCCAAAACAAGCTTATCCAAAATGCAATTGCAGCTCTTCTTCTATCACACAAAAAATAAAACTTAGAAATATGCCATTGGAAAAACACAATCAGTTATTTGTAGTTAATTTAATTGAACTAATCTTTGTTTTCCTAAAAGTTAATAATCCAAGCTTCAAAGATGGCTAAACATTAATCGATAGGCATTTAGGTTTGAAAACAAGTAGTACAGGAAATAGTTGATGCCCGATGGCTTTGGTTAAAATAAACGAGATATTAAATGGCTCCTGCAAAGATCAAAAAATTTCCGTTCGCGGCTGGGTATACCGCAAACGTGAAGGAAAAGAACTCATATTTCTCTTAATCCGCGATTCAACAGGCGTAATCCAATGCACTATAAAAAAGACTCTTGCGAGTTGGAGTGAAGCCCAAAAACTAACAATTGAATCTTCAGTTTTACTGGAAGGTATCGCTAAAGAGGATAAACGTGCTCCAGGCGGCTTTGAAATCGGCGCCGAAAATATCAAAATTATAGGGTTAGCTGAGACTTTCCCAATCTCTAAAGACAAAAGTGAAGAATTCATCCGTGATATGCGCCATCTCTGGCTGCGAAGCAGAAAAATGAACTTGGTTATGAAGGTTCGCGCTGAAGTGTTAGAAGCAACTAGAGAGTACTTCGAAAAACAAAGCTACACCGAAGTTTCGCCTCCTATGTTCATTTCTGCTGCTGTGGAAGGCGGCTCAACGTTGTTTGGCTTAAAATATTTTGATCAAGAACTATACCTGACCCAGAGCAGCCAACTTTACCTTGAAATCCTAATTTACTCGTTAGAAAATGTTTACTGCATCGCGCCTTCGTTCCGCGCTGAAAAAAGCAGAACAATTCGCCACCTTACAGAGTACTGGCATATTGAAGGAGAATGGCCTTTTTCTGACATGAATGATTTAATGAATTTTGAAGAGGGTTTGATGACGTATATTTGTCAAGCTGTTGGTGAGCGTTGCCAAGCGGAATTCAAGGAATTGGGAGCTGACATCGAAAAACTAAAATCTGTGAAAACTCCGTTTCCAAGAATAACCTACAAAGAAGCTATTGAAAGATTAAAAACAAAAAATCCAGCGTTGAATTGGGGTGCAGACTTGGGTTATGAAGATGAGAAGGTACTGGCTGAAGACTTCAAAAAACCCTTCTTCGTTTACGATTACCCAACTGAAATCAAAGCATTCTACTGCAAAACCTACGCCGAACACCCCGAAATCGCCATGTCCGTGGACATGATGGTACCCCGAATCGGCGAAATTAGCACAGGCGGCTCAAGGGAAGATAACAAAGAAATACTCATCGAACGCATGAAGGCGCAAGGTCTCAAACCTGAAGAATACGAATGGTACCTTGACTTGCGACGCTATGGAACCGTACCCCACGTGGGTTTCGGCATGGGTTTAGAACGGTTGTTGGTTTGGATGCTTGACTTAGACAATATCATCGACGCTATTCCATTCCCAAGAACAACCCGCCGCTTCTACCCCTAAACCCCTTATTTTTTAGTAACCTGAAAAAAGCTCCCGCTTCAATTTTTCTTTTGGCACCCCCAAGCTGACGATAAGGTTTTCCATTGCTTCAACCATCGGTGGCGGCCCACAAGTGAAAAATATGTTTTCTTGGTAATCGGGCAATAGTTGTTTTATCATTTCTGCGTTAATGTTGCCTGTGGCTCCCATCCATTTTTCAGTGGGTTGGTTGATGATGTAAATTACCTTCAAATTCTTATTTTCCTGAGTTAATTCCTCTAGCTCTTCTTTAAATGCCATGTCATTTTCTGTTCGGCAACCATAGAAAAGTGCGATTTTGCTGCTCAGAGCTTTGTCTGTAGCGTTTTTACAAATGCTCACAAAGGGAGTTATTCCTATGCCTCCACCAAGCAAAGCGATTTTTGGGTATTCACCATCAAAAGTGAATTGCCCGTATGGAGCATCAATTCTTGCCCAATCACCAACTTTTACAGCTTTGAGAGACAGCGAATACTCGTGGTCGGTGAATTTTTTGGTGAATTCGATGTGGTCTTTTTCGGTTGGGCTGCTGCTGAAGCTGAAGTGTTTGCTTAGTTCTTTGTTACCTTGTTTTAGGGTTATAAAGAAGAATTGTCCAGCCTTGTAATCCAGTTCGGCGGGTCGAGAGAATCTGAAGCTTGTTACATCATGAGAGCGAGAGATTATATCTTGGAATTGGGTTTCGAATTTCATTAAAGCACCTTAAGCAGACAATTCTACTATTGCGTTTTAGTCCTTTTAGAACTTTTTGGACTCAAAAGGTTGTGGTTCTTGTTTTTTTAACCTGTGTTTGCCTCCAAAGTGATATAACAGATCCCTTTATCGTTTTTATAATGATTAAAAATTAGAATCCAAATATGCTGAAGATGGTTTCATTGTTGCATAACTGCTTATGCACCGGGCTTGGTTGAGTTACTGTTGCTTAGAGCTTGAGGCAAGATGGATAATCAGGAAAAACCTAACCAATGAAGCAGTTGTTTATTTATTTCCTAGATTATGTATACTTGAATGGCTTACTGTCGGTGAAACCAGAATCTGTCAATATAAATCTATTGAGAAGAGATTATTGAGAAGCAAAATAAGAAAGAGGCTTACGATAACATTAATCGTAATTGTAATTGCGGTTTCACTGGTTTTCAGTTCATTTTTTTTTATCTAAATTCCCTAAATATCTATCGGGGAAAAGTCGAATCAATCTCCTTTGCAAATGTGCCCAACGAGGTAAATTCCCTGATTTATATTGCAGACAACCAGCAATTTTTTGGTGTTAACGGTCTCAACATATCCTACAGAAACTATGGTTCAGGTTTAACTGCTGTTAATGGTGTTTTAAACGGTGAAGTAGACATTGCCTGTGCATCTGAATTCGTTCTTGTTGGAAAAGCGTTATCAAATGTCAATGTTTCCACGTTTGGAACCGTTGATAAAGTTATTAATGAATTCATTGTTGCAAGAACAGACTTAGGTGTTAGCCGGATTTCAGACCTTCAGGGTAAAAAAATTGGAGTCTCTTTGGGAACTTCAACAGAATTCTACATTGGCAGTTTTCTTGAACTGAATGGAATAGCTTTAAGTGAAGTAAATTTGGTTAATGTGCCACCATCCCAAACTCCCGCTGCCCTTGCAAATGGCTCTGTTGATGCTGTAATAGCGTGGCAGCCTAATATCGACACTATAGGTAATTTGTTAGGCAACAGAATTGTGATGTGGCCTGCGCAAGCGGACCGACCTTACTACGTTAATGCAATCTGCACAAGCAATTGGGCACTGAAGCATCCAGAATTAATTATACGTTTCCTCCAATCACTTAGTCAAGCTGAAAGTTACCTAATCAATAATCCCGACAAAGCAAAAACAATCGTGGCAAACAGGCTTAATTACACTGCCACCTATATTGAGTCGATTTGGTCTAGTAACCAATTTACTCTTTCTCTTGACCAATCTCTTGTCTCGGTAATGGAAAGTGAGGCAAGGTGGTTGATAAACAGCAATCTTACTAACCAAAATACGATTCCTAATTTTATAAACTACATTTATTTTGGGGGTTTAACTTTAGTGAAACCTCAGTCGGTTAACATAATTCGTTGAGGGCGGGAAACATGAAAATAAAAAATCAGTTCGTGATATGCATCGTCGTGTTCAGCATAATATTGGTTATTATCGCTGCTTCCGTTGCAACCACAGTGCAACAAGTCGAACAACTCAGTGCCCAAGAAGTAATCTCCAGCAACATCGAACGAGGAGCAAGCAGCTTAAACAGCGTATCTATAGATTACTTCCTCTACCAAGAAGACATTCAGGTTTCTAGATGGCAAACCCAACTTTCTTCTCTCAGCAACGATTTGTCAAGTCTGAAACTTAGTAGCCCTCAACAGCAAGAACTCATAAATGTAGTTGATAATGACCTACAGAGTCTCAATCAATCTTTTAATTATGTTGCTTCCTACTTGCAAAATGCATCTCGAAATGTAAGTGTCAGGATTGATCCAGCATTTCAGCTAAGATGGAGTAGCATGGCAATTAAAAGTCTGACACTTGCTTCTGACGCATCACAACTATCAAGTTTATTTGATCAACAAGCCCACCAGGCAAATAATGCGAACATCTTCTTGATTGTCTCTCTCGTAGGCACATTTGGTGCTTTGTTAGCAACAATTTACCTTTTGGTTTTCCGAAGAACATTGAAATCGGTGGCGGAACTACAAAAAGGAATCAACACAATCGGTTCAGGCAACCTCGAATACATTATAGAAGACACACGACAAGACGAGATAAGCGAATTGTCGCAATCATTCAACAAAATGACAGCAAACCTAAAAAAAGTCACTGCTTCAAAAATGGACCTTGAACAAACACAAGCCTCTCTTATGGTAAGTGAGCAACGTTGGTCAACTACCCTGGCAAGCATAGGCGACGGTGTCATGGCTACTGATTTATCGGGTAAAATTACATTCATGAACGGCATAGCCGAAGAGCTAACGGGTTGGACAACAAGTGAAGCATTATTAAAACCTATTGAGGAAGTTTTCAACATCGTCAACGCACAAACCCGCAAGGAAGTTGAAAACCCAGTAATTAAAGTACTTGAAAAGGGCGTGGTCATTGGGTTAGCTAACCACACGATTTTGGTTAGAAAAGATGGGAAAGAAGTTGCGATCGATGATAGTGGAGCACCCATCAAAGACAAAGACGGCAATACTACAGGTATTGTATTGATCTTCAGAGATATCACGGAACGCAAGAAAGCAGAAGAAGCCCTAAGAGAAAATGAGCAACGGTTGAAGTTTCATGCCGAAAACATTCCCCTTGCGGTAGTTGAATGGGATAAAAATTTTGTGGTTACGCGTTGGGCTGGCGAGGCTGAGAAAATGTTCGGGTGGAACTCAACGGAGGCTGTTGGCAAACCGATTATGGATCTTAATATGATTTACGAGCCAGATATATCAATAGTGGAAAAAACCATAAACAAGCTGACCAGTGGCGAGACCAAGGTTGTTTCATCAAATCGCAACATTACCAAAGATGGAAAAGTGATCTATTGCACTTGGTATAATTCAGTGTTGCTTGATGGAAAAGGGAAAATGGTTTCAGTTTTTTCATTTGTTGAAGATTACACATCAAAAGTGACAGCTGAAAAGGCGCTTGAGGAAAACAACAGGAACTTGGAGAAACTTGTGGAAGAACGAACTAAACAGCTTCAGGATAAAGAACGTTTAGCCGCTATAGGTGCAACTGCTGGTATGGTGGGACACGACATCCGCAACCCTTTACAAGCCATCACAGGCGACGTTTACCTTGCAAAAACAGAGTTAGCCACAATTCCAGATAGCCCAGAGAAACAGAACACCTTGGAAAGCCTCCAAGAGATCGAAAAGAACATCGACTACATCAACAAAATCGTTGCAGACCTTCAAGACTTTGCTAGACCCCTAAAACCCCATTTTGAAGAAACCAACCTAAAACTAATTATCGAACAACTCTTAGCAAAGAACGGGTTACCCCAGAACATTAAAGTGAAGGTAAAAGTAGAAAACTCTGCATTAAAAGTTTTGGCAGACTCTGCGTACTTAAACCGCATTCTCTACAACCTTGTTACCAACGCTACTCAGGCTATGCCCAACGGGGGAAAACTAACAATAATTGCTTTCAAAGACAAAAAGACCGGTGAAGTCGTTATAATCGTGGGGGATACAGGTGTAGGGATACCTGAAAATGTTAAAGACAAATTGTTCACTCCCATGTTCACTACAAAGTCGAAGGGGCAAGGCTTCGGTCTAGCTGTGATTAAACGTATGGCGGAAGCGTTAGATGGAACCGTCACATTTGACAGTGAAGAGGGAAATGGAACCAAATTTACTGTACGTTTCCCACAGGACATCAAGAATAAGAAAACTGACTTTTAGAATTCATTCTTAAAGTCAAACTTCATTTTTTCCTTCAGACTACATATTTGCCTGTTTTCTCAAAGTCCCTGACATTCTCCATGACACGTTTCGGCGCATTCATCGGTCCAAGCGGAATATCTTTTAGCAAAACCCAAGGGGACTTGCGCGCGAGCACCGTGGCGATATGTTGTTCGCCGAAGCTTTTCTTAGCCACTTCAACAACGTCTCGTCTTACCCCCACCTCAGACATTTCGCCTAGAGCATGTAGGTACTCATGCAGCAACAGATTGTAGACTAAAGCGTTAACGGTGGGCTTATCGGTCACAGACGCTTCAACAACATCTACGAGTGAACGGTTAAGAACAATGTTGTTGGTTCCCACCGGATAATAGGCGCCTAGCTGTAGCGGTAAATCGTCAAAAAAGCATCATGCTGTTCCGTCGTTTGCCAAGGCGTACTCGGCGGTTTGTTTCACAATTTTCCAAACTTCCGCGTAGTTTTTCGCCTTATCCAAACTGGTGATGAACTGCTCGGAATCTTTGGGGTTGCTAGCTCAAAACATACCGCCTGCAAAAGAAGATTTTGCATCAAGCCTTTAAGTGTTACACCAAAATGTGAAATAAACGTAAAATTGATAAAGACAACGCTTCTCTGATAGCGTTAAGGTGAAAAATAAATGGCAAGCAATGTCACAGTAAAAGACATCATGCAAAAAGACGTTAAAACCGTAGAAAACAACACCGTAATGAAAGAAGTAATATCAATAATGAACAAATTCGACAAAGACGCAATCCTCGTCGTCCAAAGCGGCAAACCAACCGGCATCATCACCGTAAAAGACGTTCTAATCCGCGCAGTTGAAGCAGAAGTACCAATAAAAACAGTCATCGCAAGAATGGTCTACACAAACCCACTCGTCGTCATCGACCAAAACGCAACCGTTGAAGAAGCAGCAAAACTCATGAAACAACTGGAACATAAAACACTTACCAGTCGTTGACAAAGAAGGTGCACTCGTCGGCATGGTTGATGACAGACAAATCGTCTACGCAGACCCCAAATTGATGTCAATATGAAGAATTCTGTCGCCGAAAATAATGCAGTAAGCGACTATTTTTTTTTTTCATTAATCTTTTATTTAAAATTATATCGCTAAAAACAACGCTGAAAATCTACAAAGTTAACAAGAAAAAGAAAGAAAAATTAATGTTTTTGCTTCTTTGCCCATTCTTCCTTAGCCATCTTAGCTAAGGCATCAAGGTTTGGCTGAGCAGTCAAGTCAGTGAAAACGTTGTTAAGTTCATTCTTAACCAACAAAGCGATTTCTGCCGGGTCTAATGGCTCTGGTCTTGTTGATTGAAAAACACGAAGTGCACGTAGAACAAATTGAACCATTACATTGTTAAGTTGTTCTTGAAGTTGGCTAATTCGTTTTTGCTTCTATCATTTTTTGCTATAAGCGGTTGAATCTCTTTTTCCAGTAGGTTCGCCATTTTTCATCTATCCTTTAGGGAGTCATGTAAATGGCGCATTATAGCCTTTTCTAGTAAATGCTAAAAATTAAGAAAGGGAGGCTTTGGGTTTGCCAAGCTTCTTGTTAACGCATGCTTGAATGAAGCCAAAGTATTCAGGTGAAGGTCTGCCTGGGCGGCTCTTGAATTCGCCATGGAATTGGGAGGCAAAATAGAAGTATTTGTCAGGCAACTCCAGAGTTTCCATTCTTCTGCCGTCGCTGCTTTTGCCGGTGAAGCATAAGCCGTTGTTTTTGAGTGCTTCTATGTAGTCTAAGTTGACTTCAAAGCGGTGGCGGTGGCGTTCGTGGATTTCTTCCTGCACCGAACAGGTTGTGGGCTAATCTGCCTTTTTGCAGCACCACTTTGTGAGCGCCCAACCGCATGGTTGCACCTTTAATTTCTATACCACGTTGTTCGGGCATAAGGTCAATGACTGGATAGGGTGAGTCTGGGTTGATTTCTGTGCTGTTTGCATCCGTTAAGCCGCATACGTTTCGTGCGAACTCTATGACTGCCAATTGGAAACCGTAGCATATGCCAAGGAACGGAATGTCGTTTTCTCGGGCATACTTTGCGGCAGCAATTTTGCCTTCTGTTCCTCTTGGACCAAAACCATAAGGTACAAAAATGCCGTCGAAGTTTGTGAGGTCTTTGATGCATTCTGGATCATGTTCAAATTTTTCTGCTTCAAGGTAGGAGATGCAGACTTTGGTTTTGTTTGCTGCACCACCATGTCGCAGCGCTTCAGTCATGCTAACGTAACTGTCTGTTAAGCCAGCGTATTTGCCTACCAGTGCAATTTTTACTTCATGGTCTGGGTGGACCATGGCGTCAACGAACTCTTGCCATGAGCTGAAGTCTTTGCTGTCACATTTGAAGCCTAACCGTTGGCAGATGAAGTCGCCCATGCCTTGCTTGTCTAAAATAAGGGAACTTGATAGACGGTTTCTGCGTTGTAGTGAACAAAAAACGGCGCTTTCAGGAATAGTGCCGAACAAAGCAATTTTTCGTAGCGCCTCCGCATCAATCATTTGGGGCTTCGTGCAACAATTGTGTCAGGTTGGATACCGATGCGTCGCAACTCGTTGACACTGTGCTGCAGAGGCTTGGTTTTCATTTCTCCCGTGACATCCAAAATTGGAACCAGCGCAACGTGCACATAAAGTGTGTTTTCGTAGCCTTCTTCTAGACGCATCTGGCGTATAGCTTCTAGGAAAGGCAAGCCTTCGATGTCACCGACTGTTCCGCCAACCTCCGTTAAGACGATGTCTGCATTAACGGCTTTGCCAACTTTTCTGATGCGGTTCTTAATTTCATTCGTGATATGAGGAACAATTTGGACACATCTACCTAAGAAAGTCGCCATGGCGTTCCTTTTCGATGACGATTCTGTAGATTGATCCTGTGGTTAAGTTGTTTTCCTGTTTCAGGCTCAAGTCCAAGAACCGTTCGTACCAACCTAAGTCAAGGTCGGTTTCGCCGCCGTCGTCGGTTACGAAGACTTCGCCGTGCATGTACGGATTCATTGTTCCCGCGTCAATGTTCACGTACGGGTCAATTTTTACTACGGTGGGTTTTAGTCCTCTTGCCTGAAG
>CAWFTD010000012.1:0-51930 GCA_963818655.1 Candidatus Bathyarchaeota archaeon
GCAAAGGCGAAGTAATGTCAGCAACAAGAAACTTTGCAGTTAGCAACTCCACTTTCTACAGTTCACCATCGCCCTCAACTCATATCCCACATACAACGCCACCTCGAAAAGGAAGCTTCGACTATTATATCCGCACTCTGCCGATATACACGTTTGTTATAATGGGAATATTTATCGTTATCATGGCAGCGGTGGGTTTCTTTGCCCTATTCAAGTGGGTGAAAGCTAAAACTGCTTAACAAGGAATGTAAAACCTCATAAGGCAACAGCAACCAATGAGAATTTGTGGATATGAGAAAGCTTGTATCTGCCTATGCTTACGTTCTTCTGTTACCCTCTAACTTTTTGTCAGACAAGAAACCTTGACAGCCCAAGACAAGAAAGCTTGACAAAAAACCACTTAAGCAAACCCAATCACATAATATAACAGGAACGGTATATGCCAAGAAACTCTTGGCAACGACAATCCTGACAGCAATCTTAGTGTTAGTCATTAATGTACAAGTTGTTGAGGTAGTTGATGCTAACCCCTATAGTGATCCTTCATTATGGATAGAATCTCCAGAAAACACAGCATATAATACTACAACTATTTCAGTAATATTTCATACAGATATACCAATCCGATACCCAGAAATTGTCAAAATGTCCTACAGTCTCGATGGTACAGCCAACAAAACATTAAACATCTCAAAGTCGCAGACCTTTCAGTTTGGAAGTTTTAGCGCTAGCTCACGCATTTCATATGTAGGAACAGGACTTTTAACGAATCTCAGCGAGGGCACCCATTCACTTGACCTGTATGCACTTGATTCAAAAGGCACAACCATGACCTATCCAACAGGAAGAACTTTTCAAGTAAATACTACCCCTAAAAATGAACAGCCCCAGGCAATAAGCAACATAACAATCATTCTATTGATGGCTATAACTGCATTAACAATAGGCACAGTTTCAACAGTTGTTCTACTTAAGAGAAAAATAAAAAGATCAGCAAGTAAGCAAAGTTCTCTCATAGATTATAACAGTCAAAGGAATGTAAAACTTCATAAGGCAACAGCAACCAATAGCGACTGTTGCTTCAATCTTATTGGTTTACTTTAAGAAAGAAAGAGGCAAACAATGAAGAAAACAGCATTATCACTCGCAAAGGCTTCACCGATACTCATTGCTGTATGTTTAGTTCTATCATCGCTTCAAGTTGGGTTTCTGAGCTCATATGCAGTTCCATATTTTTCATTCACAGAAATTAACGTAAACTACCAGAATACTTCTCCAGCCGATAATGGATCTTATACGGGAGATGTTCCAGTAAATATCAGTGTACGATACACTGCCAGAAGTTCTGCCAAAAACGCCTATTTGATTCCATACCAAGAAATCAGCTGCCTATATCGGCTGGACAATGGAGAATCGAAACACATCACTGTCTTATGCTTCGGAACAGACCTATTTTGGTGATCCAATATACCGAGATTACTATAATGACCTTTACTGCAATTACAGTGCAGTACTTCATGGATTATCTAATGGAGTTCATCTTCTAATAGATTGATTTTAAACCTGACGTTAAAGACCATCTGCGTAGATCCAGCAACGGGAATTTGTTTGCCTCTGAGCATTCTCGCCCAAATACTAGTTTGCCTACCAACGCATCAATTGTTTTCTATGTTTTCGGTAACGATCAGCCAACCGCAACGGCTCAGATTCCCGCTCGGGGGTACGAGCCGTTTATGGCAATTGTTGCTGTGGCAATTATAGTAATGGTTGTGGTGGTTTCTGGTTTGTTATTTTATTTCAGGAAACGCAAACAGTAAGCATTAACTGATCATGTTTTCAGTGAGTGGTTGACAGACAGTGAGACAGGCTGAAATTAGGCACGGGCGTGTGGTTGAGTGCGAGGGTTAGTTAGTTGTCATTTATGTTTGGGTTTGAGAGCGAGAAAGATTAGGTTTTAGTCAACCGTTTGGGAATCAAGGAAACACTTTTTTGGAACCAGCAATAAACCTCTAGTACACCCTTCCACTGGGATAAGTGCCAAAACCTAAGTCTTCGCCAATCTTTTGAAGAGTGATTTGTTGGATGACTGTATTCACGTCTGGATTAATAACGCTGGAAGTCTCATTTCCTCTGAAAGTAAGCCATCCCGCCCTTTGCAATGTTACGATAACCATGTTGGGGGTTCCATTACTCCATAAACCCAAAGTGCCATTAACGCTTGAAAACGTCCCTCCATCGGTGGCTCTTAAGAAGGATATATCTCCAGTTGACATGTTGAATTTAAAGTACATACTCGAGATGTGTCCCCAGGGTGAATCACGAAATGTCATTGTTGGAAATTTAGAAGAGGCGTTGTAGTTTGTGCCAAGCCAACCTAAAACTGAAACGAAGGCGCCAGTGTCTGCGGTAAAGTTCACCATGTACCCTTCGCATATTAAATCATAGTCTTTATTTTCTGGATTGCCACGGTAAGTCAAATTTAGTATGGCTGTTACGGGATAGTAATCTGTTGGGTAAGTCTGTATGCCCCAGCCAAAATGGTCGTGTCCTTCTCCAGTAGCGTTAGTGCGGCCAGTGAAGGCATATGTTAATTCAGCATCAAATACAGACGATGACTTGTCAGATGCCAAAACTTGAGCCTGAAAGGGGATTATAGACGACAAATACTGTTGTTACTGAAACGATGGCTACGCATGTCAAAACAGCAACCACAAGCATAGCAATCCTATTCATGCATACCCCATTACTGGTATCCCCCAAACAACCTATATCATTATCGGTTTTTTTGTCTACTGAGGATTTGGCGGTTAAGAAGTCGGTTTAGAACCGTAAATAAACCCTGTTCACTTTCAATTTGCTCTCCCGTGATAGTGAACGTCGTTTGTCCATTTGCTTTAAATGCGTTTTGAGCTGATGCTTGAGCCCCAAGGGATTAATTATGAATGAGGTTTCAGTTTGTTTGGAGGCTTAGTTGATTATGGGTGAGAGTGTTGAAGGGGAGATTGGTCGGTGGAGTGGGTTTGCTAGGGCTTTGCGTAAGGAGGATCGGGAAGCTTTTGAGGAGATTATGGATTCTGCCAGACGGTTTGAATCAGAGAGCAGCAATGCAATAAAACTCACAGGCTTTGAACAATTATTCATGAATACTGTGTTATCTCAGAAACTGAAAATGACTCAGCTTGAAAACAAACTCCACAATTTACAAAAAGAGAGCGGAGGACAAAAGATTGGTTAAGATCCATACAAGAACAATCGCAAAAAAGTACAGGGATAAAGTCTACTGTTACAAGCAAAACATAATTCTTCTGCCGCTAAACAGCAATGAGGAACTTGCTCCCTTTCTTGGTCAGCAACTTGAACTTAACATCAAAGACGGAACCATAATTTTAACCCCAAAAAAATCTGTTGAGGAAGCCCAAGATGGAGAGAGGAATTAAGCTATCCAAAATAAATGCCAAGCTTAAGTTGGCATTTGATCTGACTCCGTTTTTGGGAAAGTTGCAGCAACATGGCATAGTCAAGATAGTCTTTGATCCAGTGCTAGATGAGGAGCCTCTTGTGCAGCTTACAGAAAAAGGTAGGCAAGAATTAATCGAGCTTTTTTTCTCCAGCGAACCCAAAGCAATGCAAGGTGAATGAGAAACAACTATTTTGGATGGGAGCTTTGTGGTGAAAATTAAGCTGTCGCCTTCAAAGAAGAACTACATGAAAGGCAGAGGGATCTATGAATACATAAGGGGTCATATGCCTATACCTAAAAGACTGCTATAGCTGCAACTCGAGCTTTACTTTGGAGAGGACTTTAGAGCGGAAATTACTGAGGACAGCTGCAAAATAGCTTTAACCTACGTCTTTTTCAAAAAACCAAAAGAAAAATCTGAGACTTCAACTGCGTAAGTTCCCCGCCGCAAGGGGGGATCGAACAATTTTTTTAGTAATCAAAACTGATAATGTACTCGGTAAAACGGGTCTGAGCCCCGAAATCACCCCCACAAAATGCAACTTAAAAACGGTTCTAATATAGCGGTGACTCGTTATTTTTTATAGAAAACTAGCAATTGTGGTATTTAAACGCTCAATTCTGATTTTTGCCCAAGGCAGTTCTGAGCCCCGAGGCTTTTTACGACGGGTCAACCACACTAAAAAACCATGGGTTAACGTGATAAGCCGCCTCCACGTATGTCGGGCTTCTGCAGTGAGGGGAGAGACTAACCAGAGATGGCGGGTGAGAAGCGCAAGGGTACGCCGCTCAAGATATTTAGTGGCAAACAGGCAAAACTCAACCGCGTCATCCTGCCCCTTTTGGAAATGAAGGCTCTTGCAAAAGAAGACGTGTTCCATATACTAAGAAAAACCAAAGGCTACAGGCACACAACCTCCAAGACGGTTTGCCGACGAATGGATGCACTAAATGAAGGCAGCTACATCGCTCCAAACGGAACAAGACCAGGTGCCGTCAAAGGGGACTGCGTACTCTACCAGATAACCGAAAAAGGTAAATCGGCTCTTAAGCTGGATCGGAAAAGCGGAGATAAGTTCTTGAACACTGCTACCTCTGAGGAATTAGCCAACTTTAACAAAATTTACTAAACTTTTGAATAAGCTTCAGATAAAAGCAATTCTCAAAGACTTCTGGAATGAGCATACTCAAACTTTTCTTGACTTGAAGTGGGATATGTCTGTTTTCGAAGAGGTGTCTTTGCCAAGGGGTCACAAAGACGTGCCGTCTTTGCGGCGATGGATGGTTTTTATTTTCAGGTTGTAAGTCATGGAAGGTGACAACAAAGTGGTTAATCTTGTTAAGAAATGGGTAGAAATAAAAAACTATGCAGTTACTGCTCCTGGAGCAGCACATGCTTATCAGGTTATTGAAGAAGACAAAAAAACTGAAGTTCGTGTTCTGGTAGGCAAATTTGGCTTTATCAAAGAGTATACTGATCTTGGCGATAGTGAGCTTGGAGAGGTTATGAGGTTTTGTGATCTAAACCAGTTTCTAGATGTTTCTGGCAAAGTTGCTGATGATCGATTCTTCAAATAGGGGAAGCTCTTTGAGGAAGCGACTCAATCGGAAGTGTTGTGTGGTCTGCGGTAAGCCTCCTGTGGGGTTTACTGGCTACGTGTTCTATGAGAGCGGAAAAACAAGGCTCTATGCACCGTTCTGTAAAGAGCATTTAGATTTAGCACCAAAATACGCAAATCCGATCTTTGAGAACCAAGCAGCTTTGGATCTCTTCAAACAAATGCATCCGGCAACTTATTGGCAAGATGTTGCTGACAAACCTACCTTATTTTTTGACTCATACAAAACCGCTAGTTTGAGTTAGAGGTGGGAGGGAATGGATGGACCTACAGTTGAGGCTAAGTCACCCGAAGTATCTGAGACCTTCTCCAATCCCCTCAATTGTAAGTCCACGCCCCAAGAGGGCAACCCCCTAAACCCACCCTGCCCATACTGCGGATCCACAAAGCAGTGGCGAGACGGCACCCGGAAAATTTCTGGCGGCGAGATCCAGCGTTGGCTCTGCAGAGACTGCGGATTTCGTTTTACAAATAGTTCTAACAACAAAAAAGTTGTTGAAACTGTTGAAACTCTTCAAACGAAGGAATTAAAAAGCACACAAATCAAAGGTAGAGGTAGCCAAATATGCGCGATTGGAGCGAAAAATTTGACCTCTGCAGCGGAATTAAAAGCCGTTGTGGGAGATTTAGAGAAACTGCCACAAGACGCTAGAGGCTTGCTGACAAAGTACATGGCTTGCTTAGAACGCGAAGGCTACTACGGCGAGACGGTATACCTAAAACAACTCAAGACTCTCATTAAAGATGGCGCAGACCTACGAAACCCAGAAGACGTCAAAACTAAAATTGCACGGCACACCTTCAAAACCAAAGATGGCGAAGTAAAACAATGGAGTAACGGCTCAAAAAACTTAGCTATCTTTGCTTACGACGCTTTCTGTAAGATGGAGGGAATTGCTTGGCAACGTCCCAGCTACCGTCAAGATGAAGCCATAATCAGGGCGCCAGTTGAAGAAGACCTTGACGCATTGATTGCTTCAACAACAAGCAAAAGAATGGCTACTTTCCTTTGCTGCTTAAAAGAGACATATGCGGATCCTGGCGAAGTTCTTGCTATTGAATGGAGAGACATAAAAGGAAACAAACTGACCATCGCTCATCCTGTTAAAGGTCACTTAGCAGGAGACTACGAGATTTCAGGACGCCTACTGGCAATGATAAATATGCTTCCAAAAAAAGACAAACGAGTCTTCCCCTCCAACTATTCATCTTTGCTGACTTCCTTTGTACGAATGAGAAAACGCATAGCAGTAAAAATTCAACGACCCGAACTCGAAGAGATATCTTTTAAGAGCTTTAGACATTGGGGTGGAAC
This sequence comes from Candidatus Bathyarchaeota archaeon, assembly GCA_963818655.1. Classification (GTDB taxonomy): domain Archaea; phylum Thermoproteota; class Bathyarchaeia; order Bathyarchaeales; family Bathycorpusculaceae; genus Bathycorpusculum. The sequence goes on from CAWFTD010000012.1 coordinate 6,395, forward strand.
AACGATTGCTGAAGGAACCAACGGAAACGTCCTGATCGTTAAAAGAATGCTGCGACACAAATGCATCACCAGCACAATGAAATACGTCCACGCAATAAAATTTGAAGCCAAAGAATTCGAAGAAACAACCGCCACCACCGTGGACGAAATTCGCAACCTCGGCAAAACAGGCTGGCAAAAATACGACGAACTAACGGTCAATGGCATTCAAGTGCACTTTTATCGGCGACCTAAACGTTCTTTTGGAGGCACCTAAGAAATGTTATGGTTTACACTAGAAATGTTATCCGTTATTCTTATAAACCCACATAATATTAAACTTCTGTCACCTCAAAAAGTGGGGGCCGGTAGCTCAGCTTGGCTGGAGCGTTCGACTGATAATCGAAAGGTCGGCAGTTCAAATCCGCCTCGGCCCACCATCAACCCTTACTCATGTTTTTTCATAAGAAAGACAGAAGAATAATCAAAAATATGCCTGTTGCTATATACACACATGGCTCAAAATTTTATTGGCTCTTTATCCAGCGGTCAATGCTTGAGCATTAAAACCCACTTTACAAGCATAGGAAAGTAAATAAACAGTAGTTGATTAAACAGATCCTCAAATTAGCCAGCAAGCAAGTATTTTTCTTAGAAGCATTTTTGCAAAAGTTTATTTTAATGAAAAATAATTGTTAATAATGTGTTTTTTCTAATCAAAAACAGCTGGACTAAGAACGCTCAGTACCTACTGAGATAACAATGGTATTAAAATGTCCTTGGAAAAAACAATAAATATGATGAGGTTTGAGTGCGATGGAGAAAAAAATTAAAACTCAGGAAAACCACGATTCCTGTGTTATGGCAGTTGCCGAGGAATTGAAACGAGATAACTGGACTGTCAAAGCGGATTTGGAAGGGTATGAGAAACCATCCATGATTGCTGAAAGCTATGTTCCAGATATTCAAGCAGAAAAGAAGGGTTGTTTAACTCGTATTTGTGAGATTGCTACTCCTGAGATGTTTGAAGGCAACAAAGAGAGGTACATTGAGTTCAAGAATTACTGTGACGAATACGACTTTCACATGTACGTGGTTGATAAGGATGGCAAACGCCAGCAGATTGATCCACGAATTTTCGGGAAAAAATAATGACTTTTTTTAAGTCTAAGCAAGCTTATCCAGTACAATGAATCAAAGTCCCAATCCTCATTCATTCTGCAGTTGCTAAGAGTAGTGGCCATTAACTCTGGAGAATTGGCTCAAAATTCTCCGAGCAGCAAGAAACTCCAGTTTCGTTAATAACGGAATATTCTTCTTAATCCAATTCTACCTACTTTGGTCAAATGGGGATTCTGTGTAAAATTTTTCCTTTTTCGCCAGAGATTGGATGAATTATTTGTTATTATTTTTTTTAAAATTGGAAAAAACATTTTCACTACCTCTCTCTTGAAAACAGTCTTAAGTCGAAAGACCTAATAGTTGAAAGGTTTCCATTTTTCTTAAAAGGCGAATGAAACGGGATTTTCGAGAATGGAGATGAACCCTAGTTTCCTGTTTCAATTTGAAATGAGTAAGATTCGTCTTCTTCTAGTTTGACTGGAAATGACTTATCTAATTGCCCAAAAAACCTAATTACTGAAGTTCCACGATCTGTGTTCGAATAAACCACATTGTTTTTATCAACCACAACTTCTTCAACCAATCCCTGCTTGATCAAAAACCCCAAGTGCTCTTCTAGAATATTGCAGTTAACATTACCCTGAGACATAATGTGCTTTAGCTGTAGGGGACCTTTTTGTGCTAGAACCCTCAGAATCTCAACATACATTTCCAGCTTGGAGTGCCTCATATTTATCCCGTCATTTACGGTAGACTGAATTCAGTATTAACGATTTGTGCGTAGTAAACATATACTCATTCGAACTGCGCATCCATTGTCCAAATCCCACTGTCTGAAGCTTTATCTCCATTTTACCCTTTGTATTTTATTTATGGTCCCGATTATTTACGCAAGTACAGTCAAAGGGTAAAGGATCAATTATTTCCCTAATCCTCTTCCGTAGGGGTCGCCCATTTGGAACTAACTTTCCAAATGCAATCGCAGTATACCGCAAAACAGAAGAAACACCAATTGCACCACCCCTCAAAGAATTTCAAACACGAACGGTTTATATCAAACAATCCTAAAACTAGTATTAGTTATTAATGGAGAATGTTTCGAATGAGTACTGAACCTTTTCATATAACTGACGCAAATTTTGAAGAAACAATAAAGAAAAACAAGCTTGTCTTTGTTGATTTCTGGGCTAACTGGTGTGGTCCATGCAGGGCTTTGGCTCCAACTATTGTAGAATTGGCAAAGGAATACAGTGGCAAAGTCACAATTGGTAAATTAGACGTTGATGAGAATCCAGCCTCTGCAGAAAAATTCCAAGTCTTCAGCATACCAACTATGATAGTCTTCAAAGATGGCCAAGAAGCAGAACGACTCGTTGGGTTATGCCCCAAAAACAGGATAACTGACGCCCTGAAGAAGCATTCAATATAGCTCATAAAATGCTTTTCATTTTTTCAAACATTTTTTCGAAAGTCCAGCGTATGCTCGACTTCAGTTCCTTGAGACGCTCATCATCGACGTTCTTGATTATTATCTCGCGGATTAAATCACCCTCGCGTACTATATTATAGGAAAACATTTTTTCAGGCGTTAACTGTCCTAATCTCACAAGTTCCTTGTCTTTTTCCTGCATTTTCGAGAAAACTTTTTCAACCAAGAAATTAGTAAATGGCGCCGTGTTCACGCTGAAGTTTTTAGTCTCATCAGGCAATACATGTATGGTTTGTTTGTCGAAGTACATTAGTGCTAATGGTTCATCAGCCATAGTTTTTAGGGGTATAACACTTTCGGGTTCGGTGTGTTGTTGAGTCAGCGCAGGTTTTGGTGGTTCAGTTTCGTGTTTTGGCAAAACAACTTCCTTAGGCATGGACGCTGGAGCTGCGGGAATTTCTTTTATGTCTCCGCGTTTAAAGCCCTTCTCAAGTAGAATCTGGTTAACGGTATCAAGAGTTGCTTGGACCTCTTTGGTTTCAGCGGTTAACTTCTCAAGTTGCTCTTCAAGGCGTTTTTTGAACGCTATCATGGTTTTCATTTTTTCTGGGTCTTGGGACAAGGAAATCGCACTCGCAACTACTTAGGTATAGGAGACTTATCAGTTTTAGCTTTTTGAAGCTTCACCAATTTTCTTTAGTTGTCCGCGGTACATTTCCACGATTTCCTTCGAAGCGGTCGCGTCTTCGGGTGCTTTGTCAGTGCGGTATTTTCCTGTGAAACGTGGGAAACGGATGGCTAAACCCGCATCTTTACGGATGGAGTTCATAGCGGTCATGTGGATAGGGCTTAAGGTAACTTCAGCCCCCAAAATCTCCAAAACCACTGCTGGCTCAAACCATACGTCTGCTTCCATTGTTGACTGGACGCGGCTGTTTTTGCGGGGAATAACATGTTTTTGGAGCATTTCGTAGAGTTTTGACTAAATCTTTGTCTGTGAAGCCGGTCCCGCATTTAGTTACAGTTTCAAAAATGTCTGCTTCGTCGTTGTAAGTTGCTAAAAGCAAAGCGCCATAGGCTCCTACCCGTTTGCCTCTACCATGGAAAGCGCCAACCACAACCAAATCTACGGTATCAGTCATTTCGCTCCTATAGTCCCGCTTCAACTTTATCCAAAGCCAACCACGGCTTCCTGCCTGATAAACAGAGTCTTTAGCGACGGATTTGCAAATCAGGCCTTCGCAACCTTCAGCTATGGCTTCCTCAAAGAAATCCTCCAGTTGCTTGGGGTTGCTGACCATTTTTTGGGTGGCGGGTTTCATGCGGTCGGTTTGTTTGATAATTTTTCCTAATGCTTTGCGCCTGTGGGGAAAAGGTTCTTGGGTTAGGTCTTTTCCGTCAACGTAGAGTGCGTCGAAGGCGAATAAAGAAATGGGGTAATCTTTGATGGCTGCTTCCACGCCGTACTTGCGTCTTCGATGCATCAATTCCTGGAACGGACGCATATCTCCCGTCTCCAAGTCCATCGCAACACATTCAGCTTCCAAAATAACTTCTTTCGCTGAGATTTTTTCTTTAATTAATTCTAAGGCGTCGGGGTATTGATCAGAAATGTTCTCCAGTCGCCTGGAAAATAATGTTACCTTGTCATCTTTTTTGTGAGCTTGAATTCTTTCGCCATCGTACTTGTACTCGGCTATGCATTTTCCGCTGAACTTCTCCAAAATTTCTTCTGGAGCCCCAAGTCGCTCAGCCAGCATGGGGCGTATGGGTTCAAAAACCATGACTTGGAACTCTTTAATGCCCTCGATGCCTTTCTCGGCGACTACGCTGGCGACTCTGCCGAGGTCCGAGGAGATGTTGTAAGCTCGTTCGATGAATTCACGGGCTTCCTTTCCACCGCCATAAGCGATAGCTAAAGCATCAAGAACCGTCATGTCCGCAATGCCCAAACGCAGGTTGCCCGTGACTGTTCTGATTATCCATTTGGCTTCTTTGGGCGATGCATCCGTTAATAGTCCGCAAAGAAGAGCCATCTTCGAATCAACCGCGCCGGAACCTGAGGTTTTGGCGAGTTTATCGAGCATTTCGTAGACGCGTTCGGCGGTGAGTTTTTTTGTGAAGAAGGTGGATTGTTTGCGTTTCTCTAATTGATTTTGCGAAGTTTCGCCGATATCGCCGCTCTTCTCTAATTCAGATTGGATTACGCTTTCACTTTGCCCAGCCGCGCGGGACAGAGCCTTTATTGCAAGTTTCTCCGCCACGCCCATCTCTACGCCCATGAAGTCTGGGTAGAGTTTGCCTTGCGTCAAATAAACAACCCTTGAGATGATGTCTTTAGGTGTTTTCTTCAACAGTTCTACCAGTAAATCAGTCATTTCTAGGCGTTTTGTGGTTGATTCGATTTTTTGGTAGGCATCTGCAATTATTGCGTAATCCATAGTTTTTCGCTCACAGAGATACTGATTGAGGGAACTATTAAAAAGTAGTACCCCCACCCAAATGGAAGGTTAAATAAAAAATCCTGCGTCTATTCAAACCATGGATCCTTGCGTAGTCTGTTTTTCAAGGACAGGCAACACCAAACGTTTAGCCCAAGCCATCGCTGACGCGGTAATCGCTCCTATCATGGATATATCTGGAACATTACCTTCAACTAAAGAAACCTTTGACCCCTGATTTTGGGGACACCAGTGGAAGGTTCTAGTCCAGCCAAAGAAACTGCAGCATTCATTGAAGGGTATGAACTGCAGAGAAGGCGGAAAATCCATCCTGTTTTGCATCTACCGCATATTCGGAAACAATCGAACTTTGAATGTCATGGAAAAAAAGTTGAAACGAAAAGGCTACCAGACAATCTCAAAAGTTTCAAAGAAAGAAATGAAATCAGATAAAGAAGCTGATTTCTCCGAGATTATAAATGAAATAAAGAAAATACTTGGAAAAATTTGAGCTTTAGCCAAAAGCAATGAAAACTGAAGAGTTAAAATGAAGAAGAAATGGAAAAATTCTTCACTCAGAATTGAAAATTTTCTAAACTTTTTTTTATTTGCCGTCTATTAAATGGGCGGTTCCGTCTGGACAGTAAACACAGTTACCTTTCTCAGCAATCCCGAATCGTTTACTGCAGGGCTTCATTTGAGAGCATCCATCGCAATCTCGCGATAACATTTCTTTGTTTTTCCTCCTGTGATTATGATTTTTCAGTGGCTAACAGTTGCACGTTTGTTGAATTGGCGTTCTACCGATTCACACATGGATTTTCAGCCATTGAAGTTCAACCATAGATATGAAAGGCGCTTTTAAACTTTATGAATACTGTAATGAAAATCTTAATTGAGCAATTTTAGTTGAAATTGGAAATCAGAGCATCTTTGTGCATTTCCTCATTCGGCGGTCTTCTGTGTCGCCGATTGGCAATTTTGGTAAATGAAGCTTCTTTGAAATGACAAAAATCGTTTCTATGTTGTAAAAATGGATTTGTAGCACAACAGTCTTAAAGTTTGTTGCTAAACTACAGTGCTGGATGATGAGCACTAGAGTCTGAGCTTTGGCAGTGAGAAGGACTCGACGGGCGAACTGACAAGAACAAGCGGAAAATTTATCAATAGAGTAGACATGAGAAACTAAGCTAAATAATCAATTAATTGGCGCTGCAAAAATCGAGGTGAACAAGTAAAAATGGTTGAAATGAAAGTCGACGCTTCAGAACTAAAAGGCGACGAAAGCAAACTATTCGAGAAACTATCAGATTTCCTCAAAGACAAAACAGGCGGAGACGTAACTACAGACGGAAAAACTGTAACAGTGAAAGGTGAAGGCGAAGCACTCTCAAAAAAATATGTGCGCATAATCGTAAAAAAGTTCCTACACAAGCATGAGCTAACTGGAACTTTCAAAGTTATAGGCGACGAAGAAGCACTAAAGATTAAGGAAAGAAAGCTCGACGAGGAAGAAGATTAATCTCTTTTTTATTTTGAGCTAAATTTTGTTTCATTTTAGAAAGATAGAGGTCTGTCCTAATCTTTGAACAGCCTGTTCCAGTGCTTAGCATTAAATCAAAACACACTAATTAATGCATGGATTTGTCAGAAAATGAGCCATAAAAACTCAACCATCAGAGCAGCATTAATTTTTGTTTCCCTGGTAACTTTTGTAGCATTCATAACAATTATAGGTACATATTTGCGAGCCATCAACCCAATAGCAGCCCTAACAGCTATAACTGTAGCCATAATAGGCATCGTCTGGTTCAAAAGAACAAACAATTAGCAAGCATATTTGAAGACCAACCAGAGGTTCCATGTTAAAACAAACAAAAGGGAGTGGCCTTCACTAACTTACTGGATTCCAGTAGAGATTATATACTTGCCGCTGGATGTTCAGCCATAAGAGGCCAACTTGATTTAATGCTTTAAGGAGTAAAAAGCTGGGTTGATGAAGAAAAACTTAAAGGGCTACTGCAAGAAATAAAAAGCAAACCAAGTGATCAACTTGACCAGCAACCGTCCAAATGACAACGAATTCGTCACAATCCGTAATCTTGCAAAAGACTTCGGCGGCTTCCACGCCCTAAACAATGTCTCCTTCACCATTAAAGAGGGGGAAATTTTCGGTTACATCGGTCCCAACGGCGCAGGAAAAACTACAACCATGAAAATTCTCGTCGGCTTAATCACAGATTTCCAAGGCGAAGTTTCGATAGGCGGCTACCAAGTTCCCAAAACAAAGGAAGAAATCCACAAACTTCTCGGTTATCTACCTCAAAGCGTGGCTTTCCAAGAGTGGAGAACGGTTAACCAGGCTCTTACAACGTTTGGGAAACTGTCAGGTCTCACCGATGCAAAAGTTGAAGAACGTATCCCTGAAATTCTGTCTCTACTTGGATTAGCCGACGCTCGAAACAAGAGGGTATCCCATTTATCTGGAGGCATGATGCAGAAGGTTGGGTTAGCGCAGGCGCTTTTGCATGAGCCAAAGTTTTTAGTTTTGGATGAGCCATTGGGCGGGTTGGATCCTCTGAGCCGGTACCAGTTCAAAGAAATGGTTTTGAAACTTGCAAAAAAAGGCACAACTGTGCTGTTTTCTTCACATATACTAAGTGATGTTCAGGATGTCGCTGATAGAATTGGTATCATCAGCCACGGAAAAATCAAGCAAGTTGGTACATTAAACGAATTAAAAACCCGCTTAGTCTCCCAAAAAACAGTTCAGGTGCTGCTTTCGTTTGCCAATGATAAATGGCAGGAATTCGGCGCAATCAGAAACGTGAGGAGCGTGGAGCAGCCTTCGCCTGGAAGAATTCTTGTGCATCTTGAGGCAGGGTCAGATGAAGACCAAGTTGTTAATGACATCGTGCAAAGCATCGTTAAGTGGGGCATTCGGGTGCGGGGTGTTTCATTGATTGAGCCTTCTCTTGATGAAATTTACCTAAACTATGTTTCGGAGGCTGAGAACTGATGAAAATGGGTCTTCTTTTTGTGGATGAATTGAGGGGATTCTACAAATCTAAAGTTATGATTTTCCTATGGGTCGGTCTACCTTTTATGGCGTTGCTGTTTCGCTTTATCTCTGCAGGCAGTTCAGGACAGAGCATTCCTTTCACTGTTATTTCTGCGCTTGTAGTTTCCAGTATTGGGGGTACGTTGGCTTCAGTCATGTTGGCAGTTTTCATAATAAACGAGAAAAATAGGCGTGTCTACGACCTCTTCCTTATTCGACCTCTTAAACGAAGGGACATTTTGTTAGCAAAATTCTTCTCAGTTTACACTTGCGTTGCCATAGCGAGCTTCATGGCAGTTTTGGCTGGCATAGTAACGGATTATGTTACGACGGGTGTATTGTCAACTCCCATCTTGACCGATGCAGGGCAGTCCATGGCGATAAGCTTATCCATGATTGCAGTTGCGTGTTCCGCCGGTGTACTCATCGGAGTTGCTTCACCCACTGTTCTTGTCGGTGCCATACTGGTCATTTATGGAGGAAACCAGATTTCAGTCATTCCGTTAGTACCTACTCTGCTGAATCTACCATATGCACCAGTTTTCACGATTTTCCTCGCCGCTGCTGTGGCGGTGGGGTTGCTTGCTGACCGCAATAACGGTGTTTAACCGAAAACAGTTCTAAAGCAAAACAAAAAGTGTCCTTACTGTAATTACAATTTAACGACAAAAAATGATAAAGGTTTAAAAAAGAAAAGATTGCTGGATTATTTGCGTTTGAGCATGTTTTCAAGTATTGGTTTTAGTTTTGCGTTTTCGGCTTGAATCTTTTCTTTGCCAAGTGTCTTCATGTCGGTATCTATTTCTGTGATGACTTCGGCGTAGTGAATGCCTTCAGCGGCTGAAACGTATTCTACTCGGAACCGCTCAGGGCTCATGCCCAATTTTGTTAGCATGCCTTTGAGGGCGTCGGTTCGGGCTTTCATCTTGTAGTTTCCGCTGATGTAGTGGCAGTCGTAGGGTAAGTGGCATGCTCCAAGAAGAACCATGCCTGCGCCCAATCTTAGAGCTTCTAGAACGAATTCTCTGGCAACTCTACCACTGCACATAACGCGGATAGCTCTTACGCTGGCGGGGTAGTCGCAGCGGCTGATGCCTGCAAGGTCTGCACCTGCATAGCTGCACCAGTTGCAGAGGATTGCAAGGATTTTTTCTTCCGGCTTATCTTCAAGTGCTGCTCGGATTTGCGCTATGATTTGAGCGTCTGTAAAGTGCATTTGGGTGATGGCGTGTTGTGGGCATTCGGCAACGCATGTTCCACAGCCGTGGCAACTAGCAGTGATTATTTGTGCAGGTTTGTTGGGTTCAATTCGGATAGCTCCATATGGGCATTTGTCTTGGCAGACACCACATTTGGCGGTTTTATTACGGCATTTAGATTCATCAACAACTGAAATTATTGGTTCAATTTTCCATTTGGGTTTGCTGATAACGGTTGCTGCTCTTGACGCTGCTCCGCTGCCTTGGGAAACACTGGCGGGAATGTCCTTTAAGCCTGCGCATGCACCTGCATAGAATACTCCGTCGGTTGGTGCATCCATGGGTTTGAGTTTGGGGTGTGCTTCCATAAAGAAGCCGTCTGAACCCCTTGAGAGGTTGAGGATGCGTGCTATGTCTTCAGAGCCTTTTTTGGGTATGGCTGCGGTTGCAAGGACAACCATGTCGGCTTCAACTTCAATTGGTGCGCCTAAGAGTGAATCTTCTGAGTGAACTGATAGGTTGTGGGTTTTTGGGTCTTCGTCAATGCGGCTCACCCGTCCGCGAATGAAGTTTACGCCTCGTTCACGCGCCCGGTCGTAGAATTCTTCGTAGCCTTTTCCTGGGCTTCGGATATCCATGTAGAAAACATAGACTTCAATGTCTTCTTTGTACTTCTCCTTGAGCTGAACCACATGCTTTAGCGTGTACATGCATCCGAAATTGCAGCAATACGGATATTTGCTTTTGTCTCTGCTTCCGACGCATTGGATAAAAACGATTCTATGTGGTTTTTGACCGTCGGATTGGCGGATGACTTTGCCGCCTGTTGGACCAGCAGCTAAGATGAGTCGCTCAAACTCCATGCTAGTGATAACGTTGGGGTATTTCCCGTACCCAAGCAATGGCATGTCGTATGGCAAGTAAACATCAAATCCTGTGGAAACAATGATTGCACCCACGTCAAATTCGACTTCTTCGGATTTTTGGTTGAAGTCTATTGCTTGGCGTTCACCGCAGACCTCAGTGCATTTGAAGCATTCAATGCAGTAATCGCGGTTAATGGAGTAAATCAGCGGCACAGTTTGATCAAATGGTACAGAAATAGCTTTACGTGTACCAAGATTCATGTCCCATTCGTTAGGGTACTCAATTGGGCAAGCCTCTTTGCATTCACCGCAACCCGTACATTTTTCTGGGATAACGTAACGAGCATTTTTACGGATTTTCACTTTAAAGTTGCCTATGTAACCGTCGACTTTAACTAATTCTGAATTTGTGAATATTGTGATGTTTGGGTGACGTGCGCAATCAACCATCTTTGGTCCTTCAATGCAGATACTGCAATCCAGAGTTGGGAAGGTTTTGTCGAGCGCCGCCATATGTCCACCGATGCTCTGGGTGTTCTCTAACATGTGGACTTTATAGCCCATTTCTGCAAGGTCTAAAGCAGCGTTCATGCCTGCGATTCCTCCGCCGATGATGAGGGCTTTGTTTGTAACTGGAACTTCTATGGTTTGGAGTGGCTGCATTAAGCGAACTTTTGCAATTGCCATGCGAACAGAGTCTTTGGCGCGTTCCGTCGCAGCTTTGGGATCGCTTTGGTGGCACCAAGAAGCGAATTCGCGGATGTTTGCCATTTCATAGAGGAATGGGTTTAAGCCTGCTTCGGAAACTGTGCGTCGGAAGGTTGGTTCGTGCATTCTGGGTGAACATGCCGCTATGACCACACGGTTTAGATTTTGTTCTTTGATGGCTTTGCGGATTTCTGCCTGTCCAGGGTCTGCACAGGTGTAGCGGTTTTCTTTTACGAAAACAACGTCTGGAATGGTTTTTGCGTATTCAGCCACTGCTTTAACATCCACTGTGCCAGCAATGTTGAGACCGCAATGGCAAACGAAGACGCCGACTCGCAACGGTTCAGGTTTAATAGCGTATGCTTCAGCTTGTTTGGATTGTGTCTCTGTGTTACTCATTTTAGTTCCTCTGATTTAAGCGCCTTAGAAACGAACCGTTTCTCAACGACTTTGCGTCTATTCTCGGCAGCTTGGGCTTTTAACTCCTTAGCAGCGTCGGCGGAGCTGGTTATTCGCTCTAAAGCTTTATTCCATGTGCCTGAATGGATAGGTGTATGAATAATTTTTGTGCGTTTGACGCATAATGCTTTCTCTTCAGGGCAAACGTTCTTGCATGCCCCGCAGTAATTACACAAGGTTTCGTTGACGTGTACCTTCTTGTCTTCACCAAGCACGAGTGCTCCAGGGATTGGGCAAACGTCCAAGCAATCTTTGCAGCTTTCGGGACATTTTGCTTGGTCTATACTGATTTTTCCTTCGAGGGCTTTTTTGACCTTTATTGCACCTGAGGGACATTTGTATTCGCATACTTTGCATGTTGGGCAATAATCTTTTTGTATATTAAGGCTAAGTTGGACACGTTTTTTTTCGTTAGCGGAGAGGGCAGTTATATCTTGAATTGGGTTGCCGTCAAATCCGACTTTTGATATTTTAATAAGTGAGAATGGACACGCACTTTCGCATTCGACGCATTCTTTTTCGCATTTGTGGGTATTTACTGTTATGTCTCGGATTAGTTGTGGATAGCTTTCTTTTTCCAAGATAGATAGGTCATGGGCACCGTTGAGAGTGACTTTTATTGCACCGTATGGACAAGTTACGTCGCAGATTCCACAGAAATTGCATTTTGCCAAGTCAATGTCTACTTTGGCTTTTTTTGCCGTTTCACCTTGAATCTTAGGTTGTTTCACTGTTTTTATGGCTTCTTTAGGGCAAGCCACTGTGCATATTTGGCAACCGGCACAGCGACTCTTGTCAAGAGTTAACTTGTAATTCTTAACTTGCAAAACCCATTCTAACGTTAAAGCGTCTGCCGCATCTTTCTTTAGGATTTTTAACGGCATTTATTTTTTCCTCAACACATGTTCATAGACGCGGTACAAATTGGTCCAGCGCCTGTTAGATTTGTTAGAATGATGAATAAAGTACTTTTGATATAAATATTGCTTGTACAAACTTCACTTCCTACGGGAAAAACAGTAAACTAAAGAACTCTGGGGATTGAACTGTCATTTACTAGATCAAATTTGTATTGAGTTGATTCTTTTTGGTGGACTAAACCGTTCTTTATACATGAAAAAGAGTGTTTTTAGGACTGCAATGCTGAAGAGTCCAAGGTAAAACAAGTGCGCCAAAGCTAACAGCGGCTCTGAGATCAGCAGTGAAGCACTAAACGGGTAACCGATTGTACTTGGAAGCAAGACCGTTGCGATGGGAATGATCAAGATCAGGTTTGTTTTGTTGCTTGAGAAGAATGCTTTCCAATCAGAGGTTCTACATAGGATAAGGGTTGCTATTGCAAACAAGGTCAGTTCTAGAGCAATGTTAACCGAACTGAAGATGCCAATGTAGAAGGATCCTGACTCATGAAGTCCATATTCAGTTATTGAAAAGGGCCAAAATAGCTGCAATTTGCCACCTATGAAGAAGTCGCCAATCAAGGGGTGGGAAATTAACGCCAAGAAATATGGAATCGCCTTTTTTCGGTAAATAATGAAGATTGGAACAAAAGCTAATGCTGAGACCACGATTGAGTGAGTTGGACCTCTATGTATTTCCGAGCCAGTCAAAAAATCATATATTATATCAACATCTGGCAGTATGGAGAGAACCAACATGATAGGTATGTTCAATTTAACTCGAAGCAACTTCGATGAACCCTTCCCTAAAAGGTAAGCAATTGCCATATGACCGACGGCGAACAAAACTGTTTTCTCCTTTAGACTCAGACAGTTCTGTTTGTTTTGCTATTAAGCATATAGGTTATAGTCTTCGGTTAAGACGAACAGCAGTCGCAACCAATATTGTGACAACGTAACTTGTCACATAATTCAAACTAAAAGGTCTCGCTTCTGCCAACTAGCCGATATTCGCAAATTCAGGTTAGTTTTTATTTTTACCAAAGTTCTCTTAATCGCTTAGCGACATTGGGTTTTGCAAACTTTAAATTCTTCGTTTCCCATTAGTTTTTCAGTGAATATTTATGAGCAAATCTGTTACTGCCAAGGATGTATATTCTAAAGGACTGAATTTTGTTCAAGACAACGATACACTCTCAAGATGTCTGGAAGGCTTCAAGAAAGGGATGCCGCCTGTTATGGCTGTTCTTGATGAAAAGGGTAAGTATGTTGGGATGATTACGCGTCGATCGATTTTGCGTTCGCGGCTTGATTTTACTGTGGCTAAAGTTCGGTCGTTAATGCAGGTTGCGCCGCAGGTTTCGGTTGATGCTTCTTTGGGGGAGTTAGCGAAGTTGATGATTGGAAGCGGAATGCGACAACTTCCTTTGTTCGATAAGGGCAAGCTTTTAGGGTTTGTCACTGACGAAAGCGTGATTCATGGCGCAGTCAGTGAGGATTGGGGTCGCGATTCCGTTGAAAAAGTTATGACGCGGGCACCTCATACGATTGAAGCGGGGCGTAGTGTCGGCGCTGTTTTGGGTTTGATGCGTGAATACGGTATTTCACATGTTCCTGTTCTAGATGGCGGAAAGCTTGCGGGCATGGTGAGCATAGAAGACGTTCTGAGGAAGTATCTATTGGCCTCAGCGACGCCAAACCACTGGTGACATAGTCGGTGAAAAACTCGAAACCCTCGGAATAGCAGTGAAGGGAATTATGGCTTCACCTGCCATCACTGTCGACGCCAAAACAAGTCTGCGTGATGCTGAACAGGGAATGCACAACCGCGACGTTTCTTGTTTGTGTGTTGTAGTTGGGGACATGTTGGTTGGAGTGGTAACCAAGCTTGATTTTCTGGAGCAGATTTCCCAGGTTGCAGCAGTCGCACGCAAATTAACGATACAGTTTGGCACGAAAGGCGTTGACGTGTCATCAGACCAGCAAGCGTTCATGATGAACGAGTTTGATTCGTTCTCCCGCAGGTTCCAAGAAGCATTTCAGTTAGGAACATTATTCGTGTACATGAAAAGCCATGGCGACAAAGGCGTCCGCGAAACACCCCTTGTTCATTGCAGACTGCAATTCAGAACAGTTCGAGGCACTTTTTTTGCGGCAAGTGAAGGTTGGGGTGTAGAGCCAACTTTCCGCGTGGCACTAGTCCGCCTTGAACGCAGACTATTACGCAGCAAAGAACTCTTAGCCTACAATCCAAAATACGCTAAAGATTACTTACGCAAAATCGGCCTACCCTCAGAAGAAGAATAGACACTTTTTTTCTCTTTCTTTGGTTTTAGTATTGTTTTTCAACATTCTTAGGCCTTTTTTCCTGGCAATAGTGCAAGTAGTGAGTGGTGAAAAGATTCGAAAACCTAACCGAAAAATATTGACCCAGATTCTATCAAATATCATGCTCTTACTGCGTTTATGCAGAGTATAAATAACCTCATTTCTAAATTATTGGTTCCAAAGGGTTTTATGGGCTACTTTTCATTTCCTCCCTAAAGGTTTCTTCTAGCATCTTTTTGTTTATACCAATCTCCTCTGCCAACCGCTTTACCTGTTTGACATACGTGCGGAATAGGCTTTGAAGGATTTCGGCTTTTTCTATTTCGGTGAGTTCTTTTTCCTCTGCCATCAGGAGGGCAAACCATTTGCCGAGGTTAGTGAGTTGGTAGATCTTAATCCAGATGATGCGGCTTTCTTTGTCGTTTTTTTCCATGGATTCGTTTAGAACCCCGAGTTGGGTGAGGGATTTGAGATTTTCGATGATGGTTTTGTTGCTGTAGTTGAGAGTTTTGACAAGTTCTTTTTGGTAGATATTCTTGGCAACGCCCTGTTTTAGGCTGTAGCGGAGGATGTCTACGCCTGCTTTGGAGCCGAAAATTGCGGATAGTATCTTATCTTTCTTTTCTGTTTTTGGAAGAAATACTACATAGGGATGTAATTTTTCAGTCACAGATGTCCGCTCTAAACACATATCGCGCGCTTGCAAATTTAAGAATATCGCCGCCAAATCAGATAAATCCCCGCGTACCCTCAATTATGGGGGAAATTTGAAAAACTGTTTTATAGAACATACCGAGTTCTCTTGGGATAAGAGAAATTGAGAGGTAAGTTCCATGAGAAAATCCATAATTTACACAGTTGTTTTGTTAACTTTGTTTTCGTTATGTTTTATTTCGATTCCGCAGGTGCACAGCCAAACAGCGAAGGTCAAAGTTGTAACCTATAGCTGGTACATTGACAGTGCAGGCTTATTTGACGTAGTAGGTGAAATCCAGAATGTTGGCACGAGCATTGTGTCCTCCGTGATTCTAAGCGGCACTGTGATAACAACCACTGGAAGTCAGCAGACCTCAAATACAATGGCTTATGTGAAAAATATGCTTCCAAACCAGAAAGCACCCTTCTACATGACCTTCTACCTACAAACCGACCAAGCAACTCAATCCACTCCAACTATAGCCAACGTAGCAGTCACCGTATCCCAGGCAACCGACACAACGGGCTACCTTTATCCAGATGTAAAAGTCACTGCCCAACAAAACAGCATCGGCACAGGTACAGATGATAAGGGCGTCTACTGGGTCACCGGCACAGTAAAGAACATGGGTACCCAAACCGCCACCAACGTGCGTGTCCTTGGAACTTTCTACGACAAAGAGGGTAACGTTATTGCGGTAGGCGGATATACCGACGCTGCTCTGTCAGCTTCACTGAGCCCATCGGCATCAACTAATTTTAAGTTTGGTGCCTATGATACCAACCAAACCTTGATGCCACAAAACCAACAAATCGCCAGCTACGCCCTGTTAGTTCAGGTTGAAGGTCCCATCCTGCAAGGAACAGCCCCGCAAATTACATTAGGGCCTACCCCCAATTCGTCTCCTAACGGTGCCACATCTACCGCTTCCTCCACTCCAACTGCCACCAGTTCCTCAGACGACCAAACCCAAATCAACAATCCCCCCAACACCCAGACCTCAAGTTGGCTTTACCCTGCAATAATCGTAATTGTCATCGTAGTTGCAGTCGGCGGCACATTCCTAGCGCTTAAGAAACGCAAACCTCAACAAGTCAAGCAAACAACCGGAAAGAAAAAGTAAAAGCCTCCCACCAGCATGGGGAAATGCACCATTGTTTAAATATTTCTTATGATAAAGGGTATTTTATGAGTTTCAGACCTCAATCGGGTTCTCGTCGGAGCGCGGGTAAACAATTCTCAAAGAGTGCTCACGACAAAAAAACCAAAGAAAAGAAGCAACGTGCAGGCGCCAAGTACCTGCAAGAGGAAACCCCCGAGTTTTCTGCTCAGGAAGTTACTCAAAGAACCCTTGGCAGCTTGGGGAAACTTGGAAACCAGATTTTTGGGCTATCGCCTTTCAGCCAGTATTTTGACGAGTGGCTAGTGACGTTACGCCAGGTAATTTCAGAGTTTGAATCCAACCCAGCCATCGACCCCGATGAGTCATTCATCAAGGAACGGACCCAAACTTTCCTTGACATCGAAGCTGCACTCGCCGAAAATCGAATTAAAGAAAATAACCTGACCGCAGAGGAAAAAGCACTCTCCGAAACTAACCATCAAATCGTCGAAGCAGACAAACAGTATGCTGAAAACATAAGAGAACGAAGCAATAAACGAAATGCAGAAGTTCAACGCTTGAGCAGCAAAATCCGCGACCTCGAAGACCAACTGGCAGAACAGCGACAAATCAAGATCAGTTTCTATAAAATTGGAGCCAAAAGAAAAACCGCAGAGAAGCTAACCCTGACAAACCAGAACCTAAAAGCCGCAAAGAACGAGTTAGAAGTTACCCTGCAGTCATTTACGGCTGAACAAGAAAAACTTCACGATAACTACGAGAAACAAAAGCAGGAACTTAATTTAGAATCCGACCGCTTACATAAGGAGTTGGAAAAACTTGAAACGGACACTTCAATGGAGACGCGGCAAACAGCTTGCAACTCCCTCTCTAACGCAATCAATGCGCTGCTTAAGAGAACGCCTACGCCGCCCAAAGAACTTTAGAAATATTAGACCTCTAGTTTTGTTCTGTGTACTCGACTCTGACCCGCTAACAAGAATCCTGAGGGATTTTATTTCTTCCCGCAACGCATTAACTTCGTTTTCAAGAGCCACCGCTTTTGAATCAGCTATCTTTTTGAGTCCTTCAATTTCGACTAAAAGGTTCTTCTTTTCTGCTTCTAATGTCCTTATTTTTTCAATAGTGGTTTTTAGGCTCACTTATATTTCCCCTTGGCAATAGTATGATTATATTTTTTTAAACTTAAAACTTTTGCATTATATTTAGTCGGAATAGAAAATATTTCGTTTCTTCATTGTAACCTGAACAGGTGTTAAGTTTTGATAGATGCAGTTTTATATAGGTATTAGCAAATTAAGGATGATAATTCAGTTCGTATTGTTGGATTGTGTCTAAATGAGAAAGACCATATTCAAAAAGCTTGAAGCCCAAGGGCTAATTGCTAATTACAATCGTTTGCGCAAAAATTTGCCACCTAAGCTTCCTGACCGAGTGTTCATTTGGGATGAAACCTTCCGGGAAGGTATCAAGGCTCCAACGGTTTACTTAACATATGTTGAGCAAGTTAGACTTGCAAAACTGATGGATGAAGCAGGCGTCGCCATCATAAACGTGGGTTTCCCAGCTTTATCTGAAGAGGAAAAACGTGCCGTCAAACGCATAGTCAATGAAACCTTCATTTATTCCAAACTTACCGCTTCAGCGGAAGCCACAAAGAACAGCATAAACGCTTGTTTGGAATGCGGCATCAAAGATATAACAATCGAATCCCCAATAAACGGACTAAACTTGCAATACAAATTAAAGATAACAAAGGATCAAGCCCTGCAAAGAATCGTTGACAGCATCGATTACGCCAAAAAGCATGGAACAGCAGTAAATTTTATCCTCATGGATGCGACCCGAACCCCGCTCGAGGATATATTGCAGGTTTTCGAAGCCGCAGCCAACGCAGGAGCCACCAGGTTAGGCGTAGCTGACAGCGTCGGATTTATACGACCTCTATCAATGCGCTACTTAATGTCTCATATCCGAGAAGGGTTGCCAGACGCGGTTAAGAAGAAAGCACCACTATCAATCCACTGCCATAACGACTTCGGTTTAGGGTCAGCAAATACCTTAGCAGCCATGGAAGAAGGCGTTTCATACCTTCACACTTGCATCGCAGGCTTTGGGGAACGCGCAGGCATAGCGCCCTTCGAAGAGGTAGTGACATCAACCGAACTACTCTATAACATCGACACAGGAATAGACATGGGAAAAATCTATCGTCTTGCTCAATCAGCCGAAAAGGCATTCGCTCTACCAATCCAATTCCACAAACCAATAATCGGCGAAAACATATTCACTCATGAAGTTGAAGAAGAAGTCGAAGAAATGATGGCAAACCCGCTGGTTTTCGAGCCTTTCCCACCTGAAATAGTTGGCCGAGAAACCATGATATTCATCGGCAGAAACACTGGGCAAACCCTTATCCAAAAACTGCTAGAAAAAGCCGGAATCCGCGCTTCGCCAAGACAAATGGACGAGCTTTTCAGACGCATTAAGGGACCTCAGGAAAGCCTAGATAAAGGTGAAGCCCAAATGACCTATTACCAAGTTAAAAAACTAATGAAAGAACTACTCAAGGGCTACACCATGGACGAGTTCTGGCGTTTGGTTGAGCAGGTAACAAGACAAAAACCTAAAATTCCGAAAACAATCAAGAAGACATCTGAGCAAACTGCTGATCAACTTTTAACTTAATTGTTTTTTTATCCTTGCTATTTCTTCTTTCTTCAGTTTCTTGGGGTAGTTGTAGATTGGCCCACTTGGCTTTTCGTTGTAGTATGGTCGGTTACAGTCTGGACAGCCTGAAGTCTGAAAAGGTAAACCACTTTCAACAATTGGGTCCAAGACTTCATTACTGAGCCCATAGGTGTTGATTTTTCCTTTAACGTCAAACTGCATATTCTCAAATCTTGATTTGGTTTTAGATATTAGATACCTTGCAAGCTGAAGTCGTCTATAAGATTCAAGAATTGGAGGAGAATGATCTTCCAACGCTGTGCCTCGAATAGGGGTAAAAGCAAAAAGCCCAGGTAAAACACCCATATCAACGCATCTCTGAACAACCTGCGCGGCTTCCTTTTCAGTTTCCCCCAACCCAACAATCACATGTGTACTAACATTTCCTTTCCCAAAAACAGCAATAGCCTCTTTTAGCAGTAAGAACTGGTTTTGCCAACTGTAGGAGCTGCCAGTGCCTTTTCCCTTAGCTTTGTCAAATATGACTTCTGTTGCAGCATCCAAAGGTATCCCTAACTTGTCAGCACCGGCTTTTTTCAAAAGCTCAATGTTTTGGGTGTTTAGCGGTTGACAGGAAATCGAAACAGGAATCACCGATAGCTTTTTTATTTCTTTTACGAGCGCTTCTAGTTGGCTAAAAACTTCTGGGTAGTTTAGAGCTTGGATACAGATGCGCCTGAATTTTCCCTCTTTTGCCGTATTTGTGAGCGCTGTTAACGCGCTCAGGGTAGGAAAGGTTGGCCACGAGATTCTGGAGAGGAGATCGGAGTCGCTTTTGCTGGCTTTGGCTTGGGGACAGAAACCGCAGTTTGCCAAGCACTTTCCTAACTTGTAAGTCATCAAATAAGCCGTTGTCGGTTCAGCATCTAACTTACCCTCCAAAAGCCCAAGAACTATGGCGGTACCTAATGAAACACGAATTAATTCAGGAAAGCGCCTAATGAAAGACTTGTTACTGCTCTTTTCAGTCATAGATAATTGACCTTAGTTCCAACAATAAGAGAACATGGATTTGACCGATTTAAAAATGATTGCACCGGCTGAATGGAAAATATTTATAGCAAACAATCCAATTCCGAAAGAATTGCTATCAAATAAGCCTAAAGGCACATAGCAAAACTACAGCAACAAGCAGTTTTTAGATTCAGCGGTGAGGATGAAGCTAAAATATTTGGTTAATCTACTGAAGAAATTTGAAAAGATAAGTTGAAAAGGTTTGACCTGAAGAAACAGAAAACCAAAGCTGAAGAACCCTTCTCCGATTAAAACCTGAACGATAAATTCATAAAAGTTAACTTATTGACAAGGTATCTTCGTTTAAATTAATTCTTGTCAAGATGGAAACAAAGCCATGAGGTTTAAGATAATGAAAGCTACCAAAAGTACAAGTGAAATTCAAGCTCTTCTAAACAAAGTTAACATAGATTTTGATTCAGCAGTAAATACTGCATTAAACGATTATATCTATAAAATATTTCTTAGCTGCCCTTTTACAGAAGAAATATGCCTAAAAAAACAGTGTCTAGAATGTGACTCTTCAAAAATGTCTCAAATAAATGCAATATCAAGATTAAGTAAAAAATAGGCTTTGAAACCAATTAAGAAAGATCAGGCGGCATAATGCAAACAGAAAAGGTTTAGTTAACACCAAAATTGCAAAAGAGTTGTATCAAGAAGGAAAAATTAATTGACTAAAAAGTTTTGTTGGGACTGAAACCACAAGAAACATTGAACTTTATAACAGAGATCAGCATATATCTGTATTGAGGGTAAATTATGGCCGTTCTTGAATGCCCCTCCTGCAATGAAATTCTCGAAGTTAAACCGCCAGATAGACATCACTCAGCCTTTTCATCAGCAAAACCAAAACAAAAGATGCCTCATAACAAAATCATTCAAAAGAGAGTAAGGTGCAAAAACAAAGATTGCAAGAAAACAGTTACGGTCTACTGGTATGCTCCATTAGAATTCTTATCTTTCAATGGATTGAAGTAAGCTTCCGAATGTAATTTAGTCAATTAATTAGCGTAAGCTTTTGTAAAACTCAAATTCAAGATTAATTCGCGAATCTGCGGCAAGTTTCTTGGCTATGTATGTTTTTTTGCAAAAGGATTCACCAAATTTAGCGGGATTAACAGAGAACGTTACAGTAATGTTAGGGTTGTTTGGTACGTTTTCTTGTTAGACTTATTATACGGCTTGCAATCGAAAGCAAAAAGAACCCAACAAAAGCGTACTGCACAAAAGCGAAAACCGCCTCAGTTGGCCAAAACAAAGTTAGGACGACTCCTATGTAGAGGGCGCTTCCAAGGTAGCGTCCCACGGGGTCGTAGAGTTTCTTGGCTAAGTAACTCGTAATTATAAATTGGATGAATGCAAAAGTGATAATCAGTAACAACCAAATTGGATAAAACCCAAGACCATAAAATAATAGGAAAATCCCAAAAATAAATATGAAATCTGTTGTGGCATCGTAGTAAGCGCCGAACTTTGAGGTTACATTTAGTTTTCTTGCAGTGTAGCCATCTAAAAAGTCTGTGGCTGCACAAAACCCGAGCAAACCTAAACACGAGGCAGCATTTCCTATGTTGTAGAGGTAAAAGAAAATGGGTAGAGCTGCAATTCGTAGTGAACTGATTAACATAGGGATTAAGGCTAATTTTTGCATTGTTCCACTTTGGAGGTTTTCTTCATTTGCAGGATAAAGTTGTCGTTGCTTCTGAAATGTTTGAAGATAACTAAGATAATCTTACCGTAAGTCTTGAACTTACTGCTGCATTCAAACACAAAATCCGTCAAACGCTCAAACGTCCTACCCAAAACCTCGTAACCAGTCTTAGCAAGATACTTTTGACTATAAAACTGAGCCTGTGCCTTCCCAATCGCATCCTTTAAATTACCTTCATTAAAACCCGAATCAAAGAGGAGTTTGTGTCGGATTAAACGGTAGTCTTTTGGCTCTTCCCCACCCTCAATTGCCAAACTAATTAAGGTGTAGTCGACCAAATCAAACTCTACGCCCCACATCTTGAGTGCCTTGGAAATGTAGTCTAAACCTAAAAAGTGGAAAACTAAGAAATGAGTTATTATCCACAGGATGAAAATACGGGAAAAAAGCTATCTTGACAAATTGTTTTTGCCACCTCAAAAAAATTGTTTACAACAGATGATAGAATCAAAAATGTCAGTTCTATTTGAATTATTCGCTTGAGAACTTGAAAAACCTGTCTAGAATCAAAAAAGAAAAAATTAATTGGTTGTTAGAGGAGGATCTTTTATTTTTTTCTCGTCTACTGCTGTACTTTGGCTAAGGATATTGTCTTTGCTCCATAGCCAAGGTGTTCCTTTAAGTGTCTGCATCAAAGGTACCATTATCAAAGTCACGATGAATGCTTGAACCAACCGAATGGCCGGATAAGGCAAAAGGAGATATTAGAGAACAATCCGCGTACCGAGACTACATCGAGTTCCAAAGAATGGACTGCATACACTATTGGTGTGGCGAAAATAAATGATCCCCACATGTTATCCACTTGATTTCCAATGAAAGGAAGTAGGAAAAAGAATGCGTTCCATTTGCCGCAGATAATTGCTTTGTAAATGAACGCAAGGTAATATTATTGAGAAGTGCAATGACTTTGTCAAATAGGACTGCTAAGGCAATGAACCAGTTGTCTATTGGGACGTTGAAGCCTACTAAGGTGCTCTGCCCTGTGATCGGTGTTACGGGCGGTGTGAAAAGAAAAGCGACTATAAGAATTGTAAAAACGGCGAATCCCCATTTCCATTTTTTGTAGAAAATTAAGCCGTTACTAAGGCGTTTAACGGTGGTGAGCAATAGAAATGGGAGGCCAAAAGGAACATTCCTGTGAAAGTCCAGGAGACGAGTGCACCTAAGAAGGCTGCGGCTGCACCTAAGTAGGGTCCAAGAATTAAGCCCAAATATTGAAGCGATTAGGGCTTCAAATTAATCTTTATTTCTGGGACTCCAAGTGCTGGGATGTAAGGTGCTACCAGTGAAAGTACGAAGAATAGTGCTGCGAATATTGCTATGAGGGCAATTTTTTGTGTTGTTATCTTTGATTCATAATTTAGAACCCCATGTAAATATTTTGCAATGCTATGTAAGTTTTTACATAGGTTTGCGGAATAAAAGAATTACGTGAGATTTCACCCCCAGGTCATGCAGAGAAAAAAGCTTTATATTAACAAATGAAATTGTCAAAATTGCAGACCCAGAAACCATGCAAAATAGCTCAATTAATTCGGCTTTTTTGTAGGCTATTTTGCTTGTAGCGCTCGTTTTCACGTCGTTTTGTCTGTCAGGGCAGACTATTTAGTGTTTGGCAAATTTTAAATATAAATTGAAGCCAAATAGTAGCTTTGAGGTTAGTAGCGTGGCGAAAGCTCCAAAAAAGGACGTTAAAAAAGCTAAAAAGAAGAAATAAACGCTTTAGAGTTTGGCTAAACCCTCACTTTTCTTTTTTCACCTTAAAACCAGTTTTTCTATATTTTCGCTCAGCAAATTAAAATAAAAACAACAAAAATTTAGCTATAACAAAACTATTCCGAAAACTCGCACAAAAGAAGCTTTATCTGACTAAAAGTATTAACCTAGATTAAACGGTGAATTTATTTGGAAAACAATCCGTTAAGCATAAGCTTTGCTGGCTTGCAACTAGCGAACCCAACAATTCTGGCTTCAGGAATCCTTGGGTACTCCGCCGAATCCCTTAGCCGAGTTGCAAAAGGCGGCGCTGGAGCAGTAGTCACAAAATCCGTGGGCGTGAATCCCCGAGTGGGCTATTCTAACCCAACTGTTGTTCAGGTAGAAGCTGGGTTAATTAATGCTATGGGGTTACCTAATCCTGGAATCGACGTTTACTCTGGGGAGATACAGTTTTCTAAGACCATCCTGCGTGTACCTATTATTGTCAGTGTTTTTGGCTACTCTGCAGAAGAGTATGCAGTGGTTGCGAAGAAAGCGGTTGATGCAGGCGCCGACGCGGTTGAACTGAATGTTTCTTGTCCGCATGTGAAACAAACTGGCGCCGAAATCGGTCAAAGCCCCAAATTACTCGCAGAAGTGGTGCAGATGGTTAAGGCAGCTATCAATAAGCCGTTGATTGTAAAGTTGTCACCTAATGTTGCAGACATTACTGTGCAGGCTGCGGCGGCAATTGAGGCAGGAGCAGATGCATTAACGGTTATAAATACACTAAAAGCCATGGCTATTGACACAGAAACCATGCTTCCAGTTCTCAGCAATGTGAAAGGCGGGTTATCTGGTCCAGCAGTTAAGCCCGTTGCCCTGCGGTGCGTCTATGATGTTGCTGAAGCGTTTGACGTGCCCATAATCGGCTGCGGCGGTATATCGGATTGGCGTGATGCAGTAGAATTTTTCTTAGCAGGCGCATCGGCGATCCAGATTGGCACAGCAGTCGCTATTGACACGGAAGTTTTCCAAATTATAAACAAAGGAGTAGAAACTTATTTGCGACGTAAACATTTTGGGAGCGTAAAAGACATTGTCGGTCTTGCACACCACAAATAATTCACTGCGGACAACGCAGATTGTTCGGATTCGCAATGAGAGTCCAACAGTTAAAACCTTCACATTCACCGATAAATTATGCAGTAAAGCTAAGCCGGGACAGTTTTTGATGCTTTGGATACCCGGCATCGATGAGATTCCATTGAGTATTTTGGATGCAGGCGACAATTTGGTCTCGGTTTCGGTTAAGGCAGTTGGCGACGCCACAAGGCACCTGCACTCGCTCGAAGCAGGGGCAACTGTCGGCGTCCGCGGTCCATTTGGCAATAACTTCACAGAAAGCCGCGGAAGAGTTCTCTTAATCGGCGGCGGAACAGGCACCGCACCACTTCTATTCTTGGCAAAACAGCTCTCTGCAAAAACGGAGCGGATATCTTTTGTGGAGGGGGCTAAAACCAAAGACGAACTCTTATTCGTGCGTGAATTAGGAGGGGTTTGTAGCGAGAAAAACCTCATAACCACAACTGAGGATGGTACCGCCGGCTTACAATGCTTGGTAACTCAGCCATTGGCAAGTTTATTAGATAAAGAAAAATTTGATATGATCTATACCTGTGGGCCCGAAGTGATGGTTAAAAAAATCTTTGAAATGACTGAGAAACGTAAACTGCCCATAGAAGCCAGTTTGGAGCGGCTTATGCGCTGCGGCATCGGTTTGTGTGGAAGCTGTATGATTGGTAAGTACCGTGTTTGCCGCGATGGACCAGTGTTCAATGCTGCTCAATTGCGTGAAGTTCAAGAGGAATTGGGGATTTCGAAGTTGGGTTTTGATGGGTCAAGGATTCCGTTGTAATATGTTACCTTCTGATTCAGATTTAGAAACACTTGTCCACAGGGTGATCGCGTTTTACAATCGTACACACAGCCCCAATGTCATCGCAAAACTTGTGATATTCACACCATTATTTATTACCATCCAATTCACAGGCGGCTTCTGCTACGGCTGCGGCGTCTTTGAATACGTTGATGGGTTTGCAAACCAACTAAAAGCATTAAGTGGCAAAGCAGAATTGAAGCCAGGTAAAACTCGCCAGGTTACGCCGCGGAGTTTCGAGGCGGATTTTTTGGTAAAAATCAAGTAGTTACATTAGGTGCCTTGTAGGTTTTTTTATGTGTATACATACAAAATAGATTACTAAATCTTGATCTAAAAAATTTTGGAGATGGGTTGGTTTGGTTTGTGGGGTTTGGAGATATATTTGGGGGAGAAGGAGAGAGCGTGTTAAAAATTAATGTTCTCCAAACCTTTCCACCCAACCCATCGTTTTGTTCTTTGTTTACCCTCCATTATAGTGCTTTGAACGCTTCGAACCAACGATTGTACTGTGACAGCATATCCAGCGACACGCTTGGTTTACGTTCTTCGAATATCTGCTGGAAATCAGCCATCGTCAATGCACGTGGTTTAGCTTCTTTGTCCATAGCTTTCCCCGACTCGAAGAACTCGCCGATTAAGCTGAGCTGCGCCGATTGACAAACGTCACGTATATCGCTTCCGGAGAAACCTTCAGCTAATCGGGCCAATTCAGCTAAATCCACGTCACTGGAAATCTGCAGGTTACTTGAATACAACTTTAGCATGTTAAGTCGTGTTGAATGGTCTGCAAGCGGAACCAATATTCGTTTCTGGAAACGCCTGATAAATGCCCAATCTAAATCCCAGGGTTTGTTTGTTGCGCCGATAACGTAAACATGTAGTGCCTTGCCCTTGTCGACGATGCCATCCATCTCTTTCAGAAACTGGTTCTTAACGCGGATTTCGCCGCCTACTTCGTTTGAGTGGTTACCCATAAGTGAATCTAATTCATCAACAAATACAATTGCGGGTCTCCCTTCTATCGCGGATTTGCGAGCACTACCAAAAAGTTTGGCAACGTTTTGTTCGGCTTCGCCCAGCCACTTGGACATAATTGATGCTGCATCAATACTATAGAAGTTTGCATCAATTTCTGTTGCAACAGCTGCAGCCAACAAAGTTTTACCGCAGCCGGGCGGACCAAAAAGCAGAATACCTCTTGGCCAACCAAGCGGGAACAGGTCTGGTCGTTGAACGGGGTAAACAATGGCTTCTTTCACTGCTTTTTTGGCAGTATCCAAGCCAACAACTTCGCCCCAGTTGACTTTAGGTTTTTCAGTCATCACAAGTTCCTCATTTGGTTTTCCATTTCCGCCGCTGCTGCCATTTCCGTTTCCGCCCATGGTAGCTCCTCCGCCGTCACCATCATTGTTAGCTGCCTGATTCATTTCACTAGAAGAAACAGCCCCTTGGAGAGCTTTAATTCGCTCTTGATAGGCAATCGCTCGCTGCACGTAAACCTTGTTTAAGCCGTACTCTGGGTATAGTTGCACAAGTTGCAGGAGACTTTCAATTGCTTTTTGATAGAGGGTAATGGCTCTTCCTTTTTGCCCTTGCTTATCAAGACGGACAGCATCTAGGGCGTAAGCTGTTGCTCCTTTTTCAAGTTCGTTTGATGCACTCATTGTATTTTAGCTCCTTCTCTATTATTCGGGTGAACGTAACTCAATCTTTATTTTGCCTTTGGTTCCTAAGTTTTCGAGGGCACGCTCAATTTCCTCGTTAGAAGTTTTCAACTCATTTGAACATCGACTTAAATCAATTTCGCCGTTAGTTTTACGAACATATTCAAGCAGGATATCTTCCAAACACGGCTTGTCAACCTTAAGGGAGAACTCTTTAATCTCAGATTTTTTGTATGAGAACAAAGTTTTCTCTGGATCAAACCCTGTCTCTTCAATAGTTTTATGAGCAAATATCTGCGAAGAACTCGCCGTTAGAGCAACAAGTTCTTTGATTGGCGTTTTCTCTTTAACAGGAGCAGTTGCCGGGGGTTCTGGAAGAGTTTCTGCCAGTTTTTGCTCCATAAAACAAGAGACTTCTTTTAAGATTTCTTCGCCAGCTTCCGTTTTCTTTCCGACGGGAATAACAGTTTCGTCGGTGGTAAGCTTTGTGGCATGAAGAGTATCTTGGATAGTTTGGTTAACAGTATTCAATTCTGAACTAACATCAGGTAAAACCTGGAATAACTCTTGAGAAACACCTTGAAGTAACCGTAAAGCAGGCTTTAGATCGGCAACGATGTCGCCGAGTTCCTTTATGGTTTCAAGGCGCAAAACTACACGTTCAATAGCCAATTGAACATTGTAGAGAAATTTCACAAGCTTTCGAACTTCCGCAATCTCGGTTGCGCACATTGCAGCTTTTTCTTTATTATTCTTCTTTAATGCAAACATGCAAGTTTCAAAAAGAATGCGGTCTCTCTCTTTCAAGCGGAAACTGGCTTGTTCAAGTTTCCCTTGTTGAATTTTAAGTGTATAAATAGATTTTGTTGCGACTTCACGTACTGGGGGAGGGGCTTGAATAGTTAAGCTTTTAATTTTTTAACCCTCCACACCCAATGTTTTCAAGGTTTAAGCCTGATTAAAGTCCAGCTTTTCCTATTTCTTTAACATAGACCACTACTGGGGGCTCAGGAAGTTTTGAGGCGTTAGTTACTTGTTCAGCGTAGACTTTGTTGACTCTCTGCACATTCTGTGATTGGTCGCCTAGTAGCACGCCTGAGAGTTTGCTCTTTGTAAGCTCGAAGTCGGTTTTTTCTGTAGTGGCACGTCTTAGAGTATCTTGTAGAAGGGCGAAAGCTGATCTGTAGTTTTCTTCATCGACTTTTCCGATTTCATGCTCGATTTCTAGGTTTGCAATAGCGTAGCTGAGTGAAGAGATTTCCTCAGTGCAACGTTCGATTTCTATGGTGGATTCATCGATAATGATTTGTGCATCTCTTTTGAGTTGAGTTAGTACGCTGGTGAAGCTGTTGTGCAGATCCTGGCTGACTTCTGGAGTAATTTTCTTCTTTTCCAATAGATCTTTTAGAGCTTCGTCTTTGCGCCAGATTAGAGGAATATGGTCACAGAGGGTACCTGCTTGGACTTTTAATTTTGGAGATGAATGTGATTTCAGCGCCACTGAATCGTAGGCTTTCCATGGGCTGTTTTGAGAATTGTCCATCGCCAAACTCGATGTATACTGCATCGAATTTGCCGTTAGGGGTTAATGCGAAAGAAGCTACTTTTCCGATTATTCGTCCGTATTCATTCTTTATTGGTTTACCAATAGAAAGAAAAAGATTGGAGTTAGACATGTTGTTGTTTTTTCCTCCTTATCTTAGAATGTTGTTTTCTCTGCTTGAGAAGCTGGGGATGATGGCATTCCTGGGGGCAGATCTGGGAACTTGTCTTTTATCTTCTGTTCTGCAACTGTGGCTGCTTCTGTTAGAATCTTTGATGCGTCCTCGTTTACTGTGTCGAAGTTCAGTGTCATTCCGCTGCCTTGGCCTGCTTCAATCATGATTCCGCTTAACATGTTGCCGATCTCGCCAAGTTCACTTTCTGCTTCTGGAAATACGCTGACTAGGCCTGCTTTTACTGAGCGTAGAACACCCACGGCTGGCCCGAGAGTTGATACAACGTCGCCTAATTCGGAAACTGTTCGTAATCTTAATGTGATTTGCTCGAGAGCAAGTTTAGCGTTCATAATTAACTTTGACATTTTCCTAACTTCAGCTAGCTCGTTGGCGAAAACGTTTGCACGTGCACTGTCATGTTTTGTGTATGCGTCAACTATTCTTGCGAAGATTGCTTTGTCTCTTTGGCCGAATCTGTCGGTTGCTTGGTCAAGTTTCTGAACTTGAAGCTCGATGCGTCGGACTGCAAAGTCGAGTCGTGGTTTTAGTGGTCCTGGCGGTTTTACTGCGTCTTTTATGCGGTTTGCGAAGGGCTCATCTTCCCGTTTACTTTCCCACTTTTTAGCGAATCTTTCTGACAATTTGATTACCTCTGCAAGCCTAAGATACAGAAAATAATCTTATACATTGTTAATATGGTGGAAATATGCACGTATATATGTACAGCTATACGTGATGGGAAAATTGCGTTAAGCCTTTAACTAGAACCGTTAAACATGGTGTTAGCATTTGAGTGATTAGACAGAAATGTGTAAGTTAGACTAAAAAGAAGCAACAACTAACTGCTAAAATAAAAAAGGTGAATTGAATGAATAGCAGATTAAAAATATTCGGATTAATAGCTCTTTTAGGCTTCGTAGCAGGCGTTATTGCCCAGGTCACAGCAACATACCTTATCCCATGGCTGATCATAATTTTGCCATCGCTAGCCGGTTTAACAAGTTTCATGGTTGCAGGATTTGCAGGCGCGGTCCTAACAGTAGCCATCGTCGGCGCTTGGGCATACATGACTGGCAAAAAAGACCCATACTAATCAGCGCTACTCCCATGCTTTTTCTTTTATCCTAACACAGTTTACTCCTTTTTAGTTTTTTTGTTCGTTTGTTTCTGCACCAATTTTCAACTTACTGATGCCTTGATAAGTAATTGCAATTTACCTCTCAGAGCTTTTAACCTAATCCAAGAGTTTTTGCAATGATAGGCGATAAAGGCTCATAAAGAATGAAACTAAAAGTTGAATAATAGTACTTCTTAGTGTGGAAATCTTTTGGTTGTGGACTCAATAGCGGAAAAAGTATTCACAAGCTTCCAGCATTATTAACCCCACCTTTCGCTTCATCGTACCTCGATATCCTCAACATATGCTGACGAAATCTTTTGGAGAACAAACGATGCTATAGTCCTAAATAGACGGAAGTCATTTTCCTTTTAAACTCATTAAGAGCCTAAAAAAGAGGAATGCGCTCCTCAATGTCGTTATGGTCAAAGCAAAAATATACCTTTCTGCGATGGATCTCATTTTAAAGCAGGCTTAATAGCGGAGTTGTAGAAATCGACATATAAGCTCCTACTGGTTAGGGGTTAATTTTTTAAAATTAGAAGTACATTATCTTAGCTAGGGGTAGGTACTGATGGTTAAAATAGAGGGTTTGATAAAATTAATAAGACCTCTAAACTGTATAGTCATGAGTCTTGCAGTTCTAGTGGGAGCTAGCTTAACTGGTCTTGGAAACCTCCATTGGATAGATCTGTTCTTTGGAGTCATAACTGCTTTTGCGTTAACTGGAGCTGCAATGGCAGTAAACGATTATTACGACTATGATATTGATAAAATAAATGAGCCAAACCGGCCAATCCCCAGTGGCCAAGTATCCCTAAAAGCCTCATTGGCTGTAACAGTATTAATGACCCTTACCGGTTTGTCTTTTGCCTTTATGATAACTCTTTATTGCCTGATTTTTGCTGCGATTGCATGGATAATTATGGTCGCCTACACTACAGTCGGAAAGCGTGCTGGGTTTCTTGGAAACCTTCTGGTAAGTGCCTGTGTAGCTGCACCCTTCCTCTTTGGTAGTTTAGTTGCAGTCAACACAGTAATAATCAACATACTGCTCTTTGCATCAATGGCCTTCCTCTCAAATACAGGACGAGAAATAGCCAAAGGCATAGTCGACATTGAAGGTGACAGTCAACATAGAATCAAAACCTTAGCTGTAGTCTTCGGAAGCAAAAAAGCAGCTTTGGCAGCAGCAATATTCTTTGTCTTTGCAGTCTGCCTTACTCCAATACCGCTACTTCTAGACATAGTCTCAATCTGGTTCATACCATTTGTTTTAGTAACCGATGTAGGTTTGCTTTGGTGCTCAATTACCCTGCTAAAAAACCCAAAAAGAGAAAACGCGCGAAAAATAAAGAAAATTGTTCTGCTCCTATTCATTTTTGGTTTATTAGCATTCATATTTGGAATGTTGAGGTAGAGTTTACGTGGTTACAAGTACTGAAATTATCACAAACTCGGTGTTGCTCATACTTTGCTACTTATACATAGTTGTCATAATTGTTATAGCAGTAAGAATTCTTGCCCGGTTCCAAACAAACCTAATTCGAAAGTTCCTGCATATTATGATCGGCAACTTCGTTTACATAATACCGTTTTTCACCTTCAACACTTTCCCAGCAAACTTCCCATTTTTTGTCGCCTCACCCTTCATACTGCTAACTCTTTTGGCGTCACCCGCGTCCCCGATCAATTTTAAAAAGAAAATATCAGGACTTACAGAAATTACAACAGGCGGACATCAATTCGGTCTAGTCCTATACGCAATCTCTTATACCATTTTAGCTTTCTTTTTCTCTGCTAAACCGTATGTAATAATAGCTGGGATTCTACCGATGGCTTTTGGCGATGCCGCCGCTTCCATAGTTGGGCAAAAGATGGGTCATCACCAGTTCAAAATATTTTCAAAAAAGAGTATAGAAGGAACAACTGCCATGTTTACAATAACATTCGTAAGCGTGACACTTAGCCTGCTGCTGTTTTCTTACCTATGCCCATTTTCGATATTTACAATACTGGTGGCATCATTAGGGATTGCGGTTGCAGCGACAGCGCTTGAAGCACTAACACCAAAGGGATTAGACAACCTAACAGTGCCACTAATTGGCACCTTGGTATTTTTGATTTTGATCGGAGGAATCTAGTTCAAACTTATTATAATCGATGGTTTAGATGGTTCTGGAAAAAGCACCCAAGCACACATAATCCTTGAGTTTTTAAAACAAATGAACAAAAGAGTAACAATTCGTGTTCACCCTGAAAGTGACAATTGGTTTGGCCAAAAGGCGCACGCTTTTTTGTATTCTAAAGGCAAATCCGCCCATTTTTCATCAGCCTTATTCTACATGGCAGATGTTATCCGCTCAATACTTCTATATTCCTGGCGAAAAGACGATTACATAATATTCGTACGGTACTTAATGGGAACTGCATATCTGCCATCACCTCTCCACTCAATCGCATATAACTTCTTTTCGACTGTAGTTCCAAAATCGAAAAGAATGTTCTTTTTAGATGTCAACCCAAAAGTAGCGGTGTCTCGTATTAAGAACAATCGCATTGATTTTGAAATATTTGAGAATCTTTCCTCCTTGAGAAAAGTTAGGGCTAAAGCTCTCGAACTGACCCGCTTTGATAACTGGATAATCATCGACTCAAACCAACCAACGGAAATCGCAGCTTTAAGCCTTAGAATCCACTTGTTGAGTTAAATCAATCTGTGATCTGATTGCCCCACACGCTCTTTCTTGTTTTGAAATTTTTAGAATTTGAAAATCAAAAAAATAGAGTATATCGAACTTTTGTCCTGGTGCATAAGAAAACAAGAACAATTCTAATTGAAGATTTCACTGATCAAGAAGGTGAGGACGCGCGCAAATTTCAGTTAGGGTTAAATATAAACACCTATTTCTTCTTTTCTCGTGTCAGGTATTTGGATTAACTATAGCAACCAAAACATTAGTTTCTTTGTTGCGTTGATTTGAGTGGACTCAATAGCGGAAAAAGACTTCACAAGCTTCCAGCATTATTAACCCCGCCTTCCGCTTCATCGTACCTCGATTTTCTCATCGTCCAAGCTAGAGCACCAATATCTAAGTTATTTATGTTTTCTAAATAAGCATTAGAAACAAGAGAATAAGGGAACAACTTTAAGAGTATGACACGTGTCATATATTATTATATAATTCAGAATTATGAGGCCACGAATTGAAAAAGAGAATCTCCCAAATAACAATGCTGCTAATAGCCGTTGCATTAATCTTATCAAGCTCACTACTTAGAGTATCAGCCCTTGAAGCATCCGATACTAATAAATCCGCTTTAGCCATAAATTCGGCATCAGCACTCAAGATAGACACATTCGACAGCAACGGAATCAACAATTCCATAACTCTATCCATAGACGAAATCTACGCCATGCCAAAAACGACCGTATACTCAGACCTAAACTGTTATGGCAGACTTATCGCAAGCGGAATGTGGGGTGGTGTGTCACTTCAGGTTTTACTCGCAGAAACCGGATATACCACGCAGACAGCAAACCTCCAGTTTTATGCCTCAGATGGATACACAACAACCCTCACATTCTCTACCGATACAAGCCAGGATGTAATCGTAGCCTACGAATTAGAAGGAAGCCTCTTGCCTGAGATACTTCGCTTGGTGATTCCTAATGCGAACGGGGAAGCATGGATAAGCAGGATTACTTCAATTTCGATAAATAATCCAGTTTATTTCAGTTCACCCAATCCAGGTGCCGCTTCAATCATAACCAACCGTCCAACTCTAGAGCAAGCAGTTCCATCGCAACCATCCCCTACGCCACAACCAAGAGCACAACCGACTACTCAACCGACTGCATCACCGCCAACTAATCAACCAGATCAGATACAAAACACTTCAAGTTCAATCCCTCCAAAAGGATACGACTATACGGTAATAACAGGAACCTTTGCAGCAATAGCAGCTGTAGTTTTAGGATATCTCTTCTACAAGCGTAGGAAATGACAAAGAAACATTCACCCAGAGAGTTTTTTAACTTTCTTCTGCCTCAACATTTATAAAAAATTGTTAGTTTTTTGCTGCGGACAAGTTGTCGTAGGTTTATGAGGAGCGATAATTGCGTTGGATCCTGAATAGGGGTTAAGCTTAGATGAGATTTCAAGAATTAATGGGGTGAAACTCGTATTTAATTGAGGGAAAGTTGGTTAATTCAGGTTTGAATTCTGTTAAAGTTGCAACTGGTGTTTATAGTAAGTAGATAAATAAGCAGTTGTATTATTCTGTGAACTATAAACGCCCAAAATTATTCAAAAGCGGCTTTAAACTGGTGGAATAGATGAAATACATATTAATCATCGGAGACGGAATGGCAGATTACCCAGTTCCAGAATTAGGCAACAAAACCCCGCTCCAAGTAGCCTTCAAACCCAACATGGATTCAATAGCTGCAAGAGGCCAAAGCGGCTTAATCAAGACTGTCCCTGACGGGTTAACTCCAGGCTCAGAAGTTGCTATTTGCTCAGTGTTGGGTTATGACCCCAAAGTGTATTGTACGGGTAGAGGACCATTGGAAGCACCTTCAAGAGGTATAAAACTAGGCGAAAACGATGCTGCTTTTAGGTGCAATTTGATAACTGAAAAAGACGGAGCCATAGCAGATTACTCTGCTGGGCACATAACCACTGAGGAAGCAATCCAGTTAATAGCGGCGGTGAAACAAGCCTTTGACAAACCCAACCAAATAGAGTTCTATTCAGGCTTGGACTACCGTCACTTCTTGATAATGCGCAATTTCCCAAACCCCCAGCAAATTCAATGCACACCACCGCATGACGCGATAGGAGTTAAGGTTTCAACGGTACTTCCTAAAGCCAAACGTCGATCTGCAGAAAAACAAGCCCAACAGCTCGGAGACTTAATTGAGGGTTCAAGAGAGATTCTGCGTTCTCACCCGGTCAACTTGGCACGTGAAAAAGCTGGGAAAAAACCAGGCAATTTGATTTGGTTTTGGGGCGGCGGCAAAAAACCGTCCATGCCCACACTTAAAGAAAAGTTCGGATTAAAAGGCGCCGTTATATCCGCCGTGGATCTGGTTAAAGGCATCGGCACCTATGCAGGAATGCAAATCCTCAACGTTCCAGGTGCAACTGGCTTGGCAAATACGAATTACGAAGGCAAAGCCGACGCAGCATTGAAAGCGTTGGAAAGCAATGACTTTGTTTGTGTTCATGTTGAAGCGCCCGACGAAGCGGGACATGTCGGGGATTACAAGTTGAAAGTAAAAACTATTGAAGACTTAGACAAAAGACTCGTAGGCAGAATCCTTACCGGTTTAAGTGAGCCTTATGCGATTGCCATTTTGCCAGACCACCCAACACCAGTAAGCATCAGAACTCATACACGGGACCCTGTACCCTTTGCTATTGCGGCGCCGAATTTGCAGCCTGATGGTGTCAAAAAATTTGATGAATCATCCGCCCAGAAAGGTGCATTCGGATTAGTTGAGAAGGATTATCTAATTTCTCTTCTTCTTAAGTCAGGCAAAAAGTAGATTTTGTTACCTATTTGAGCATCCTTTTAACGAAGTCTTTTATGCGTTTGTTTATGTCATTTTTGATTTCTGGGCCATTTATAGTGACCCCATGCAGAGAAGTGGAAGACAACCAACAACTACAACCAACAAACCCCAAAAAACAACTAAAAATTAAAACTCAACCCAAAAAACCTCCTTTCGAGAAAAAATTCTATAGGAAAAGCCACAACAACAACCAAACACCAAATTGTAAATTCACACACGATTAATCCCAAAACTCACTGAAAACTGATGGCTCTCTGCTATGTGTCTCAGAAACTATAATGTCATAAACTAAAATTGCTTCTAATCAGGTCAAAAGTGACTTGTTTATGCTAAAGAGTTAAAACAACCATTTCACGGTAATAGACTAAGAGATGCAAACCGAAAAGTCTAGTTCTGTTTTCGAATTACTCGCAAAACCTGTACGCAAAGCCTTAGCAACGCTTGGATTCTCTGAACCCACTCTGCCCCAAACGTTGGCGTTTCCACCGATTTTGAAGGGCAAAAATGTGCTTTTGGTTGCGCCAACAGGCACGGGCAAAACCGAAGCGGTCCTTCTCCCGATTTTCTCAAAGCTGGTTCAACAGAAAAACCAAGACCAAAAAGGCATCCAAGTCATCTACATTACGCCTCTTAGAGCTTTGAACCGTGACATGTTTAAGCGCTTAACGTTTTGGAGCCAACAACTAGACATAACAATCGAGGTTCGCCACGGCGACACAGAAATGAAGATTCGCAGAAAACAAGCCTTAAAACCACCCCAAATCCTCGTTACTACACCCGAAACCCTGCAGGCGATTTTGCCAGGCTCGACGATGCGTCGTCACCTCAGCAACGTGCAATGTGTCATTATAGATGAGGTGCATGACTTGGCGGAGAGCAAACGGGGTGCACAGCTTACAATAGCGCTTGAAAGGGTTGTGGAGGCAACGGGCAAAGAGTTCCAGAGAATCGGTTTATCCGCGACAGTTGGCAACCCAGAGGAAGTTGCCCGTTTCATCGCTGGAACAAATCGAGAAATCAGCATCGTGCAAGCAGTTCTCACAAAGAACTACCGTTACCGTGTTGAATACTTGACGCCCACCGAGAAAGACTATGAATTGGCTGCTAAACTGGAAACTTCGCCTGAAGCGTCAGCGAGAATTCGCACGACTAATAGAATTGATTGACAGCCACAAATCCACATTGGTGTTTGTGAATAGCCGCACCATCGCGGAGTTGCTGGGACACAGATTTGATCAGCTTAACCGAACAGACATAGCGGTGCATCATGGTTCTTTATCGCGGGAAGAAAGAACATTGACCGAAGATGCATTCAAAAATGGCACGCTCAAAGCAATTATTTGCACAAGCACACTGGAGCTGGGCATAGACATTGGCAACGTGGATTTAGTTATCCAGTACATGTCGCCAAGGCAAGTCAGCAGTCTTATCCAGCGGGTCGGCAGAAGCGGACACAGCTTAGAGCGACTATCAGAAGGCGTTATCATTACTGCTTTCCCAGATGATACTTTGGAGTCTATGGCTGCAGTCGCAAACGCCAAAGCTAACAAGATAGAACCAGTACTCTTCCACAAAAACGCCTTGGATGTTTTGGCACATCAAATCGCCGGTGTGCTAATGGACAAAGGAACTATCAAACAAATAGAACTTTTAACAATAATTCAAAAGGCTTATCCGTACAGCACCTTAACCCAAGAGCAACTTGCGGATGTGGTGCAGTTTTTGGAAAGTCTCCACAAACTAAGAACAGAAGAGGAAGGAAAAGTTTT
This sequence comes from Candidatus Bathyarchaeota archaeon, assembly GCA_963818655.1. Lineage (GTDB taxonomy): Archaea > Thermoproteota > Bathyarchaeia > Bathyarchaeales > Bathycorpusculaceae > Bathycorpusculum. The sequence continues at coordinate 43,656 of CAWFTD010000012.1, forward strand.
GAAGAAAACCGGACGAACACGCGAATACTACTATAGCAACCTCTCCATGATTCCTGACGAAAAACGCTACCCCGTAATCAACATAATCAGCGACCGAAAAATCGGCACTTTAGGCGACGAATTCATGACCCTGCACGCTCGGGTGGGATTGCATTTTGTTATGCGGGGCAAAGTTTGGCGCATTGTCCAAATCGAGGATGAAACGGGAACTGTGCATGTTTTGCCTGCAGAAGACCCATCGGCTGCAATTCCAGGTTGGGATGGAGAAATTTTACCTGTCCCGTTCGATTTAGCCCAGCAAACTGGAGTGATTCGAGAAAAAGTTGGCAAACTCCTCAAAGAAGGCAAAAAACCTGAGGCAGCAGCGGAAGAATTAGCTGCGGAATTGAAGACAGACAAAGAAACACTCCTTGATGCAACTTTGGAAATTGATGAGCACATAAAAGAAGGAGCACCCTTACCCACACAAAACCGCATAGTCATTGAAGCTTTGGACCGATATATTGTACTTCATGCGTGTTTTGGCGAGCTTGTTAATCGCACGTTTGGCGGGATCTGCGATTCAGTTCTCTCAGAGCGAGAAGCCATCACGGGTTGGTGGACCGATGGGTACCGAATTCTAATCGAAACAAGCCATAAACCCTCAAAACAAGAAGTTGAAGGTTTGCAGAAAGAACTTTTTGACCTGTCAGATGAACGTGTGGATGAGGCTTTTCTGAATTACGTGAATTCCAAATTCCCCTTCGTCTCCAGAATGAAAGCCATTGCCGAGCGGTTCGGCGCTTTGCCAAGAGGAAAAACCTTAGCCCACTCTGACCGAGCAGAAAAACTCAAAGCCGCCTTTGATGGCACACCCATCTATGATGAAACCATACGAGAAGCGATGATGGACAAAGTGGACCTGCAACAGGTAAAGCGAATACTGCACCAAATAAAAGAAGGAAAAATTACCGTAAGCACAATCACCCGCGAAAAACCCACGCCTTTAGCCTACCACATTTTGGCACAGTACGCTGACACAGCCGAACTCATGGCTCCTGAACGTCTACTCTTGACCAACATTGACCGCATGAAACACACTATCGACGCCAGAATAGCAAAAATGCTTTGCATGAACTGCGGTGCATGGACCAAACAAATCCGCATAAAAGACCTATCACAGGAACCTGAATGTGAAAACTGCCACTCACGCCTCCTAACGCTCCTTTATTTCAGCCAAGACGTCGACAAGTTGGTGGAGGATTTGTGCAAACGCCGCGAGGGTAAAGAACTTACACCTGAAGAACTCAAAGACCTCAGCAACGCCAGACGCAAAGCCGACCTCATACTAAGCTACGGAAAACAGGCAGTTCGGGCATTGCAAGTAAAAGGTGTTGGCCCAGAAACAGCCTCAAGGATTCTGGGCAAAATGCACCCAGACGAAGACGCATTCTACATGGACCTGCTTAAAGCAAAGGTTCAGTATTTGCGGACAAGAGAATATTGGGACAAATAAGAGCGCTATTTAACCGAGCGGAATTCGTTTAATTTCTTTAACTTGGTCCAAATCTTTGTCGTCGCTTATCATATTGTAGATTTTTTTATCGATTGCCGAGGCGACATGGATAGAATCATGGGGTCTCAGACTATATTTGCTTATTAAGGCTTGGGCTTGGCTAAGAATATTTTCGTCTACGCTTATGAATTTTAGATTTAGAAAACCAAGCAACTTTTGACCTTGATTTAATGCTTCACTCTTCCCCATTGTCCTGCGAACTACCCAGATGATTTCATCCCACGTAATTGTTGAAGTGTAAGCGGACAACTCTCCTTTTGCCATCCTACGTAGTATATCTAATGCTTTCTTCGCTTTAGGCTCTTCTTCCTCAGAGTACAATACTGGGTAGAGGAAAACGTTGGAGTCAATGTAGGCCATATCTTTCTTCAACTTCTTCCGCCATCAGATCTTTAATGTTTACTTTTTTCTTGAGTTTCGGGGAAGAAGTATTTGCGAAATAGTCGGCATAGTTACCTTTAGCTTGTGGTTTCTTAATGATTATTTCTTCATCTCTTAATTCGAGGGTTACCTCAACACCTGGCTTCAAGCCCAAAGCTTCCCGCATCCGTTTAGGAATCACAACTTGCCCTTTTGTTCCAATATTTTTTGTAGGCATTTTTAAACCACAAATAATATAGTCATACTTTACATTAAAACTTTCCCACCTTGTGGTATTACTTTTAACTATTTGCAAGGTTTTAATAGGTAATCCGCTTGAGTTTTGCTTAGCCGTGGTCTCAGTGAAGAAGCAGGAACCCCGAAAGCTGAAGCGTTCGATTGGTCTATGGAGTGCAGTCGCCATCAACGTTGGCGCTATCATAGGAGGCGGAATCTTTGTTGTCACAGGCATTGTAGCGGGTTACGCGGGTTCAGCACTCGTCGTATCAATGGTAATTGCAGGCATAATCGCCTTCATCACAGCGGTGAGTTTTGCTAAATTAACTGCTTGGCAACCAGTAGAAGGCGGCGTCTACGAGTACGGGCGCCAGTTGGTTTCGCCGTACGCTGGGTTTTTGGCTGGTTGGATGTGGTTGGTCGCGAACACTTTTACTGGGGCTGCTGTTTCGCTTGGGTTTGCCTATTATTTAAAGGCGGCTTTCCCAAGTTTACCGAGTGGTATAGTTGCAGCTATTTTGTGTTTAGCCTTCACAGCGCTGAATTTGGTTGGTGCCAGAGAATCAACAAGAGTCAATAATGTATTAGTCGCGATCAAGCTTGCGGTGCTTGCGTTTTTTGTTGCATTCGGCTTGTTACATGTTACCGGAGACAATTTCAATCCGTTTATACCTCTCTCAAGCGGCGTTCTCTACGGCACATTCTTCATCTTTTTTGCTTACGGCGGCTTTGCAAGAGTCTCGGTAATTGCAGAGGAAGTCAAAGATGCCAAACGAAACGTTCCCCGTGCGTTGCTGTTGTCTTTGGGAATTTCAATGTTGGTCTATGTTTTGGTGGGGTTGGTAGCTGTTGGGTTACTGGGTCCTGTTGGCCTTGCTGGTTCCTCTTCACCTTTGAGCGCTGCGATCGGCGTCACGGGAAACTCACTTGCAGTGCAAGTTGTTGCTGTTGGCGGTTTGGTGGCTACCGCAAGTGTGTTGCTCACTGCGATTCTGGGGGTTTCCCGCATGGCATATTCTATGGCAAGACGCAACGATTTGCCCTCCGCCTTAGCTCGATTACACAGCAGGTTTTTGACACCGTACTATGCAATTTTAGTTAGCGGTGTGTTGATGGCAGTTTTGGTTTTGTTCTTGGATTTAACACATGTTGTGGCAATTAGCACGTTTGCTCTTGTCTTCAACTATTCCATTACCAACATTGCAGCTTACAAACTAAAGAATGGCAAAAAGCTTGTAAACAAAGTCATGCCGCTGCTGGGTTTGGCAACTTGCATTTTGCTTTTAGCGTTTATCCTTTTAGCATCAGCTGATGCGTGGATTGTTGGGGTTACGTTCCTAATTGCAGGGACCATTTATTATGTAGCGCGGAAAAAGTTGATGCTGAAAGATGAGGGAAAGTCTGTTTAGGTTGCGATAAGAATTTTAAGGTTCAACGGCTTAAAGATAGGAAAATCCGATGCCCATCAAAGCCATATTGTTCGATATGTTCGATACCCTCATGCTTATTCAAAAGAACCATGAGTTCTATAGTCCATCCTTAATGAGGATGTATCAATACCTCAAAAGCCACGGAATTGACGTATCCTTTGACAAATTCAATGCAGCCTACATCGAGGAACGTGATGCACTCTACGCTAAAGCGGATTCGAATTTTGAGGAACCCCACTTCAACGTCCGCATTTCAAAGGCACTAAAAAGTTTAGGATACACTTATGACGAATCAGCACCTTTGGTGACAGCAGCAACAAACGAGTTCTGCGAGGAATTCATGAAATACGTTCGTATCGATGAACACGCAAAAGCATTGGTTGAAGAGTTACACGGAAAATACAAGTTAGGCATAATTTCCAACTTCGCCATACCTGAGTGTGTACTCAAACTCCTCAAAGCGGACCATTTGGATGCCTTATTTGATGTCGTCGTAGTTTCTGCTGCAGTTAATAAACGCAAACCCAGTCCAGAAATCTTCCAAAGCACCCTAAAAAAATTGAGAGTCTTGGCTTCTGAAGCCATCTTTGTGGGGGATACGATTGATGCTGATGTTGAAGGCCCAAAATCAGTCGGCATGAAAGTAGTTTACATTGAGCGTCGACCTCAGAAGGCTTCAGAGAAATTTGCACCAGACCAAACCATCAAGAGTCTTAGCGAATTACCTCTGTTGCTCAAACACTATTGAATTTCACTCAGATTTTTTTGCTACTGATTTGACAAGAATTCTTGATTTACTTTAATCGTTTTTTTGTTTTAGAAAACCTTTTTTGCTCCGCTGAGAAACAGCAATAGGGAAAAGTATGTTAATCGGCGCAATTTCAGATACCCACGATAATTTGCCATTAATAGAGAAAGCTGTTCAAGCCCTAAATGAGCAAAGAGTAGGCTTAGTTCTCCACGCTGGTGACTACGTGGCTGGATTCGTTGTCCCAAAAATCGCGAAACTAAATTGCCCACTCATCGGCGTCTTCGGCAACAACGACGGTGACCACGAATTATTGAAAAAACGATTCAGCGAAACTGCCAACTGCACCATCCACGACCGCTTCACTCAAATAACCATAGAAAGTTACCGAGTTGCCCTGCTCCATGGACACGAAACTGAACTTCTAAACGCGATCGTCGACAGCGGATACTTCAACGCCGTAATCCACGGACACTCCCACAACCTGAGTATCGAACAAAAAGGCAAAACCCTCAGCATAAACCCAGGAGAACTCTGCGGATACTTAACAGGAAAATCAACCGTCGCCATCTTTGACACAATTAAGCAGCAAGCAAGAATCATCGAACTTTAAGCACCAATTCTCAAAAGCTATTTATACGAAAAAATTCATCCACTGAAATTTCAATGGATACTTATCCCCCGAGAACCAACTATGCATTCTTGTTTTGTAAACATGCATAGTAAACCCAACGCGTCTTTAAGGGGATTTTGCATTTTTTGAGGCGATTACCTATAAATCAAATTAGCTTCTTGTGTCACTTCGCTAACTGCCAACAACGAGGATTTGAGAATATGTTTAACCAAAACACAAGCAATGAACCGCCAACATTCATAAAAGCAGTTACCAAACTCAAAAACGCCGTAGCCTACGAAAGCACAGGCAAATATGAAAGCGCGCTAACCGCAATAGAAGAAGCTCTCGCGCTTCAAACAAACTACGTTGACGCTTGGCTCATAAAAGGAGTAATCAACAGCAAATTAGGCAAGTGTAGTGAAGCCCTCAAGTGCTATGACCGAATAATTGAAATAGACCCTCAGTTTGGAGATGCATGGCGCCTAAAAGCAGCTATCTATACTTCGACGAACCTGCATGAGAAAGCAGTCGAATGCTCCGCAAAAGCAGTGGAGCTGGATCCCGCTAACTTGGAGTACACGTTTGAGTTTAGCAATCGCTCTTCAAAGACTCAAAAGGTTCGAGGATTCTACCTTAAAGTCTATGAAGACGCGAAAAAACAAAGACCAACCGCGCTAGAATAGACTACTACATCGGACTCATGTGGGGAAACTGGCTGGTTACAAAAAGCTCTAGTTTCTTTTGAGCAAGCACTGAGGCTTAGACCGGACTTTACAGATGCATTACTCGGAAAAGGAATCATGTCGTCGGCTTAACAGAAAAGAAGAAGCAAAAGAATGCGCCGACAAGTTACTAAAAACAAAAGGCGCCTCAGATAAACAACAGGCAACAAAACCCCAATCCGAAAACGAATCCATCCGAAGCGATTATCAAGCTGCCAAAACAGACTCAGAACAAAATACTCGCCAACCTGAAACCCACTTTAACTGTGCAAAACAAAATTTAGGTGAGCTATTGATTGCTTTTGTTGTATGGTTCTCTTAACAAATTCGCCTTAACAAAAAAGTCCTTTAGTTCTTCATCGCTTGCTCCTTTTCGGATAGGCGTTAGGATATCGTTAGGTTGTCGTTGCGCATGAGGCAGGGTTTTAGTTTGCCGTCGCTGGTGATACGCATGCCGGGTGCAGTGCATACAGAAGTCGGTGTTCTCGGTATGGGTGCACCACCTCCACCGTCACGTTCGGCAAGTGGTAGATTAGGCGGTTGTGCATATGAGGCGCCGAGTCTCGATGGATACTGCGTTGGCTTTTCGCGCAGCATGCTTTCTTGCTCGGTCTAGGAACTACGGTGGTGTCCTACTGTCAGTATTCGCTGCTAACGTTCATGGGTCAAGCTCGTATTAGCTTGCAGAATCAACCCCATGTCTCGCCGCGTAGTCAATCATATCGTTGACGTCATCTAACGTTGACGCCTCTTAGGACCACCAGTGTTCAGCTTGATGGGAGCTAAACCCTGCTTCAACGGCTGCTTTAACGCCTGCGAGGGCTACTTTCGAGTTTGCCGCCCGTCAGCTTGCGATAGGTTTGGGGGTTTAGCGAGGGCAGACTGATGTTGACACGTTTGAGTCCGCCTTCGCGTAGCGGCTCAGCCAGTACCGCTCGAGTAAGAAGTCCATTGGTGGTCATCGAGAGGTCCCGCAAGCCAGGTATCGCAGCGATTTCCTCGATCATTTCGACGACGTCGCTCGCATAAGCGGCTCGCCACCCGTCAGCTTTATCCGTCGCGATGCCCAGGTCTACGGCGAGTTTTGGCTATCCGCACGATCTCGGTCAGCAGTCATCTTTTCTGCTTCAGCGATTTGCACGTTGCACTTCACCTTCTCGGTGGCAGTACGCGCAATGCTTGTTGCATCGCTGAGTAATCGAAATTCGCAGGTTCAGCAGGGGTCGACCACAGTTGTCAACTAAATTCATCGTTATTCCCGAGCGTGCTTAACGATGTGAGCAGCCTCGGGAATATAAGCATTTCCACGGAAGTTTTCACAGCGTCAGGCGAACCTGGAATGCAAAAGAGTGCTTTGCCCTTTGCAACACCGGCGACAGCACGGGACAAAACTGCAGCTGGAGCCAATCTTGTCGAAGCTTATTCTGCGGAAGAATTCACCAAACCCAGGCAGGGTTTTCTCGAAGAAGGGCGAAACTGTCTCAATCGTAATGTCCGTGGGGGTGATGCCTGTGCCGCCAGAAAAGATAGCGACATCCAAAGCAGACAAACCCATAGCGTACATTACGGCATCCTGAATCATTGTTTCATCGTCAGCAATTATTTTTTTAAATAGAACCTTCTGTCCTGCCTTCTCAAGCAACGCCACTAAGGTGTCTCCGCCAACGTCGCTGACTTCTTTTTCACCTTGCGCGATTTGAGTGTAACGAGAGGTACTGCAGATATAAGACGCCAAAATTTAGTTTTTTAGGAGCTTTGGTTTTCTGCGCTTTGGAACTTTCACTCATAATCTCATGCCTCGCTTGAATTTTTTGACAACATGTATATTCTCAATGGCTGTTGAAGGGTATTGTCCAGCATCGTCTTTTTCGTATTGCTTTGTCATGTCCCAAACCGTCAGCAGTGCAATGGAGACAGCGGTTAATGCTTCCATTTCCACACCCGTCTGCGCTTTGGTTTTCACGGTGGCTGTAGCTGAAACGGTGGTTTTGCCAGTGACTTTCACGTCTACTTCCACGTTTGTTAACGGTAACGGGTGACATAGAGGAATCAAATCGCTTGTTTTTTTGGCGGCTAAGACGCCTGCAATTTTGGCGGTGTAGAGAGGGTCGCCTTTAGCGATTTTGCCAGCCTGAACTAAATCGATCGTTTCTGGCTTGAGTTTTATTGTGCCAGATGCGCAGTCTTCCCGAAAACTTCTGCTTTACCTGAAACATCAACCATAGCCATTCGAAATCAGCTCTACTTGCTTTTTTCCCACACGTCTAATAGGTTTTGCAATGCTTTAGCCTTTGCTGAACCCTGCATTAAACCTGTACATTCTAACACGACCATACGTGCGCTCCTGCAAAATGCCTTCTGACTCCAACAATTTGAGGTGCTTACTCGTTGAGGCAAAGTTTAATTTTAATCGGCGTGCTACATCGGAAACGTTCAACTGTCCCAACTGGTAGATGAGTTTAGGATTTTCATGCGTGACTTTGACGAGAACTTCCTCTAACTCCATGGTTAAGTCTGCCCTCTTTCGAACCGTAAACTCGCAGTTAACTCCCTATCTAACTGGCTCGCTGGGATAGTTGGCGGAAAGCCGTGTTGTTCGTCCACGAG
>CAWFTD010000013.1:0-18232 GCA_963818655.1 Candidatus Bathyarchaeota archaeon
TTTCAATTATTGTTCTGCTACTTAGGCTAAGTCTTCTCTATGATTCATTATTTGGTAAAAATTTTGATAGAAAAAACAAGCTTAGTTCTTGAACTAATAAAATAAATGGAAATAAACTGTTACTTTACTATTTCACGTTTCTTCCAGCGCAGGTTCTTGCCCTTGCATTTTCTGCATTTCAGAGCCGTTGCTGCATTTCGGGAGCCACAGTCTCTGCAGATTTTCATGTGCAAGCGATGTTCTTGTGCTATGGCTTTTTTTACTGGATCTAATATGGGCATTTTATTTGTATCCTTCCGTTTTGGCTAACTCTTTGATGTTTAAGTATCAAATATACCTTTTGTCTGAACTTGGAGATATTATCCCGGAGAAGAAAATATACCTATTTGATAACTTCAATCGTGACATAAGAACGAGTATCCTCAATGCCGTCGATGCTGTATAGTTTTTTTAATATTTCATCGAGGTTTTCGCGTTCAACAATAATCAATGCGTCAACTTCACCAGCAATTCGGAAAGCTCTAGAAACGGCTAATTCATGGATTTGCTCATAAACTTGGATGCGTTTGATGGGTGAGACTTTCAGGAGTATGAAGGCAGGCGTTGTGGATACTCCAAGTGCACTTAAACCTTTTTCAGTTACATCGATAAAGCCTCTCCCAGTTCGAATGTACCCACGGTTTTTCAGTTTGCGAAGGTGTACATTTAAGGCTTGCCTACTTACGCCAATCTGGCTGGATAATTCGTCTTGTTTTACTCTTAGAGTGTAGGTATTGGTGGATTTTCCTTTCTCGTAGAGAGTTTTCAAGAGCTGGATTGAACGTTTAGTTAATGGTTCCAAATTGGTCACTTTTGTGTTGTTTTGTTAACTTAAACCTTTACAAATAGTTGCAAACTTGCTTAAGAATCTGACTCTCAAAAATACTAATTCGATTCCAACTAAAGCGCAAAGAAACCAGAAAATAGTTCCGCAATCTGCTAATTTCTAAAGGATTTTTATTCTAAGAAAGATTTATGGGAATCCGGTATTGGTTTTCCGAGAAGTTGATAACAGATTGAAAATGGGCTGTTGGTTTTACTAAAACGGAAAATTTTCCTTTCAGCAATAACCCAAAGTAAACACCACAACGTATTTATTTTGAAAAAAAGCTTAAGTCAAGCCACTTAAAAGTAAACTAGGAGTGAAGCGGATCGTGACAGAAAACACCAGCGCAGTCTTAATTGGCAAAAAACCAATAATGAATTATGTCCTTGCGTGCATCACATTCTTCCACGGCGGAGCAAAAGAAGTCAGCATAAAAGCACGCGGCAGATCCATCAGCCGAGCAATTGATGTCGCCGAAGTTGTTAGACACAGATTCCTACCGGATGCTAAAATTAAAAGCATCAGCATTGGAACAGACAGATTCCTACCGCAAGACCAGGAAGATGGCGGTAATACAGCAACCAATGTCAGTACAATTGAAATAACGTTGATACGGTAAATCACGCTTTAGCTAAACTCCTTCTTTGCAGGAAAAACGACACACAAATGAAAACAGAACTATGCAGTTTCTGCTTAAAAAGCGGCATTCTTTGCCAAAAATGTTCAGCCAAAGTCAAAGCTGGCGAAATCAGCGACATAGACCTGAAAATCGCCCGTTTACTGCTCTCTCTGGAAGAAAAGTATCCATCCCTGCAAAACGTCTGCTTCTACAAGGCTGTTGAGGTTGAAAAAACCCTAGCTGTCCTCGTTGGACACGGAGATGTCCCTAAACTTTTGGGTTACGGCGGTAAAATCGTTAAAACCCTAGGTGACGAAACAGGCAAAAACGTACGCGTATTAGAACATGGTGTAGACGATCGAAAATTCCTCGAAGATCTATTTGTACCCTTCAGTATCTTAACCATAAACACCATTTGGCTCCCAGATGGAACAACTGAAACACGAGTAATCCTCAAAAGGAAACGTGGCGCACAGCTACCCTTTGACCTTAAAGCTTTAAAGGAAATTGCCAGTAAAATACGTAAAATATCCTTACGCGTTGAAATCGCAGATTAAGGTTGGCAAGCAGCATGAACTTGGACTCGATAGGCGACTGGACTAGAACTCACTATACTAGTCAGGTTACACCCGAAAGCGATGGTCAAGAAGTTACTCTTTTTGGTTGGGTTCAAGACATCCGCGACTTGGGTGGAATTCGCTTTATTATTCTGCTGGATCGCGAAGGAACAGTCCAATTAACCATTCCAAAGAAGAGAATTGCACCTGAAGTTTTAGCAAAATCTGATCTTTTACAGAAAAGGTTCAGTCTAGGAGTAAAGGGCTACGTTAAAAAAACGAATATGACTCCCCGAGGCATCGAAGTCATCCCTTCCTCAATAAAGATTTTTAACATAGCCACCGAACAACTCCCCATAGATATTACGGGGAAAACATCTGCATTAATTGAGTCCCGCTTGGACGCACGACCTCTCGACCTAACCCAAGAACACAGCTTAGCCACATTCAAAGTCCAACACATTGCGCTTGAGGCAATACGCAGTTTCCTTTTCGAAAAGAGCTTTTCGGAGGTTCATACACCAAGAATCATCGCCTCAGCAACTGAAGGGGGCGCAGAACTTTTCAGCGTTGACTATTTTGGACAAAAAGCTTACTTGGCGCAGAGCCCACAACTCTATAAAGAAGAATTAATCCTGAGTTTCGAGAAGGTATTTGAGGTTGGACCGTTCTTTCGTGCTGAAGAATCACACACAAGAAGACATCTGAGTGAATTCACTTCGGTAGACGTTGAAGTTGCTTTCACAAACGCTAGCAATGTTATGGCTCTTCTTGAACAAGTCATCCATCACACGTGCACAGTTGTAAAAGAGAAATGTGCCAAAGAATTGTCTTTGCTCAAGTACAATTTTGAGGTCCCTGCCATTCCTTTTAAGCGTTTAACTTATGACCAAGTCCTTGAAGACCTCAAAGGGCAAGGTGTGACGATTCCGTGGGGTGAAGATATCCCAACGGAGGCTTTTCGGGTACTGGGCAAGCTTTACCCATTCTTCTATTTTATAACTGATTGGCCAACACATGCAAAAGCATTCTACATTAAACCGCGCGAAGACAAGCCTGAAGTTTGTGAGGGCTTTGATTTGATGTGGCGATATATAGAGTTAGTCTCAGGTGGAGAACGAATTGCTCAAAAAGAACAATTAATCAAACGACTACAAGAGAAGGGTTTGAATCCTGAATCGTTCAAGTGCCACCTGCAAGCCTACGATTATGGCATGCCACCGCACGCAGGATGGGGACTAGGGCTTGAGCGGTTAACGATGATTTTGACTGGAAACAAGAACATCCGAGAGGTAACCCTGTATCCACGCGATAGGGTTAGATTAACACCATAGGAAATCTACTTTTGCTGCTCACATGGACATTATCAAAATTGTTTTTAAAATGCAGTGACAACCAAAGCGCCAGTACGACCAATCCTAATAGGTTTCTGCAATTAGTTTCTATAGAACCAAAATAGGTTCGGGAAATCTGGCGGCACCTTTAGAACCGCAACCGTTTAATAACCATTTCATCAGAATTCTAACTACACATTAAGAGGGCATTCTATTGTCTATAAATGAGAACTTAGAAAAACTTTCCAACGCCTGCGGAATAACAGGAAGAGAAAATGAAGTCAAAGACCTCATGATCCAACTCCTCAAACCCCACGCCGACGAAATCCAAGAGGACAAAATGGGAAATGTGATAGCAATCAAAAAAGGCAACGCCAAAGCACCCAAAATAATGTTGGCAGCACACATGGATGAAGTTGGCTTAATGGTGAAAACCATAACCAAAGATGGTTTTCTGCAGTTCTCCAAGATGGGCGGTATAGACGATCGTATTCTTCCAGCTCAAAAAGTGGCTGTCTACACAAAAAAAGGCATTTACTCAGGCATAATAGGTTCCAAACCTCCGCATATTCAAAAAGAGGAGGAACGCAAGAAAATAATAACCTACGACGACCTCTTCATCGACGTAGGAGCAGAAAACAAAGAAGATGCAGCCAACATGGGTATAGCAATCGGCGACCCAGTTGCCTTCGACATAAAATACGTTAAACTGTGCAAAGACGTGGTAATCGGTAAAGCCTTCGACAACCGAGCGGGATGCATAATAATGGTTGAAGCACTCAAACTTCTCAAAAAAACCGAATGCACCATTTGCGCTGTCGGCACTGTGCAAGAGGAAGTTGGGTTGCGTGGAGCAGCAACCGCAGCGTTTGGTGTTGACCCAGATCTCGCCATAGCTTTGGACGTCACCATAGCAGGTGATGTTCCTGGTGTAAGGGAATTCGACACCACAGTAAAGATGGGCAAAGGACCTGCCTTAACAATTTCTGACTCAGGTCTAATTACACACCCTAAAGTTTTGCGGTGGCTAATTGAAACGGCCGAAGAAGAAAAAATTCCGTTCCAGATTGAATCGGGTTTATTGGGCAGCACAGATGCAGCAAGAATCTCCATGACACGCCAAGGCATCCCCAGTGGAAACATCTCCATCGCCACGCGCTACATCCACAGCCCAGTGGGCATGCTTAGCCTAAAGGACATAGAGAACAGCGCAAAACTAACCTCCGCAGCGATCCAAAAAGCAACAAAATACTTTTAGGATCAATTGTTGGCGCAATTGTTTTTAATTCTCCCCTTCTTCTATCTATCGTTGGTTCAAGTCATGAGTACTACTGACAAATTTAATGGAAAATTCGAGTTTTTAGAACATACAGCAGACGTCTACGTTCGAGCCCACGGTAAAACCATGGAGGAAGCCTACGAAAACGCTGCCCTATCAATGTTTGAAACGATCACAGACGTAGACAAAATTGTTCCTGCCCAAGAAGACACGGTCGAAGTTGAAGCTGAAGATCAATATGCTCTTCTCTATAATTGGTTAGAAGCTTTATTGGTAAAATCAGAAACTTTAGATATGCTTTATTCAAAATTCCAAATTACCGGTTGGAAAGAAACGACTGAAAATTTCACGTTTAAAGCAAAAATTTGGGGAGAAAAATTTGACCCCCAAAAGCACCCGCAGAAGGTCGCTATTAAAGCAGTGACCTACCACCGCATGGTGATTATCCGGGAAATGGACCGAGTGATTTTAGAGTTTATCCTCGACATCTAAGCTAGTTTTAGTTTTTTTAGTTCAGAGAAAAGTTCTTCGACCATGGGTTCAGGTGGCTGGTCAAGAGTTTTTGTTTCAAGTAAAATGAATGGAACCGTCTTTTCCTTATAGAACGCTATGAGTGGGCTGGTTTGCTCTTCGTATACTTTGAGTCGATTCTTTATGGTTTCGGGATTGTCGTCTGACCGCTGGTAGAGTTGTCCGCCACATTTGTCACAGACACCTTCAACCTTGGGTTTTAGGAATTTTACGTTATAGACTGTTCCGCAGTTCTTGCAAATTCTACGTGTGGATAAGCGTTCGATGATTATCCATTCAGGAACATTCAGTTGCATGATAACATCGATTGGTGTTATGGCGCCGAGTTTTTTTGCTTGGTCGAGGGTGCGTGGGTATCCGTCGAGGATGAAACCGTTTCCTTTAGAAATCTTAGTCAAATGAGCCTTTAAGACTTCTACAACAACATCGTCAGGTACTAAGGCTCCATTTTCCATGAAACTTTTGACTTTTCTGGCAAGCTCTGAGTTTTCCTTGATTAATTCACGGAAAATATCGCCCATTGAAATAACATCCACGCCAAGTTTGGCTTGAAGCCTTGAAGCGTATGTACCTTTTCCTGTGCCTGGTGCTCCAAAGATAATCGCTTTTAACATAGATTTCACGTTGTCTCTTTTCATACAATATTAATCTATAATTAAATTTTGTGCCGACTCGCTTTTCAAGGAAATATTTATTCTACAATGTTTTAAACAACATTGCATAGGTGCAGCGTTTTGTATACGAAGGAAATAGGGAAAAACCTGTTTATGGTCGAGTTGGAAACGGGTGGTTTCAAAAATCTCATCTGTAGTTATGTGATAAAAGGCAGAAAACCCTTTCTTGTGGAATCTGGTCCCGCTAATTCTATCCAAAGCCTGCTGACTGCCTTAGAGCAGCTTGATGTGAAGTTTGATGATGTTGAGTTTGTAGCTATTACCCATGTTCACCTTGACCATGGCGGTGGCGCAGGTACCTTGCTTAAGTCGTTGCCAAATGCCAAAGTCATTGTTCACCCTCGAGGCATGCCGCACCTCATCGACCCCGAACGACTTTGGCCTTCATCGCAAAAGGTTTTGGGGTTTGTCAGCGATATCTTCGGCAAACCTGAACCCGTCCCCAAAGACCGAATAATTCCTGTTACTGAGGGCTCTTTTGATTTAGGCTATGGTGCTAAATTGACTGTTTTAGAAACGGTAGGTCACGCTTCCCACAACTTGAGTTTCCAAGAATCATTCAATGGTGGTGTTTTCCCTGGCGATGCTGCGGGCACCTATCTTCCAGAGTTCGACGTTGTAGTTCCTACGACACCGCCCCCGTTCTATTTAGATGCAGCATTGGCTTCATTGGATAAACTAATCAGTTTAAAACCGACAGCTCTATACTTTAGTCATTTTGGAAAAGCACTCAACGCAAAGCAACGTTTAGAAGACTACAAAATACAGCTTCAACTATGGGCTAAGATTGCAGAAGAAGGCGTGAAAAAGAATTGGAACCTTGAGCAGATTCGCGATCGAATAATCATGGAGGACAATGTCATGGGTTTAACCAAAGATTTCGTAATGTCCCATCGAATCTATTCAAAAACCGTTTTAGAAAACTGCGTAAGAGGTTTTATCGAATACGCTAAACAAAAACAAAGCTCATAAACGTTTTATAGTCTCATCCAGCTTTTGTTGTGAACGGTGAATATTTTTGAGTGAAAGTGAAAGCAGAGCCACTCCAGAGAGAGTTCCGTTGGAAAAAGTTAACGATTACATGTGGCAGATTCCCAAGTACAAGCCTGAGATGCGTGTTCCAGGAATGATTTTTGCTAACCAAGCGCTACTTGAAAAAATGCAGACCGACCGAACGCTTTGGCAATGTTCAAACGTGGCTCAGTTGCCCGGCATCTACAAGCACGCAATTACACTTCCAGATGGACATGAAGGCTATGGATTTCCAATTGGCGGCGTCGCAGCGACTGACTACGAAAATGGTGTAATCAGCCCCGGCGGAGTAGGCTACGACATAAACTGTGGAGTTCGCCTTCTATCAACAAATCTCACGGAAAAGGATGTTCGACCCAAACTTGTACCACTGGCGGAGAGTATCTTCAGAAATGTCCCTTCTGGATTAGGAAGCCGTAGAAAAGACCTTACAATTTCCGGTCGAGATCTGGAGAATTTGGCTACGGAAGGCGTGCAATGGCTTATTGACCGCGGATTGGGTTGGGCTGAAGACGCAAATCACTGTGAGGAAAATGGGCGCATGGCTAATGCCAATTCTGATAAAGTTTCTAACACTGCTAAAAATCGTGGCTTAACTCAAATCGGTACGTTGGGTTCGGGAAATCATTTTCTTGAAATCCAGAAAGTTGACAAAATTTTCAATACGAAGACAGCTAAGGTTTTCGGGATAACAAATGAGGGTCAAGTTACAGTTATGATTCACTGCGGTTCAAGAGGGTACGGACATCAAGTTTGCTCTGACTATTTACGGGTTATGGAGCATGCAGTGCAAAAATACAAAATCTCCCTGCCCGATCGAGAATTAGCCTGTGCCCCAGGAAACAGCAGCGAAGCCAGAGATTACATAGAAGCGATGGCTTGCGCCGTTAACTACGCATTCTGTAATCGGCAAGCAATTATGCATTGGGTTCGCCAGAGCTTCCAGCAGGTCTACGGTCAAGACCCTGAAAGATTCGGCTTAAATCTTGTCTACGACGTTGCTCACAATATCGCCAAAGGCGAAACCCACAACATCGATGGTAAACAGAAAAAGGTATGGGTTCACCGCAAAGGAGCAACCCGTGCTTTTCCCGCAGGTCACCCGGATATTCCAGACGATTACCGTAGCGAAGGGCAGCCAGTGCTTATTCCAGGTAGCATGGGTACGAGCTCATGGGTTCTAGTGGGTTCGCAGAAAGCGATGGATTTGACTTTCGGTTCCACAGCGCATGGCGCTGGCAGGATGATGAGTCGATCGGCTGCTAAGCGACAGTATTGGGGTGGCGACATAAAGATGGGTTTAGAGAAGCGGGGCATCGTGGTTCGGGCAGCGAGTGCTTCGGTGTTGGCTGAGGAAGCTGACCAAGCATACAAGAACGTGGATATGGTTGCTGATGTAAGCGACAAAGTTGGAATAGCAACTAAGGTTGCTAGGCTGGTTCCAATAGCAGTAGTGAAAGGCTAAGTGTGCTTTCGGAAAAAATGAGCAATTCTTATTTTTTAACAATAACGATCGCCGATAAGTGTGACAAATGAAAGATGAATGTGGAATCTGCGGCAGAGTTATGCGCACAATTTACATGCGCCAGTGTCAACGTTGCAAAAAACTGTTTTGCCGAGACTGCATGACCCCAGACGTTGCTACAGGTGATCCTATGGCAATGTTGTGTCTTCACTGCGCAAGACGGGTGGTTTCACCCCGAACAGTTTCAAAGTTCGCTGGGCTTGAAGGACACTTAAAATTTAGAGCTGCCTTCACAGATAATGTTAAGTTGAAGTTTGCAAGGATTGATGGGTTAATCGGTAGTAACCTTCCAATGGCTGCTTACCGCGATCTTGCATGGTGGAGTAATGCGTCCTCAAGTGCGCATGCGAAAGCTTGGCTGGATGCAGGTTGGGAAGTACAAGAGGTAAATTTTAAAGAGGGCTACGCGATTTTCAAGAAAGTCCGGAATGTAATATCTAAGAAGCCCAAGAAAAAACTCGAGATTACCCAACCCTTTACTCCTGTACCTGTACATAAGCCCAGGTCAAAGATTCCCTCGAAAACAAAAGTTTCAAAACTCTATGCACGAATTAAGAATCTCGAACGGCAACGAACTATGCCACGCCAACCAATCAGGGGTATTAAATTCAAGTCTTCGCAGTATCAGAAGCGGTTTTATAAAAAAGATGAAAAACCACAATAGCGACTGGTTGCATATGGGTTTGTGGTGTCTCTTTGCTTAAGCGAACAGTTAACTTAAAAATCGAAGAAACATATTCTAAATTAAAATTGGCTTTAACCGCGAAGGACTGTAGAGTTATTTTTGAAAAGACACCAAACCAAATTTGTTTTAGACAGGGGTCACTTTGGGGAATATCATCAAAGACAGCCAAAAAAAACCTCAACATAAATCTTGAGACAGTTAACGAAGGAACTATGATAAGTTGCGTTTCAACGCTGGCTTCTGACTGGAAAAACATCACAATAATCGGCTGTGGATTAGCGACTATTCTGATTGGCTTGTGCATATGGATGGCTACAGATCTAAGCAGTCTCATATTTACACATTCACCTGGTTTTTGGGGTTGGCTAGTAATGGTTGGGAGCTACGTTGATTATAGGGCAGCTCAAGCCTTCGTTCGCTTAACGTGGGGGTTAGCGGGTTTTCTATCTTTGATAATAGTGTTGGAAGCCTTCATAGTGGTTAATGCACGCTCCAAAATTGACTTATTCGTTGAAGAACATTTGGCTAAAATTTTCTAGGTTGTTATCCTATTTGTTTGCCGCATTTCTCGCAATACGCGGCGTATGATTTGTTGTTTGAACCACAATGGATGCAGAATTTGGTGCCTTCAGAACCCCCGTTGCTCTCTTGTGTAACACTTGGTTCAGAATAAGCTGATTCCGCCAGCCGAGGTGACTTTGGTTTTCTTACTGACCAAGTAGCAAGGATTACTGAAGCAATAATGGCAATCATGATAATTACAAAGAATATTGGATTTTCTGAGATTAAGTTAAATGATAAAGGCAATACTGGCTGAATGCTTGGTTGGGTGATAGATGGAGATGTGGATGCGGTTGGGTTTGGCTGTATAGTTGGCGTTGGTTGGGTTGTTATGCCTAGCGCGTCAGTGGGCAGGGGTGTCGGTTCGATTGGCGGTGTTAATTCGATGTTAGAAACATATTGTTTGTTTTCGTTTATTTCATAAATGTAGGCACTTTTTAGTTGGAATTCATCTGGTAATTGTCCAATCTTGAAGTTGTCTCCAGTTGTTTCGCAGTAATAGTATGTTTTGTTTGAGCCTGTTGGATAGGTCCAGTAGGTGCCATGCAGATTGTTGCCTAAAATGCCGACGGCATAGTGGTCAGGTGGATTAATGTAAACTGTACCGTAACCCATGATGAGCGTTAATGTTGCAAAAAGAATCGATGTGTCCTCGCAGTCACCTCCATCATCCACCAGAGTCTCTATTGGAAACCTTGGATATTCATCATGTCCCGAGGTTACTGAATCAGAAGTGTAAGGGAGACTTTGAACAAAAGCCAATACAAAACTAACTTTGTCGAATGAATTGTATCCAAGTTGGTTTGTGGTATCATTCAATTTCTGCGCTAATATTTGTACATAAGAATCTTTAGTTGTAGTGCAAAAGCCGTATCCTGCTGGTCCATCTCGTGTTCGAGTTGAAACTGGAACCGACTTATAATCTTCATATAGGCTTTGGGGGATACTTAGGTTCCAAGTCCAATGTTTTCCATTATAATCCCAAGCGAATGATTTGTTGAAGTATCCGTCTGTTTGCGCGGCGGCTTTGTAGGGAAGAATTATAGGTACAGAAATGATTATCGCTAAAGTTAGGATAACCAATAGCTTGGTTCGTTTCTGTTTTTCCGACGGTCTTCTAATTTTAAACATATCGACGTCGGTAACAGTTTGCGTTCTAATGTTTAAAACTTCTCCCAAATCATCATCTATTGGGAACTGTAGAACACTTATACCAAGTCGTTAAGCTGTAAACGGCAACAGCCAATAGACATACTAGCACCAACACTTTAACATAGGAAAATGAATTAAGAAGAGAAATTGATAGCAACACTGTTGTAAGCGGCAATAGCAGTAAATAGATAAACGCTACCAATCCAAGTCTGTTACCTAAACTCTCTCTTTTGATAAATCCCTTTTCCAAAGAATACTCCAGATGATCTTCCAAAGCCGCTCGTGCAAGCCTTGCATTTGTAGCAGCTACTGCGGCCTAACCTGGGCAAAATAATGTAGACCATAAAAGCTAACAGAAGCAGATAGAGGTATCCATAAAGCCAGTTGTAAAAAATACGTTTAAGAGAGCAAGAAAAATCCATGTTAGAAGAGCAAGGTTTCCCTAAACAAGTAGTCTGCGTGTAGAGTCAAGTTTTTCTTCAATCAAGCTCAAGTTCTCCAAGCACACACTAAGGATAATTCCGTCTATTTGATTTGTTTGAAAGCTTTACGACTGAAAAGTTATTTTTGTTTGATTATACCGTAACTCTGCTTTTTCCATGCATCCCGAAACTTGTTGTAATAATCTACGGGTTGGAAAACAGGCGCGTAAGTTAACTGCCACTCAAGCCCACATTTACAGACTGCGTACACTTGCTTATTTTTGGTATCTGCGCAAATCTGCAACAGTTCCTTTCGACATTTTGGGCAATAGTATGGTCCATTCACCATTTGTTTGGCGTCTTTTGTTAGGATTTTCATGCGGCTGCCCGGAATTTTATGCCTATCCTTTCCTGAACTCATCATTTTCAACCTAACTATTCGTTAAACATGAACCATCAGCAAGATATAGTATTCCATTGAAAAAACAAATATTTCACGGATGAGTTACCTCATCTTTAAACCAGATAAACTTAAATTACGCTTGAGAATATGGCTTATCTTGCGCGGTTGTCGTCTAGTTGGTTTAGGACTTTAGCCTTCCAAGCTAATGATCCCGGGTTCAAATCCCGGCGACCGCACCAATAATCCTCAGAGTATTTGTTGTCTGTAAATGTTTGATTTAGCATTATTTGTCAATAGGTGCGTTTTAAGAAACAGAATTCTGCGAATTCTTCAACGTACAATTCTTTAATTTGTGTCGGTTTTTGCCTAGCCATAAAACCACGTGAAGCAGTAAAACCCAGCTAAGGAAGATTATCCAGCCCAGAGTCTGCCAAGCTGTAGATTGAATATAGTATAGCGAGGATGATGAATTGTTCTGTCTTCAATAGAAGAAGAGTTGCATTTGCATTTTAGCTAAGCCTGGTTTGGGTTGTTTTTTTGATTTAGGGCTTGTGGCGTTTGCAAGTTGAGGCGGAAAAAGGACTAAAAGGGTTAGTTCGGGTTGGCAAGGGTTTGGAAAAGGTAAAATCGTCTAGTTGCCATAGACAAAATAGATAGTTTTAAAGCTTGGTTGCAAAAAGGACTTTAGCCTGTCTGTTCACAGCTCATCACCAGTTTGCGATTCCGAGAATTTGATCAAATGGCAGTTTCTGAATTGGTCCCACTAAGCCTTAAGGGAGCGAAAAGGTGAAAAGCAAGGCATACTGAATTAGAAGCAACATTAGGTGAACTTTGAAAATGAGCGATGTAAATATGGCAACCATTCAGCTATGTGGCGATAAACAAAATTTCATCATTGACAAAAAAGATTTCAAAACAGGCAGCAAAGGATACTATGGAACAGGCAAGATGGTGGCTGGTGGAAAAAGATACCAAATCAGGCATCCAAGTCGTGGAAATAGGCTCAAAGCCTAAACTGAAGAAGAAAAGAAAAAATAATTAAATTTAATTCTTACTTTTTTATTAAGGAACAATTGTCGCAGCTAATTAATGTGACATTTGTACGTGGTTTATCATTTGCACCTGTGGGTACTTTTGCGATTTTGTCGACGACATCCATTCCGGAGATGACTTTGCCAAACGCTGGGTGCTTGCTGTCGAGGAAGTTGTTGTTGACTTGGTTGATGAAGAATTGGCTGCTTCCCGTGTTTGGACCTGCATTCGCCATGGATATGGTGCCTCGGTCGTTGCGGTTGGTTTTTGTAAATTCGTCCTTGATTTCGGGGATTGAAGGGTCGCCGTATCCTGTTCCGGTTGGGTCGCCACCTTGAATCATAAAGCCGGGGATGACTCTATGGAATATGGTGCCATTGTAGACTCCTTGTTGGACCAGTTTTTTGAAGTTGCCAGTTGTGATTTTCATGTCATTTCGCAGAGCGATTGTAATGTCGCCCATGCTTGTATGGAGACGAACATTTGTTTCAGTTTGATTGGTCTGTTTTTCTGACATAACTATCCTAAACACCAATCAGAATCATATCTATTATGCATTTCCAGTTTAATGAAAATTTGAAAAAAGAAAAAAGTGATTTTTTAGGTCGGCTTAAGAAATTATTGTTGCCTTGATTATCGTGACGGGCTGCAGGGGCTGGCTGTTTTCTCCCATGGCGCTGGTTGTTACTGGAGCATTAGCTATGGCGTTAACGGCGTTTTGTCCATCGATTACTTTTCCAAAGACTGAGTATGTTCCATCGAATGTGGTGCCGTCTTGGTATGTGATATGGCTGTTGTCTGCGACGTTTATGAAGAATTCACTGGTTGCAGAGTTGGGCTGGCTTGTTTTGGCCATGGTAATCGTATAGGCGGTATTGTGGTTGTTACTGCCTATTTCATCTGCGATTGCTGGAATGGACTGGCTAATGCCTCCACCCTGAATCATGAAACCCGCGATGACTCGGTGGAAAGGAGTGCCTTCGTACCATCCATGGTTTACTATATTGATGAAGTTGCCAGTGGTGATTGGTTTATCGTTTCGCATCTGGAGAGTGATGTTTCCGACACTGGTTTGTAGCAGAACCTTTGTTCCGCCATCATAGAGCGGATCAGAGGTCGATGAAGTAGTAGCTGAGGGAGTTGGAGTTGCGGTAAAAGTGGTTGGAGCGGGGGAGGGTGTGGGAGTGGGCGATGCGTTTGCAGGTTGATTTGATTGACCTAATACAATGAATGCCCCAGTGCCGATTAGAATTATTGCAATTATGCCTATTGTAAAGAACAATGTCTTGTTGGATTTGTGTTTTGATTTATTACTTTTATTGGGAGCCATGTCCATGTAGTCAACGTCTTTTCATATAAGATTTTTCCCAATTTTCCAAGAACAGATATTTTTGTTGGCTTGAGCAAGTCTTCTTTGAAATTCGTGAGGAGCGACCATTTCATTTTGAAGCTGAATTGTTTTCTTTACATAAATTAGAAATAACTGTATTGTCTGATATGATTTAGTTTAGAGGTTAATGTGTCATGACTGATGTTGTGTTTGTCTTTGAAGTTCACCAGCCGCACAGGTTGAGGCGTAACCTGTTTTGGGAAGGCAAAGTTTTCAAGCGCTTATCGAAGGCTGAGTTGTTCGATTATTACTTTGACACCGAGGTTGACAGAGAAATCTTCAAGCGGGCTGCACGCAAATGTTATTTCCCATCAAACCAGATAATCCTCGACGTCATTGACAGACACAAGCACGAACGCAAACAAGCCAAATTCTCCTTCAGCATATCAGGCGTTTTTCTTGAGCAGTGCGAAATGTTCGACAAAGACCTGATTGAGAGCTTCAGGCAGCTCTCAGCCACAGGAAACGTGGAGTTCCTAAACCAAACCTACTACCACTCAATCGCCAGCCTCTACCCCGAAAAAGAAGAATTCATCGAACAAGCCCAAATGCACAAGCAAACAGTAAAAGACTTGCTGGGCTACACACCACGGGTCTTTGAAAACACCGAGTTACTTTACAACAACACCATCGCCAAAACTGTTGAGGATATGGGCTACAAAGGCATCTACACTGAAGGAGTAGAGAAGATTCTGGGCGAAAAATCACCCAATTTCATCTACACTCCTAAGGGCGCCAAAAAGATCCGAGTTTTACTCCGCAACTACAAGTTAACCGACGACATAGGCTTTAGGTTTTCAGCCCGATGGTGGCCTGAATGGCCCTTAACTGCAGACAAGTATGCAAGGTGGTTGTCTGAAACTAAAGGCGAATGCATCAACATTTTCCCAGACTACGAAACCTTCGGTGAACACCACTGGCCAGAAACAGGCATCCACAGCTTCCTGCAACATATGCCAGATGAGATTCTGAAGTATGACCATTTGAAGATGGTTACACCCTCTGAATTGGTTGATAAACATGCCTCGGCTGGAGAAGTCGACGTTCCCGAAGCTGAGGGTACGGTTTCTTGGGCAGACATCAAAAGAGACCAGTCTGGGTGGCTTGGAAACGTGATGCAATGGGCTTACTACACGACATTGCGCAGGTTGGAACCGTTCATTAAAGAAGCCAATGACACTGAACTTTTGAAGTTGTGGCGGGATTTCCAAACAAGCGACCACCTATATTACATGTTCACCGCCGGCGGGGGACCTGGAGAAGTCCACTCTTACTTCAGTCCATACGAATCGCCTATGGATGCTTTCGTGGCTGCTCAGACATTGCTTAACGATTTTGAAGCCAGACTGCGGATGGTTATCTCAACCGCCAACGAGCCTTTCCTCTTTTACATCGGTGTCGGAAAAGAGTACTACACTGGTGAAATGGCGTGGGGTCTCAAAGGCTTCGTTAAAGCTCTCGAAATAGTAAACGTCAAAGCTATTGAGTTCCATATAGGCAACGGTGACTTTGAAAGCTGGGCAAAAAGTTCACTTAAAGACCAGAAATTGGCTGCTAAGCTAAACGAGCTGGGGGCTTCCAAGTTAAGCGGTGAAAAATTAAGAAAAGCCATAGTTGACGCAGCAAAAAAGCGATATGTTGCACAAAACAAAGAGTTACAGGATGCAACCCAGCTTTTCTAAGAAAATCTGCCGCGTATGCGTTTATAAGATAAGTCGCTGTACAATTCAGTAGCAGGGTGCATTTAGAATGAGAGAAGAGCTTCCGTTTCCAGATAAAGTCTTGCAGACACTGCATAACTTGTGCGCTACCGCCGCTGATTTAGCAAGACGAGGCGAGGAAGTTGCACGACTTTTGCAGAAAGACCCAAACGAAATTGAAAGCATTCTTAGACCGATACAAGTCTGAGGGCTTCGCTGAAAGCTTCTATGATAATGAAGGCAAGAAACGGTACTATCTAAATGGACGAGGAATAATTAAGGTCTGTTCGCTCTTCACGTAGTGGAAACATGCGTGCCATCATCTTTTCATGGGAGTATCCGCCTAGAGTAGTAGGTCAACTCTCTGGATATGTAAGTACCCTATCAACTCAACTTGCCTACAACAAAGTAGATGTTAATGTAGTAACTTACGATGACTCCGCAACAGGTCAAACGCAAGAACCCAGCGGAGTAAAAACATTCAGAGTAGCTAACCCTGTTCGAAATCACATAGGCGTTTTAACTTGGGTATTAACACTTAACCAAGAGGTTGAGCGGGTCGCTGCAGATATTTACTATGAATCAAACAAGCAAGTGGACCTCATAGATGTTCATGATTGGCATTTTATTCCAGCAGCTGTAACCCTCAAGAACGGTCTTGGTATACCTTTTGTTTACTCAGTTGAAAGTCTCGAAGACCATCGTTCCCCAAATGCTAACGCCTCCTACAACATGGCAATTAAAAGTATAGAGTGGCTGGGTTTCTTTGAAGCAGCAGCAGTATGCGTTAAGTCCGAGTGGATGAAAGAGGAAGTTATTCGAATTTACAATGTTCCCAAAGAAAAAATAACAGTTATTTCAACAGATCCAACTTTGTTTGCTAAAGAAGTCACTAGAATTGTACAGCAGAGTGGCGGAGGCAAAAAAGAATGAAACATAAACTAAGTGTCATGATGCTGAGCTGGGAGTACCCGCCAAGAGTCATCGGAGGCATATCCCCCCACATCTACTTCTTGTCCAAACACTTGGCAAAACAAGACGTAAAAGTCTACGTGGTAACCTGCGATTTCCCAGGCGCCCCCGCGCACGAAGTAATCGACGGCGTAGAAGTCTACCGAATAGACTCCTACAAGAACCCCTCTCCCGACTTTGCCACATGGGTTTACTTAATGAACATGAATATGCAGAGAGAAACAGCTATTCTAACTAGGAAACTCGCCGACAAAATCGATGTTTTCCACGCACATGACTGGCTGGTCGCAAACGCAGGCATCGGGTTAAAGCATGTTTTCCGAAAACCCTTGCTGGTAACTATGCATTCAACTGAGATGGGTCGAAGGGACGGATTACATACGATGACTGAAAAAATGATTCATGAAACCGAAGCATGGCTCACTTACGAGGCGTGGAAGGTAATTTGCTGCAGCAATTACATGATTTCACATGTCAAATATGCTTTTGGATTGCCCAGTGACAAGTTGGTGATGGTTCCAAACGGCGTAAACATACAGAACTACGATGGTGATGAAGACTTAAGCCAATTCCGAAGCAAGTTTGCCCTGCCAGAAGAAAAAATCGTTCTCTTCGTCGGACGTTTAGTCTATGAAAAAGGGATCCATGTCTTAATCAACGCAGTGCCCAAGGTTCTCAGCAAAGTAAACGCCAAATTCATAATAGTCGGGAGCGGCTACATGAAAGAGCAACTGCTAAACATCGTACGCAGCATGGGATTAGAACATAAGGTGCTCTTTGAAGGCTTCATGGATGAACCCACTTTGCTTAAGCTGCAAAGGGTTGCTGATGTGTCGGTTGTGCCATCGCTCTTTGAACCCTTCGGAATTGTCGCTTTGGAAGCTATGGCTGCGAGAAGCCCTGTGGTTGCATCTGACACGGGCGGCCTTTCAGAAATCGTTGAACACGACGTAACAGGCGTTAAGGTTTACCCCAACAACCCTGACTCCTTAGCTTGGGGCATATCAAAAGTTCTACTTGACCGAAACTACGCCAAATACGTTCGAGATAACGCGTACAGGCGGGTTCAGGAAAAGTATGATTGGGAAAAAATCGCTCAACAAACTAAACATATCTATGAGGGTGTTTTAGGCGAGTACTCAAAGAGTTTCTGGGCAAATAGTCTGAAACCTTGAGTTATTGTCCAATCACCCTAACATTTTCCACTTGAATCCAAGGAGAAATCAACTGCCCCATCTGCCGCTCATTACCACCGACTACGCTGATGTTCTTGAGCAATTCAAAAACGTTTCCAGCCAGCATGACACCTCGAGAGCAATGGGTGATTTTTCCGTTCTTGATTTTCCAAGCCGGTGTTGCGACAACAGAGAATTCGCCACTGACGGGATTGCTGCTGTGGGCACCTTGCAGGTAATAGACAATTAAACCGTCTTCTACTTCGCTTAACATTTCCTCAGATGTTTTGTTTCCTGGCAAGATGTGGAAGTTTGTGGTGTCGA
>CAWFTD010000014.1:0-30709 GCA_963818655.1 Candidatus Bathyarchaeota archaeon
ATACAAATCCGTTGCCCCACACCCAGCAACTCAAGTGAGGATGCTAAAACATCTTCGACCAACTGTTTAGTAGTTGATTTTAGTGTGCTTGATGAGCGACCATATGGTGGATCAGTCACTATGCAATCG
Organism: Candidatus Bathyarchaeota archaeon; assembly: GCA_963818655.1. GTDB lineage: Archaea > Thermoproteota > Bathyarchaeia > Bathyarchaeales > Bathycorpusculaceae > Bathycorpusculum. Next base: position 130 of record CAWFTD010000014.1, read on the forward strand.
ACTTTGAAGAAAGGTGGTTTACGTGAATCCGCAAAAATTAACCCTTCTGCTGAGATATTGAAGAAAAGGAGGTTTTTCTTTGTTCCCAAAATCATTCGCCTCTGCGCATCCACTCCAACTGCTCGGCAACCAATGTATGTCGCTTCAATGAGCGAGGTGCCTGTGCCGCAAAATGGATCCAACAGCACAGATTCAGTTTTTGCATGCGCCAGATTCACCATGCAACGAGCCATCTTCGAAGGCATCGCTGAAGGATGAAAAAACGGTTTCTTGCGCGGACGGCGTTCGGAAAAGGTTTTGCTGGTTATATCGGTTAGTTTCAAACCTAAAATGAGCTTATCGTCTGTTATTATACCTATGAAGGTTTTATCAGGATTTTTTAGGCTAACTCTGGTGCCTTCAGTGAGGTTTAAGATTAGTTTGCCCAGTTTGCCCTCAAGAACCATCGTGTTTACTTCTTCGTCAGCGTAGTTTCTTATGCGGTTTATGCGTACAACGAAGCTTTCGCCGGGTTTGAGAATTGTTTTGAAATCTGTTTCCAACGCTGCCTTCGTAATGTCATCAAAATTGGCGTTTGCCACTAATAGTTCCAAGGCACAAAACCGCGTATACGCCGAGCGAATCTGCACAGATTGCACACAGCCCTCATCCGCTTCTAACCGCAGAATCTGGTCAAACTCCGAAGCATTCGAGTAGCCATAGCCTTCAGATTCTAAAATCGCTTTAACTTCTGCGGCAGGCAACGTCTCATTCTCGCCAGAAAGCAAAAAGAAGAGTTTAGGCACTATTGCTGCGCCTTAAGCTCTTGACTGATGAGCGGTGCCAGTGACACCTTGCTGACGCTTCCGGGAACGCTGTCGGTACCCACGATTTCTTCGACGCCCGCCTCGAGGATCCGTTTCTCTGCATCACCGATGAGTAAGCCATGGACACAACCGCAGAAAACATGTTTAGCGCCCTTCTCGCGAAGGATTTTTGCAGCGCCAACAATTGTTCCGCCGGTGCTGATAATATCGTCAAGGATTATGACTGTTTGGCCCTCTACATTTAGTCCTTCGGCGGTTTGAATAGTTTGTCCTGTGTATCTGTCGCGGGTTTTGTTAAGGTGCCCAGCTTCGCCGCCTAAAACTGCCTGCGCTTGCTTTGCAATGTACATCGCACCTTTGTCAGGAGATAATGCGTATGCGCCTTTGTGACCTTTGTTAATGAAGTATTCAGCCATGAGGGGGATGGCGCTGAGGGTTTTAGCTGGAAACGGAAACCGCGCCAGGGTGAGTTCCGAGTGTATGTTTACGGTTAAGAACTGGTCGATTCCAGCCGCCATAAGCATGCGCGCGATGGTTTCAACGCTTATGCCTTCGCCTGAAAGGAAAGTTTTGTCCTGCCTAGCATACGCCAAGTAGGGTACGACCGCAATAACTTTACTGGCGCCACCACGTTTGGCAGCATCAGCCATGAACGCCAACTGAAAAAGCCGCCCATCTTGCATAGGAGGGCAAGTAGTCTGAACAATTGCTACCTCTTCCCCTTGAACGCTACCCTCAAGGCGAATGTAGGATTCTCCATCGGGAAAAATCTTTGATATAACAGGAACATTTTGGAAACCCGTTTGTGCTGAAACCGCTTCAGCAAGCTCTTTGGATGCTGGACCCGCAATGACTTTCATTTAAATTCCTCGGCATTTCCTAATGATGCACTTATCGGGTTTTAAGGCTTTATCTTCAATCAACAAGACCATACATAACTAGAACAAAAGTACCACAAAATTAGAGTAAAAAATGGGACAACAACAAAATATGATTTGTAGCCATTCTATGGCTTAATCAATATGTTGCCGCCTTTGAGCATGCCTTGAACTTGGTAGAAAGCTTCTGAATTGAGATGCAAACTGCCAGGTCTATCAGCTTTAAAGTCTTGAGGGGACCATCCGCCAACGTTGCTTGAACCTATGGGTCTCCAAAGTTGAATCATGAACCCGTCCTTGTTGTCAGCAACATCTTTTGCAGTAATTCTGAACCACCAGTTGCTTCTGAGATCTTGTTGCCCAATTTTAACTGAGGCTACACCAGCTATGATTACCCTCTTGCCGTTTTCTACAACGTCAGTTTTGAGGCGCCAAACTTTTGTGCTCCAAACCTGGATTACTTGGCTTGTCCTGAAATCTCTACCTGTAAAGCTAGCTTGAGCTTGTGGGCCATAGCGCCAGCCATCTGCTTTTAATATTCCGTTGTTACCGGCAAAGCTGAAGTCGTCGCGTTTCCCTTGAGGATTAATCCATCCATTTCCTGTGACTGAAACAATTTGAACAATTGAAGACGTGGTTGGGTTTGTAGTTGAGACTGCATTTGTAAGGCTTATTGTCGAAGCTGCAGCGAGAATTGTTAAGGCTATTAAACAAATTGCTGAGACTCTTTGTTTCAAATAAACACCTAATTATCTATTCTTCAAAAAGTATTTATGATTTTTCATAAGCAAAAAAAGCCTCACGTATTTTCAATAAAATTTAAGTAATAGTGTCTGTTTTGTCAGGTTTTAATCTCAATTTGGCTGATATGATCAGCGTAATAGCTTTATGTACTTGCCTATTTTCTCATTCAAAGGATTGAACTATTATGGATACCTGGCGCTTACTATCCTTACAAACCAACAATGCCTACATGAACATGGCAATTGATGAAGCAATCCTTAACGAATTAATCATAGGAAAGGTTCCGAACACTTTGCGGTTTTACCGTTGGAAGCCATCTGCCGTAAGTATCGGCAGAAACCAGAACCCTGACACCCAAGTTCACATTGATTCCTGCAAACGGCAGGGAGTTGATATAGTGAGGCGCATTAGCGGAGGCGGCACCGTATACCATGATTTCGAAGGTGAAGTTACTTACAGCGTGACCGCCAGAACCTCAGATTTTGGTACAGGTGATATAATAGGCGTTTACTTCAAAATTTATAGCACGATAACCGATGCATTAAGGCTGTTGGGAGTATCCGCTGATTTTAGCGGTGGAGACGCAAAAAACTGTCCAAACCTAACTGTTAACGGAAAAAAAATCTCAGGCAGCAGCCAAATCATAACTCACGGCGTGGTTCTGCAACATGGAACTTTACTTCGAAGTGTGGATTTGCCAAAAATGTTCACTCTGCTAAAACTAAACGACGTCAGTTGCACCCAAGCCGCAGAAATTGCCAAACGCAAAATCACGAGCATTCAGGACGAACTAGGCCACAATGTAGCGCCAGAAACAATAGCAAACGCTTTAGCTCAGGGGTTTAGGGCAATTCTGAAAATCCAGTTTGAAGAAGGCGAATTAACACCATCTGAAGTTGAAAATGCAAACAAGCTCTACATAGAAAAGTACAGTAATGAAAAATGGAATTTTGGCGGCAAAAACTAAGCTTTCTCTTTGTGCCACCGAATACCCTGAGCTGTATCCTCAAGCACTATACCCATAGTTTTTAGTTGGGCTCTTATTGCGTCGGCTTCTTTCCAGTTCTTTGCTTTGCGGGCTGCCTCACGCTTCTGCACTAGGACATCAATGTCAGGAGATAGGGCTTCTTCTACCTCTACCTTGCCGATAATGCCTAAGACTGCATCGAATTTCATCATTAAGCCACCAACGTCGGCTGCTTCCGCTTTGCTTACCTTGTTGGCATCTAGTAAATTGTTTATTTCGCGGACAAAATCAAACAGCGAAGCCAATGCAATACCGATGTTTAAGTCATCATCCATTGAACCTCCAAAACAGACTTCCGCTTTCTCGATGAAAGCGGCGACTTTTCCGTCGCTACTCTTGCCATCGGTGTCATGCAGACGCCGAACAAAGTTTTTCAGCCTGTCAACTGCCCCTTTAGCGGCTTCTAAACCCTCAAACGTAAAGTTGAACTGCTGGCGATAATGCGTAGACATTAACAGGTACCTTATTGCAATTGGGTCATAGCCTTTAGCCAATAGATCGCGAAGCGTGTAGTAGTTGCCCAGGCGCTTGGACATTTTTTTGCCCTCAACCTGCAAGTGCTCGTTGTGAAGCCAGTAATTCACGAATTTCTTGCCTGTGGCAGCTTCGGATTGGGCTGTTTCGTTCTCGTGGTGGGGAAACATGTTGTCGACGCCACCGCAATGAATGTCGAAGGTTTCGCCCAGATACTTCATCGACATAGCGCTGCATTCGATGTGCCAACCCGGTCTACCCTTGCCTAACTCGGTTTCCCAGTAAACATCGCCGTCTTCTGGTGTCCACGCTTTCCAAAGCGCAAAATCCTGTGCCTCTTCTTTGGTATATTCATCCTGGCTGACTCTAGCGCCAACTTTTAATTCGTCTACTTTAATTTTGGACATTTTTCCGTAGTCAGAGAACTTGCATACCGAGAAGTAAATTGAGCCATCTTCACCTCGATAGGCGTAGCCTTTCGTCATCAACGTCTTAATTAGGTCGACCATTTCGGGTATGTGATCGGTGGCTTTTGGGTAAATGTCTGCTGGCTCAATGTTTAAGGCTTTGATGTCTTCAAAGAATGCTTTCACATAGAAATCAGTGAATTGGCGAAGCGGCACACCTTGTTTTTGGCTACCCTTTATAGTCTTATCATCAATATCTGTTAAGTTCATTACATGCGTAACCTTGAAGCCCCGCTGAACCATCCAACGCTTTAGCAAGTCCTCGAACAGAAAAGCCCTAAAATTTCCAATATGCGCAAAATCATAAACCGTGGGACCACACGTGTACATTTTGACTTTCTCTACTTCTAAGGGTTTAAAAATTTCTTTTTTCCGAGTTAGAGTGTTGAAAAAATAGAGGCGCGACTGCGTTGATATCAATTTCTCAGCTCGAACAGAATACATAGGCGAAATTATTTAAGCGTTCCATTAACCTACAAATTGCATCTACATACTATTCGTAGACTAACAGCGATTCAAGGCTGGAACCTATTAGTGCATAAGGTGCATTGGAATTTTTGCAGGCATTAGATTTTTAAAAATGGTACGTCAGACAATGATGGTTTTTTGAGAAGAACAAGAGGTTAATTTTCGATTAATTCGCCATTTAGGTATGTTCCCAAAGCATCAACAACTTTAACCTGTAAAGTTTTGCCCAACAAATTATCTTTGCTTTTAACTACAATTGGCTTGTAAGCAAAATTGCGCCCAACCCATGAACCCTCCACTTTGCCCTTTTCATCGATGAGAACTTCGCCGCTCCAACCGACCCAACGCTGGTTCCGCTCTGCTGAAAGCCGCTTAGCTAACTCAGCTGTAACAGTACTTCGTCGTTTAGTTTCTTCCTTACTCACTAAACTCTCCTTCATTCTGGCTGCTACCGTTTTGGGTCGAGCAAAAAACTTTGAAACATTAGTCACATCTGGCTTAACCTCCTCCAGAAGCTCAAGTGTATTTTCAAAAGCTTCTGCGGTTTCACCTGGAAAACCAACAATAACATCGGTTGCAAGAGTCAATTGCGGGAATTCTGTTCGGAAGGTTTTAACGATTTCCTTGAACTCCGCCGCTGTGTAGAACCTGTGCATATATTGAAGCACGGAATCGTCACCACTTTGAACAGGCAAATGTAAGAACTTGAAAATTCTTGGGTCATCAAAAGCGGTTATCAACCGATTTTGCATTTCAGTGATCAAGTTGGGGGTCATCATGCCGATTCTGACACGGAAATCCCCCGGTAAACAACCTATTTCAGTGATTAACTCTGCTAGGTCGGTGCCCAAGTCCCTTCCGTAGGCCGCGGTGTCCTGCGAGGTAATCCAGAATTCTCTGGAACCAGCCGCGTAATCGCTTTGTACACGTTCAACTATTTCGCTGGTACTGTAGCTCCTCAAGTGTCCGCGGGCAAAGATCACACAGCAATATGTGCAACTGCCTAAGCAACCGAAATTAATAGGAATAATACTCACAACTGGGTTAGACTTTTGTCTTGGAAGACTTAGGGGGGGCTTTTTCTTGGCAGGATTTAAATCTATCACTTTCTCTCCAGCAAAAACTCTTTTCACGACATCCACGATTTCTGAACCAAAAGCGGGACCAACTACGCCGTTAAAGTATGTTTCAGAGCATAACCGCTCAAAGCTAATCTTTGGCAAACAGCCTGCGATTAGGATTTTCTTATTTTTTGGGGCGTGTTTTAGAGCGTCAATTATGCGGTTTTCTGTTGGTCCTTTGACACCACAAGTATTGAAGATCAGAAGATCTGCGTCTAGTTCTGAATGGACTATTTGGAACCCTGCTTTTGCTAGGCATCCTGCTAAGACTTCACCGTCAGCTATGTTGGATGAGCAACCGAAGTTCTTAATGAAAACCTGCGTGTCCATGGTTTATTCAATCGCTAGTTGCTTCAACAAGGAATAAAAACATAATTCTCGCTATGGCTGAATTGACATATAACTGCAGTACTCATATTTCAAGGTTTATAAGTTAATGGACGAACATGTTATAAGCATATTTGCCACATATTATATAGAAGTATAACCAAGAATATACGTTTTAATCATTCACTCACCAGCTAAGGGAGAGAACACTAATGAAATTAATCACTCTGTATCTGCCTGAAACCTATATAAAAGCTTTGGACCAATTGGTCGACGAACGGTTCTATCCAAACCGTGCCGAAGCCATCCGAGTCGCAATCCGAGATCTAATAAGTGCTGAAGTCTGGAGGCGCAAAGGCGTTGACTAAACACCTAAACGAAGACCACCTCAAACTTCATCTCTCCATTGAAGACCCCAAAATCCAGATTACCCCAAAAATCATCGACAACACTCTGGTCCTTGGCGCATCCACTGTATTGCCTAAACCTGAAGAAAAAATGAAAGTTAGGATGGTTAAACCTAAAATGACCGTTAAAAAAAGCCGTTTAGATAAAGCTACAAGTCACCTCTATGACCTTGAAGACAGCTGCGGACCCGAAAAAACATTAAACGTAGATTTGGGTCTGTATCAGATGGAAGATTTCTAAGCAGTCATCTTTCCCCAACAAATCATTTTTCTCTTTCGTTTTTGAGTACTTAGATTAAGCTTGAATTAAAAATATTAAGACACATTACTAATTTTGTTGCTCAATTTATCAATAGTTATATGAGTTCATAAGTTATTTGAATAGAATACTTCCTATCCTGTTTTAATTCAGTCCCTTGTTAGAAAAGCTATTATTCCCCAAAACATGATTTCTCAGTCATGACCAATGTCTTAGCCCAAATCAGAGCCGACCTAAAAGCCACCACCGACACCAAGACACAAAAGAGTTTTCAGCGGTTCTTCAAAGAACAAGTAAAGTACTATGGAGTTAAAACAGAAACTGTGGGTAACATCGCCAAAAAATATTGGCCGAGAGTAAAAACCTTAGATAAACGAACGATTTTTGGGTTATGCGAAGAACTCTACCGCTCCGACTATACAGAAGAAGCTTTCATCGTTGCGTTTTGGCTTCCTAACTACATAGATAATCTGGAGCCGAACGATTTGGCAACCTTCAAGCGGTGGATTGAAGTTTACATCAACAATTGGGCAAAATGTGACGGATTCTGCAACCACACCATCGGTGATATGCTCGAAAAGTATCCTCAGACTATTTTGGAAGTAAAGAGTTGGTCTAAAAGCGAGAACCGTTGGCTTAAGAGAGCTTCAGCCGTATCGCTGATTGTCCCGGCGAAAAAAGGGCTGTTTTTGCAGGATGCCTTTGAAATTTGCAGTGTGTTGTTGATGGATGAGGATGATATGGTGCAGAAGGGTTATGGGTGGCTCCTTAAGGAGGAAAGCCGAAAACACCAGAAAGCAGTCTTTGATTATGTGATTAGAAACCGCAGCGTAATGCCAAGAACTGCACTACGTTACGCCATTGAGTTGATGCCTAGAGAGCTTAAGGTAGAGGCAATGAAGAAAGAGTAACTTTAGAGTTTTTGTCCGCAACGACTACAGAAGACAGCGTCTGTTTGGTTTGGTGTTCCACAATTTCGGCAATACATCATTTGTCCTGCTACAGGTGTAACGCTTGGAAAATGAAATGGACTGGACAGGCGGCACTTTTATTCTAAAGAAAGCCATCGCCAACAATACCCACGCAACATCTTGCACTAATCCACCCGGAATGGAACCTAACAAGAAAGTGTTATAGTCAATTGCCCCCCAATACATCAACAAAGCAAGCAATATTCCAACCCCAACGTTAACCACCGCGCCGGCTAACAAAACTGATGCGCCGGTCCTAAACAGTGGCACCCCAGATTTTTCTCCTAACAACCTGAACGCCAACACATTGAACACAACCCAAATAACCCCAACAAAAGAGAAAACCGCCAAGAAGGGAGACATGAAAGTTAACATAGATGTTGAAACTTGAGAAGGTGTTGTGGTTGATTGGTTAAGGTTTGGAATTATGGTTCCTAAATTGAATAAGAAAATAACGACTACAACAAGTAACGGCTATAATACCAGCTACAACGGTACAGAGAAAACCATACAGGATATAGTTGAATATTCTATGTTCAGTGTAATCCCTCGAAAACCCGTACATAGCAATCAGAAATAGGATAAACCCAACGAAACCAAAAAGCCCAACAACCCCGCTAATTAACACAAGCGACAAATTAGCAATTGACGAAGTTGGGTACCCATACAAAAACACCGAAGAAATAGTGCTGATTGCACCCAGCACGGAGAAAATAGCACCGAGTCCACCCAATGTTCTGTTAGTTTGAATCGTCAACTTTTACCCCTTCTTATTAAGTGTGGATTGAGGGATAAGTCTTGTGATGGCTAGCCGATAACAAAAGATGAGATTATTTTTTTAGTTTTTTCGTTAAATAGCCAACTCTAAGTCTTTCTACGTCCAATTTCTGAGGCAACGCTACGGTTATGGTTTTGTTTAGTGCTTCGCTACCGAAGTTTCACAGTGACTTCTCCCGACTTAGCATCTGAGTATGAGGCTGTTAGTTTAGCTGCTATCTCAATCGCTGCTTTTGTTTTGGGTCCTTGCAAAAGGGTTGTTGGTCCGACGACTTCTGAGAGCTCAAAATAGAAGTCGCTTCTCATTTTGTTGGCGGTTAAGAATTTGTTTTCAGCTTCGTTTCTTCCAACGATTATCTTGTTTTTGCCAAACCTAAAGTGCCTGCCCACCCGCAACAAAGCAATATCCTCAATAGAGAGGTGTTTTTTGTTTTCGAAGAGGTCGCGTAGTTTTTTTGAGTATTCTTCGCAGGTAAGTAGGCATCCTCCTGCAGGAGAAGGAAAAGTCGTAATCCCATATTCCTTGGCAAGCTCAAACTGAGGCTTACGCGATCTACCTTGAATGCTAAGCAACCTGTTTCGGTCAACTAAACCCTTTTTTTCCGCAACAGTCTCAGGCAACAATTTGGCTGATAGAGGACGCAAAAGTTTTCCTTTTAGCCCCGATTCTTCAGCAATAACTTTTAAAGCTGGACCATGTTGAGACATTGGGCGTTCTCCTAAAACTTCCCCGGTAAATAGGAAGTCTGCGCCAATTTCTTTGGCGTATTTTTTTGCTTTTTTTAAGATGAAAATTTTGCAGTCTATACATGGGTTTAGGTTTTTGCCGTAACCATGTTTTGGCTTGCGCAGCATACGCAAGTAGTCTTGGTCGACGCAGAGGACTTTGAGCGGCACTTTTAATTGGTCAGCAGCTTGGGTGGCTTCGCTTGACCCGTCTTTTTTTGGGATTCCAAAGGGAGTTTTGACGTTGAAAGTTATGACTTCGATGCCTTGCCGACGGATGAGTTCTGTGGCGAGGATACTGTCTAAACCGCCTGATAGCAAACTTACCGCCTTAATTCGAGTCATAACGTTGATAGATTCACTTGCCGCAAATAATAATTTACCTGTAATAATGCGAGAAAAGATCAGTTGAAGCTAAGAGCACGGAATAGTTTTTATTACCGCTTCGTGGACTTGGAATGCGTGATTGGCGTAGCTTTAGCTATTCTTTCAGCGGTAACTTCAGCTATCTCGGTAGTTTTGGTTAGGAAGGTCTCTAATCAATCAAGCACCTTCAATATCAGCTTAGCCATCAGCTTGGTGGGAATGCTGGTTCTTTGGCCTCTTGCATTGATCTTGACAGATTTCTCAGTAGTCAACATAGCAAGTATCCTTGCTGTTTGGGTTAAGCGGAGTCTTTACCCCTGGATTTGTGAGACTATTGTACTATCAGGGGATGAGAAAGCTGGGAGCACCAATCAACTCGTCCCTATTTTCTATTTATCCTGTGTACACATCGTTTTTGGCTGTTCTCTTTTTAAGCGAAATTTTGGCACCTGGTAACTGGACAGGTATCTTGATGGTTTTTTTGGGGGGAATCCTTGTCGAATGGAGCTCCAGACAAACAAACAGTGGAAATCAAGTATTCAGGAAAGGATCTCATTTACCCAATAATTGGAGGAGTAATCTTGGGTGTAGGCAGCATATTGCGCAAATACGCACTCATCCTCTTTGACGCTCCAGTTTTAGGCGTCTCAGTTGCCTACACAGCTTCACTTTTGCCATTCCTATTCATGTTGGTGTTTTCAGCGTCAATACGCAATGAATTATCTTTGAAGCGCGATATGCGGTTATTCTGGGTTGCAGGAGTCGGTCAAGCCATTACGTGGATGCTGAGTTCTTACGCTTTAAGCTTCGACGACGTTTATGTGATAACGCCACTTCTTTCTATTGAACCTGTGTTCGTAGCTATTTTTGCGATCCTATATCTTCGGAAAATTGAACGTGTCTCCCAGAGACTGGTCATAAGCATCGTTCTAACAGTGTTGGGTGTAGTGTTGGTTACAGCAAAATTCTAGTTTTTGACCATACCGAACCGACGTTTAACCACCTAACTGTAGAATAATTTAAAAACCCCAATGAAAATAAACAGAGTTGTTTATAGTTGTTTAATTGAGGATTAGTCGTGGACGTCAGTATCTTCATTCCTGTTTACAAAGAATCCAATCAATTAGCAGGTATGCTAAACGAACTATCCTCGCAGAATGTGTCTAAAGAGATTTTTGTCACTGTTGATCAGCCGACTGAAGAGCTACTTGAAGAAATCAAAAAGATTGAGAACAGTAACGTCAAATTTATAGTTAACAAAGAACGTACGGGAAAAGCAAACGCATGCAACAACACCGTCAAACTCTCCACGGGTAAAGTGTTGCTTTTCCTTGACTCAGACGTTGGCATCCCAAACGACCCTGACTACCTCCGAAAAATCGTCATGGAAATGCAGCACACAGACATACTGGACATTAAAAAAATAGTTACCAAGGGCAAATCTTTCCTCTCAAAAATGGCTTACTACGAATACTTGACCTTCAACATTAGCTCATGGCTTGCGTCAAGGTACATGCATAAATGTCCCGCCGTAAACGGTGCAGGCTTCGCCATTAGACGGGAAATGTTCGAAAAAGTCCACGGTTTTCGAACGGTTGTAGCTGAAGACATAGACCTTGCCACACGAGCGTTCCTGGAGGACAGCAGCTTTGCCTACACAACGGATGTGGAGGTAAAAAATGAAGTTCACGGGGATTGGAGAAAATGGTTTACCCAACGCAGGCGATGGTCAATTGGACAAGCCTTGTGGCTCAAAGACTGGTACAAACAGTTAGCCAGACGCTTCGTCAAAAAGCCCCAAATTTTTCTACCTAGCCTATTTTTCCTCTACCCATCCGCCGTCGTTTTCTTTTTAACCGCATTCATTCCCAGCACGTGGATGTACAATTCGCTGCTGGTTTCTTCGCTTTTCTTGTCAGTGAAATTCAACTTTGCCTTGCCACTTTTCCTCTTATCGTTAGGAACCGCTGACATAGTTAAAATTCTTCTAATATCACTTTCAGGCTTTGCGATTACCGCTGCAGTATTTTATGGTTTTGCAAGAAAACTAGGTTTCAGAGAAATAAAATTGCATGAACTCTTCGTGTATTACTTTTTCTACTCTTCAGTTTGGATGGTACTGATCATTATTGGGCACATTCAAGTGTTTGCTCTTGGCAAAAAAACTGGACCCGGCTGGAAAATATAGTTACCTCTTAACCGTTAAGTTGAACAAGATTAAAATTTTGTGGCTAAACATTTAACGCTTTTTAAAATTTTTTAAATTGCATTTGGCGCCATTTTTGTAGTTGGGTTCCTTACTGAAGGTTTCCTCGACAACCTGCGTGACAGCACCTAAATCGAGAAAATCTCTAGTGATAGGAGAATCTAAAGCGCGACTCTCCAACTTATGACTGTTTTTCATTTTGCACCAGAAACATATTGAGGTAATAATATACCTAAGGTTTATGAAGCCAAGATTCATCTCTAAGAATTATTGCTAAGAAGATTAAGGTCGAAGGTTTTACGAGGGTTAAGAAAAATTCGGTTGGTTACATAGCTATTTGGAAGTTCTCGTACAACTGCTTAACCGAATTAACAAATATTCGAGTTAGTTAATTTTTTTCCAAAATAACATTCTTAATCATTGAAAAGTAGAATGTTTCTGGCTAATCAACTTTGAAAATACCTAAACATTGGCTTGTAAACTAAACGTAACTCTTCAACTCAATAAACGAGATGAGTGTTTTTAGCAAAGTTTTTATCCAAGTCCTATAACATATTAAGACACAATACACTATACAACAATATGATGGAAGTGATAATGTGGACCGAGCTTATATTTTACCATGCCAAAAAAATAGTTTTAGCACTTGTGAAGGATGCCCCAAAGCAGATTGTTCATCAAAACATTTCATAATAGTTAAACCTCAAGTAGTTATTTGCTAGATCAGAGGAAGGGCTATCCATTCATCAGGAGCCAAACCTATTTCCCAAATCAGGTTTTACGGGTAAGCTCTGTTTATGAATTCAGCCACCTTACTCTGACAGAAAAGTTGGTTCAGACGGAGCAATTAATTGATTAGAAATGAAATAAACCCCATTATCAAATAACATATTTAACTTATGTTTATTAACAAAATCTGTTATGAGCACAAGTGAGTTCTTATTAATTATATTTTCCGTAATCCTTAAAATAAGTCCATCCCTCATAGTTTCAAGAATTTTTACATCTACATTGCAGCTTTTTCCCATTTCTCTTTTTAATATCATTGCATCAAACATTTTCAATTCAACATCACCTACCCAAATCTAGATTGCACAGTTGCCTAAAACTAGATTAGTTATAGATACGTTAGCCTTAATCATTAATAGTATTGTAACCGTTGCTTAAGTTCGTTTTGCACCTAGTAGCCAAAGTTAATGGCATATTTGGGTTCTTTGGCAGATAACTCTAAAAGTTCAAGTACAAAATTGAAGGATTAGTTTTAATGTCTCGCACTTAAGATCTGCCAATTGAAACAACTTTCTAGTAATGTTACAAGAAAGAAGAATTAACTTGGGGTCTTTAAGAAGCCTTCAGCACGAAATTATTTGTTGTAGTTTTTTTCTCTGTTGTCTATAGGAAACCTTAAAACATGAATGTTCATCTTTATTTTTGCGATTGCTGGGCTGATGTCGCAGCACGGATAGCGAGCCAGCCTTCTAAGCTGGATGTCGTGGGTTCAAATCCCACTCGGCCCGCCACTACATATTGAAATCCTTTATTTTTGAATTACCCAAATTAATAATATATAACATAGCTTAGACATTTTTGACTTTTCAATTCGGATAACTTGTCAACGGTCTGTTACCCAATTGACTAAAGAAAGCTGAAAGTCATATTCAAAATCCAATCGAATCCGCTTTGTAGAAAAGGCCCAAGATAAGTCGAGGGGTAAAACCTGAGCAATCATGTTCATTTTTGGATAACGAAGGTTAGTCTCTAAGTGCTACTTTCTAGCATACAGTCAATTACTCTTGTGCACAAAATACATTCTTCAGGAATTTGCTGTTTTAGTTCTTTCTCTTTTAAGTAGCCGAGGTGATGATTACAGATGATCGTTTTCTCCAAAACCTCAGCGGACTCTTCTTTGTCGAGTTCAATCTCTGTGAACGATTCTTCTGAAGGATTTTCGATCACGCTTTCCGGTAGAGTTATTTCCGTAAAACAATAGGGACATGAATTGTAAGGTGTGTCAGAGTTTTGCTGAAGATTTATTGTTTGGAGTGGTTTATCAAAAACTTTGCCGCATTTGTTGTTGGGACATGTTAACATAGTTTTTCTCCCATTTTCTTCACCATGATTTGTTTCCAATTCTTCAGATTCATATTTAAACCGATTTTATGGTTATGTTAAGTTTCAGTTAATGCTGTGGCAGTTGGAGTGGAGAAGGAATGGATTGTTGATTCGTGAATCCATTGCTCGGGATTTTGATATTTAATTATTGGTGTTATTTGTCTTCGGGTCTCAGTTTCTTTTACTTCAAGAATATACATTGTTTCGGTGATGATTTCTTTGTGCTTTCCTTTTTCTTCTATGAAGTGTTCAAAAACCTTCTTGAAATTCGGCAAGCTTATCAATCCAGTTTTTGATAATTCATCGACGATTATTCTTATTAATGATGATTTAAGGTAGCTTGTGTAAACCTCGCTAAGGAGATCTGCAAGTTTCATTGATTCTTTCAGCATTTCGCAGGAAATTAGGTATTCTAAATTATTAATTTTGGAGATTTTTTTTTCGAGAAGCATTATTTCCGAGGCTAATTCTGACAATTCTTTAATGGTAGTTTTATTGTCTTGTTCGGGCAGGTCAAAGCTTTCAAGTATTCCCTGAATAATTCTTGCATTTTTCAAGCTGTCAGAGGCGATTCCCAAAATATAGCTACTTTCAGGTTGGTTTATCTTCTTTGATATTGTTTCAAAAAGTCTGAAGGATTCATTTTCCAAAGCGGTGCAACATCTTAAATATTCTAAACTTTCTTTTAATTTGTCGCTCATGTCTTTTTGCCCACATAAAAAACATATATTGAATATTAATAAACATTATTGATTCTAATCTCAACTGATCAAGTGTTCTCCAAGAATACAACAAACAAGTAATAACGCCCTAACAAAGTCCGTTTGCTCAAGTTTTGTTTTCTCTTAATTTACCGAAACCCAAAGCGTGCTTAAGTAATCGTTCAAATATTTCAAAATCAGAATGCTGGATTATTGTTTGGACAACCCCCGCATGTCTTTCGTTTTTTGCTTGGTTAACTATTTTTTCAAATTCTTCCTCTAAAATATCTCTGGTCATAATTGGTTCACCATTGAGCAATCGTAAGTCACAAACAAGGCAATATTCAAAATCAAACTCCAACACTCTTCCCTTAGAGTTACCTTCACCAAAATATTTGATGTCTTTTAATTTGGTGAACATTACATCGTCAAATTCGATGAATGAGACATGTGTTTTTCTTATTTCATGCTTATGACTCAAATTAGCATCTCCAGGGTACTTCTTTGTATCTTTCATAACATCTTAGTCATTTAAAAGGGGACCTTGTTTATTCGAAGCAGGATATTTTGGATTCTCAATCAACTAAGATGAGTTTCTATGACATTAACAAGATTTCGGGTTCAGAATGGAAAAATAATAGCTAATTTATCGAGTTTCAGCCAATTCTCTTTCCGACCTAACACTCTTTTCGTCATTCATCGTATCTCCTGATTTGAAGCGGTTTATGGAAGCAACAAAGAAAAGGAAAACTACATGATTCTTTGTTAAAAACAAATCTGGGATAGATTTTTCGTTTATTAGTCGTAATTCTTAGCAATAACAACTATCTTGCTTAAGTAAACATGCAACCACACTTAGAAAACTGGAAAATATTGATTGGTGATCCACAAATCAAATATTGTGGTACCAATAAATCTACATGTTGCAGCGCATGAAGGTTTGGTTAAAGAAACGCTTAACTGCTAAAGCACAGATATTAATGGGATAAGAGGAGAAAGAATTGCCTTTCAATATATTTCACAAAAAGAAACAGTCAGAACAGGAAGAACCAGCCGTGCCTCCTCAAGAAAGTGTTTCAATGACTGAACTGCAAAAGGAACCCCTTGCAACTCTTTAAGGAAAAAATAGAACAACCAACGGATATAACTCAGGAGCAGACACCCACTTCGAATTACCAAGAGATATCAAAAGAAAACAATGCATCATTAATCGAGCAAGAACAAGAAATCACTCAGCCACAAGCAGAACAAGAACCCGAAGTTCCTGTCGCCCCAAGCAAAACCTACCTAAAAGCTATGCCTCTTCGTGAATTATCTGACCTTGAAAACATCAAAACAGAGGTCAAGAATGGCAACATCATAATTTTACGTGTTACGCCTCTTGCAAGTAAAAGTATAGAGAACGTAAAGACTGCAGTTAATGATCTCTACCAGTTCGCTGAATCCATAGAAGGCGACATCGCACGTTTAGGCGAAGAACGAGTAGTCATTTGTCCAAAAACAATAAGGATTTGGCGAGAAAAATCGCCCACACCAGTTTCCAGTGAACCTCTACCTACGTCAGCCTAAAAGTTTTTGTTTTCTTATCTTACAGTAACCTATATGTTTCTAGAATAGCTGGAACAATCGTGTTTATCCCTACTTTGTTATCCATAAAGTTAGCGAATGTCATAGTTTTTTGTTTTTCTCCGTGAACCACAAAGATGCGTTCTGGTTTTGGATTTAAATGAGTTAAGTAATTAACTAGTTGACGTCTATCAGAGTGACCTGAGAAGCCTTCGATTGATTCTGTCTGCATCTTTACTGATATTGCCGCCATTTTGCCCTCGTTATCCATCATAGTTACTTCGCCAACGCCCTTCTGAACGCGTTTACCCATAGTGCCTTCAATTTGGTAGCTGACAAAAATTATGGTGTTTCTCTCGTCACTTGCCCAACTCTTGAAGTACTCGATTACTGGTCCACCTTCAAGCATACCTGAAGTTGCCAATACTATGCATGGTTCGCCCTCGATTATGCTTTGCCGAACACTTGGATGTTCAACGATAGTGAAGTAGTCAGATTGGAAGGGGTTAACTTCTTCGTGTAGGATGCTGTGGCGGACTTCTCTGCCGAGGTATTCGGGGTAAGCAGTGTGGATGGCTGTGGCTTCGCTAATCATGCCTTCAATGAAGACAGGAGCCTCTTTCATTAAGCCACGTTTCATGTAACCGTTGATAATGAGCATGATTTCTTGAGCTCTGCCAACTGCGGGAACTGGAATTAGGACTTTACCCTTACGCTCTAGGGTTTGGTTGATGACTTTAGTCATAGCTTCTTCTGCTTCTATACGGGAAGGCATGAAGTCTTCAGTACCGCCATAGGTGCTCTCAGTAATCACAGTTTCAATGCGTGGAAACTCTGTCGTTGCTGCTTCTAAAAGCATGGTTCTAGCGAACTTGTAGTCGCTGGTGTAAACGATGTTGTGTAAACCTTCCCCAATGTGCAAGTGAAGCATAGCACCGCCCAAAATGTGTCCTGAATTATGAAGAGTCAAACGGATATCGGGGGCAATGTCGGTTACGACGCCGTATCTGAGCGGAATCGTGTGCAAAACACATTCACGAACATCCTTTTGGTCATAAAAAGGGGTAACGCCCTGCTTGCTGGCAACATCCAAGTAGTCGAGTTGCAGCATCGTCATCAAATTCGAAGTAGGTGCAGTACAATAAACTGGACCATCATAACCGTACTTGAAGAGAAATGGAGTTAAACCGCAGTGATCAAGGTGTGCATGACTAATAACTACCGCATCTAAGGAGTCAATTTGGAATTCTGGGCAGTCAAAACGTGGAAAAGATTCAAAGGGTCTATTAGAACCAGGATTAATTCCACAGTCTAACAGAACACTGCTTTCGCGTGTTTTAATCAAAAATGCGCTACGACCGACCTCTTGAGCACCACCTAAAACGGTCATGCGGATGTCGCCAACATCGTAGGTTTTAGGTCTGAAGATGCGTTCGCCAACGGTACGAAGGATGCGTTCGCGCTCTTTGCTCTCCGAGTGCAAATAATGACGCATGTGAGTAACTATCTTAGATTTTATCGGCGGACTCCGAAGTACGTGGGGGCGCCACTTGGTTTTCTTTATGATTTCCTGCAAAACAGCGCCGTTTCTGCCGATGACTAACCCTGGCTTTTTGGTTTCAATAATGATTTCGCCGAGGCTTGGATCAAAATTAATATCTGTTATCTCTGCTTCCGCAGGAATGAGTTCACGAGCAATTTTTTCTGCTTCCAATTCGGGAATGCGCACCGATGGGTCAGGTCGGATAACTATTCTTTTTCGAATAACCCCAACGATTTCGGCAACTATGCTGCTTTGATCGACTAGAATTTCTGGTTTTTTAGTGTAAACCGCGAGCATAGGTCCTTCATATTCGATCCTGGTGACTTCTGCTTCTCGCGGAACTTTTTGAAGAATGTATTGGCTGATTTCTATCTTATCTTTTTCTTTTTCTTGGGTTCGAGCCACAAATTTTAGCTTCCTGCTTTGAGAAGTTTGTTTTTCTCTACGTCTGATAATTCTTTGTAACCGTATTCGTCAATTACGATAATGTTATAGTTGTTGCCGCTTGCAACGTCTCGTTTCATAGCTGCATTAACAGCTTTAGCGATTGTCGGTAGTACTTCGTTGATGGTCATGCCTTCACGGTACTTGTCTTCAAGTATGCCATAGGCAACTGGTGAGCCGGAGCCCGTGGAAACGGATTTTTCTTCTGTTAAACTGCCGTAGGGATCTAAGTTATAGACGTGTGGTCCTGTGTCATCTATGCCGCCGACCAAGACTTGTGTTGAGAGGGGAACGTATCTTGCTGAGAACAACAAGTTTGCAACCAACCTTGCCGCGGAGCTAATCGGCATGGGACGGTTCAGATTAATTTTGTAGAGGCGTGCATTGGCAGTCAAAATGTCAACAACACGTTGTGCATCTGCCACTGTTCCTGCAATGGTCATGCCCATGTGGTCGTCGATTTTGTAGACTTTTTTGCCGAATTTGTGGGCAACATAGTATCCCATCGTGACTCGGGTATCTGAAGCGAGGATTACGCCATCTTTGCAGACAACACCAATTGTTGTTGTGCCTTTGAGGACTAGTTGGCTAGTTGTATTGTTTTGTGACATGATTTTGTTCTCCCTAAAACTCCGTTTATCGGAATGCCATCCACTAGGAAGTAGCATCATCTAATCTTTCCGAGAGCCTAATTAATATTTCGCCGAAGACCAAAAAGACACTCAGCATTAATGTGCTCATTTCACTAAAGGTTTTTAGGGTAGAGCCATGTTTTTATGGGCAATTGGCGGGTGAGTGGATTCTCCTACCCGTTCCGCCAACCAAAAATAAAACCCGGGAGTAGGGAGAAAATGAACCTGAAAATACGAACGAAAGATTTAGCTTTAATAGCCATTTATGCTGCACTCTATGCAGCCCTTGTTGTTGTTTTAGGAGGCTTCTCTTATGGACCCGTTCAAGTCCGAATAGCAGACTCTTTGGTTGCTGCTGTTCCCTTACTTGGTATAGCTGGGGTTTTGGGTCACACCCTTGGAGTATTCATCGCCAACATATTCTCGCCGCTCGGTCCAATCGACTTACTTAACACCGTACCTTCATTTGCAATGTCCTTTGTCGTATACTACGTTTACAAGAAGACGAAGAACGACTACACTGTAATCGGAACATGCCTAGCTTACTCCTCGGTCCTAGGAGTAACCGTTGGATCGATGTTGTCTTATGTGTTATCACTACCGCTGCTTGCCACCATAGTTTACATAGCTATAGGAAACATCATTGCCAGCGTACTCATCGGATGGCCGCTCTTCAAGTTGCTTAAGAAGACGGGTGTGTTCCAGCGGTGGTTTGCTAATGAGAGAGCAGGTTAGAAGCATTCGCCTAAATTGGAAAAAAATAAGGCATTGACATGAAACAAACAAAGAAATGCGTAATCGTTCTCAGCGGCGGACCTGATTCAGCAGCTGTAGCTTACTGGGCAAAAAAAGAAGATTACGATTTGTACCCCATAACTTTCAATTATGGGCAAATCGCCTTAAAAGAAACCCAAGCAGCCGAAAAAATCGCAGAAAAACTTGGCACAACCACAAAAATTATCGATCTCTCTGCCCTCAAAGAAATCTTCAGCGGCGTAACCTCACTCTGCAACACCAACATTCCCTTAACTACTGAGTTCAGTTCGCCAATCATCGTGCCGTTCCGCAACGCCATCTTCCTCTCCGTCGCCGTCGCATACGCAGTCGCCGTTGGCGCCGACAAAATCTTCTATGGCGCCCAAGGCTCAGACGAACCCTTCTACCCTGACTGCCGACGCGAATTCTACGAAGCTTTCGAGAAAGCCGCGCGATTGGGAACCTGCGAGGATATCACGATAAAAGCGCCGTTTAGCGGGGGCAAAAAACCAGATTTAATCAAAGCAGGCACCAAATTAGGGGTACCCTTCGAGATAACGTGGTCTTGTTATCGCAACGGCGCCAAACACTGCGGCAAATGCGAGTCTTGTATGAACCGCAAAAAAGCTTTCAGAGAAGCGGGCGTAAAAGACCCAACGAATTACGAATACTAAAAACTAACAAAACCAAAGATGTTGCTGTTGCGGCGTAATTTGAGTTGGATTTATCAAGCAGGCTTCTATGACATTGTTGCTCACGGACCAGAAAATCTCTCATCGAAGTCACCAGGGAAGAAGAATTTGGCAAATGTCTGGTGCCCAAGAACTCTAAATTAATGTCCGTTGCTTCTCCCCTGAAATCAAACTAGAAACCCGCACACCAATCAACCGGACTTTACGGTCTTTGCCGAGATTAGAAAACAGCAACTCGTTGGCGGTTTTCTGCAGGTCTCGCAGGCGGTTGGTTAAGAAAGGCAGGGTTTTGCTTCGGGTGTGAGTCTCAAAACCCTGGTATCGAATCTTCACCGTTACCGTTTTAAAAAGTAAATGCTGGTTGACCGCTTCCTTTAGAACTTCTTCGCAAAGGGCATCTACCGCTTGAAAGATAACGGTGGAGTCTGAGGTATCTTCCTCAAACGTGGTTTCATGGCTTATGCTTTTAACGCCCAGGCGTTCCTCGACTTCGCTGCGGTCGATACCTTTCGCCATCAAGTGCATCTGCAAACCCATTACACCAAACATCGAAGACAACGCGGTGGGGTCATAGTTTGCTAAGTCACCGATCGTTTCGACGCCCAGCTCCTTGAGTTTGGCTTCAGTCTTGCGACCAACCCACAGGAGCTTGCGGACGGGTAGGGGGGCGAGGAAATTTTCGACTTCAGTCTCTTTAACGATTGTTAGCCCGTCGGGTTTCCGGAAGTCGCTGGCAACTTTGGCTATGAGTTTGTTGGGTCCAACCCCGATGGTTGCGGTGAGTCCTTCTTTTTCCTTGATTTCCTGCTTAACTTCAAGCGCCAAAGCCTCCGCTTCAGTCCAATCTCCTACTTTGTCTGATACATCCAGAAAAGCCTCATCAATCCCCCACTGTTCAAACTTCCCAGCGTACTTACGGGCTATTTCCATTATTTCAGATGAAACCTTGATGTACAATGGGAAATTCGGAGGCAAATACACCGCCCGTGGACATAGCCGCCACGCTTGGGAAATGGGCATGCCTGAGCGTACGCCTGATTTTCTGGCCTCATAATTGCTTGTACTAACCACACCTCTGCCCTTGCCTTCTTTCGGGTCGGAGCCGACGATGACGGCTGAGCCTTTGATTTCTGGGCGTTCCCGCTCCTCAACCGCCGTGTAAAAGTGATCCATGTCCAAATGGAAGATTACTCGCATACCGACGCCTCAGCGTACCTCAAGCTTTTATTCTAACCAACCTAATTAATTGCACCATGCGAGACCTACAACACAAGATTCTGTTGATTCTAGTTGCCATAACAATCATTGCTGAAGTTGCATCAATAATTTTTTGGATAGTTAACCCTACCATTCCACTTGGAAAAGCGCGTGTCACCTTAGCTGTTGATTTTAGAATAGCGGTTGCAAACGCAGTGGTTCTTGCAGCGCTAAACCTTATGGCTTTTCTCTGGATAGTTCGAAGAAACAAGACTGGTCCCCTCTTCCTAATTGCCATTTCAATCATCAACCGGGTTATTTCGGACCCAATTTTCATAGGCGGTGCCCATATCGTATTCATCACATGGACGGTTCTGCTTGTAATTTTTGCATATCTTGACTACAGAAAGATTTCCAAACAAGAATAACCGAACCAAACTCTTTGAAATATTTTCTAACTTGCTTTGGATCAATCTTATTGTTCCAAATGGGACACAAATAGTATAATTTGCGACAGAAAAGTCACAATATATAATAGACACCCACAACCATAAACAGAAATAACACCAAAACAAGAGAAAAAACAAATTGATTAATCTCACAAACTCAAATTTTCACAGCAAGGACAACAAAACCAAATGTCCAGACTGCGAATTCGAACTAACTGTTCCCAGCGACATAGAAAAAGGAGAAATCCTAAGCTGTCCAGGCTGTGGACTGGAATTAGAAGTTAAAAAAATAAATGATGGAGGTGGATGCATAGATCTTCAAGAATTAACAATTGAAGGCGAAGACTGGGGAGAATAGAGTATCCGCTAGAACTTTATTATTTTTTCAAAACATTTCCCCTATTTTTGATTTTTTCGACTAGGCAATGAATTTTATCTAAAGTGCTTACCCTTCACCTTTTTCATCCATTGCTTCTCGAATAATCTCGACTTCCCGTACAGTCAGCTTTTTGTTGGTGGCTTTTAGGATTATGCGTTCTTGCCAGCCACATTCGGGGCATGTGTAGCTTGGCGGGAGCATTCCTATATGTGCCCACATGTCTCCGCCTGTGCTTTTTGCGCGTTCAACTTTGGGACTTTTGCATCTGGGGCAAACTTGGATATCAACCTGTTGCCCTTGCTTCTCCAGTTCGTCGAGAGCTTCTGTGACTTCCTTGGCGTTTTGGATTGCTGTCTCTTCTTGCACCTGCTCTGTTAAGGTAAGCTGTTTTCTGCGTTTTTTCTTTTGCTCTTGGGTTTCAGCCATTTCCTTGCCGCCTAATTCTTGATAACCTATTTCTCGTTGAATCTACATAGGCTTTTTGTTTATAATGACACCATCTCAACAGAGAATTTAGTATGGTATACATTTTTTCGTTTTCATTGAAAAATCCGTTGAGATTATTGTGAGAGAGAATAAATTCTATAAATCAAAAAAAGAAAGAATTCTGCAAAAAAAATAAATAGAAAAAATGTTTGAAATAAGAAACGTTTTTAGACGTATTTCTTTTCGTTGTAGCAGTACCATCTTGAATATTGCGGAATCCAAGTTAAGGGTCTGCTGCATGTTGAACAAAGCGGTTGAGATGCCTGTTGCTGCGTTTGTTGTTGGACTGGTTGAGCTGCAGTTTGGATTGGTTGCTGATACATATCTTGCTGGACCAACTGTGGCTTTAGAACAATGAAATCTGTTGCTGCTTGTACATCTTCCCATGCAATGTTTTGTATTTGGCCATCTTTGCTTTCAACTGTTAATGCAATCCCCGTTTTTCCAACGGCGAAAGCAAGATCCTTAACTTTTCCCACTAAACGTCCTTTTGCATCTATAACTTGCATTGAGACTAAGGCGTCCCTTGTTAGAGGTTTGTCTGTTGTTTTTTCCATCTTTGATTCACTGCTCTTCTGATTAGGGGTTTCTTGTTTAAAGTTTTTTCGTTTCTACCTCAAGCCACCAAGTTATAGCATGGGGATTTCCCAGTAACTGATTATGTCGCCCTTAACCCATTTGCCCCCTAAACTCCTTACAACCTCGTTTATGTCATCCCATTCAGCCTTCAAAAACACAACAGGTTTAGCAACTACACAGTTTTCTTTAACGGTAAAACTGAGCAGTTTGCGCTGTTCAGGGCTGAATTCATTCTCCATTTTCGAGGCCATCCGGCTTGGCTGCGGCTGAGGCAATTTCGCAACCAGGGATTTAGCTTCAGGCATCACGCTGGGTTTAATGAATACTGCAGGTTTAGGAGTACCCTTGACTTCTACGGCTTTTGAAATCTGGAACTCTGGGATCGGCAAGGCTTCGGCAACATCCTCGAAACTCTCGCTCCTAACTACTATAGAAACTTGTTTTGTGAATAGGTCCATTTTAATGTCTAGAATTTCAGCATCGCTGGGTAGGTTAGAAGTGAAAGTGGATGGTTTACCCTTAAGCATTCCAGCGAGGGCTTCAGGTGTTAGTTTGATTATTCGGATTTTCATAGTTACCGCAAGTTGCCTTTAGTGGCTGATAACATAAAAGTATTTTCTATCTTTATGAAAAAGAACGGTGAAAAGAAAATTATTGTGGTTTCGTGTTTCGATAGCTTCTCCATTCTGCAAAGTTGCCAAAGTACATGCCCCAAGTTCTCAGTTTAGGAGACACTGCTCGAATCAACAGTGGACATGTTATCAGGACAATTGGCAGGTTAATTAGAAATGTTGGCACAAGAATCACTAAAGCTTCGGAAGCAGTGAAGAGTTGAGGCAGAATGGTGTATTGCCAGAGAATGTAACTTGTGCCTGCGAGAAGACTTACCGTTAATACGCCAAGGAATGCAAGAAGGTTGAGTTTGTTTCCGTCTTCAGCGGCTCGTCTGGGAATAAGAGCCCAATTGATGAGGTAGATGATGAGGGCTACTACTGATTCAAAAATTCCCAGAAAACCTAAGCCTTCTACGAAGGCGCCACCGATGAATCCTCCAAGCATGGCACCGACCAGTCCGCTCCAGCCAAACCACATTGGAAAAACCCCCAGTAAGATAATTGGAAGGTACAGGAGGGTGAAGTTTGGCAGTGTAACAGAGTAGGATAGGAAGAAGAATATGACGTAGAGGGCGGTTGTCATGGCAATTATTGAGGCTCGTTTTGCGCTTGTTTGTTTTTGCATTATTGTTCACTTCCTTTGAATATAGGCAGTTAACGGCTTCAAAGTAGGGATTGCATAAAAACATTGCCACATGTATTACAACTGTAATACATCTCGACAAGTGCTTGAAGGCATCAATGATCAAAGTATAAAAGTTTCCAAAGTTAAATAAAACAATAAAAAAATTATGCTGAACTAAAATGAAGGCCGAATTACCCCAAACAAAAACCATTCTCTTCATCGCCGCCACCATCCTCATCGCCTTAAATCTGTATACCTTCATAGTTGCCTACCCAGAAACATACACTCCCTCGCCAGGCATCAACACTCAAGGCAGCATATTGGCAAAAGATTTTTCAGCTTATTACGTTGGCGCTTGGAGATTCTGGCATAACCCCTCCCAGATTTACCATTTCGGCGCATTAGGCGGAGCAGAACCCTTCACACCGCCGTATCCTGAAGCCTACAAGTACTTGCCCTCTTTTCTGTTACTTATCTCGCCCTTAATATCGCTGGATTACCAGCAAGCTCTACTCGTTTTCGATGTCATCCAGCTCATGCTTCTGCCCGCAATGGCTTACATGCTCTACAAGCTCTTAGACAACAAACATGTTGCCGTAACTTTTGCAGTAATGGTTGTTGCTTTGCTACTGCCATTCCCTTCCCCAAATGGGGGTTTGTCTATGAGTTATTATTGGCAATGGGGCGAGGGACAAACCAAAGTGCTCCTCACTTTCCTGCTTCTTCTTAGCTTCTATCTTGGCAACAAAGGAAAACCAGTGCTGTCAGGAATTGCTTTGTCACTCGGCTTTTTTGATTTAAGATTCGGGTTGCTTGCTTTTCCTCTGTTCGTAATGTTCAACCGAAAAAACCTTAAAGCCGCGACGGCGAGCGCAATAACTGCGTTGGCTCTTTCAAATGTGATGCTTCTATATCCGGGAATGGGCTCAGGTTTCTTAGGAATGGTCTTTGGTTCAGGCGTAACCACTCCGTTATACTATTATTCACTGATACCCTTCTTCACTTTGATGGCTCTAATCGTAGTTAACTTTAAAGAAGTTGTCGCGGCGTTCGATTATAAAGGAATTTTTGCAGGCTTTACTGGTGTTCAGAAAAGTCAAGAGAAATAACTTGGCTTTTCACTTGTTTCTGCTGCATTAATTTGCTAATTAGTTTTGGAAATTATGGCTATCGAAAACTAACAGATATTAGCTTGGTAATTCAACTCTATAGGTGTGGTTCAATTATGAAGTTCAAGTTACAGATATTCGCACAAGATAACCTTGAGGGCAATTATGTGGGTAGGCACTACCGTTTTGCCGTTGTTGACTCAGACAAGTCAAAGAGTTATCCATCGAATTTTATTTGTATGTTACCTTCCCAGATTAGTGTTGACCAAAAGAAGAACAATGTTTTTTCGAAGATGTTCGGCGACAAATGTGAAGAACAAGCAAAAACGCTCTTAGCTCATGCCTTAGTAAGCGAAAATGATTTAGATGTAAAAAACGAGATTGAACGTAGGCTTAAACTTCTCGATCCCAAAACCGTTAATCAGATAAAGTGTAGTTCATGCGGAAAACTCTTTCAGCCCAGGCGAATAAAACGGTTTAAAAGGAATTATTGTCAGGACTGCATGAATAAAAGTTATGGCAACCGAGGATAAACGGTGAGTCTGTTCCTACTTCGGGGTTAAAAAACCCAAATTGAAATGGAGAATGGTACTTCAATCGCTTCACAGGCTCGCCTTACCATTCAACTTAGCATTTTCATTCTTGATTTAAATGTTAGCAACACAAACGCCGAAAGAAAAATCTGCATTGACTTGAAAAAACGGTCAACAACTTTACGTGGCGGTGTCGGGTTGGAGCGGCGAGAAAGCATATTGAGAGGCAATTAGGCGCAAACTAAATACCTCAAGAATGATACATTTTGTTTATGGGATATCAACCTCGAAAAACATCTCCTAAGGGCGCAATTCACGGATATAAAAAGCCTCTTCGTGAAAAACGCAAGGATAGAAAACGAATCCGCAGAGGTATTAACCCATCAATAATGGAAGAGAAGCGCACTCTATCTGAACGGGAGATTTCAGAAGTAACTCTAAAGCGACTTCATACTCTTGGTATACAGAAATTTGGCTCTTCCCCTTTCAACCAGCACTTTGACCGCTGGCTAATGAATGTAACAGTTGTTTTGGGCGAGTTTGAATCACACCCAAACATAAAAGTAGACGATGAATTTGTAAGAGAGCGCTCAAAGATACTTTCTGCAATTAAACTTCAACTTGAAAATCTAAGTCGCAAAGAAGCAACACTTGACCAAGAACTAAAAAATCAATCTGATTGGAGAAATCGACTTAAACAAATCAATAAAGAATATGCAACTTTAGCAGGGATAATTAGAGGTCAAAGAAACCGCGAGATTAGGCGTCTCAATAGTATTATGAACCGTCTGAAAAAAGACCAGGATAGGGTGATTCGGATGAAAACCGGATTTTTCCACGGAATTTCCAAAAAAGACAGGGAACAAAAAGAAATGACAATAACGCAGGAACTAAACAATAGGCAAACAGAACTTGAATTGGTTATGCTAGATTTTAACGTCAAGCAAAAAGAACTGCAAGCTGAAATCTACAGAAAAAAAGAGCCTGTGATGGAGCAAATAAAAAAATTTCACAAAATAATTCAAAACTTGGAGACGGATGGTTCCTTGGAAGAGCGCTGGTTTGCTTGCGAAACCCTTATAGATGCTTTGAACACGTTTCTGCAAAGAAAAGCAACCCAGCCCTCAGAGGGGTTAGACTAAAAATCTTCTTTCACTAAACGATACAAAAACCACTCCAAGCGTTGGGCTTTGTTCTTTTCATAGAATCCTTGGGCTGACGTGTTCCATTTTAGAACAGTAAACTCTATTCTGCCACATCCTTCACGTTTAGCTATTTCTTTTAAGAATCCAAACATTTTTTTTCCTATCCCTTGTAGTCTATACTCCTCTAGAACAAAAATATCTTCAACAAAAAGAGTGGGCAAAGCAAGAAAACTTGAATAAGTGAATAAAAAAATTACATAAGAAACATATTTATCGCCAAATTTTCCAATAAAAGCTTGATATTTTGGCTTATCAGACAAATAGTCCCTACGTAATCTTTTTTTCGCTTCTTCATTAGGTGGAACCAGTTTCTCATATTCAGCAAGCTTGTCGATTAAACCCAAAAAATCATTAAAAGTTTCTGCATCAACTTTCTCGATAACTACCATATTTTCTTTTTTATTCATGCTATCTACTGGTTAGTTTAAGATAAAAAATTATTGTAAAGAGGAAGTTGTTCCGGAAGATATACAGACCCCGAATATTTTTGCCCATAATGGTGCCAGGGGTTGCCACTTACTCAATGAAGAGGGCTTTCGATACCTTCTATGAAGAAGTATAGAGCCCATGATAATATTGTAACAGGTCATTATCAGTCCTCCCTCCTTATGCTCAGACTCTACCGAAAAATGCTATAGGTGAAAAGTAACCTCAAAATTGGTTTTTGCGAGATTCTCAGGATGCTTTTTCATTGAGAAAAGCTATTTTTTGGAGCTTGATGTTTGTAGGTTCGATGCTAAAAGTTCTGTTCCTGCTGCGACGAGAAGCCTGAAAGTGCTCCATAGTTTCTTGATGCTTAGGTTATTCTTGAATAGGTAACCAGGTGTCTTTAGCAGGTTCGAATGGGCAGGTTTAGTTAGCCAATTCAGGTCCACATCCAAGTTAATCGTCGAGTCGTGTACCCTTCCGTGGGTGACTTGTATGTATTTGACTGACGTGCTGGTGGTTTTGAACACGAAGCTCACAGTGACGTTGCCGAGGCTTAGGGTACATTGTATCTTTTGAGGACCAAGAATTCGGAGAAACTTTGAAATCTCTAGCACTTCGTGGACTCCTACGGTCCTAGTGTACGCTTCAACTCGAGGGTCCACGTAAGCCTCAAGAAATGTCTTGACGTGCTTGTCAAAATTGTTTTTTTGGAGTTCGTTTCCGTTATTTGCCATGAAACCTAAGTTCAGTGTACGTTCCTGTATGAAGTCCACTATTGGCTTTTTTCTTTGGGTTCTTTTCTGGGAGACCAATTCGTGGTCAATAAATGTGTCTATGTTCCAGAATTTTGCCATGCAGTAGGTTGCCAGCTCTTCAATTGTCTCTTTTGTTAGGTGATTAGTTTTGAAGACATTGTGCATTTCGTCGAAGTTGTCCCAGTTGGTTTCAAAGATTGCGTCTTGTTTGTCTAGTTCTGCATAGAATTCTGTTCCTGGAAACGGTGTTGCTATGCCGAAGGCGGCGGCAGTTAAGCCAATCTCCTTAGCATACAGGGGGAATGTTTTGATTTCGTCTTCTGTCTGGTCTGGGAGACCTATGACGAAGGTGCCACCTGCTCTGCCGCCGTTTTCCCGTATATTTTTGACAGCTTGTTTATGGGATTTTGTGGCTACGCCTTTTCTGGTTGACTTCAAGTCTTTAACGTTGGGGCTTTCAATTCCCATTTCGAATTTGACAATGCCTGCTTGACACATTTTCCTTACTACCTGAGGGTTATTTGCCATCATATCTACCCTTACTAAAGCGCCGAATTCTAAGTTGAGGTCGCGTTCAATTAGCAGGTCGCAAAGGCGCTCGACATTTTTTGGGTTGCCGATAAAGTTGGGGTCAGAAAACATAACGTTTACAGGTTTGTTTGCGTGAAATTGTGCCAACTCAAGTATTTCTTTCATAACATTTTCTGGTGAACGACATCTGGAACAACCAACGCTCATGCTGGGTTCACAGCAGAAACTGCAAAGACCGCTGCAGCCTCTGGACATCATAATTACGTCGCAGTCTGTTGTGCGATCTGCACTCTTGTACGGATACTGCCTTAAGCGCCGAGCTGGAAAGGGAATACTATCCAAGTTTTCAATTCTCGGTCTATTTTCATTGTGGATTATTCTTCCGTTTTTCCTGTAAGAAGCACCCAACACGTTTTCAGGAGTACCATACTCCACAAGTTCTCTCATGGTCTGCTCGCCTTCACCGCGAACAACCACGTCGATTTGCGGGTAGGAAAGCATCAAGTCAGGAACAGCCGTGGGGTGGTAACCACCTACAACCGTTGTGGCGCCGATTTTCTTAGCAGCCTTCGCCAGAGTCAGCGTTTCGTTATGTTCAGTTGCAGATAACGAAATGCCAACCAGGTCTGGACGGTAGAAGTGGAGGCAATCCTGAAATTTCCTGCGGTCCATCTCCATGTCAACAATGTCCACTTTTTCAACAGTGTCCTCGATGTACGCTGCAATGTACTCTAAACCTAAAGGTATCAAATCAAAAGCAAAACTCAAGCCTTTCCGACCAGAAGGCTTCACGAGCAAGATTCTCTTGAACGGCAAATTAAACACCAGGTTAACCCAACAGCATAGGTGGGAATCAATAAAAACCTCGCGGACCGAAAACACCTAAACATGGAACGTTTTGAAAAAACCCGAAATCAAACCGCAATTTTACCCGCTTGAACAACTTTAACCAAAACGCTCAAAGTCATCACTCCCACAAACTCAAAATGAAAAGGATACTTCTAACAGGCTTTTCCCCTCTAACCGCAAGCTACTAGCAGAGATTGCAGAGTTGATACCATCATGTCGCCTTTTCTGCACTATTTCTAACAGAATTTGGAGCTCAAACATTCAAAGCAGTACAGATCCGCATTTTTAGCGAGCGTTCTATTCTCCACTAAGTCTGATAATAATTCTTATCATATGTACTATGACTGAGGGTTCAAATCCCTTCCCGCCC
>CAWFTD010000015.1:0-81403 GCA_963818655.1 Candidatus Bathyarchaeota archaeon
TGTGGCAGCTCCGAGCAAGATTAAGACTATGACGTAGGGAACTAAGCTTAGTATCACGGCTTTTACAATTGGCTTCTTTGTTGGAATCTTTTCAAAGAAACGAAGCAAGAAAAAGCTGACGCAGCCGCTGATAATTATACCCGCAAGCAAAGTATCATAAATAACCACTTGAACATAAGAAATTGAAAGGGCATCTCTGAATTCCGCTGCGATGGGAAGCAATGAAATTGCGATTGTAATTGCCCAGAATTTACGCTCCCCCCAATAGTCAGTTTGAACAGTTTCTTGTAGAACTCATATGACGTCGGTCGCTTGCTTTGACCTGTGACGGGAGTCTCCATGATTGTTTAACTATCCACTTGAGGAGACTTCGAAGCAATTACTGCTGGATTGAATCCTTTAGCTATCAGCCATGCAGCAAGAACTAATTCTTGCGGGAGCATTGGAATAGCTATGAGGATTTGTTCCGTACCAAAAGGAGCGATGAGACCGACCAAGACTAACACGACTGATAACATGCCCAATATGGCGGCAACAAGACCCCAAGCTGAAATCCATCGAGGAATTAGTCTTGTTCGATAAAATATGATGTAATTAGCAGAGCACCTATGGAAAAAGCCAGCAGCCCCACAGCACTTCCCCAATGATGTCCTGCATTTACCAATGCACCTAAGGTTTGGAAATACGATGAATCTGGAGCTCCTGCTTGTACAAATTGCTGGCTTAATGTTATTAGCAATAAATAGGTACTCACAGCACCAAAACGTAGCACTCCCTCAGAAATCCTGAAACCAACAGCTCCAAGAGCCAAGACCTGCATTGAATTTTTTTAGCACTGGATACAGCGAAATTGCAATACCAGTACCGCAGAGACCACCGATGTCAAAAGTAGGGATCCGTTCCCTAGAACCTGCATTTTCAGAAACACTAACAAGATAATTCGTAGACGTTATAGGCCCCAGAAATAGGAACGCTTAGGATGTCTCGACTTGTATAAATGATTCATAATACTCCCGCAATTATTGCGAGCTTTCTAAAATAATTCATTTTGACCCTTTCTCCCTGACCTCTTTTGTTGTGATTGAGTAGTATTTAATATTATGCACTTTGTTGGACAATGCTTAAGAGACTTAGCTGCTATGACGGGGGAAAGGGAGTTTCCTATGAAGACTTTGATAGTTGTGTTTTCTTACCATCATAGCAATACCCAAAAAGTAGCAGAAGCCATCGGAAAGGTACTTGATGCAGAGATTAAAACTCCCCAACAGATTTAACCAGAAGAGCTTCAAGATTATGATTTAGTAGGCTTTGGGTCAGGGATAGACTCCGGAAAAAATCTACAAAGAACTCCTTGACTTTGCAGAAAGATTACCTCAAGTCACAGACAAGAAGGCGTTTGTATTCTCAACCTCTGGAATGCCAATCGGCGTTTCAGGTCAACAGCGAGTAGAAAAGTACACAAGCAAATGTCATACGACCCTTAAAGAAACTCTTCAATCTAAAGGTTACACGATTGTTGATGAGTTTGGTTGTGCGGGTTTCAACACTAACAAGTTTCTCAAATATTTTGGTGGACTAAACAAAGGCAGACCTAATGAAGAAGACCTCAAACATGCAGAAGCCTTCGCTGAGAAACTGAAAAGTTAAACCAGACTAAAAATGGGTCCTGACATCACTTTGCTGAGGTGCTTCTGGAGTCTCGGGGGGCAAATTTGAGCAGAAATATACTCACGAGGACCAGGGCTATGCCTATTATCATAAATGCCCAGCCCTCGATGGTGGCTGGACCGACGTATCCGGTGGATGCGTTTTCTTTTGGAATATAGAATTGGGGGAAGAAGTTGTATGGAAGGACTAGAATGGCGAGAGCTATTATCAGGGTTAGGTACCCGAATATGCGGTGGTTCTGCAAGAGTAGGTTTCGGAAGGGCATTTGGTTCACGTGCAGATTTTAGGTTTCTGAATGTTAAAAGGCTTTTCTTCTCATTGTCATCCAAGTAATCAAGCATTTTGTGGTTAACTAGGGTAGTGCTTCAAATTATTTATCGCAAAGGGGCCGTTCAGCTTTTTGTATAGATAGCCAATAACTATTCCAAGAGCGAGAATCCTTGGAATGTTCATTACTGTGTCGACCAAAAGGTAGACGTAGGCATTGCTTGGATTGCCAAAAGTTGAAAGGACTTCGATAACGACTATGGCAACAAAGCTGAGAATCAAGGCTTTTAGAATTGGATTTTTTGTTGGAATCTTGTCAAAGAATCGAAGCAAGAAAAAGCTGACGAAGAACGCTATAACCAGACCGCCAATAAAAGCTGTAACAAGAGCCAATGGAAGATAAGAAATTGAAAAGGCAGCCATATACTCCGCAGAGATGGGCGACAGGGAAATTGCGAAGTCAACTATCCAGAAGGCTAACTCCTCCCGCTATAGTCAGTTTAATCAGTTTCTTGGAGAACTCATGTGACGTCTGCTGCTTAGTTCGATCTGTGGCTGGGGGTTCCATGGTTGTTTAACTATTCCACCTGAGCAGACTTGGAAGCAATTACGGCTGGATTGGATCCTTTGTACAGCCTTTTGTATAGATAGCCAACAACTACTCCAACAAAGAGAAACCTTGGTACATTAAGCAGTGTACCGAAGAGGAAGTAATAAAGGGCATCACTCGTCCCAAAACTTGAGGGGGCTTCCAGTAGGATTGCGCCAATGACTAGGGCAATGATGCTTAGTATTACGGATTTTAGAATTGGATTCTTTGTCGGAATCTTGTCAAAGAAACGAAACAGGAAAAAGCTCACTAAGAATCCGATAACCAGACCAGCAGGCAAAGAACCGACCCAAACCGTTTCCGCGCTCCATCGCGCAGCTCTATAATCCACTGTGATGGGAAACAGGGAAGTTGCGATGGAAATTGCCCAGAAGGCTAATCCGCCCACGACCGCCAGTACTACTATCTTTCTCCAGATATCTTTTGATTGGGCCATCTTTTTTCTCCCTCTTTACTTAATCATAGTCATTCTATTTCTGTTCCTTAACAGCCATAATCAAAAGCCATGCAGTAAGAGCAATTTCCGCAATGAAGCTGATCGCATTTCCTGGATAAGCTAATATTTTGTAGTCGGGGAGAAGGAAACCCTGTAAAAACCAACTCATGTTGCCGAAGAAATCAATGATTAGCAGTATACCTAAAAATTTAGGAAGGAAGCGCGATTTGTAAACTAAGTAACCAAGGGGAAGTAACCAAGCGCTAAAAAATATCTGGGCGATTAGAAACCCATTTGTGTATAGATTAAGAGATGACATTGCCATTGCTTGCAGCTGACCTGTTTGAAATACGCTTAGGTAATTAGCGCCGCTCAAAAACTGAAGGGCTGCAAACAGATTTAGCGCATTAAGACACTCCACGGCGACGCCACCCAAGTTTAATAACAAGAAAAGCAAAGCCAGGTTTTTGTTAACAGGTTTTAACAACACATAAAGCGCCCATGCTGCTAAAACGAAAAACGTTGCGGATACTAATTCGGTTACAAAACCAACTCGGAATAGCCCCTGAGAAGACACAATATTATTGGCTGTGGCCATTGCATCTCCGGATACAATAATATTTCCGCGAATATACGAGGCTAAGACAGTAGTTAATATGAAAATGAGGTAAAAAAGCCCCGCCATTCTTGCGGTCTTCCGTGGTGATTGATCTGCGATTTGGTTTGTGGTCTCGATTTCTGCGTTCTTTTTGAATAAATTCATTTTGTGCCCCTCTCTCCAGGTTAGCGCTTATCAGCTTTTTTTCTATTTAATGTTTGTCATAGATTTAGCGCGCTTCCTTGTCCTGATATTAAGTTTGAAGAAAGTTGGTGATATCGCTTTATCTGTTCTTCCAAGGTTTTAAGATGCTTCTCGTTTAAAAATCAACTATACTCTATTCCCACTTACCATTTGTTTGCTTAAACTGCATCTGAACCACACGGCAATCCTCACCTGCGGAAGCCTTCGCTGAGAAGCTGAAAGTTTAAACCAAACTAAAAAACGAAAAGTTTCACAAACTTGACTTTATGTCATTGGTTTTAGTAAAACAAAATTTTCTAGTTCGTTGCTTGCGATGCAAGCACACACTGGAGCGTGCTAGTTGAACCCTTGTTCTCATAAACCAAATAGAAATTGCCTCATCTCACTGTAGCAATAGACACTCATTGTGTGTTGTTGTATGTGGGTTGTGTGTGGTGTAGGTATAGGTTGGTAGTTGGTTGTAGTTAGTTAGTAGTAGTAGTTGTTGGTTGGTTGGTTGGATTAAATTTTAAATTAAAATTTAATTACCTGCGACGTTTTCTTAGAAAAACTAAAGCCGCAACGGCAACCACAACAATTACCACTACGCCTACAACTGCAACAATCGAAGCAGTAGGCAGAACTGAAGATGACGTGGAAGACGTGGGGGACGCAGATGAGGGTAAGTTAAATTGCTGGGTTGAGGTCTGAACTAAAAGAGAGTAGTTTGAAATTTTAGACACCAATTTAGGTGACGCATCAAATTCACTGACTGTGAAGTTCGCAGAGCTGTTTGGAATTAAAGGATCGTTTAAGATAACAAATCCCACCGCAACTACAATACCCGCACTGTTATAGTAAGTCCCAACTACCTTGATGTCGTTCGCCGTTTGACTACCACTATTACTTATTGACCCCGAAACTACGTAAGCGTTGTTAACAATGCCGTTAGAGGAAACAATCAGGGAAAGATCGGGATACTCAATGTAATTAGTTGGAGGATGATTAGAAACATTGAAGTCAAAAGTGATAACGTCAGGAATAGTGTTAAAATCGATTTTGCCAAAATCAAGATAAAAAGGCGCTTTTTGCTGCGGGAGAAAATCATTTACATAAGCCATCGTGGTGCCACTTAAAAATTGTGACCCATTAGAAGCAGAAACTACAACATCCAAAGACACATTCCCCAAAACATGATTGCCAGTGTTCTGTACTTCACCAACTACAATAAAATGACCACTTGAACTAACATAACTACTATGACTCAAAACAGTAACGCCAGTATATGCTGCTTGAACAAAAACGTTCGGACTCAACACTAAGCTGAAAACAAAAACTGTGCAAACTATTACTGCGACAATGCGAGTCTTATCCATGCGAAGAAGCACCATTCAATCCTTTAGCATTTAAGAACTATTAAAGGTCTTTTGCTTTTACTGTTCCACAAAAGAGTTAGTTAATTAGTTAATGATGTTGTCCCTTGTCTTTTTCTTTGTTTTCAGTTGCAGGGAAATGGGTTAGTTAATTAGTTAATACTCTATAATAATTATCATAATCACTTCTGTCCCTTGCATTCAACCCTGCTTTCTACAACCAGCCAAACCTTCCTGAAAACCCTAACCCTACATCCTGAATATTCGAAGAATCACGCCTACACCCGTTGAATCCTGTAAACACGCTTCCAACCAACAGTCTTCCTCAAAACATCCGCGCATCGTGAAAATTGGTTGGTTGGATTGAAATTTAATCCAACACAATGCGGGGC
This sequence comes from Candidatus Bathyarchaeota archaeon, assembly GCA_963818655.1. Lineage (GTDB taxonomy): Archaea > Thermoproteota > Bathyarchaeia > Bathyarchaeales > Bathycorpusculaceae > Bathycorpusculum. The sequence continues at coordinate 5,528 of CAWFTD010000015.1, forward strand.
TGATATATGCCCTTCTTTTTTGTGTCTTTGTCTGTTATTGTAGGTTACTGTTGGGAGAGGATGGGAGGATGAGGATGAGAGTGGTAGTTAGTGGTGGGTTTGGGTTAAATTTTTATTACCTTGCTAAGGTTTTTCAATGAATTATGCGTTTTTCGGTCGCGTAATTTTTTTGTTGTTTGTAGATAGTTTTTTATGTTTAACATATGTTTAGGTTGATTGTTGGGCTCTGAGGGATGGTTTGCTAACATACAATAATAATTTTAAGTTAGTTGGTAAGCACTCAGATCATAGGGCTATAAAAAAGGTAAAGTTGGGCTCAAGCGTTTTTCTATCCATTCCGCGCGGCGCGCTAAACCAAGAAGAACTGTGTGCCTCAAATTTGTCCCCATTGTAAAGTGAGTTATCTTTTTCTCTGCTGTATACCCAAAAGAGTCAAGCGTTCTCTTGAACTACAAGCTTTGGATCAATCCCTTTTTTCCAGCAAATCTCAAAGTAGTTTTCAGCCAATGTCACTAAAGAAGAGTTAACCGAGTATAAACATGGCGAGACACTGAAACTCGACTTTGCAAATATGCCTAGAATAAGTTCTTTATTGTCAAAAATACCCATTTTTACTTCCGGAAGACTTGGAATAAACCTGAGCTTAAAGTTGGGGTGGTTAGTACAATTTTGCAAGGATTCAGGCAAATTTAAATTGGCAGGTTTGTTTGTGATCCAGCGAATTTTAACTCCTCGGTCTAAAGCTTTCCGAAAAGACTCAGATAGGACACTAATCCAAGGTGCAAATTCAATAAAAGGAGTAATATCATTCAAAGTCTTCTTAGTATTTTCGATTGCTTGTAAAGCTTTGGAGGTAATAGCTTCTCTTTCCGTGATTAGCAAAAATTGATCTTTCTCAGGTTCAGTCGGTGTTTCCCCAAGAATCTGTGTTGCTCTTTGGACGAATTTGTCTGCTTGTTTTTCCATTTTTGAGAATTCATCCTTCTTTCGCCTCATAAAAATTTCAATGGCTTCTTTTGGCGGTGTGGCTTTGAATGTTGCGGGTCTGACTAATGTTTTTTGTACTAAACCCAGTTGTTGAAGTTCATCTAGAAGTCGATAAATATCCTGTCTTGGTGTATCCGTATACTTAGATATTGTGTGCACTCTGGACGGTGTTCTTAACCTTAAGAGAGCGAGGTACACTTTTCCTTGGGACACAGTAATCCCCAAACTTGATAACGCTTGGGTGTCGTCTTCACGACTCATTTCTTTCACGTTTCCCGAGGTTATTGATTTGTGTCAGTAATGAATATTTATCATTTTCTATTTGTCGCACAATGCTAGACAACAGGCTGTTGTAAAGTTGAATGGATGCACTTTCTTATTAATTGAAATCTTGAAATAAGCTACCACTGAATAAAGGAAAGGAAAAAAAATGAAAGAAAAGAAAAACATTAAAGCCATTTTGATTGTTTCGCTTCTAATATTGACTGTCACTGCTTCAATGGGGTTATTTTCTGCTACGGCACATGATCCTGCTTGGAAAATCCCGACGTTTATCTACGTAACTGCTATGCCCAGTCCTGTAGGTGTTGGTGAACAAACCCTAATTCTTGCATGGATTAACTATCCATTTCCGAATGCCAATACTGCTAACGACTTTCGATTTCATGATGTTACAATTTCTATCACAAAGCCTGATAATTCCACAGAGAAGATAGAGTTTCCAGTTGTTCAAGATACAACATCAGCTATGTATTCATTATATACACCTACTGAAGTTGGCACATACAAATTAGTGGCCAGCTACAAAGGTCAAGTATACACTTGGCCAGGGCAACCGTACTCAAACGATACTTTTCTGCCAAGTACCAGTGAAGCCTTCTATCTTACTGTACAAGAAGAACAACTGCCTCCCCCAGTGCAAAGCACCGCAGGACCCACAGAGTACTGGACACGACCTATAGAAGGACAGAACACATACTGGTGGAATATTGCCTCAAACTGGCTAGGTACAGCTTCAGCTCAACTGGAAGGCGTTTGGCCCAATAGCTTAAGATACGGAAGACATGTGGCTGATGGCGTAGGACCTGAAACCTCGCACGTTATGTGGACAAAACCAATTCAAGACGGAGGCGTTGTCGGAGGAACAGATACTTACGTTGACGGCGATGTATTCTATAATGGCATTAATTACAATGCAAGATTCCGGAATCCAATAATCATGTACGGACGTCTCTTCTATGAGCTTCCATGGGGTAATTCAGGCACAGGCGGAGGATATATGGGCGTAGATTTGCGTACAGGAGAGACACTATGGTATAATCCAGACAACGCATCAAGGGGCATACCCCAACTTGGACAATACATAAACTACCATACTCCAAACCAGCATGGCACTATTGCGAACGGCTATCTGTTTACTCTCAACTTTGCCCAAGCATATGACCCAGCTTCAGGGCAAATTACGACTTTCAACATAACTAACGTTCCGTCAGGCACTAAAGAACTAGGGGAAATCGGAGAAGAACTACGATATGGAATAACCAACTATGGAAACGCCACAAACCCTGACTGGAAAGTATGGCAATGGAACTCAACCAACGTAATTATGCAAACGGGTGCAGGAGGAGGCTATAATGGAGGTTTTAGAAACGCAAGTGCTGCAGTATGCTTTGACTGGAACGCATCAATATCAGGATTCGGACTTGGAATGGCATCGCCGGCCATTACTGCAGCGTTCAAGAATGACATACTCCTTGGCAGAAATGGTACTATGCCAGCAACCAGCTTTAACAACATCTTAACACCACTAACCCCCTTCACAGAATGGGCTATTAGTTTGAAACCGGAATCGAGAGGAAGAGTGTTATGGATGAGAAGTGCCTACCTACCTGCTGATAGCGTCTCATTGATACCGGGAGTAGTGGACAAGCAATCACGTGTCTACATCTGGTGGCACAAAGAAACATTGAAAGCCGAAGCCTTCAACCTAGACACAGGTCAACGTGTATGGGGACCCAAACGATTTTCAGGCGCCAATGACTTCTGGGAAACTGACAAATACAGCCAACTAGCTTACAGTAATCTTTACTACGCTGGCTATGAGGGAATAATCTATTGCATTGACATGGCAACTGGAGATGTAGAGTGGACTTACGGAAACGGTGGACCTGGAAACAGTACTTCTAGCCTTAACTCGAATTGGGGTAGATGGCCGCAGTTCTGGGGAGCTATCGTAGGCGGTAAACTCTATACTTATAGCACTGAGCACTCCCCCAACACGCCAATCGCTAAAGATGGAAAGATACGTTGCATCGATGCTTTCAATGGTACAGAAATATGGACTTTAACTGGATACGGCGGCACACACGCCTCTAACAGTCAGGTAGCAGCTGCAGAGGGCTTTTTGACATTCTTAAACAGCTACGACATGCAAATCTACAGTATAGGTAAAGGACCAAGTGCCACTTCTGTCTCAATCCAAAATGATGTGATTACACAGGGAAACAGTGCATTAATCAAGGGTACAGTGATGGACATCGCTGCTGGCGCAAAACAAAAAGAGCAAGCAGCTCGTTTTCCAAGTGGTATCGCCGCAGTATCTGATGCTAGCATGAGTGACTGGATGGAATACGTTTACCAACAGAAGCCTCGACCAACAAACACCTCCGGCGTTGAAGTAGTTGTAAGCGTGCTCGATCCGAACAACAACATCTATGAAATTGGCAGAACTACAAGCGACTCAGATGGCATGTTTAAACTGATGTTTACCCCTGAAGTTCCAGGCGAATACACTGTCATCGCTAGATTCGAAGGCTCTCAAGCGTACTGGCCATCTCATGCGGAGACTGCCTTGGGCGTTGTTGAATCGTCTGCTACAGTTACCCCCGCACCATCATCATTGGCCTTATCCGTCACTGACACCTACTTCCTTCCCGCGGTAGCCGCAATTATAGTTGCTGTCGGCATCGTTGGGGCAATACTGGTGTTACTACAACGAAAACGACAATAGAAACAAAGAAAACAAACCATTTTCCCTTTTTTTCTTAATCCAAATAAAAATCAAAATTAATTCAGCTGACATTAAACAGACATTTACCTTTCTTAATTTTTCAAACCATAACAAAGCTTCCTGAGATGTTCCTTGTTCCGATGCCGTTGTCTTTCTTTGTTGAGTGTAGATAGTTTTTTATGTTTAGCATATGTTTAGGTTGATTGTTGGGCTCTGAGGGATGGTTTGCTAACATACAATAATGATTCTAAGGTAGTTGGTAGGCACTCAGATCATAGAGCTGTAAAAACAGTAAAGTTGGGCTCAAGCGTTTTTCTATCCATTGGAGAGCTTGTTGAAGCCCGAAAAGTTGCGCAAAGACGCGGCGTATGGTTTAGGGCTCTTAACCGAGTAGAACGCGGTATAATAGATCTCACCGTCAAAGTCGTAGATTGCATCAAAAGCGGAAGGTTAGCCAAAGTGTTGGAGGCTATAGTAGAAAAGCTGCAGTTAGCACTGGAAAACAAAGCAGACAAGTTGGTGAGAACTATAGGTTTACCCTTACGCGCTTAATAGCGTAATCCTTAACTCTATTGCCAAATAAGTTGTACACCGTTGTAAATCTAACATCCCGCGTCGAACTCCTTTGCCAAATAAAACTTGATTTTCCATTATTTGCCCAAACAAGGCTTCAACAAAAACTAAAAAAATTAAGATACTCGCAAGTTTCTGAAACTAATAGCTTCTATAGTTGTTGCTATACGAAATAGAGCTCCCAAAACCAAGTTCGCGAGTGTATTTATAAAGAAAACATTCGCTGCATTTCCAATTAGGACTGGATTATTCGATCCAGATTGTCTCAGGAAAGTTCCTAAAATGTTGATCTCCCGTCACAATTTTTGACTCAAATGATCTCCCAACCGCAAGCACTATGGCATCGAACAAACTTGGGCTGTTTAATCTGAATTTCTTCGCGTCGACCTCCATTTCCAAATAAGATTTCGCCGCTGTCGCTGCAAGTTTGGCGTCCAAACAGACAATAGTGGACGCTTCGGTAATTTCTTCCAATCTTTGGGTGACAATTTTAAGGTCCACTCCTTCACGAATGTATTTTCGGGCAATTTCCGCCAGCACCGTGTCCGGCGTATAGACGTCTTCAGCATTCTCCAAGAGTTCATCTACTTTGCGGCCTTTTGCACTTCCGATGAAATGTTCAATCCAAGCGTAAGAATCAGTCACGATCTTCACCGCGATCTGCCTCCGTGAAAGGTTTGATTCGCCCTCGATCTGCACCAAACGTTTTTTCCAAAACTGTCTTTCTCTGTTTCTTGACGAGGGACTGAATTGTTTCATCAAGACTTTCCGCACCGAGTTTATCCCGTAATCGCTCGAGTGTTTCGGCTGTTCTTTTTGAAACTCTTATAGTTGTGGTTTCAGTCATTATAATCCACAATTAAACAATAATTAAAACAAGTAAATAAATATACTAGTATACAAGTTACAAAAAATATTTTTGTTCTCTTAAATGCTTTAACTTGCAGTTCAAAGAACAGCTGACAGCTGAGTTGCAAGTCGCTATTCTAAAGATCCACGGGAACAGTCTCAATACTCTTTCGAAGTCAGCTTCATTTGCTGCAAAAATGCAGATTCCTTCGATTTGTTGTAAATAGAAGAAAAAAACCGTGTTTCTCTCGGGAAAACCATGTTTTTTCTTTCAAACTTAGTTGCATTACATCAAGCTTATGAGAAGAACAATAACCGTTAAAATCTGCGACTTGGTGTTGTTCTATTAGTGTAAAGTAATTTTGGATCCAAGAAACAACACAGTCAACTGGTAGAAGAAAAGCAAATTTTTCAATCTTCTTTTAAGACAAAACCAGTTTGAAAGAACACAAACAAACAATTTCTTCACCTTTGCTGACTCTTTTTTGAATTCTAATATTTTCGATCTTAAGCTGCCTTGAGGCTATTGCAAAAATCATCGTTGCGTTTGGCAATTAGCCACTGTCTCCTTCGGAGGACAGTTTACCTTCAGTTTCGGTTCTATTGCCAAATAAGTTGTCCACCGGTGTAAATCCCATCCTCCACACTTTATATTCAGGTTTATTACAAGTTAGTTTGGTGAATAGGCTCCAATTTATGAAGATAATGAATGTGTTGAGGGCAATGTCTACAGCGCGCGCACTTGGGCGTTCAGTTAATTTTAAGACGTACTATATGATATGCGTTAAAATGGTTGACTGGGCCTGACCGCTGCCGAAGAAGAAGAGGTTCATTTTGAACTCAAAAAGGAGGTCTAACGATGCAGGAACGATCGAGCGGAAGCCTTGAGGCTGATTCTCGCGATCATTATAGTCCAGCTTTCGCTGCGAAGGCAAATCGTGTCGCTTGGATAAATTCGGTGCTGCCAATTAGCATTGCTTTGGGACCTGTTTCGACCATTATTCAGCTCTTTATTTTAAACATGCATGGAACGGTTATTGAGGTTGGCCTCGCGGTTACACTATATAACACGGTCAGTATTCCTGCTGCTATGTTTTGGGGTTTTGCCACTGATAGAGCCCGCAAAAGGAGACCGATTATCATTATAAGTTACCTTGCGACTGCTGGGGTTTTCGTGCTGTTTTTCGCTGCAAGAACCTTTTACTCTGTCTCTTTGCTGTACGCCTTGTTCTCTTTTGCAACGACTGCTTCGACAACGCCTTTGAATCTTCTCATCATGGAGACGGAACGCAAACAAAAGTGGGCAAGTGCTTTTGCAAGATTATCTATGATTTCGAGCATCGGCAACACCATAGGGCTGGTTCTCTGCTTGGCTTGGTCTTTGGTTTTTTCGTTAACTTACATTGTACTTGCTTTAGCAATTTTGTCGTTGATTTCTGCTGGTCTTTCTGTTTTGATGATAAGTGAGCCGAAAATTATTTTCGAACGAAATATAATAGCTTTGACCAAGCCCAGCTTCTTTCATCGGCTTAAAGTCATTCCGTATTTGTTCATAAGGGTTCCCAGGTTAAACGATTTCAGAAGAGTGTTCAAAGCATTAAAATGTGAAATTACTAGACATGTGCCACTTCTTTATCTCTCCATCTTCGCCTTCTATCTGGGGACGGGAATCTTCAACACTTCACTCGTTCCCTCTTTGCACACCAATCATGCTTCGAACCTGCTGATTTTCTTGGCCACAACAATCACCATGGTAGTCCAGATGGTCTCATTCAGGTTTGCGGGCCCCTATACCGAGAAAAAATCGCCTGCTAAGGCCACGATCGCAAGTCTTATCCTAAGATCGACGTGCTACGGATTATTGGGTGTTTCCGTATACCTCGTAGCTGGAATATGGTTCCTCGCTCCCGTACTAATTCTTTATCCCCTTGCCGCCGGAATAGCCTATTCAATTTACTATACCGCATCGAACACCATGGTATTCAACGCGCTTGGACAAACAAATCAGGGTTCTTCCCTAGGAGTCTACAGTGCACTGGTGGCAATCGCCACCATGATTGGATCATTGGTTTCGGGATTCTCCTCATTTTATCTCGGATTCTATACGACCTTCATAACGGCCGCCGCATGCTTGGCAGTTTCAGCCTGGCTTGTTTCGACCTCGAATCACACCAAATCCGGTCAAACTCATTGCTAATGGAAGAGATAGTGCTAAAAGCGCGCGGCTCGCTTAAAAACGCGGCACATGCTTATCTCCCTCTTTACTTTTATCCTTCTGCTGCATTAGGAACAGCGCAACGCCACCATTATTTCTTATCCGTCATTTCAAGTCACCCAAAAGAAGTGCGTACTCACCATACTATCTGGTTTATTTCTAGTTGTCTGCGTATAACTTGGAAGGATATGTCCCAGCCAGTCAGATGATAAATTAATTTTTTAAAGTCTGGTAAATTCAATTTAGTTTTCTCTTGCTCTTTGATTGTGGTATAGATTGTAGCTATTGGAAACGATTCCACGTTAGGCAGAGAGTTTCTTACTTTCTTTGCTAGACACACTAATTCTTCGTTTTGCATTTTTTCTTTCTTCCTCCAAATAACGCTTGCCGTTTCTTGCTGATTCCTCTTATCGCACGATTTAGTATATAGTTTTTTGAAAAATGCAATAACGTTACTTGTCAATTTTAACGCAACTTTTGCACAGTCAACTTTACAAAGTTTGTGAAGTTTAGTTAGGCGCGCGCGGTTGTTCCTAAATTAATTAGCAAAGTAAACAAATGGGAGAAGATCGCCTTCTCCAGCATTTTCCAGCTGACTTGAGATGCAACAAAGACAAATAGCACCTTTTGCAACCTCAACCTGCAAACAATCCAAGCCCCCAAAGTAAAAAGCAACCCAAAACAAGCTTATCCAAAAAATGCAATTGTGACTCTTCTTCCATCACACAAAAAAAATATTTCTAGAGAATATTTCAATTTGTGGACCCTGCAAACTCGCCCAAGTATTTGATTTTATTGTTTATCACCAGTTTTTTAGTATTTCCTCAATGCTTCAAAAAATATGACTAACTCGGAAATGCCCTGCAAAGGCAAACTTTGGACAACCGCTGTGATTTCAGCAGCTGGCATCCCACAAACGGGCGCTTCTTGGGCTTTCTTAGGTTGCTTGTGATCCTTTGTAATATGCAATTCAAGGTTACTTCTTTTCTTCTTTTTTCAACATCTCTTCTATTTCTTTGATCCTTTCCTCAAATTTTTTCGTTTGGTTTTCAGTCTTCAGTCTTAGTTGTTGGTTAATTGCATTCACCCATCTATCAGTAGTCGCTTTTGAACTAGCTCTCCTTTCGCTTTCCTGAGCATCAAGGTTTCCAGATAGAAAAGTAGGAACAGAAACACTGTTTTCAGGAGAAATCACCAACCTTTCAGTTGTTCCATCTGTAAGTTGTAATACTAACGGGTTTTGTAATTTCTCTTGCTCCACATAGGGTTCTCTAGTCCTCTCTCAAGTTTATGATTCTGTCTCCAACGTACTAACAACTAACTTAGTTATGAGCTAACTTGCAAAGACCTCTCTAAAGTAAGCTTTCTGTATTTGTTCCACGGTCAGGTTGAGGTTAAAGAATGAACGTTAAGAATTCTTCAACCGAATAAAATTTGCCACTGACTATTGATATATTTGGTTTTTGTGCCTACGTTAAAATAAATCTTTTATTTGCTGATATTGTTTTTCTTTTGTGCTTGACGGGGAAACAGAATTGCGGTTTCGCCACCGATAATCAACAATACAAAGACTGGGTCCCAGTAACTTTGAGTTGATTGATGAATTGCAGAGTTCGGCTGAGTCACTATTATTGTGGAACCAGGGTTTGCGTAAGCGTAAAGCACATCAAGGCTCATAGTCGTTTTTCCTTGGTAAGCCCATCCGACAGGAAGCCAGGTAGAGGTTCCGTCTTTCGGTTGAGAAGTTACCGTAATCGAACTATTGCTTTCATCGAAGAAATAACAAGTTAGGTTGTCTGAATAATAACCTAGCCAATAAACAGTGTTCGGAGACGCAGAATAGTTCATTGTAAAGTTGTACCATTGACCCGAAACCGATGAAACGTTAAAGGTTTCAAAACTCTGTGCTATTGTCGCTCCCCCTTGCGGAAAGTTTACATTAGGTTCATTAGCAAATATCACTGCTTTCACATGTGAGACCTCAGAAACTCCAACTAAAAATATGCTAATCTTCATAATCTTTCCAGAATGTGACGGGGTCGTATAGTTACATAGGGTAATAGGTTTTAGCGATTGGATTATTGGAGCAGTATTTGCCTATGGCTGAATAAGCAAAATTTGTGAAGTTCGAATATGAAGGGGTTAATTCAGGAGTAGCTACTGGCTCTATTGTCTGATTAAGAGTTAAGGCAGGTGTAGGCGTTGGAGTTGGCATCAAAGTCTGACTAGCGACTTCTGTGCCTTGGGAGAACGAGGCTGCAAAAATGAAACTCGTAACTAACATAGCAAGGACAACATTTGTTTTCAATCCCCATTTTTTTATTCTCAAAGTTTTATCGAGTCCTCGGTAGTCTGAAGCTGAAATGTTCTTTGATTTTATTTTTTGTTTTAAGTTGACATTTTTTATGAAAAGAAATCTGAACTGGAGTACTTGATGTAAACCCTTTAAATAATAATGCCATGGGCTATTTTCGGCTATCATTAAATTAGTGGTACAAAAGGCAGAAGATTTGGAAAGTAGTTGCAGTTTCTTACTTTGTAGAAGCACCTAATCTTTCCCCCTATTCCATCTATTTGCCTGTAAGGCAAACACAAGTAATCAAGTTTCTACAGCTAAAACATTCTTCCGGTGTTTGTTTTGGTCGAGGTCGCTTGGTAAAATAATCTAGATTTTTTGGACATCCATTTGATTCAGAAGGCTCTTCGCATTTCTCAGCTAATTTTGTTTTTTGATCTTCTTGCTTTTGTATCTCAAGTGAAGAGATTTGCTTTGGAATTTTCTTTTCTTGATTTATATTTGGGGAAATGTGGACATCAGCCAAGGTTGAATGAACTAATTCTTTATTTCTTACTAAACTTAGTCTCTGCCGAATTTGGATTTTCTGGGTTTTGAAAATTCCCCTTCTTTTTGCAAGGGATAATCCATTAAGAGAGGGCAAAAAATACAAAAAAACTATCAAACTCGCTGAAGCAACAGCACCAGCAATATTTAGAATATTTATTTGGTTTTTCATAAATAATCCATATGCGAACCAAGTGAGTATCCATAGGAATATTAATGAGAATATTTGTCTGGAAAGAATCTTGGGAAAATAATTTTTAAGGGTCAGCTTCACTACTCCCCAAAGACGAGTCAGAGTTTACCCAGTTCGCGAATTTCTTAACTTTCCGCTTCAGATCCGAAACATCTGAATTTAAGCCCTCAATTTTTCGCGATCTTTTCTCAATTTCTTCTTTTGCCTTAGATTCCAACTGTTGAAGTAAAGCCTTAAGATTTTCCTTTTGCTCGATAAGATTTTTTTCTTCTATCTCTAGACTATGTAAAGAATTGAAAATATTTTCTTCATTTGAGCTATCTTGGATTCCAACGCATCCATCCTGCAAGCTGAGAGCTTTACGCTCTTCTTTTTTAAGAGTCACAGTTGTCATTAAGATCACCGAATGCTCAGAAATGTAGATGTATACTTTTAAATGATTTATGAAAGGCAACTATGAATCTGAAATTCATCTGGCTGCTTCTTTACTGTTGTATTTACATATTGTCTATCTTTTGACATTAAGATTTGAAAAAAGATGAGTCATCAGGATCTAACTGCGTCTTATTAACTGCTCCATGAATTATCAACTCGCACTAGCTGTTAAGGTTCATCATAGACGATTAACAGTTATTGGTTGCCTGTTATAGTTATAGTAAGACTGAAATTGCTTATATCTACTGTTGTTGGAGATACCGTTAATGTGATGCTTGCGGCAGTTGATTGACCAGGGGAGAGCCTTGTTCCTGTTTTATCCAATGAGACTGTTATTGGTCCATCGGCAATTGCTGGATCCCAATTTGAGGTAGTTAAACTCAAGGATAATGACACACCAATCCCAGTGTTTTTAATGTAAATGATTCTTGTTATACTAGTTCCTGGCGTAGGTGCTCCCCACCCTATTGATGTTAGAGGTGTTTGACATGTGCTATCAGAGTAGATGCCGAGGTTTGCTGTCGCAGATACGCTACCAGATGCGTCGACACGACGGTTTGTTGTTAATGCTGCGTAAGTTGTGCATGTTAATGCAACGGCAATAATTGTTAAGATGAGGATAACTACCAGTCCCAGCTTTGCTTTTTTGGGATTGCTTGATGCTGTATTTTGCTTTATTCTGAGCAAATTTGCCATTAATCACACCCTGTGATTATATCATATATAAAGTCTTACGATATGTATTTATGACTTGTGGATTTAAAAGAATTATTCTCAATTAATAAAGTACACGCGTATTATGCGTATCCTTAAACGCAAAAGTCAATTGATTGAAGCAGTAAATCCGATTATATAGCCCTCAAAAAAGGAAATCTACTCTTTTTTAGCGCGCCTATGTGAAGTCTGCTAATTAGTCTTTCCCTTTTTTCATGCTATTCCATCTTCACTTTTTCCATTCTTTCCTCGCTGATTGATAAAGGGCACGCGCCTATTCGCCCACACAGACACCAGCGACCCCAACGCCACAATCCGTAGCTGATACATACTTTGCTCCAGCAACCATTGTACTATTCATTATGATGGTAGTAGGTCTCATTTCAATACTGTTATTGATGCGTAATAAGCAACCGTAGAACTCTGAAGCACTCAAAAACCATTTCCCTTTTTTTATATCTTGAAGAAAATATTTCAAAATAAAGTTTTTTGGAAGTAACTGAAGACCCGAAGATCGTTGTTCTCTCGTTAGTTGATTCTTTAGAATTCTTCTATGGGAACAACAACTTTGAGAAAAAAAGGAGGGGAAGCGGTTTGTTTTTTTAAGGTACATTTGTTGTTGCTGTCGCTGTCAGTGAAGGGAACACCACGTATTTACCCTCTGAATACCTCAAACCGAAGAGGTATTCTGCTTTCCAGGCATTGCTGTTGCTGTATTTGCCCCAGAAGAATTCGCCATTGTAGAAGCCTGCAAAGATACCCTGTCCATATATGCCCCAACAACTCTTTCCTTGGTTATCCGTTCCTACGAATCGACCGTTACCAAAGACTCCCCACATGATGTGGACGCCGTCGCTGGTGTACATTAGGTATCTTGTTCTTATTGGGAGGATGTTTGCTTCTGCTTCTTGAAGGGTTTTTGGGACTTCTGTTTTTAGCTTTTCTACATCCTCGGTTGCAGTTGGTGCAACGGGATTAGGTGGAGTGGTGGTTGGTGTGCTGCTTGTTGTGGGGTTGGTGTTGCTTGGGGAGATTGGTTGTGTAGAGCTTTCGGTGTTTGGGGCGTTTATGCTGTTGGCGGTTTTAGGTATGGCTATGGATGCGGCGGCAAGGTTTACTGCTAACACTGCAAGCAAGAATACTGCAAATGCTGCGGCTGAGATTTTTAGTTTTTTATTCATTTTTTCACCATCAAGCGTTATGTTGTGTGGTTTATTTTAGGAAACCCGTGAAAAAACGTGGAAAAGCCTTTCCAACTGCCAAAACAGTCTATAATAAGCCTTAGATTATATTTATGGGCTGTTTTATGGCTTCTTTAGGTATTTATCGCGTATCAGAACGATGTTTTGTCTTCTTGACTTCTTAACGTAAACGATTTCTAAACCCTCCAGCCGCCGGATTAAACGCCAAGTTGTGGTTCTGGGGAGATTTAAGAGTTCAAATACTTCCGCCTCGAAAGCTTTCCCGTTCTTGCTGGCGAGAAAACTTAGAACTTTGGTTTCATCTTGACTAAGTTCCCTGTGCCTCCTAAAGAGTTTCTCAAGGTCTACCTCATCTAAGGATTCATCTGTTTTTGGTTTAGATTTGTTTTTCTTCCTTTTCAGCAACCAGAAACCCGCGAGGGTTAATGGTACCGTTAGCGACAAAGCCAAAACGGCAACAGCTAACAACAATTGATCAAAACCGCTTGCATCAGAAATGTTTTTATTTTCTTCGTCTAAAAAGTGTTCAGCTGTATAGGTAACTTCTGTTAAGCCAGACGGCATCGTTAGTTTTAATGAGCCATCAATACTTTCAATCAAGTCGGGGACACTATTGATGCTGATTATCGAGGCGTTTTGGGGCAAAACGAGCACTTTGCTCTCTGGGTAATCAATCCTAATGGTCCAGTACTTTCCCATTTTCGATGTGAGGTCTTGGGTTAGGTAGGAGATGTCGATTTTGGTTGAGCCAACATTGTAAATTACTGCATTGTTCCCATTTATGGAGTATTCGAGTGGAAGGCCATTTTCGTCAACGACCAGTAAATTCTGAGATGTTGTGGCTAGAAATGTGAGATTAAAAGATAGGACCGACTGATTTAGCTCTATGATTTGACTAACTTGGGTGAAGCCATCCAGGTAGATTGTTAAAGTCAAGGAGTCTGATATTTGCGTTTGTGCGCTAACAATATTTTGGGTGGAGGGGAATATTATTAGTAAGAAAACGAGGACCTGAAGTATTACAAGCTTTCTTCCCAAACCGCCATCCCTTTATCGATATTTTGTTATATTCTTGTTTTGCTAATTTTAGATTATCCCTTTTTTGGTGCGCATTACTTTATGGCTGAGGTAGTTTTTGTTGAATCGATAATTGCGTTGTTTGGTGATGGCATTGGTGTGGTTGTGGAGGGCGTTGGTGTGCTTGGCGATGGCGTTGTTTTGGTTGTGGAGGGCGTTGGCGACACAGTGTTAATGTAGCTTTGGACAGTTTGTTGGCTTGCTTGGGCTGCCGTAAGTTCCTTTATTGTTTGAACTATCTGCTGGCTGTCCAAGTATTGCTTGGCTTTGTCCAAGCTTGTTTGAGCTTGAGTTAATGTGGCAGATGCAGCAGCCTTTGTACTAGAGGATAGGTTGCTTGATGGAGAATTTACCTGTTCTTCTAAAGAAACAAGATTGTGTTCAGCCTCAGTAATATAAGCTGACACTTTTTCAACGTTAAGTGTGGCAGCCAAAGTGTTGAAGTAGACTGTCAACTCATCAATTAGAGTTTGGGCTTGCGCAATTTTGTTTATTGCTTGTTCAAGTTCTTCCTGGTTTAAGTTAATTGTCGCTGCGTCCAAGTTAGTTTTGAGTGCGGATAGTTTAGGCATGATTACTGTAATGTTAGTTCCGTGGCTTGATGCTGAAGTACCAACGTTTTCGAATCGCTCTAAGAGTGAATAGTCACGGTCAATTGTACTCTGAAGGGTTCGTTTATAATCTTCTTGTTCAGTTGGGACTTCATCAGCCACACTGTTTAGGAGGGTTAGGGTTTCTCTAATTTTTTGGAGCGCTCGCATTGCAACATCTTTGGCTTGCGAGACCATTCCTTGTCGATTCAGGGCAATAGCTTGGTTACCTAAGTCTTGCGCTTCTCTGAAGGTTTCAATGCAGAGTTGGGGAATAACAACAGCTTTGGCTTCAAGGTTTGAAATTGTTTGGGTGATGCTTTGATTAGCATTTTTGAATGTCGCAATCAAAAAAACGGCTTCATTTTCGAAACCCTGCGCCGCCAAGTCTGCAGCTTGTATTTGAGGAAACAGACCTGAAAGAGTGAAAGATAAGACTATTACAAATGCCAAAGTCCCTAACGACTTGTGTTTGGAGTTCAAGATTAGCTTACCTATAACTAATATGGTTGTCAAAATATATTAGGAAATCAGTGAAAACAAGTGAAAACGTGATTTTCTAAGAAAAATAAGATATTTAAGTCAAGAAGAAAACTACCAACTCATAGAAACCGGTAATGCATTGACCACTAAAAACCAATAATTATCCGCTATTTTCACATCATTATTTTAAACAACATGGGGTAAACTGAAAGGTTATTCTTAATTAGAGCCGAAAATTCCCTGATAATTACTCCTAGCCAGTTCTAAGCCAACCATTCTAAGTAATTATTGCGTGTTGGGTTCAATTTGCAACGTTGTATGCTCTATTGAGAATTTATCAGCCAGTAACTTGTTTACTCTATCGATAATTTCCTTAAGATTCTCATTGGTTAAATCTGCCTTCATGTGAGCCGTTAACGAATACATTCCCGAAGTTATTTCCCAAATATGCATATCATTTATTGAGACTATTTCAGGTACTCTTTCCTTGATTGCTGCTGACACTATCTCAATATTGATACCTTTTGGCGCTGTCTCCAACAGAACATTAATTGAGTCTTTTAACAGTCCATACGCCCAAACAAAGATCAGAATCGAAATTCCAATACCTAATAATGGGTCAATAAAATACCAACCAGTATAGGTAACAATGATTGCACCGATTATGATTACTACAGAAGATGCGGTGTCGGCAAACATATGAAGGAATGCGCCTCTAACATTAAGATCGTTCCTCATACTGTTTCTAAGAATCAATATACTAAGTCCGTTTGCAGCTAAACCTGCTAAGGCAACCAAAAACATTTCAAAGCCTAAAACTGGTTGGGGATTTAGTAACCGAACTATCCCTTGGTAGAAAATATAGGCTGTGACTGCAAATAAGAATATGCTGTTAAACAATGCAGCTAAGATTTCTGCCCTGTAATATCCATATGTGCGGTGATGGCAAGGTTCTTTGCAAGCTATTATGATTGCTGTAAAACTAATCGCCAAAGCAAACAAATGAGTAAACATGTGACTAGCATCGCTTGCCAACGCCAAGCTACCTGTTAATACGCTTCCGATGACTTCGATGACCATTACAGATGCGGTTATGAGCATCGACAAAATAAGGCGGTTTTTTGTTGCTCCTTTATATTCATGGATATCCGACAGCTTGTCGAGTTTGGGTCGATGGTCATGTTTCATTCAATAACCTTTTTACAAACTAGACTATTTGCCTTTTAACCATAACGCTCGCTGAATTTCATTTTAATACTTAGGAAAGAGCAAATTTAAATTCCTGCGATACTTATTGATCAAACTTTAGTGGCTTTAATGGATCTAATCACCGTGCTCCTGATTGCTGTAGGCTTGGCAATGGATACTTTGGCAGTCTCTATTGCCAAAGGCATGGCGATTAGTCGAAATCGACGTAGAACAGCATTGACTTTGGGCATATTTTTCGGAGGATTCCAAATGCTGATGCCAGCAATTGGGTGGCTTGTAGGTTTGAGTTTCAAGGAAATAATTATGGGTGTTGACCATTGGATTGCATTCGGCCTACTTACTTTTATTGGCTCAAAGATGATTTACGATTCCACAAAAAAAGAAAAAGATGAAAAAGAAGAAAACCTCAAATTACATACGCTGTTGACTTTGGCAGTTGCAACAAGTATTGATGCCTTGATGGTTGGTCTAAGCTTTGCCTTCCTTCAGACATCCATTCTAGTGCCAATTCTAGTGATTGGACTCATTACCTTTCTGCTGTCATTATCCGGCTTCTATTTTGGATGTGGTTTGGGACGATTCTTTGGAAACAAAATCAAAATCGTGGGAGGACTAATACTAATAGCAATAGGGCTCAGAATCCTTCTGGAGCATATACTCTAAAAACACCCTCTTTCGCTCCAAAAATTGGGTTTGTTATAGTATCTTCGCCCCACATTTCTCTAAATCAAACTTTTCTTCGATTTCGATGGGGTGGTTAGAAAATGATGGAAAAGGCTTGCGTTAAGGTGATTGTAGCAGTAACCGTTAACGGTGAGCAAAGGATTATTTGTGGTTTGTTGGTGGCTTCTCGCTTAATTCACGGTATTTTTCCATTGAGTATTCTACGATTTTTCGAGCCGCTTGTGCATCTTTCCATTCTCTAACCTTCACCCATTTGTGGGGCTCAAGCCGTTTGTAAGTTTCAAAGAATTCTTGAATCTCTATGAAATCCCCGAGCGATTTAGTAGGTGGGACATTGAATTGAAGCCTCCCACTCGGTGGGGATCTCACCCGCAACCCCATTTTTTCTTAATTTCGTTTGGAGGAGGACAACTAAAACCAATAATTATCCGCTATTTTCACCTCAATATTTTAAATAACTACCCGAAGGGTGCACTTTTAGGTGGCTAATGAAAACTCCCTCTATTGATTAGTGGTGTGTGTCAAATGAGAGGTATAAACTTCACCCTTTGATAAGAACAACCGATTGGTTCAAATTAGGACAACCTCACCAAAGAGCACACACAGTCTCTAACGACTTACGGTTTGAATGTAACTTCAAGAGAGTGGTTATGTGCTTGGTTCAAATTCCGCCGTCAGCCCCAACCAAGAGAGCACCCGTAGACACAATTAATGCAAGTAGCTATTGCAACCGATTACCATTCACACTATAGTTGTAAACATTGAATTGATCTACAATAAAGGGTTTGATATTTCCCGCAATATCATTGTCTTGTACAATGATGTTTTCTCCTTGAAGCAGATTAACGCCTACGGAGCAGTTGTAAACCATATTACCATTAATAAGAATATTTTTTGAAAGCAACGGTACACCAGCCCAATTTTCATGTTTTGGAACCATTACCCTAACATAAATCCCCCAAAAACAATTAAAAACAAGATTCTTGGTTACTGTAATATTTTCGCTTATCCCAATTAATCGATTATGAACTGGATTACTTTCCACTTCTATTCCACCTTCCGCACCCTCAACAGAGCCATAAACAGTGTTTTGAGTAACTGTGACATTGACCCCTGAGGAAACCCCAATAGCATTATGCCCAGATAATTGTTGATCAACCGTATTATTAGCAACAAGAACATTACTAGATAATCCATAAATTGCAATCGCATTGTAACTAGAAAAATTAGCCTTAATCTTATTATCTAATATATAGACCCTATCAAAAGGCGCTTGAATAGGGTCGCCAGTTCCACCCTCAATTAAAATACCATACGTCCATTTAGGGAAACCAACTAACGTATTGTTAACTATCCAAAGATTGCTTGAGGAAACACGAGTATAACCTCCATTAAATAATGGCCGATTATTAGCCACACAGCGTTCTATTGTCACATTAGAAATTCCACCCCCCATCGTCACAAGAGCATAAGTCGACTGGTCACTGGAACTACAGTTTCTAACGTTACTGTAGGAACCAGCTATCTGAATGGGAAATGCCATATCAACATTACTAAAAGCTAAATTGCTCAAAGTAACGTTAGAACCTAAATTAATAATTGCACTTTTATTTGAAAAATGATTCTGAAAAATTAGATCGGTGAGGGTAACGTTTCTTGCTCCCAAGTAAATCGCAAGGACATTTCGATCACCCAAATAAGATGCATCGATAGTCAAATTCTTAATAACCACATTAGAAGCATTGACTGCAACATTTAACCGCTTAGACATAAAGTGCAAGGTCACATTTGAATCAACACCACTCAAAATAACATTACTCGTCACTGAAACGTCAATTTCTGACAAGAAAAGGTCTGATTGAAGGACAATTTCTCCCCCAGTTTTACCCAAAGCCCCAATGGCGCTCTGAAGTTCGCGGCTATTATCAAC
Source organism: Candidatus Bathyarchaeota archaeon (assembly GCA_963818655.1). GTDB lineage: Archaea > Thermoproteota > Bathyarchaeia > Bathyarchaeales > Bathycorpusculaceae > Bathycorpusculum. Next base: position 24,521 of record CAWFTD010000015.1, read on the forward strand.
AGGTATAGCGGTTGGTGAAGGACTATCAAAAACCTCATTTGAACTATAACTAATCGGGGGCGAAATGTCAATCGCAATCTCTGAGGGTGTTGGCATTAATACGGGAGTGGAAATTGGACTTGGCGCGGAAGCTTTTGATGAATTAGTACTGGTTGAGTTAAGACTTCCTTGGTTAAGTGGTAAATCTTCTTCTGGTGTATATTGCAAACTTGCGTCAAAGAATGTAGGTTTGGTTGTGGAGTTATCCATTTGGCCAGAAAGAAGAGGAAATAAACAAATAGCGAGTATTGTGCATATTGAAAAGATAACCAGTAGTAGTCTCGGCTTCTCAATGATAGCTAGAACTACCTCCCTTTCTCCAACTATGAATAACTAGTTGCCATTAAAAAGTTTGTCATAGTTGCGGATTACCCGTATAATAGCCGCGGTAAACACGCGGACATTAGTAGCAAACAAGTTGGATTAAAACGCTGATGATTGATTAGAAACTATTTCCTATGTCTTTAGATGATAACAAGCAGTCAGCAAAAGATTTCATAACGGAAAAACGACAAAACGTAGGTGTTTAGAGCCGCTAAACTATTTCAAGTTGAGCACTTCTAAACTATCTGCTTTTTGTGAGATTTGTTTCCCATTTTCTTGTATTTCTTGTCTAGAAGTACGGTCGCGATCAAGGTTATGGTTATGGTTATGGCTATGGCTAGAGACAAAATCAAGATTGTCGGAAAAGAATATTCTGGGGTTTCAGGTTTCTTTGAAGATACTTGCGGTAAATTGCCATTTGAAGGTTGCGGTAAATTGCCATTTGAAGGTTGCGGTAAATTGCCTTCTGAAGGTTGCGGTAAATTGCCTTCTGAAGGTTGCGGTAAATTGCCTTCTGAAGGTAGTTGCGGCAAATTGTCAGCTATAAAGAAATTGTTTTGGTATTGTGTTTCAGTTCCCGCATCTATTAGAATTATTTCTGCATCATTTAGTCCTTGTCTGTTGTCGCGGAAAACGTTTTTGGTTCCATGTATTGAAAGGCTAACAGGTCCAGAGTCAAAGATATTATCTTTAAAAATATTTGTGTTACCGAAAACTTCTAGCTTTGAGGTTCCTTGCGAAGCAAATTTGTTTGCATAGAAAGTGTTTGTTCCTACTGCTTTTGTCATATCAAAGAAATCATCGGAAGTCGAATCGGTCCTCTCAAAATAACATCCTTCAAACAAGTTGCCGTATGTATAATCGCCGAAAGTTACTTCATTATCTATATTGACTTCTATTTCTACTCCGTAGAATAGGTTCATCATAGAGTAGTCGGTAATTTTTATTCCTATTCCATTTGCGGTTATTGAGCCACCGAATACGCGGGTTACACCGTAGTCTCCCGTTAGTAAAAGTCCTATTTCTGTATTGTATATTAATTGTGGATTGTAGATATTGTTAGCTAAGCCACCTTCAATTTTTATTCCTATTGCAAAGTTTTCTATGTGCACGTTATAGAGTGATACATGAGAACAGTCTTTTAGAGTCAAGCCTACTCCTGTGCCAGCGCCTTTGAGGGTGATATTTTCAATAACAACATAATTTTGATTTTGGTAAACGAGTGATTTGTTTGTTTGGGCTTGCACTGTAAAAACCAATTCAGAAAATAGCAAGATCGAGATAAACAAAAAAATAAGGGGCGCTTCTTTATTCTGTTTGCTCATACCTTTATAATTCAAGCAAAAGTGTATAAATTTTGTTATGTTCGTATGTTACCAACCTTAAGCTTATTCGCTTAGACTCACTTTTCGCTATGTGTGTCAATTTTGTGGCTGACCCGGATATAAAAATCAAAAAAGATACAGGGTACACTGGGTAACTGTCCCATATTCATAGGCCTAATTGCGGACGGAAAAGTCTATGTCTAAGCGGCGTCTCCTTTAACACAACACGATACGGTTTCGAGATACCTTCGCGCTCATCGAATGGCAAAATGACTACTCCACATGATTCCCAAACAAATTATCTATTATGCTTTGAAACCTTAAAAAGAATTAGCAAACAGACACAACTGCTCTTTGGAAAACGCTAATAACACCACTGCAAAAAACTTTGTTACAGTACTGGAAATCAGAAAAAGCATGTTGAAGTGGACTGGGGGGATTTGAACCCTCTGAGCAGTAGAAACATCACCCGCAAAAACTCCTTCTTTCTTAATTAAACAATAGCATAGGTCCTCTGAGTGCGCTTATCTTATTGAAATATCAGTTTTTTGTTTCTCAGTGCTTGCTCTACTACTTTGGTAATACGGTTCTTTCTTGTTTCAATGCTTTTTGCGCTGTTAACCCATCCGACATAGATGTTCTGGTAAGTGTTAGCGAAGCGTTGAAAATTATCAATGGTTTTTTTATCCTTTTTGAGCGCTTCCAGCAAATCAGCAGGTACTTCATCCTTGATTTTGTTGGTATAAGCCTTATTCCAGTAGCCTGATTTTTTAGCTTGCTCTATTTTAGCGAGACCTGCACTTGTCATTTTGCCATCAGCAATTAGCTTCTCAGCTCTCAACCTGTTTATTCGAGACCACACACTGTTATCCTTCCGAATTGAAAAACGAAGCATGAACCGTTCCTCATCGACTTTCTTAAGCTTGCCATCTATCCAACCAAAGCATATTGCTTCCTCAACCGCTTCCTCAAGTGTTACTCCCTTCTTCCCTATGGATTTTTTATAAAAGAAAAGCCAAACGTTAGTCGTTATGGCGTGGTTTTTACTTAACCAGTCTCTCCAGTCCGCTCTTGTTTGGAAATATAGCGCTTCATCCATAGGATTGAATAGAGCGCACCGTACTTATTTGCATTCGTCGTCATTTTAAAAACGCGCTAAAAACACGAGTACGATTGACTAGTTTATTTATGTGGCAGATTTTGTTTGACTCCCAGTCCCAATTATACCAGGATTGATTTGAACCCAGGCGCAACTAAATTTCAGCTGGTCAAGCCGTGGATTGTTTGATGAGAAAAAGGTAGTTTACTTGGCAAAATTCAACCGCTACCGAAGCTTGTTACTATAAATATTAAGTAAATAATGAGCAAGATTATTCCTTCACGCTTACGTACTTTCGCATTCTGCAGTATATAGCTTAAGATAATAGTGGACAGTAATGAAAAGAACACCAAAACAGAGAAAGCTGAAATGTTCACATTAACAGGGGATATTAGGAAAGTCAATCCCAAAATCAAAGTTGTATTTAGGAAACAACTTCCTATTATATTTCCAAGAGCAAGCTCCAAGAACCCTTTTCTCACAGAATCTATGCTTGTTACTAGTTCTGGAACACTTGTTCCAAAAGCTACTATAGTGCCTCCAATTATTATTGAGGGAATACCTGCACTTAACGCTATAAAAGACGCTGATTCTACAACAACATAGGCACATGCGACAACTCCAATGAACCCCAAGACAGCTTTTGCAAAGTATTTACCAACTTTGCTTTTTTCTGCTTCATCAGAAATTTCTTCCACACTTCCTTTTTTCTTAGCAAGCGCGTATGTATTGTAAACAAAGATGGCCACGAGAAAGACTCCTACTATTTGGCTTGCATAGCCAATGAAAAGCAGGACCAAGGGTACAAGTGATGAAACTAGGAGTCCAAAATTTAAGCTCCCTACTTCATCGCTAGCCATTTTAGTGAAGAATCCTGTACTTTTGGGATATTTAACCGCCATTATTATGAAGCCTATTCCTAGTATCAAGCATATGTTTGCTATGTTTGACCCTAAAACGTTGCCAACTGAAATGCCGATTGCGTCTGGGTTCCAAATAGCAAATATGGCAACGAAAAGCTCTGGAAGAGAGGTTGAAAAGGCAACAAATAAGAATCCAATTTTTGTCTTTCCCAGACCAGTTGCACTTGCCAAATTAATTGAATTGGTGATTGCCAAGTTGCTAGTCTTCATTAGAATAACCAATGAGACGATGAGAACGGCAATGTTTCCCGCTATTCCTAGTGGTCCTAGCACCCTTCATGTCCCCTTTTTGCTTATCAACTTATGTTCCAGTTAAAAACCCTTACTAGAATTGAGAGACTATCTGCCTCTATCTATCTAACACTCTCTTAAAAAAACAAACAAAGAAGAATGGGCTCAAATTTTATTTAGGCGTTAGCAAGCATCTCCTTTCTGCCTTCACTGACTTGATGGGTAGATGAGAGTTCTAGTCTTCTCAGGGTTGCCAATATCTCCAAGAAGGCTTTGTTGGCGAATCATTTTAGCATAACTTTGTGTAGTCGGCTCTCTAACGTATTCTCTTAGCCATAATTCAAAAGGTACGGGGTTGACGTTGTGGCGGGCGGGGAGGGATTTGAACCCTTGCCAGAGTGGAGATGTCACCCATATTTCCATTTTTCTTTTTTTGTCATTCATTAAAGGCATGTTTGCCAAACTATTTTATCCATTTGCTGATTGCTTAATAAAGAAAGCAGGATTTGTTAAAACAATCTATTTATGTTTCAGACAGTATACTATTCCCGTTGTTAGGATTAATGAAATCGACAAGAGCACTCACTCTTATCGCATTGTTGGTTCTTGCTGTTATTCTACCTTTATTGCTTCACTACGAGATTGAAAACGAGGATTCAGGCGAGGTTTGCTATTTCGGTGTTACATATGGCTCGACCACAACTTGGGAAGCGAAACTACTGATTGACAAGGTTAAGGGATACACGAACCTCTTCATCGTAGATTCTTGGGACATAAGCACAAACGAAACCGCCCTAAATGAAATCTGCCAGTACGCCATAAACGCCGGATTAAGCGTAATAGTATACTTTGATTATGTATTCTACGACATTGAACCATGGCTATGGCTTCATACATGGATGGAAACGGCGACACAAAGATGGGGAGATAAATTCTTAGGAATTTATCTCTATGATGAGCCAGGTGGAAAGCAGATCGACACGAATCAATGGCGCAGTGGACCGTCTGCCAGGGAGGCTATGGAACACGCTTCAAACTACAGTGATGCTGCAAGACGATTTGTAACCAACATCCCTTCAACCATAAGCTGGCAAAATGTGAAAAATGTGAGTTTACCAATTTTTACTTCTGATTACGCCCTTTACTGGTGGGATTACTTAGCTGGTTACGATGCAGTTTTCGTGGAGTTGGGCTGGAACAACAGTAGAGCTCAACAAATGGCGCTCTGCAGAGGCGCTGCGAATGTGCAAGGAAAAGACTGGGGTGCTATAGTTGTCTGGACTTATGACGAGCCGCCTTATCTAGCAAGAGGTCACGAGATACTCGAAGATATGGTAACGGCTTACCGTGCAGGAGCAAAATATATCGTTTTGTTCAATTTTCCGAGGTATCCTGAAACTAACCCGTACGGGACACTATCTGAAGAGCATTTCACCGCTATGAAGCAATTCTGGAGTTACATTCAAGAGCAATCGCGAAACAATTCCGAAAGAGCAGATGGCCATGTGGCTCTTGTTTTGCCAAAAGACTATGGATGGGGCACAAGACGATCGGTACAGTTTGTCGAGGACAAAATTTGGGGTTTTTGGCCCGAAGATGAAAAAACGCCAATAATCGGTAAAAACATGGACAAACTCATCACCAAATATGGCTTGAACTTAGACATAATCTACGATGACCCGCAATTTCAATATCAACAAATTTATGGGCAAATTTATTTTTGGAACACCACTCTTGTTTAGCGCATTGCCTTGTCCCTATAATAGTATTGAAGTATGTTAGTGAAACGGCTTTTGTTTGTTGTTTCAATATTCTGCACTACTTCTCTGTTCAGAAATAGCACAGTATGGTTACGATTAGTTCGTTCTCTGGGTAAGCTCCAGAGCCCCAAAAAACCCTGCTCCTTTTAGTCAGCGCAGACACCGTACTCAGCTATATACCTTATTAAAAAAATGAAAGGGTTTTTTCTGGTAAATTGGGGCTAGTATCCCCCTCCCGGCGCCAATTTGTAAGTAGAGCAACTCTAAGAACATTGACTTAATTATATCTAAGTCCTTATGCCTCTCAAACTTGGGAATTAGATGGTTCTAATTTTGTCTTTGCCAATGTTGGCGAGCTTTTGATCTCTTGTTAATAGAACCTCATCATGTGACAGTGAAATGCCCGCGATAAGCAAATCGTTTTCATTAATCATCCTTCCAGAGTCTTGTAACTCTTCAAAGAGTACGGCGGCTTTTTTAGCAGCGTCTCTGTCGAAAGAGCAAACGATCACGCCAGACAGAAATCTTTCAGCAGCTTGTTTCTTTATTTTAGTCTTGTGCCTTAGCAGTTCATACTCGGTTATAGTTGTGGTTTTGATGTCTTCTTTGCTCAAGAGTTCTTTTATAACAGCAATAATTCTTTGATCGCCAGCTAAGAAATCTATTATGACACTTGTGTCCAGAAATGTCACTCAAATGTCCTTCCGTAATTTGCTTCTCTCTCGGCAGCTACTTGCAGCTTTAATCGCTCAAGTGCCTGCTTATCATCCTTTAAGATACCAGCCAAGCTCATGATGTCTACTTTCTCTTCCTTGGGGCAGAGGTTTTCCTTGATTACCTCTGAAAAACTTTTTTTCCCTTTTCGTTTTAAAAGAAGTTCGTAGACTTCGTTTGAAACGGAAATTTGTCTTGCCATTTTTTATCAATACATAATGTATACATACATACTGATAAATTTACCCCGAGCTCTGCCTTAAATCGCAGATAGTCTAATGGCTGAACGCGAAAAAAACAGAAAGCGGCTACAGCCACCTCAACCCAACTAACATTTACTGGTAAATTGGTGCATAGTATCCAACAACAGGCGCGCTAGGAGGAAGCAAAGGTCAACTTTGGACAGCCGCCGTCGTGCTTTCAGCAGCCAACCTTCCACAAGCGGGGCTTCTTAGGCTCTCTTAGTTTGCTTATGCTCGGTTAGAATATGCAATTCAAGATCAACCTTGGTTTTGAAGGGTCTTCCACAGATTGGACAATCGAAAGCTTCTGGCTCATTCTTTTCAATTGGTTCATGATCAGGTAATGGGTTTTTTACGTCTGGTGAGGGCGACAATAATTCATCTGTTTCCGGGGGAATTTCCGGTACCTGTATGATATAGGGTAAGTCTGGTTCCGTCATACTGTATCAGAAAACGTAAGTCAGCCTCTTTTTCTTAAACATATGTGATTGCCTCCTAACAACAACAAAAATGAAACAGAGCTTGATTCGCCAAAATCGCTCTTTCGATTGGAAGTCTCACGTTTTTCCCATCTCATTTAAGTCACCTTCAACCAAGCGGCGTCATACGCCGTCAACTGGACAGGAACTAGGTTGACCTCTGTTACGTAGGTTCCGGCAGCATTCGGGGCACTCCACTCGAAACTGTATTCTTTGATTGTATCAGCTGTCACGTTTACCGTTTGAAAATCAGAATAGCAATACTTGCCAGGTCCAGAGACACTAAGCGTCAAGATACCCTCTAAAGCTGGGTTCGCTTGATTGAGCACGGTTACCGAAAATGTAAATGGCTGTCCTTTCGAACAAACTTCTTGATATGGCTGGACATTGAGGAGAAGGTGCGTGTTGCCCCACATTGGATGATCGTTAAGCCAGTTGAAAATCTCCATCTCCCTCCCGTAAACAAGTGATAAACTGTGCTGTCCTCCTGGCACTTCAACATACTTGACAGTATATCCAAGTGAACTCAAGCTCTGATTCAGAGTCCGCGATTGGCCAACCTTAACTACTTGGTCAAGCGATCCATGAATAATCATGACAGGGGTATGCTTGAAACGAACTTCGTTTCCCAGAGCACTCTCATTTGCATAAACTTGAGGGACTTGTGTAGGTGTTCCACCGTAAGCTGCCCTAAGAGAAGCTCTGAACTGATTTAGGGTGTCATCATTGTAAAACTGGGTAAAATTAGTTATTCCAAAAATGTCAACGCAACTCGCGACTACTTCAGGATTGAACATTGCATACTTAAGCGATCCACCTCCACCCATACTCACTCCCATAACATGCACACGGTTAGAATCAACACTAAAATCATGCCTCAGCGCATTCAAAACATCTGTAATATCCCGCCTGGACGGTTCGGTATACCAAGAGTAATAGCCATTTGTTATGCGGCAATCAACTGCTGCAGCAATCCACGTATGATTCTCAAATACCTGTCGCATCACAGGCAAGTCTTCTGAATAGTCATACCTATTCCCACCATAACCATGCAAATATAAAACAACAGGTGTCGGAGCGAAAACATCAAAATCGTCAGGCAAATCAAGCCAGTAGTATCTTGTGCTCCCATCATCACTCAGCTACAAATGTCCTATCTCCCCTGAAAACGTTAATGGTGATACTTCTTTTTTCGCTAATACTACTCATTGAACCGTCGGTACAGTTTATCCACCACCACCAACCACCATTTGGAATCGGCAAGTCAGGCGTTACCGTCATGAGCGAACCGCTGACTACGTTGTACTTGGTGGCAAAAATATATTGGTAGGACGCATTCTGCAACCACAAAGAACAATTAAACGTCAACTGACTTGGATGTGAAACCACAAATTTGAAATCTGGCATATTATCCACTGTAGTTATTGCATCACTAGGCGATTGTAGACTAACCAAAAACCCCGCTGACATATCGTAATCTAAAGTAAACTTGCTATTTGCGTCATTATCAAAACTGTTGAGGTATGGCGAAAAGGTGGTAACGAATATCTTGTCTTGGGCAGGGCAGAACTTGAGAATTCGCAAGAAACCATTTCCACCGTTTGTCCCCGTCTGGTAGTCCGCCAAAAGCTGAGGAACCACAAAACCATTTACAGTGTCGCTTCGTCTCGCCTCGCCATGATTGTGACCACAAAGAACAAGCATCACTTGATCAGCATGAGGCGCAACAAAATTACTCCATATGTGATTGCCCTCGGTTGTTCTTGATCCATCTACATTCATATAATCATGAGTCACAACAATTACCCTCCTATCAGGGTAGCCAGATAATGTGCTGTTAGCCCAAGCCAAAACTGCGTCACTGGGGCGATACTGAAAATGAAATATCAAGTACTCGTCTCCTCCACCTGAGAACAACTCATAGTTGTTCGCGTTGCTGCTCGCGAAGTGACCACCATACCAAATCTCGCCGGTGAATCGGCTGTACCCAAAAAACGTGTTGTAATTTGTCAAGCTTCCACCAGGAGCCGCGCCATCATGGTTTCCCGGTAAAACAGCCCAAGGCACTTGACCATCTAACTTACTTAGGCTATGATTCGCATTCTGCCACTGACCCACGATGTCTTGATTCACAATGTCTCCTTCATGCGTTACAAACACCACATTCAAGTTACCTATCTCATTTGCAATCCACTGAGTTTGATTGTCAAATATCCCCGGGTAACTTTCACTGTAAAACTGAGTATCCGGCAAAACTATAACCGTGAAATTATCCGAAGGACTCATATTCAAAGCTTGCATACCAGACCCTGTCTGGGTTATACTCCCCTCAGCTCCTTGCAAACTTTGAAAAAGAGCCGCTGAACTAGATGCAAGCATCAACAAGCAAAGAATAAATATACAAAGCAGAAATCCACAGTACCGACTCAACTATCTCTCTTCTCCAGCAACTCCAGAAAAAGCAAAACTTAAACATCCATAACGGCGCCGGCGACCCCACTTACCGTAGGTAAACCAACTAATTTGCTGCTTGGGCTCGATAGAAGACAATACACTCACAGACGCCTTCCCCGACTGATGTCCACAAACAAGACAATACAACTACATTCTGAAGTAAACTGCAATATGAATCATATTTCGAATTCAGCAATATTCTTGGTAACTGCAAAAAAGTTTTTCCAAAATGCCCAGGCAAGTATAGTTTCTTTTAGGTCCCCTTCAACCGTACCGTATTATATGCCGTTAACTGTAAGCAACCAAAATAGCCTCCGCCAATTATAGTTGGCTGGTATTTGGAGTATTCCAATTTAGACTGTACTCGCGATGGTGAAATCCAGAATCTATTTTGAATCTACTTTCGTTGAGGAAAATCGAGAACTAGAAGAATTACTGTAATCCTTAGTATAGCAATTGAACCACATTGTCCAAGAAGTAACGACCACTTCTCGCTATTTGGTGTCCACTGGTTTGCTAGATACGCTAAATCTTTTTGGCGTTTCCCAGTTTATCTGATGCAGACTAAGTTAGTTAGTCAGTATGCCGGGGCGGAGCTATAGCCATTTTTTTTATGCCCTTGTTGCAGAGAACGATGTTTTGGGTTAGTTGTGTTTTTGTTGTTTGCCCTTTTTTGTTTTTAAGCACTATGTTTGGTTTATTTCTTGTTTTAGGAACTTTTCCCATTTCTTTCTTTCACTAGCTATTTCTAAAGGGCAGATGATAGTTGCGTTGTCGCCAACCGTGGCTTCGTTGTTTCCCTGTCTGCAAACCATGTTGCCTCCATCATCGATGTGTATGTCGCAGACTTTTTGGTCAAAGCACAGGCACTTAACTTCTTCATAAGCTACGATTGCTGTTACTGTTCCCTGAATATGCTGTACTTCTGTTTGTATTTGGGAGATTACTTGTTTTAGGTCTTTCTTGTCATTTGCCTTAACGGCGCATATTACATCGTAGGGTCCAAAGACCGTGTCAACACATAAAACATTAGGAATGCTTTGAAGTTCTTGTTGGACCTGTTCTAAGATATCTGGGCTGGGTGTTTAGGAATAGGAAAGCATCTGGTTCCTGAGTGAATGGCTTGCCTTCTGAAATAACCATGAGAGTTTGTATACTCTCAATTATTGGTTCTTGAGGAGTTAAGGCTCTGATTTGGTTGAACCATTTATTGATGAATTCGTCAAGGCTTTTTAAATGCACTTGGACAAGAATGTCAATTGCGCCAAAGAGCAAGAAGACATCTTGTTTGGAGAGATTCATTTCTGTTAGTTCATCTAAAGACTGCATTGAAAGCGCCTGGTTTAGAGGCTAATGCCATATAAGCTTTCATTGCTAATCAAGAAATAATGAACTCTCTCTTGATAAGAATAACTCACCCTCTTTTGCAGCACAAACTAACTCGCTTTTTCTCCTAAGTCACTTAAACAATGCAGCAACGTAAAAACGGCAAGACAGCAGGCGCGTTCCAACGCAAATCTCGGAAGCGCGTACGTCGATTTTTTGGTATTTGCTATTTTGTTAAGCTTACTTCGTTTAGCAAACAACGGAAGAAGAAGATTAGCTTTTCCATCCCTTAGCATCCCTTCACGACCCGTATAGTCCCTTTTGAACCCGTGTTCTGCAACCAATCCAAAGCCTAAACAACAAAATCAACCCAAACCAAGCCCATTCAAAATGCAATTTCACATCTTCTTCTTCTATCACACAACAAACAAATATTTTCAAAAAAACTTTGTTTCTGGATTCTGCAAACTCGCCCAGTTTAACTTAATTTTATTGCAATCACCAGTTTTGGATAGCCAGCCTTGCTTTCAGCAGCTACTTCACGTGCAAAGATGGTTGTTGAGAAATTAGTTCGAAAAGGTCAAAACTATAAAAAACCCGCTGTACGTTTCTATTTTAGGTAGCTGGACAACTTTTGTATAGTTATTCATCCGGGTTACTGCAGCTAATAAGATATTGAAGTTGTTTTGGCAAAGAACTAGGCGAATGGCGGCTAATAATATTGAAGGCCTTGGCTATGTGTTCAGAAAAAGGGCCAAAACACATTATTGATACTTCCTTGGTCTTTTGGGGATCTGCATACTTAATCCAAAGACCTTTCCAAGAAACTAAATTGAAGTTGTAATCATAGTTTCTATGGCAAAAACTGTGGGGTAGGCAGGGTACTTTGAATCTTGGCGAATTATTGAAAATTGAAGATCCATATATTTGCTGGTTTGTTAGAGGAATTTTGGTACTGTTCTTTGTGGCAAAACGAAAGTTCCAGGCGACTAAAACAGACATTCACACCCAAGGACCAAAAGTGCAAAGTTCAGTTTCTTGATTTATAGCAAAGTTTTTTCCTGCAAGATCGGCAAATCACATCTTTCTCATCGATTTCTCCATCACAACTTGGATTTTGCATCTTTCTTTTTTCCCTTGGCAAGAACGCTTACTTATTTCATTTTAATAAAAAGTAAGATAGGATTAAAAATATTTCCTAACCCAAGTTAGAAAAGATTTAACCGCGAACTTCTCATGTCTTCTTAGTTTGCTTGTGCTCAGTTATAATATGTAAATCAAGGTCAACCTTGGTTTTGAAGAATCTTCCACAGATTGGACAATCGAAAGCTTCTGGCTCATTCTTTTCAATTGGTTCATGATTCGGTAATGGGTTTTTTACGTCTGGTGAGGGCGACATGTCTTCATTTGTTTCCGGCGGTTCCGGCACCGGTTTGAGGTAGGGCAAGTCTGGTTCAGTGATATTCATCAGAAAACCTTAGTCCGCTTCTTTTTCATAAACATATGTGATTGCCCCCTAACAACAACAAAAAACCCGCAGAGCTTGCTTGCAAGAATCGCTATTATGATTCGAAGCCTCACGTATTTCCACCCTTATTTAAGTCACCTTCAACCATGCAGCATCAAACGCCGTCAATTGGGTAGGAACAAGATTTACTTCTACTACGTAGGTTCCGGCAACATTTGGCATATTCCACTCGAAACTGTACTCTCTAACTGAGTCAGCCGTTACATTATTTGCTTGAAAATCCAAATAGCAATATTTTCCAGACCCTGAGATTGTCAACGTTAAAATACCCTCCAAAGCTGGGTTTGCCTGATTGAGCACGGTCACCGAAAGGATTAATGGTTGTCCTCTCGCATAAATTTCTTGGCTTGGCTGGACATTGAGGAGAAGGTGCGTGTTGCCCCACATTGGATGATCGTTAAGCCAGTTGAAAATCTCCATCTCCCTCCCGTAAACAATTGATGGACTGTGATCTCCTCCTGGCACCTCGATATACTTAACAGTATATCCGAGCGCACTCAAGCTTTGGTTAAGAGTTCGCGATTGGGCAACGTTTACTGTTTGGTCAAGGGTTCCGTGAATAATCATGACGGGTGTGTGTTTGAAGCGAATTTCGTTTCCCAATGCACTCTCGTTTGCATATACTTGAGGGACTTGTGTAGGTGTTCCACCATAAGCTGCTATAAGAGAAGCTCTAAACTGGTTTTGGGTGTCGTCATTGTAGAATCGAGTGAAATTAGATATTCCATGTATGTCAACCGAACTTGCGATTACTTGGGGATTAAACATTGCAAATTTGAGCGCTCCACCTCCACCCATGCTTCTTCCCATAATGTGTATACGGCTTGAATCGATTGCATAATCATTTCTAAGCAGGTTTAAAACATCGGTAATGTCACGTCTGGTCTGTTCAATGTACCAATCGTCATAACCACTTTTTTCCCGGCACTCAATAGACACAACAATCCACGTATGATTCTGGAATACTTGCCTTAGGACAGGCAACTGTTGATAATAGGAATACCTGCTGCCTCCATAACCATGCAAATAAAAGACAAGCGGCGTCGAACTTGCGGCATCAAAATTGTTAGGCAGATCAAGCCAATAGTATCTTGTGCTGCCATCAAAACTAGCTACAAAGGGTTTATCTCCTCTGAAAACATCAATGGTGATTATTCGTTTATCGCTAATGCTACTTGCGGAACCATCGGTGCAGTTTATCCACCACCACCAATTTCCATTTGGAATTGGCAAGTTGGGCGTCATCGTTGTAAGGGAACCGTTAATTGAGTTATCTTTGGTGGCGAAAATGGCTTGATAGGACGCACTCTGTAGCCATAGAGAACAATTAAACGTCAGCTGACTATGATGGGTAACTGTGAATTCAAAATCAGGCATGTTATCAACTGTTGTTTTGTCATCATCAGGAGATTGCAAACTAACCAAAAACCCATTCACCAATGAACCTGTCATACTGTAATCCAAAGTAAATTGGCTGTCTGAGTCACTCTCGTAGATATTAAGATAGGGCGAAAACGTCGTAACATAGATTTTGTCCTGGGAGGGACTAAACCTGAGAATTCTCAAGAAACCATTTCCGCCGTTAGCTCTTTCCTGGAAATCTGCAAGCAACTGATATACAACATGCCCTCCAACAGTGTCTGTTCTCCTAACCTCAGCTACCGTGGGTGAATGATTGTGGCCGCAGAGTACAAGAAAAACCTGATCCGCATGGGGTTGAACAAACTTACTCCAAATGTTGCCCCCAACTGTTGAACGAATTCCGGTTATTGTGAGATAATCGTGGGTGGTAACGATTACTCTTCTATCTGGAAAAGCTGCTATCGTCTGATTGGCCCATGAGAGCACAGCATCGCTTGGATTGTTCTGAAAATGAAAAATCAAGTAGTCATCTCCTCCACCAGAAAACAACTCATAACTATTTGCGTTGCTGCTGCTCGAGTAGTGACCACCATACCAAATCTTATCTGCAAATCGACCGTACCCAAAAAACGTGTTGAAGTTAGAAGTGCCATCGTGGTTTCCAGGCAAAACAGCCCAAGGTACATGACCATCCAACTTACTTAGGCTGCGATTGGCGTTCTGCCACTGGACCGCCACATCTTGATTCACAATATCTCCTTCATGCGTAACGAATGCAACATTCAAGTTATCTGTCATGTTGACAATCCATTGAGTCTGATTGTCAAATATCCCCGGATAGCTTTCGCTATATAACTGAGTATCCGGTAACGCTACAACGGTGAAGTCTTCCGAAGGACCCGCGTCCAAAGCTTGCAAACCAGAATCCGTTGGGGTTAAACCAGCATTAGCACCCTGCAAACCTTGGAAAAGAACCGCTGAACAAGAAGCAACCATCAACAAGCAAAAAACAAACCCAAAGAGAAGCAATCCCCGGCGTCGACTCACCTACCTTCCTCCCCCAACAGCATCAGAAAAAACAAAACTTAACTCACAAAACCGCCACAAGCGAGCCAACTTACAGTAAATAAAACAAATATCGATCCACTTCAGCTCTTCATGAAGTGCCAATGACTGCCGACCTTCTTCCAAGTAACCACACAAACAAGACCATACAATTAGGTTCACTAAGAAACAGCCATATTAACCATATTTCAAATTCAACAATAGTCCTCAACAAAACTCATGTTGCATCCAACAACATTGAATCGTAAGCCGTTAACACCAAAGGAACCATGCTTGCTTCCACCACGTACATTCCAGCGACAGCTGGAATACTCCAGCTAAACCTGTACGCTCCAACAGCGTCAGCAGCGACATTCACAGATTGAGTCTCATAATAATAATAGTTGTTTGGACCAAGAACTGTTAACGTTAGGGTCGAGTTTAACGCTGGATTTAGCTGGTTAAACAAGGTTACATCTAAAGTCACCGATTGCCCTTTTTTGTAGGTTGCCAAGTTCGGATCTGCCTTCAACAAAAGGTGTACTGTCTGTTTGGGCCAACTCGTCAAAGTAAACTGCCCAGAACCAGTGTCTTCTCTTGCACGCTTAACAACAACATAATACTCTCCAGACTGAGTAGGCGTGTAGGTTAGGTTCTCAGAGCCTCCAGTCACCGCAGTGGTGCTTTTTGTCAAAATTACGGGTTCACCATACGCATTTCCCGTTGTATTATAGAGGTACAGATCGTAATCCGCTCCGACTGGAAGAGTTAATGAGAAATTGTATTGGATGCCGGAATTAAGCTGAACGTTCCTTGCCCATGCCAGTTTTTGACCCAAAACCGCGATATTAGAAGTTGAAGGCGGACTGCCCAAGCTATCTGACACCGTCATTCCAATTTTGTAGGTCTTCAAAACCGCATCCGCAGCAGCATCAACGTTAATCCTTCCATAACCCTCATGCGCATCCTTTCCTCCCCGTTCAAGGGTAGGCGAAGTCCCACTCTCCCTCGCGTTAGGATAAGTTTCCGTCGTCGTCATCAACAATAACATCTTAGGCATCAAAGCTTGACTTCGCGTATAATTCCATCCAGCTGACCCACCTAACGCCTGCACCATAACCTGGGCTGCGCCAGCCACTATCGGTGTAGCCATTGAGGTTCCCTGCATTGGTGCAGCATCATTCGCCACCGCATCCGAGAAACCGCCATCCGCATCGTTATAGTTCGAGTCCGCACTAAACAAGGGCACAGCGTAGAAGCTGCCACCCGGCGCAGTAACATCCGGTTTAATTGTTACACCCGTGTATCGCGAAGTTCCTCCCTGACTACTGTAACTCGTTACTCCATCGAACTGATTCATGGCAGCAACCGTTAAAACCTCATCAACCGATCCAGGAGTAAAGATGTTATTAGCGCCTGAACCACTGTTGGCGGCTGCAACAATAGTGGATACACCGCTATTGACGAGGTTCACAATGGCAGAATCAACAGAAGTTACTTCGCTGGTAAATCCTAAACTCATACTTGCAACCGTAATATGGTATACGGCACGATTTGCAATTACCCAGTTGATGCCACTAATCAATCCCAAACTCGTTCCCGAACCCGAACTATCCAGCGTTTTCACACCCACGAGCTTCGATTGGGGTGCAATGCCTGTCCAAGCGGAAAAACCATCATTCGGCGGCAAATAAGGCCAAGACATAGTGATACTTACGTACAGGTTGCCTATTCCTGAAGTCGCAACTAACGAGTGATACATGTCGTAGCCCCCTGAAGGCAACGAAGCAACGTTGTAGGTTAGGGTGTAGATTGTGTTCTGGTTTGGTGTACTGTTGTATCCCACTGAGGTCCACGATGCAGTGTTTAGGGTCTTGTCACCATAGTACAAAAGTAAGGAGGTCATTGATGCTGACCCTGTCCTTGCCCATTTCACCGTTAAAGTTATTGGACCTGTATTGTTAACCATCATGCTTCCAGCAAAATACGTGTTGCTACCCGGATTCGCCAAGTTAGCACTCCATGTAGCCGTGGCTTTGCCCGACCCATCAACACTGAAGAATCCATCACCCGCAGCCAACCCTGAACAATGAGAACCATGACCATTATCATCAAACGGCGTCGTTGCAGAAGTAACCTGATTGTTCCAACCTACGATTTTCTTCGAAAAATCTCCACTCCCATAGCCAGGTGCAAAATCCACATGAGAAGCATCAATTCCAGTATCTAAAACTGCAAGCGAAGAGTTTGGATCTCCCTGAAGGTTCAGGTTGTTCCAAACATATGGTCTAGTACCAACCTGTTGCGCCGCATAAGCTACGGATGCATTGCAGATTGCTTCCTTCTCGACTAACAAAACATCTGAACGGCTATTTGCGAAGGCTACAATTCGACCAAACGGAATTCGACCCCCAAACCCGTAGAGTGCATCATTCCACAACCCCGTAGTAACAACCCCGCCCAACGTTGCAAAAGCACCTGTAACGCTCGTGTCGGGTGCCCTGTTCAACATTACGATAACATTTACAGGCTCCGTATCTGAATGATTGGCAGCCCGCTGAGCAATCTCAACATCCAACCCATCACTAACCCGATTAGAATTAACGTCGACGCCTAAGGGAACCCGCATCGCGGGTTTGAAGTCCATACCTGAAGCAACGGGCAACGAACCCCAAAAAACAAAATTCGAATACGCGACGGATCCAAAAATCAAACCAAGCACTAACACGATCGCTAGCAAGTGCCTTCTCACAAGAACTCACTTAGAAAGCAACTTATGTCCCAGAGATAAATAGTTTACTTCAATTGTCGAAATACTCAACTTCCACTCTACAAAACAGCATGTCCTTCCAAATTTACCCGCGAAAAAAGAGGTAAAACCAATAGTAAAAAGTGCGCTCGATTTGTAACCACTGATTTGGTTTTTTTCTAAGCAAAACACACATTAAAAACAATTCAAATTTTATAAAAATTTTCAGCATTTTAGATAGTCTAATGTGGTTTTCCTGAACTATCCAAGAAGTACCGCAAACAGCATTGCAGGATCTGCAATTTAGTGCTAAAGACATGTCGGGCCCAGTCGTAGATCCAGAAGATGGAATTTTCCATTTCAACCAGGCAATGACAAGGGAACGATGGGTCTACAGTTTAGACACAATGTCTTTGCTTTGGAAGAGTGATCCAGAGGCTCAAATGAATTTCTACGGGTTATCCTCAAGTATCTACCAAGGTAAATTATTCAGTTACGGCTACTCAGGAATACTGCTTGCATACGACATAAAAACTGGTGAAGTCTTATGGAATTGGTCTGCCCCATCGGTAGGTTTAGATGAGACTCCATATCCCTACACTCCACTCAGTCTTGCCGCAGTCGCTGACGGGAAATTCTACATGATGACACAAGAGCACTCTCCGAACACACCGCTTAGACGTGATTCGAAAATATATTGTATCGACACAGAAACTGGAAATATGCTTTGGGCATTGATATGTTGGCCTTCTGGAATGGCCATAGCAGATGGACGCATTGTAGCACTCGATTACTTTGACAACTCGATTTACTGCTTTGGCAAAGGTCCAAGCGGCATTACAGTAGCTGCACCGCAAACCGTTGTACCATTAAAATCCAGCGTAGTCATTACCGGAACCGTAACCGACCAGAGTATTGGCGCAAAAAAGATTGCGGTGGAACGCGGATTTGTAAATGGAGTTCCAGCAATGTCTGATAAAAGCATGGACGACTGGATGGAATATCTATATTATGAACGACCAAAACCAGCTGACGCAAAAGGAGTAGACATTGTTTTGCAAACAATTGATCCCAACGGAAACTTATTCGATATTGGCATAACAACAAGTGACATCTACGGTAGCTACGGTTACACATTCACTCCAGAAGTACCAGGAACATACCAAATCATCGCTACTTTCAAAGGATCAGCCTCATATGGAAGCTCCACGGCAGCAACCTACATAGGCGTATCAGAAGGTCCAACCGCTACACCACAACCACCAATAGCTCAGACATCGACAGCTGATCTATACATACTGCCTGGGATAATTGTAATAGTTTTAGCAATCGCAATAGTTGGCGCTATTCTGGCATTATTGCTTAGGAAACGACCTTAAGAAATAAAAAACCATTTCCATTTTTATTTTTTCCATTTCTTCTTGCTTTACCCTAGCAAATTGCAACTTTTCTTCAAACCTAAACACCCAGAGCCTGATCAACTTTTTAATCTTCGAGTCACAGCACCCAAGTGGATTACCCCAGATTTTTCTTTAGTTGCAGTGTTGTTTGTGCCTCTACCTAGTGCAGTGTTTATTTTGTTAGCAAGGAGCTGGGTTTGTTGATAAGTTCGAGGAAAAGTAACTGCTGAAAAACGTTTTATGCCTGTGCCCATATATTTAGTTTAGAAATTCATATAGCGTAGGTTATTCTATTGGATTTTAGCCAAAATGAAAAGGACAACAAATGGTTTGAAGTGGCAAAATCATATGAGCAAATATTACAGTCTATCTCCTTGCCTAATTTTTCTGCAGAGGATTATTGGCAAAGAATAGGCTATTGTTACGACCTAGCTTCCCGGCAGACAAAAGATATTGAGGGATTTAAGAATCTTCGACAATTGGCAATCAAAGCATACGAAGAAGCTGCTGGACTTTTCGGCGAAGACCCGAACAAAGAAAATCGAGGGAAGAGTTCATTATGCCTATCCCTTGCTGAGTATACACGTTCCTGGCTTACAAGCGGCTCTTCCGAGAAACAAAAGGCATTAGACAAATGTCATGATCTAGCAAAAGTAGCCTTAAAGGCTTTTAAGAATTCTGGAAATATGATGGAATACGGTAATACCGCCAATATTCTATGCCAATGTCTCTTTGAACGTCTATACGTTGCGGGGACTGGAGAAGAGGTTAGAGCGATTTCAAAAGAGGGAATAGAGACTGCTGAGATCGCTATATCTGTTCACTCTAAGCTTGAAAATAAAGATGGTCTTATACTGGCCTTCTCTTTGGCTAGCCTTCAAACCTGGTATGCTGCAAATATTTCTGAGCAAGAAAAAGATGCAAAGACTCTGTCAAATAGCTGCGTGAGTTACTCAGAAAACGCGTTGAAAATTTCAACACAAATTGAGAATCCCTATTTACAGGCAATGTCCCTATGGGCTGGAACTCTGTCAACTCTATTTTTCACAGATAACATCAAGTCTTCCTTGAAATGCGCGAAAGAAATGCTTGAACAGGCCTCACTAATTGGGGACAACTACTTCAAAGGAATAGCAGGTTATCTTCTCGCTTTCGTTTCTGATTGGATGGTTCCAGGAGAGGCAAACCCCGATAGGAAGAAGAAGAAATATGAAGAGATTCTTAAATACTCAGAAGACGCCATCCGGAACCTTCAATTGGTAAACCAAGATGTAGCAATTGCAGAAACCTATCTATTCTATGCTGAGAGCTACTCGAGTATAGCACGAGAATTTATGACGAATGCGTCAGAGAAACTCGCTTTTTCAAGAAATGCGATTGATGCTGGAGAAAAAGGACTGACTTATGCCCTTCGTTCAGGATCACTTGACGCCTTGGGATCCACCTTACATGCTCTAAGTAAGGCGTACCATTATTATTCAAAACTTGAATCTGGAAAAGATGAAAAACAACAACAGCTAAGAAATGCTTTGGGCTTCAGAAGAGAATACGTTAGTATTGTTCAAAGAGGATTCGCAACAAACGCCTGGATACTGGGTGTGGGATTGGTTTATGCAGCGCGGATAGAAGCTGATCTTGCTATGCTAGATAAGGAAGAAGGCAAAATTGCTCTTCTTCAAGACGCAATCTCCGACATGAACGACGGAGTTACCTATTGCAGGAATTGGATAGAATGCCGTGCTGTCCCCTCACTCATTGCAATTGTCGCTGAATTTGAAGATGCCCTTGCAGAAATGTTGGATTATGGATATGAGTTGACTTCAGAAAAAGGGAATTTGAAAAAAGCGAACGAAGTCTATGGTAACGCAGCAACCGATTTTAAGAAAGTGGATTTGCCAAGCCGGGTCGCTGAAAGTTATTGGAAAATCGCAAGAAACCTCGATATTATTGGCGAGTATAGTCAAGCCGCGGGAAACTTTGAGAAGGGCTTCGCGTGGTACAAAGCTGCTGCTCAAAAAATCAGTCAGTTCAGCGATTTTTACCTTGATTACGCGTCTTATATGAAGGCATGGAGCTTAATCGAAACGGCAAAGTTCGAACATAGCAATGAGAATTACTTAGATTCGATGAATAATTACGAAAAAGCCGCAAACCTTCTCAAACAATCAAAGTCATGGAATCACCTTTCCGCAAATTTTTGTGCATGGTCGCTTCTGGAACAAGCAGAAGACCAAAGCAGAAAAGACAATTGTGAACAGTCAATAGTAACCTTCGAGGAAGCCATCAGATTGCTAAGAGAATCCGAACGGATCCTTCGCATCGAGCTAGGCAGAATCGACAAGATAGACGAACAAAATCTAGTAAAGATGCTTATTCGCGCTTCAAACATTAGAGTTGAATACAGCAATGGAAGAATTGCGATAGAAGAAGCAAAAATTCTCGATAAACAAGGCGACCACGGAGCGAGTTCCCAAAAATATGGATCTGCTACGGAGACTTTCAGAAAAATAGTAGAGATCGATCCAACGCAAACGGGAAAAGAAGTCAAACCGCTAATCTTTCTCTGCGAAGCATGGCAAAAAATGACTCTAGCGGAAGCAAAAAGTTCTCCAATAATGTATGAGGAAGCCGCAGACCTCTTCACTCTTGCAAATGAACACTCAACAAAAGAATCCGTAAGTCTGCTAGCGTTGGGACATAGCAGTTTCTGCAAAGCATTGGAAGCTGGGACAGAATTTGAGATCACCAGAAATACAGCTATGTATGAAGAAACAGCTAAATACATGAGTTCAGCCGCAAATTACTATCTCCGTGCTGGTTTTGAGTCAGCTTCAGACTATGCTTTAGCCACACAACGCCTATTCGACGCTTATGTCTATATGGATAGCGCTAAACGAGAAAAAGACCCTGGAAAACAGGCTAATTTCTACTTGATGGCCGAAAAAGTGCTGCAGATCTCAGGCGAATGTTTTGAAAAAGCAGGGCACAATGAAAAAACCAAGCGAGTCCAGCGTCTTCTAAGAAAAGTCAGGGAAGATAGAGAATTGGCATTATCACTAAGTGAGATCTTCCATGCTCCAACAATCACTTCATCAACGGCAAGTTTCTCCACCATAGGACCAAACGAGGAAAAAGCGGCGGGTCTAGAAAGATTTGAACATGCAGAACTACAAGCCAAACTTATCCAACACAGAAACGAAATCAAAGTGGGCGAAGATGTAAACTTTGAGATTCAAATTGTAAACGTAGGCAAAGAACCCGTCGTAATGACCAAGATCGAAAACATCCTTCCAGTTGGGTTTCAAATAGTTACCAAACCTGACTATTGTTCTGTCGAGGACACGGCTTTCATTATAAAGGGAAAAAAACTAGCCCCTCTTTTAACTGAAGAAATCAAAATCTCCTTGAAATCATTCATAAAAGGCTCTATTGAAATCAGTCCGAGAATCATTTGTTTCGACGAAACAGGGCATCAAATAACTTACAAGCTAGAACCCGTAGCATTCAATTTTCTAGAGGCAGCATTACCCGGCCGAGTCAACTCAGGATACTCCGACCTTGACAACCTGTTATTGGGCGGAATACCCGAAAACTACGCGGTCATATTGACAAGTCCTTCCAGTGACGAGAAAGAAGAACTGATAAAGAGATTCCTTCGAGCTGGATTGATAAACGGGCAAACAACCTTCTACATTACAGGAAAGCTAGGAAACGTGTCAACCCTAGCGGAGGAATTTAAATCTACTTTTTATCTGTTCATCTGCAACCCTCGGGCAGAGGTTATAGTCCAAAGCATGCCCAACGTTTTCAAACTGAAAGGTATAGATAGTTTAACAGATATCGACATCGCCCTAACTAAATCGTTTCGCACAATCGACACCTCACGTATTGGACCACGAAGAGCCTGCATAGAAATCATCTCAGATGTCTTGCTGCAACATCACGCAGTGATAACTAGGAAATGGCTGAGTGGTCTTCTTCCAGATCTTAAGTCTAAAGGTTTCACCACTTTTGCGGTCATAAATCCCGAGATGCATCCGCCAGAAGAAGTGCAAGCTATCTTGGGTTTATTCGAAGGAGAAATCAAGATAATCGAGAGGGAGACCGATAAAGGATCGGAAAAGATCTTGAGAATCCGAAAACTTTACAACCAAAAATACTTGGATACTGAACTTGGTCCTAAAAAAGGAAAGAATGGAGATTTAAAGGCTAAAACGCTAAAATTAGCGATGGCTAATAATTTTTCAGACACAGCAGGTACGAACAGGTCTGTTTTCACACTAAATAAACTAGAAGACTCATCCATAAGATCCATAAACCTTATATGCCAATAACAAAAGAAACAGTTCTTAAAGTTTTAGAAAGGAAGAATTGAAATGGCAAAGAAAAATGTAACCCTATTTGTGCTTTGCTTTATGCTATTATCTCTGGTAGCAATGGCTTTCAGCGTCCAATCTGCAAAGGGACAATCTGAGACTTCAGTTCCAATTCCCGCAGGTCGCAACGTAATTGTGGAAATGAACGGCGTCCATTTACAGTTTGACTTTGTAATAGCACCTGGGTCATTAACGGCAAACCAAGTTAAAGTTTATCCTGGGTCAGGCACTGGATCAGATGTAGGACCTTCAGCAGTAACGATTATACCTACAAACTTCTTAAAAGTCTGGGGCATCCAAGTAACGGCAAGGTTCATTGGGAATGTAAAAGTTGGGTTATATTACGACGACCTTACGTCCACTCCAACGGAAGTATGGGAGATCGATGTTAACAATTATGGTCAGCTTGTGCTCGGTGATGTCAACAAAGACGGAAAAGTCAACTGTGTCGACTTATTGCTCGTAACCAAAGCCTTAGGTTCCTCTCCTAGTAGTCCCAGATGGAATCAATGTTGCGATCTGAACCATGATGGCAAAATCAACCTACAAGACTTAAAAATAGTGTGCCAAAACCTGGGAAGAACAGCATATTGGATAGACATCACAAGAAATGTTGACTACGCAAACCATATTGTCTGGGGAGTAACAGACCACTTCTCGTTATTCGGTGTCCGCTAGTTCGCTAGATACTATCAATCTTTTTTCCCCATTTCCCAATTTACCCTATGCAGATTGAGTTTGTGAAGTCAGCACACTCTAGGCAATTTCAAACAGAGCGAAAAAATCAAATTCGAGAAGGTTGTCAAACCTCTTGTTTTTTTTATTTTGGTCAGGGTTGTTTGCAGAAAACCTTAGAGCGCGAACTCTTATTAGTGCACTTTTTGTAGCAACCTTAACAAGAATTTTCACTCTCTGTCTTGCTGTTTTATAAATATTTTTTAAATTTTTAGCGATAAGCACTTAAGTTCCAGACATAAATAGTTTATTTCAATTGTCAAAATACCCAACTTCCACCCGCCTGACGAAGCGTGCGCTTTTTCTGTACTAACTAATAGAACAACATGTTCTCAAACATAGCATAATAAGACAACCACCCATACTCTATATGTCAGGTAAGAAGTATGGTTCAGAAAGAAATTAACAAGAAACTGCCATTTTACTCTTTAGCAGCAATTTTGCTAGCTGTTTTGCTAGTTGCTTCAATTTACAGTTTCAATATCGAGTCATTGACGCCTAATCAGGGTCCATTGAACAATCCAAACCCCAACAACAATAACAATAACAATAATCCAAACCCTATCGACAAAAACAACAATAATCCCCAAGTTTCTTCAATGATGACTTTTTCATCTTATAGTGCTCTTGCGGATTTTCTGAAAACAAGTACAGGATCATCCTCTTTAGGCTCCTATGATGCAAGATTTGGCCTCTCTTCTCAGGCACCTTCTGCTGTTCCCAGCCAAGCCGAGTCAGGTCTGGGTGGAACAAACACAAAGGATTACTCTACAACTAACATTCAAGTTGCAGGCGTAGACGAGGCAGACAAGGTTAAGACAGATGGTAACTATATCTACATGATAGGAAACAACACAGTCTACATTCTAGATGCTAACCCACAAAACGCCAAAGTTCTCTACAAAATACCCTACGAAAACACCTACCTTTCAGGAATTTACCTAAACGAAAACACAAACAAACTCGTTGTGCTAGGTAACCAATACGTTCCTTACGTTTATCCTAACAGTAGAGAACTTCAACCTGGTTTTTCAACTGATTTGTATCCTTACTGGAACAGCGGAACTACCTTTGTTCACATTTATGATGTCACAGACAAAAGCCAACCGGTACTAGCAAGAAACTTTACTATGACTGGCAACTACGTCAACTCCCGAATGATCGAAGGATACGTCTATGCCATAGTTAACCAGAACGCGTATCTGGTGAATGATACACCAGTATTGCCGATGATAAATTCTGGAACTAAAATGTCTGAAATTGCACCAACCAACATCTACTACACAAACTTCACAGACACCTTCTACTCCTACACCACTTTCCTGGCCTTTAACCTGCAAAACAACGATCAGAAACCCACAAACATGACCATCATGATGGGAGGCGCAGGAACCATATACGTCTCACAAAGCAACATATACGTAACTTATCCAACCTACAATTATCAACTACTAAAGGTACCCGCAACTATAGGAGGAGCAACTACAGGATCAGCTCCAATAGGTATTCTACCACAAGAAACCTTCCAAGAGAAAACTTCAATTTACCGAATAGCAATCTCCGGACCCAAAATGACTTTTGCAGCTCAAGGAAACGTAACCGGCAACGTACTAAACCAGTATGCCATGGACGAAAACAACAATTACTTCCGAATCGCCACCACAGCCTACTACTACAACTCCGCAAACCTACACCTCAACACAGCAAAACAACATCTACGTGCTCGACATGAACCTTCAAACTGTGGGTAAACTCGAAAATCTAGGCACCGGAGAAAACTTCCATGCAGCTCGCTTCATGGGCAACCGATGCTACCTAGTAACCTTCCAAAGAACAGACCCATTATTCGTAATAGACCTAAGCCAACCCAACCACCCAAAACTTCTAGGGGAGCTTATCATTCCAGGTTACTCAGATTATCTGCATCCATTTGATGAGACTCATCTGATTGGGTTAGGTAAAGACGCTGTAGCCGCCGAAGGCAACTTTGCGTGGTATTTGGGCTTGAAGCTCTCAATATTTGACGTTGCAGACGTAAATAACCCAAAGGAAATAGCTAAATTCAATATTGGAGATCGAGGAACCAGCAGCGAAGCCCTGTATGAACCTAAAGCTTTCCTGTTTGATAGCGCAAAAGGTCTACTAGTGCTGCCTGTTGATCTGTATTTGATAAATCAAACTGCAACTTCAATAATCACCGGAGTGCCCGAAAAAACTCTGCCACCAGTACCGACAACTTCCAGCTCCACATCAACGACTCAATCTGGAGGAATTGGCACTGGCTCTAGCTCACCAAGCACCTATGGACAGTTCGTGTGGCAGGGCGTCTACATATTCAAAGTTAGCTTAACCAACGGATTTGAACTGCGTGGAAACGTCACTCAAATGGACAATGCAGCAGCCCTAATGAACGACCCAAGCCTGATAATCCGCAGCTCCTATCAATGGGTTGACTACAACCATTTCATAACCCGATCCCTATACATAGAAAACGTGCTATACACCTTCAGCGAAACAAGAGTACAACTAAACAGCTTAGACAACTTTGAACAAATAGCAAGAATCGACCTAAACTAAAACATTTTTTCTTTTTCCTTTAACTAACCTGCATAACTTTGCATGGGCCTTTAGGCTTAATGGGTAAATGGAAGAAGAAGATTTGGATTTTTTCCGACTTTTCCCGGTTTTTGCGATCTTTTGCGACTTTTGACAACCTCAACCTGCAACCGCCACAAGCCCTAAAAGGCAAAAACAACCCAAACCAAGCTTATCCAAAATGCAACTGCAACTCTTCTTCTATCACAACAAAAAAAATTAAACTCAGTCCCAAAACACGGTTTAACTTTTCTTATTCAGCTCTTGTTAATGATAGGTTTTATATGCAAAGTCAATTCTTATTCTTGTCCACTTATTTCTATGAGGAACATGGATGGAAAGAGAAGTTGAGATTCTAGACACAACTCTTAGGGATGGAAGACAGAGCATCAGAGCGACCATCTCGGAGCTGGACATGATGGAAATAGTAAAGCTGCTGGATGATCTTGGCGTCCACATAATAGAACTGGGCTTTCCATCGAGGTTTTCAAAAGATATGCAAGCGTTTAAGGACGTCCGAAATCTTGCAACTGAAAAACTCCAAAATCTCAGCATTCGGTATGACTAGAAGAAAGGGAATTAGCCCAGAAAAGGATACTAATCTGCAATGTCTCATTGAAACAAAAGCAGAAGTCATCACACTTTTCGGCAAAGCTGACCCATTACATGTCACAGTTGAACTAGACGCGAAACCTGAAGAAAACTTGGAAATGATTTATGACTCAATTAAATACCTCAAAAGAGATGCCCACATAAAACAAGTAATTTTCGACGCTGAACACTTCTTCAAAGGGTTTAGGCGCAACAGTGAATACGCAATGGAATGCCTCCGAACAGCAGAATCTGCAGGAGCCTACCCCTTGGTGCTTTGCGACACAGACGGCGGAACAATGACCACTCCCCTTAAAGAAACTGTCGCACATGTTGTGAGAGAATTCAAAAAATCAGAAGTTCCAATAGGAATACATACCCACAACGACTGCGGACTTGCTGTTGCAAACACCCTTGCCGCTGTCGAGGCAGGAGTAACCCATGTTCAAGGAACAATTAATGGAGTAGGCGAGAGAACCGGCAACGCAGACCTGATGGAGATCATACCGAACCTAGAGATTAAAATGGGTTACAAAACTGTGAAGTCTCACAATCTAACAAAGCTGAAAAACATATCTGATATAGCAAATGCCCTGCTCCATCTGCCTGTCCGCAAAGACCGACCTTATGTCGGAGATGACGCATCCGCAACCAAGGCGGGCACACATTCTAAGCGTCCTGAAATGTATCTCCACTTCAAACCCGAGGACACAGGCAATGTTATGAAGATATACGGATCTGAGATGTCTGGAAAACACAATTTCATGGCGAAAGCAAAGCAGTTTGGCATTGACCTGAGCATAGAGGAAGCGGGATTAGTTATGGCGAATGTCAAGAGGAAATCCAGGATGGGCTACCAGTTCGAGAAGGCAGACGCGAACCTCTATATCATGATGCTTGAATCCAAAGACGACTGGGTGGATCCCTTTAATGTTACTTCATGCGAGATGGCTTCAGCTTGGCAGGGAAAGGAACGTCCTGTTTCATATGGACTTGTGGCGATGGATCTTGGTTTAAAAACTGAGGCATTTGTTGAATTTGGAATTGGCCCAGTCAATTCTTTCGACAAGGCGCTGAGGAGGTGCCTTAGGAAGACTCATCCCGAGATCTGTGATTTGGAACTCACTGACTTCTATGTAGATGTAGTCGATATAAGCAAGGGTACCAAATCAAGGGTCAGAGCGAACGTCAGAATATCGGTCAATGGTAACCCATGGTCTTCACAGGGGCTGTCATACAACATTCTTAAGGCAAGCGGCGAAGCGCTTGTGACAGGTTACAAAGCCTGCTTAGAATATATGAGACGCTCCTAAATTCAAAAACTAAAACTACACTTGTTTTCACTCGGTGCCTTTTTGGGTCTCTCTGTTACTAACTTCTTGTCTTTGAACCTAGACAAAACTATAGTGAAAGCACACAAAAAGATAAAAACTCGCCAAAGAAAGTTCAAAGATCATGCATTCAATCTCTTCGAAAAATAAAAAACGGTAAAAAAACCAAAATTTTTTTCCAATAACTCACAACCCCCTCTAAGCAACATCCAAGTGGATTCAACAATCTTGGCGCAGATGGAAAAGAAACGTTTATATCAGTTGACTAGTCTTCTGTTAGAATTCAGCTATAATTGCTAGCCCCGCAATTTTCACATGGCGGCGGCTCAACCCCTACCGAAACGGCGATTACGCCTTGCAGGAATGACGGAGTTGGCCTCCAATTGCGGGGACAAAAAAAATAGGAAATGTAGACCTGACTAATTGCTCAGTTAGGTCTGAATTGGGCTTTGACGTATAATTGTGGAGAATGTTTCTCCCTCCAAATCCAGTTAGGCATAGATATGCGAAAAGTGCAGAACGTACCACACAAAAAACAAGATAGTAAAGATCCGCAGAAATCAATATGGAGTGCATAACTCCGGTTGATCCTGCCGGACCCCACTGCTATCGGGATAGGACTAAGACATGCTAGTCGAGCGCTTCCAGCCAACACGGGAGCGCAGCACACAGCTCAGTAACACGTGGCTAATCTGCCCTTGGGACCGGAACACCCCCGGGAAACTGGGGCTAATTCTCGATAGGTGAAGAACTCTGGAATGAGTCTTTGCCAAAAAGACGTTTACGTTATGCTCGTAGGCGTCGCCCAAGGATGAGGCCGCGACCGATCAGGTTGTTGGTGAGGTAATGGCTCACCAAGCCTTTTACCGGTGCGGGCCGTGAGAGCGGGAGCCCGGAGATGGGCACTGAGACAAGGGCCCAGGCCCTACGGGGCGCAGCAGTCGCGAAAACTTTGCAATACACGAAAGCGTGACAGGGCTATCCCGAGTGCCATCCGCTGAGGAAGGCTTTTACCCAGTCTAGAACGCTGGGGGAATAAGGAGAGGGCAAGTCTGGTGTCAGCCGCCGCGGTAATACCAGCTCTCCGAGTGGTGTGGATGTTTATTGGGCCTAAAGCATCCGTAGCTGGCTAAGTTAGTCCCTTGTTAAATCCACCGAATTAATCGTTGGATTGCGGGGGATACTGCTTGGCTAGGGGACGAGAGAGGCAGACGGTATTTCCGGGGTAGGGGTGAAATCCTATAATCCCGGGAAGACCACCAGTGGCGAAGGCTGTCTGCTAGAACGCGCCCGACGGTGAGGGATGAAAGCTGGGGGAGCGAACCGGATTAGATACCCGGGTAGTCCCAGCTGTAAACGATGCAGACTAGGTGTTTGGACGGCCACGTGCCGTTCTAGTGCCGCAGGGAAGCTGTTAAGCCTGCCGCCTGGGGAGTACGATCGCAAGATTGAAACTTAAAGGAATTGGCGGGGGAGCACCACAAGGGGTGAAGCTTGCGGTTTAATTGGAGTCAACGCCGGAAATCTCACCGGGAGCGACAGCAGTATGAAGGCCAGATTAAAGGTCTTGCCAGACGAGCTGAGAGGAGGTGCATGGCCGTCGCCAGTTCGTGCCGTGAGGTGTCCTGTTAAGTCAGGCAACGATCGAGACCCGCGTCCTCTGTTGCAACTAGCTTTGTGCTGGGCACACTGAGGAGACCGCCACTGATAAAGTGGAGGAAGGAGCGGGCCACGGCAGGTCAGTATGCCCCGAATCTCCCGGGCCACACGCGAGCTGCAATGGCAGGTACAATGGGTTCCGACCTCGAAAGGGGAAGGCAATCTCGAAAGCCTGCCGTAGTTGGGATCGAGGGCTGCAACCCGCCCTCGTGAACATGGAATCCCTAGTAATCGCGTGTCATTAGCGCGCGGTGAATACGTCCCTGCTCCTTGCACACACCGCCCGTCGTTCCATCCGAGCGACTCTTGGGTGAGGCGCCGTCTTTCGTGGCGGCATCGAATCTAAGTTTCGTAAGGAGGGAAAAGTCGTAACAAGGTGGCCGTAGGGGAACCTGCGGCCGGATCACCTCCTAAGTAAAAAGCGCATAGAAGTGCTTGATTGGAGGAGCAAGGAGAACATTAGAGCAGAACACAGGATACGTCAAAGCCCAATAACATTAGCAATATAGCACAAAATAGGGTTGAAAAATATTTTCTTTTCTTTTTTTAAATAAAGTTGAAAAAGTATTTGCGATCCTTTTTGGTTGTTCTTACAAGCCAAAAGCAATTAGTCTATAGGTTTTTTCCATCCGCCATTGCTGAATCGTGCTATACTCCCAAAAGGTAAAGCCAAAAGCACAATATCGATTGCGGTAGTATAGGCAAAAGATAAGTTTAATGAAGTTTGCAGAACAAGGTTGACTGTTGAAAATGCAAGTACCATGAATATGCCGTTCAGCCAGAAACCAACTTGCCAACCCTTGGTTTTGTAGAGTGTATTTATGATGAATATATTTAAAGCTCCAATTAGAATCGGTTGCACTAGGTATGTTATAACTACTAAAAATGAAAAACCTATTGGCGGCATATAGATCACAAGGGATTGCCGCAAAACATCTAACTCAAATTGGACAATTACTAGCACGACGGTTAAAATTAAGCCTTGAATCCATAGTTTCTCCACTAAACGCAAGTTGCGAAGATGATTAAAGACTCTATTTTCAGTTAGCGTTTTCAGCAATCCAGTCACCTACTGCTTGTTCAGCCAGTCTATCACGAATTCCATAATTGTCCAATTGACTATTCCAGTATACTAGCCAGCACCCCTTAAGCCCCATATTTTTGAAGAGGTTTAATCCTTTAATTAGAAAGTCACTTTGCACTTTACTATCACTCGTGGACATGCCAAACTCCGTTATTACCACATCTCTGTTTGTTATTTGATGTAGATACTGGATAAAGTGCGGTGATAACACAAGGAGTGAATCCATGAATATATCTAAGCCTACGAAATCGAGTTTTTTGCTAAGTTCTACAGGAACGTTGCTTCTTAGAATGAAGCCAACTCCGAAATTAGTATAAAGTTGGGCCGAAAGATGATGTGCATCAACAGTTGAGTAAATATGTTCAAAATTAGAGGTTATTTCGTCGTCAGTGAATATTGATCCAACAGACCATGTTGAGGACAATTCTGGTTCATTCATCACTTGAATATATTTGAGGTGGCTTCCCCAACGGTTAAGATAGTAATCGACCTTGTCGGTTGATTCTAGATTCTGTATTACTAATGCAACTGCTAAACCATGGTTGTCGATTGCTGAAAAGAATGCATCTGTTTTTTGATTTTGCAAGTCGTTGTATTCCAGGGGGTTGCATTCTAGTGTAATGCGTATAACTTTGAAACCCAAATCGTGAATACGTGTGACTTCACCATAAATCTGGTTCACGGTATCTTGTTCGTAGACGTAGTGAATTCCAACCTGAAACGGAGAATTCGCATTCCGATGCGCTGTTTCATAATATTGATACGGATAAAAAATTTGGACAAATATAAATAAGATGCAAAATGTGATTACGATGAGGTTTTTTATTAAACTCTTATTCATGAACCCGACGAAACCTTGAATGAGGTTTCCTAAGAGCTTATTCATGGCTTACAATAGAGAGTTGTTTTCTTTTAAATCTTAATGAACTAAACAAAAAGAAAGAAGAAAATAAACAAAGGGAGACTTTGTTTTAGTAGAAGCTTTGGATTGGCGAATCGTCGTTTCGCGCTCGTTTTGTGCTGGCTTGATTTCTTCGATTTTGGTTCTCGTTAAAGATTTGATGTTGTTAAAGTTTGACATTTCACCGTAGCTTACAAGCGTTATTGCGGTGCCTTCTTCGCCTTTGCGTGCGGTTCTGCCTATGCGGTGGAAGTAGACTGGTGCGTCGTTTGGTACATCGTAGTTGATTATGTGTGTTATGCCTTCGATGTCTAAGCCTCTTGCAGCAACGTCAGTTGCTACCAGCAAGTTTGTGCGTCCACAACGGAAATCGTTGATTGCGCGGTCTCTTTGGGCTTGAGTAAAGCCTGCGTGGAGTGCTTGTACTCTGCAGCCTTTGCGGTAGAGTTGGTCTGATAGGCGGCTGGTTTCACGTCGTGTTCGGCAGAAAATTATGGCTTTGTCAACGCGGTCATCATGTAGAATGTCGCAGAGTGCTCCGAATTTTCCGTTCTGGTTAACGATTGTGTAGAACTGTTTCATCTGGATTAAGGCGATTTCGTCTTTACTGACGAGGATTTTCTCTGGATTCTTCATGTATTTGTTGCAGACCCGCATTACTGTTTGTTCTATGGTTGCACTGAAAAGACTGGTTTGTCTGTCTCTTGGAGTTTTAGAGAGAATGTATTCAACGTCTTCGGTGAAGCCCATGTCAAGCATACGGTCAGCCTCATCAAGAACAACTATTCTGACAGTTGAAAGATTCAACACACGCCTTTCCATAAGGTCAATTAACCTGCCGGGTGTTCCGACTACTATTTGGACTCCGCTGGCTAATGAGTGGATTTGTTTGTTGATGGATTCTCCACCGTAAACAGCTAAAACCTTCAATTTAGCATGTTTCGCAAAAAGTGCCATTTGTTCTGCTACTTGCACAGCTAATTCGCGAGTTGGAACCAAAATTAATCCTTGAACACCGCGGATTTCACGGTTTAAACGTTGAACCATTGGTACACCGAAAGCGGCTGTTTTTCCGGTTCCGGTTTGTGCTTGCCCGATGACATCTTTGCCTTCGAGCAAGGGAATTATTGCTTGAGCTTGAATTGGAAAAAGACTATCAAACCCGAGTTCTTCTATACTTCTTAGGACTTCTCCTGATAATGGCAAGTCCTTAAATGATTGAATTTGCATACTTTTTGTTTCTTCTGCCACAGGATTCTTTCATGATGTCTCTAAAAGCTTCAAAGCTTTGGTGATAGCATGATTAATGTGACAGCCCAAAAATGTGTCGGCGCGTATAAAAAGGTTTAGCAAGATTTCAAGCAAAGGATACGTCAAAAAAGAATGCATTACTGGAAAACATGTAATTTGCCACTAAAAAATCCGAAATTATCAACTAACTCATTTTTTTTGCAATCAAAAGAATTAAACACATAAAAACTGTGTCCTAGGCAAATAGTATTATCCATCGGAATTTTTGGAAGCTTGTTCCATAGTATTTTAGTTTTGTGACTGTTAAGCGGCAATCACATAGTTATAAAAGTAATTACACTCCAAGCTGAATCAGAATAAGCATAAGCTTGAACACTTAGAATGGGGAAATGAAGATATGAATAAAACCAAGAAGAAACCTCAACCACACTTTTTCACTGGAGAGCCAAAACCTGATACTGAAGAAGAAACTGAGGACATCTACAACTCAAAAGAAAGAGAAGAAATGCTCGAAGACGATGAAATCACAGCAGCTGAAGAAGGCTTCATGAGAGGAAGAGAAGATGAACCTCCAAGCAAGAAAGAAACACGGAAAAACGCCATAAACCATGACGACCAAGTAGCTGTAGAATTAGCAAAAGAAGATTCAGAAGACGACTAATTTTTCAATTAAGTGCGGTCAAGATTTCGCTGGCAAATCAATTTTTACCGATTAAATTAAATGAATTGTAATAGTCTTATCCACTTGAAAAAACAACTAATAATAATAGGTTACAGTCACCGTTTCAGTTGCGTCTCCAATCGTCAATCCATTTCCTACTGCAACAGTTATGTTTGAAGATGGCAAAATAGGAAAATTTGCTATTCCGGTTATGCCAACATTTGTTTGAGAGTTGTAGTTGACTCCATGCGATGAATAAGTCACATTAGCATAAGTCATGCTGGTTGATGATGAGACTTGAATTGAAACATAACCTGCATAACTTGCTGATCTTGTCCAAGTCGTATAACTCCCGGCTGGCTGGCTTATCGTTTGGTTATTAACCCAAATTGTAGAAACGCTAAGATTGCCAATATCATTGAGTGCAGTTATCTGATTCTGCAAACTGGTTATTTGGTTGTTGGCGGTTGTTAGTTCAATTGCCGTATCATGTACTTTAGTATTGAGGACATAGATGAGGGAATTATAATAATCTTCAATGGTTGAAATAGTTGAGTTTTTGTAGATGAGTTGGTTTGTTAAAGTGTTCACTTGAATCTGCAGTTCTGTTGCTTGAGTACTTTTATTTGCAAGGTCGTTCTGCAAGGTAGATATTTGATTATTTAAACTTGAAATGTTTTCGTTCGCAGTTGATAGTTGGGCTACTAAGGAAGTATACTCCGAATCGACATGAGTATGCGTGGCAGAATAAGTATCATCCATGTTAATAGAGTAAATAATAGTTCCAACCGTAATAGCGATTAGAATGATGCATAATAATCCTAGCGCAATAATGATGCTTCTATTGGCAAGTTTCTTTTCAGCCATTTCTCATCAACCATTAGTTCGTGTCACTTACATGGCTCGGAAATATAAGATTTTGCAAGTTTCAAGTTTCAATGTTTTTCTAGAATGAATGGTGAATTAACGCGACCTTGAGGTATTCTTATGTCTAACTGTCGCTAAGCCAACTGCAGCTACCACTGCAACTACTACAAACGCCACGACATAATAGACTTTAACTGGAAAACCTGAATCCTGCGAACCTGAATTCTGCTGAACCTGTTCTTTCTGCTCAACATTAGGTTGTGTAACATTTGTTGTTGGCACCATAGGCGCAATGGTGGTTTCGTTTTTTGAAGGAGGGGTTTGCTGGGTTTGTGTTTGTTGCTGCTGCGAAGGTTGAATTTGCGGTACTATTGTTCTAACATAATTAGCCGACAGGTTTCCACTAGGGTGAAGTGAACTCATATTTATTGAAGTAATCATAGATATCCATAGGTTGCCATTCGCTTCCGGGATGATTAAACGCAAGGTTTCCAAAAGAGGGGTATTGTCTTTCTCATAAGCGATGATAACATCCGAGCGCATTGCCATCTCGATCGGTATGGTGACTGTATATCCATCCTGGGCTAGAAATTGAATTGAGCCAAGAGTTTGATCTATTTGTGTTTGGTCGAGGAAGTCTGAGAGTTTTATCCCAGTCCACTCTCCCCCTGTCAACAGAAAACCATAGCAATAGAGATCAGCGGTTACGGTTGTTCTTGGCATTGATTGAAGTGTATCATAGGATAGGGCAGAGGTGTTTCCTGTAAGGTCTGTTATTTGGAGATTCCACTCTGCACTTGCGGTTGAAGTTATTGCGGGTGCTATGAGAAAGACCCCGATGAGCATTAGAATGATGATTGTTAGTTTGGTTTTATTTTTCGTTGTTTTCCCTCTTTGAATCATAATCTTTATGACACGTGTCATATTTATAAGTTTTCGCAAAAGGACGAAAAATACATCAATAATCTGCATGCGTACAGTACTTATCCCTTCAATTGATAAACAAAACAAAATATTCTTTGTCTTCTTGAAAGAAGATTTACGGAGTTACACTTTTTTCTGTTATCATACTGTAACCACCAGCGTTTTGTTAACCCCTCAAAATTTGAGGTTTTTATTGAAATATATCCAATTTGGGATTAAGCTTATTAAGATATGCTGAAGTTATTTACTCTGAAGTTTAAAAAATGAATGGAGAAAAGAACAAAATGACTTCTATAAATAGAACTGCGAAATTCTCAAAAAACAAAATATCAGCTACAGCAATTATTCTACTACTAATAGCATCTATGGCTGGTGCACTCGTATTTGTGCCCTCCGCTAATGCTGCCAACGCCTACCCTACTGTCGTAACCATGCATTACTCTTACATGTACTGCAGTGTGGCTAGTAATGTAGTTGGCGTTGGACAAGACCAAATCTTCGCTTACTGGACTGCTGACATGCCACCAGACACTGGAGAAACCGAAGCTTTAATCCCTGGCGCTTTCGGCCGAGCTGTATGGACTGGTAGTATCATTCAACGTTACAACTCCAAGTGGAGTAACAACTAATCTTCCAGTCCCCCAGGGTCAACAAGACTCGATTGGTGGCGGATACCTACTATATTCACCTACTGAAGTGGGCACATATACAGTTAAGGCTATTTTCCCTGAACAATGGAAAAACAGCACTCTTATACTAGGCCCTGCCGGACTTTACGTTTCGACCCCAAGACAAAGGAATTACCCAAATCCAAACAGCGAATACTATAGTGCAGCAACTAGTGATGATGTGACTTTTACTGTACAGCAAGATCCAATCGCATTGTGGCCTGTTTCACCTGTTCCAACTGATTACTGGACACGCCCAATCAACAGCGCCTCCAGATCATGGTCCTCCCAACTTGGAGGAAACTGGCTTAATGGCGCTTGGAACCAACCTACAGGGCAAGCCGGCGGTACCACAACCCGCTTTGTTTATGGTCTTGGGACAGAAACATCCCACGTTCTATGGACAAGATCTCTTTATGCAGGCGGCTACACAGAAGCCCGATTCGGGGATTATGGCTATCAAACGGGACACTATCAAGGAATGGACTTCAGCTCTATAATTCTAAACGGCAGAGTCTACTATGCAGATCGCGCAGACGCCTATAGGTCAATTGGCTTTAACGTCGTTGACTTGAACACAGGCGAATTACTAGGATACTATAACGAAACTATGCCATCATATGGTCAACTCTACAAATATGAATCACCTAACCAACACGGAATATACCCACTCCTATGGAGATCTGCAAGTCTTGGCTCGGGCAATGGTTCATCACTTGAGATGCTTGATGGATATTCGCTGCCTCTACGTCATATTTGCTACATTGCTAACGCTTCTGCTACAGGTACAAACGTGGTCGGTAACAACGGAGAATTACTGTGGTACAACCTCGTTAACAGAGGCACAGCAACAAATCCCAACTACTATTTAACCTGCTGGAACAACACTAACGTCATTGGCTTAACTGCAACAGCACCCAACACTGGTACTACTTACTGGCAATGGAGACCTGAAGGCGGCGGCTTTGGCGGCGGTCCAGCACTTAGCAACGCTTACGTTTGGGACGGTTCAACTGGCTTCTCAGTGAACGCCTCGATAACAACACCCTTCAATACGCGCAACGCTATCCTCAACCAAACTGGCTCCATTAGAGCGGTTCGTGTAGGTGACACTAATGGCGTTGGTGGCTTTGTTATCGTCGGTACACAAGGACAAAACAACGAAAACGGAAACGTACAAGGTCAACTATGGTGCTATGGCTTGGAGAGAGGACAAGAGGGCAAACAGTTATGGACTTCATCGTTTACACCGCCTTACTCGTCAATTGCACAAAACGACACAACGCTGAGCTTGACCGGTGTTTATCCAGAAGACGGTGTTATTATCTTCCACTCTACAAAGCAACTCAAGTACTGGGGCTATGATATGAAGACAGGTACATTGCTCTGGGAAAGTGCAAGAGAACCCGACCAAAACTACTACAGCGTTCAAGTTAACTACTACAATGGCTTGCTTTTAACATCGGGCTATGGAGGAGTAGTTATTGCCTACGATATTAAGACTGGTCAACAGGCATGGAACTTTACTGCTTCAAACATCGGCGGCGAATCACCCTATGGCAACTACCCGATTAACATCTTTGCTATTAGCGATGGCAAAATCTACACTCTTGCTGGTGAACACTCAGTTACTCAGCCTCTTTGGAGAGGTCACAACATACGTTGCATAAGTGCAGCTGACGGATCAGAAATCTGGTCACTCTTAGGTATGGGTGCTGATAATGGTGCACACCTAACAGGTATGTATATGCAATTTGGCGACGGCAAAGTTGTAGGTCTCAACTACTTCGACAACCAAATCTACTGTATAGGTCCAGGCACAAGCGCTACAACTGTATCTGCGCCACAGACTGTTCCAGCATTAGGCTCTAGTGTAACGATCACTGGAACTGTAACGGATCAGACAAAATCGGGCAGACGCAACATGAATAATCTCGTTGACTTCACACTTGAAGGCACTCCAGCTATATCCGATGCAAGCATGACTGCGTGGATGGAATACTTATTTGAGGGTCAAGTGAAACCGACAGATGCTACTGGTGTTCCAGTTAGTTTATCTGCAATTGATCCTAACGGCAACTTGGTTACAATAGGAACAACAACAAGCGACATAAACGGCAACTACGGATTAGTCTATAAGCCAGATGTTCCAGGAACGTATCAGATCATCGCAAGCTTTGCAGGCTCTAAAGCATATGGTCCATCGCAATCAACAACTTACCTATCAGTGGGTGAAGGTCCAACAGTTACTCCGGGACCAACAGCAACACCAGAATCTGCTGCGGACATGTATATTATTCCTGCAACCATCGGCATCATCGTTGCAATTGTAGTAGCTACAATCGTAATAGTTTTAGCTCTACGGAAACGACCATAAATCAACTGTGACCACAAAAAACAATTTCCCTTTTTTATTTTTTTTAGACTAACCAACTCACTTTTAAATTTCGTTACCACTAACCATAATAGATAGAAAAGAGAATCTTGTGATGAGGGTTACCTACAAGTAATGACATATAGAGATCCTGTTTGCGGAATGGTTCTAGACGAGAATACAGCCAAATTCAAAATTTCTTATGATGGAGAAACATACTATTTCTGCAGCCTTGTTTGTAAGAAACGTTTTAAGCGTCATGCAACAAAATTTGTTAAATAATTTCTTTTTCATAAACAAGAGGGATGTGCAGAATTAATTTTTTTCTTTGGATTGGTTTGATATGTCCCGAACCTTGAATATTTGAGGGAGAATGAGTGTGGAATTTTTTGTTGTGTGATAGAAGAAGAAGAGGTCGCAATTGCATTTTGAATAACTTGGTTTGGGTTGCTTTTGGCTTTTGGGGTTTGGATTGTTGTGCTGATTGAAGAAAAAAATGGGATGATCGGAAAAGGTGAAATCTTCTTCTTCCATAAGCTGGTTAGTATTTTTAGTTACTTGTTTTGGGTTGCTTTTGGCTTTTAGGGCTTGAAATGTTTACAGATTAAAACACCGAAGAGTCGGCGGAAGGCAGAATCTTCTTCTTCTCTTTGCTTTTGGCTAAGCTGTATATTTTGGGTGAGTTGGCTGAGGGCAAATCGAGTGTAGGGGCCAGATTGGATTCGGTGGATTTTCAAGTTTGAGTCAAATCAATACATGTTAATGTCTTTTGTTGCTTTAGCAGAATTAGTACTCTTGTGGCTTTCTTCCAAAAATAAGCAGCAGAATAGACCAAAGAATAGCTATGATGTTTTCTAACCTGTTTTTCTGGTTTTTGTGTTTTTTTTGAATTGATTGTTTTGGTGACTATTTGCTTTAGCAATTCACAGTTTTTATGAGGACAAAAAGGCGCTAAGTAGATTTAGTAAACTAGATTTAAGAATTATGTGCACCTCTAAAACAAAAGAAAAAAAGTTGGTTGGTTAGGATTTACTTGAAGAGCTTCCAGACTAATGCAGCTAAGATTCCGCCGATTATTGGTCCAATAATGAACAGCCATAGTTGACTTAATGCTACGCTGCCTGAGGTTAATCCTGCGAATAAGGCTGGTCCTAGACTTCTTGCGGGGTTCACTGATGTTCCATCGATAGGTATTGCTACAAGGTGGATAAGAACTAAAGATAAGCCGATTGACACCCCAGCGAATCCTTTGGGTGCCCGTTCACTTGTTGAGCCGAAAATGACGAGCAAGAATATGAAAGTTAAGACTATTTCAGCGATTAATGCGGATGTCAAATTGTAGCCTGCTGGAGAAGCCGTACCGTAACCATTTTGGCCTAAGCCGTTTAAGGCTAAATTGTATGCTGGGTTTCCAACAGCTATCGCGTAGAGTATGC
The DNA here is from genome assembly GCA_963818655.1 of Candidatus Bathyarchaeota archaeon. Lineage (GTDB taxonomy): Archaea > Thermoproteota > Bathyarchaeia > Bathyarchaeales > Bathycorpusculaceae > Bathycorpusculum. Next base: position 64,973 of record CAWFTD010000015.1, read on the forward strand.
CAGCACCAATAATTGCACCTATGCATTGAAAAACAACGTAGAACGCTGTATCTTTAACGCTGAGTTTTCCAGCAACCAACATCGAAATCGAAATTGCCGGATTGATGTGGCAACCAGAAATTGAACCTATAGCATAAACCATGACTAACACCGCAAGACCGAAAGCCAAAGAGATTCCAACCGTACCATTACCACCTAAACCGGCAAAGTTTGTACCTGCAATTACAGCACTGCCGCAACCCATAAGCACTAAAACCATTGTTCCAATAAGTTCTGCAACGTATTTTTTTGGCGCACTAATTTCTGTTGTTATCGCAACTTTTGATTCAGACATTCTTACTTTCCTCTCTTAAATTTTTAGGTTTCAGTTTCTATTTATCACTTTATAATAGTTTTTGACAAGAAAGCGTTAAAACAGAAAAATAGATTATAGTTTTTCACTAGCAGAAATATCCATCATCATCAAACCTGATACAATCTTTGGATAAAAATCTGTAGTTTTCTCGGGCAAAAGTTCGTGTTGTTGCGCTATTTCTACAACTGTTTTCGCACTAATCGGGTTGACAAGAAAGGCTATACTGGCTTCTCCCTGGTCCACTTTCTCCACTGCTGTCTTAGTCCACCGTTCGTAGAGTATGTTATCGTCGATGTTTAACTCAGCAGTTTTCAGGATGAATTTGAAAACTATATCTCGCAAAATAACTACATCGAAGATTTTAGTTTCTTTCGATACGTTAGCGTCTACGAAATCATAGACTGCCTTGTCATGTTTAAGTATTAATCCGTAGGCTTTAGAACGTTCATAAATGCAGAACGCATGCTCGTCAACATGGTTCTTGAGAAAATTCTCTAGCTCGTTAACAATGGGTTCAATTTTTTGGACTTCAAAGAAGAACTTGAAAACCTGTAATAAATCATCTGTTATCTTGTAATTCTTTAACAGCCTGTGAGTAGGTAATACAATTAGTCCTTCTTCTTCTACGGGCACAAGGTAGCTCATATGAAAATTGAATGCTGAATCCTCGGTCCAGTTGCCTTTGTTGCGCATTTCGTCACGGTAAGCCAAAGCGCTTTCATAGCGGTGATGTCCATCAGTGATCACCATTGTTTTAGCGTTCAAGACATTCTGTAGCTGATTGATTTTTTGGGGATCAGTTACCATCCAGACTGTTTGCCTAACTCCAAGTGAATCAGTAACTTGGATTGCAGGTTTATTCTTGGTTGTTTCTTCTAAAAAAGAAATAGTTTTCTTCTCTTGGTCTTGGTAAATCAGAAAAACAGGTTCAAGATCTTTTTGTACTGTACGAAGCATGTTCAAGCGGTCGGCTTTGGGTGTCTTATAAGTAGCTTCATGGGGGAACACCATGTTTTCGCTATAAACGTAAAGCCGCATGGCAGCAATGATTCCTGTCCGCGCACATTTTTTGCCATCAAGCAAAAATTCTTGACATGAAACAAAAATGACTGGTCGGGTTTCTTTTGCCATTATTCCTTCTTCTAGCCACTTCAGAATACGCTGGTTTGCCACTTCATACTTGTTCTGTTCGATTGGCAAAATTAAACGGCAATAATTATACGGCGAATTCGAATAGTATTCTTTTTGCATTTTTGTATCTATTTTGTCGTAGGGTTGAGTGATTAGGTTTTCTATATCGCCAGCTTTACTGGTGTAGCGTATGGCTTTGAAGGGTCGAATATCTACCAAACGTTTCAGCTCACAGTTTTCCAAGCGCTTCAATTACAGCTTTAGCTATTTGTATGCTTGCCTTAAACTGCGCTTCATAGGTTTGCGCACCCATATGTGGCGTAGCGATAACGTTGTTTAGTGTCAAGAGTTTGCTATTCTTTGGCGGTTCTTCCTCGAAAACATCTAAGGCTGCTCCAGCAACTTTGCCTGAGATGAGTGCTTGGTAGAGGGCTTCTTGGTCTACTACACCCCCGCGGCTACAGTCGATCAACTTCACTCCCTTTTTCATTAGGTTGAATTCTTTTGTAGATATCATGTGATGCGTGTGAGGTGTTAATGGCACATGGATTGTGATGAAGTCGGCTTGGGGAAGCATCTCACCCAAAGGACACAAACCGGTCGAATACGCATTCTTCCACGGGCAACACTTTCATTCCCAAAGCTGAAGCCAAATGTTCAACAGTCTTTCCTATGTAGCCACAGCCAATAACACCTAATGTTTTGCCGTTAACTTCATGGCCCATTAATTCTTCTTTTTCCCATTTGCCGTCGCGCAGGGAAGTTGTTCCTTGTACTATGTTTCTTGCCAGCGCAAGCATGTGACCGATTGTCAATTCGGCGACGCTCATGTAAGAAACATGCGGTGTATTGACCAATGTAATGCCCATTTTTTGGGCTCTTTGATAATCCACATTGTCTAAACCTTCACCTGCACGCCCGATAACACGAAGTTTCTTGGCGTTTTCTAGCAGTTCCCCCTTGACTTTTGTTGCTGACCGTACAATTAACACGTCGTAGTCAGCGATTATTTTGGGCAAATCAACTTTTGGTATGTCCCATGCACGTGTGACTTGGTAGCCAGTTTCTTCAAGAAGTTTTATGCCTTCGTCAAATATTTTGTCGCAAATGAGGATTTTGATGGTCACTCTAATCCCCAAATGTGGTCAATTAAGCCTATAACATCCTTGATGCCTGAAAGATTCCATTCGCCCATGTGTCCAATACGGAAGGTTTTCTCAGCCATTTTGCCGTAGCCCCCAGAAATCATATAGCCTTTTTCGGCAAGTTTTTGATTGAGTTCTTTGACATTTTTGCCTTGGGTATTTTGTATGCAACTGACAGTTATGGATTCATATCCTGGTTCAGGGAACATGGCGAAGTGTTTCTTTGCCCATTGTTGAGTGTAGGTTGCCATGTCTTTGTGGCGTTGGTAGACTTTGTCATAGGTTTCTTCAAGCAAAAGGTCCATGCGTTTGTTTAATGCATATAGTAGTGGGATGTTCGGGGTGAATGGGGTTTGGTGTTTCTTTTCAAACTCAAAGATGTCTACTAAGTCGGTGTAGGCGCCTCTGTTGGGGATCTGTTTGGCTCGTTCAATCGCTTTGTCATTCACCAGTGCAACTGCTAAGCCAGGGGGAAGCGCGAAACATTTTTGGGTTGAACCAAAAACGATGTCGCAGTTCATTTCTGACGGCAGAGTTTTATCCCCTGCCATTGAAGAAACTGCGTCTACAACAAATACTATATCGGGGTATTCTTTGCGGAGCATTTTACCGATTTCAGCTATCGGGCTACGAACACCAGTGGATGTTTCGTTGTGGCAAACAGTTAAGGTGTCGTATTTGCCGCCAGCAAGTTTTTCTGCAACCATGTCTGGCTTGATTGCCTTACCCATTTCCACTTCTAAAATGTCTGTTTCTTTACCACATGCTGCCAAAGTTTGTGCAGCTCGCTGGGAGAAGGCGCCATTAACGCATGCTAAAGCTTTTTGTTTTACGACACTTCGACCGATTATGTCAAACCACAATGTACCTGAAGAGGTAGTTACAGTTGGTTTATAGTCGTTGGTAAGTTGGAAAAATTTTGTTATTTTACCAGTTATTCCGGCGTATAATTCAGAGAACTCCTTTTCTCTGTGGCCAATTAGAAAATGAGTTTGTTCATTTAGGATTTCTTGACTGACTTCGGTTGGGCCAGGAATCAAGAGTTTTTTATGCATCGTAAAGCCTTCAGCAAAAGAGGTAAGTCTTTAAAATATAAGGCTTATGCGCACACAATACACCCTTTCAATCATCTATCTGCAAAGATAAAGCTGATTAATTCAACTTAGTATCGATAATTCGGATGTTTACATCATTTACTATTCAATGAAGTTGTCGAACAAGAGTTTTGTTTTTTTTGAATTTGTAATATATCGAATTTAGCAATTTGCCTTTTTAAGCACTGAACCAAAACATGTTTTGAGACGGAAGGGGAAGCAGGGAAAAGGAGAAGGCTTCGATGTACACATTAAAGGCAGATGTATTTCCAAGTTTTTTGATAATTCTGTTGGGCTCAATTGACTGTATAACCACTATGATAGGTGTTATGTATTTTGGTGCTTCCGAACTTAATCCTTTTATGATGGGTATTATTAATTCAAATATCTTTGTGTTTTTGGTGTTGAAGATTTCAGCTACTTTTTTTATTGGCTTCACATATCTTTTGGCTAAAAAAATTCTAAATGAGAATATGGATAAGAACACTAAAGCTTTCAAGTACTCAAGCAAAATGATGAAGGGAGCGTATGCAGGCTTGATGATTTTCTTATTAATCACCGTAATAAATAACCTCGTAATCCTTATGGTCTAAAATAACCTCTCATAGAGTTTTTTTCTCTTAGGTTCTTACTTTTTTTCCGTAATTTTGGATTTTTTGTTGTCTTTGTGTTGTACTCAAGAACTATTGTAGTCTATCTCAATAAACAATAAAAGGGAGTTTATCCACATCCAAACTGGTTAACCTTGCGAAATCATAAACAACACAAAAAAGAACTCACTCTATTAACGCTGTTAGTAACTAGCCTATTCTTAACCTCACAAATAAACAACAGTTTGGTAGCCTCAGGTGATTTAGGAACTCAAGTCGGGGGAACCTTACCAACCGACACCATTTGGACCAGTGCCGACAGCCCCTATATCATTACAGACACAATAGTAATTCCAGAAAATGTTAAATTAACAATCGAGCCCGGTGTAACAGTTACCACTCAATCCTCAAGTGGCATACTGTTCCTAGTTAATGGTGGAATACAAGCACATGGCGAGGCAATGAATAAAATAATTTTCGACGGCAATGGCAATTCAAGTTTCTTTAAAACAAATCACCCTGTCGGACGAGGATTCTTAGATTTAGATAACTGTATAATTAGAAATGGGTTGAGTGCTTTTTGGCTTGACAATACAGCTTATTTGAACTTGACCAATTCAGACATGAGTAATCTTTCACAAAACTCGTAGCATATGGTATCCATCCCAAGACACCTATATTCAATATAATACCTTCACAAACTGTAAAGGAATCCAAATAGGAACAGACGACTACTCTTCAAATCCAACGGGAATGGTCTACGTGCAATACAACCTCTTTACCAACAACAATGGGTACATTATCAACAACTTTGCAAGCTATGGGCAAAGTAAAATCTTCGTTAATAACAATTCCTTCGCTCAAACCTCTGGCATTATATTAAAAGTGGAACAAAATGCAACCACAGCAGATATGGATGCATCCCAAAACTTTTGGGGTACCTCAAACACGACAATTATAGATTCTATGATTTATGACAAAAACGACGATCCTTCATGTTCCAGCTTCATAAACTATTTACCCATCCTCGATGCACCTGATCCCGGAGCTCCTACAGCACCAGCTCCAACTCCCACGCCTTCACCACTGCCAACCCCCACAGCCACACCTGAACCTACACCTTCATCCTCAACTGGACCTGATCCGTCTACATCTCCTGCTCCATCAATAGCAGCCAACTCCTACACCCACCGCTTCTCCAAATAATTCGCCAACTCCAATATCCAACATCCAACCCAGAAAACCCAACCTCCAACCCAACACTTAATCCAACCGCTAACCCAGACACCACTAATCCAAACTTAAACCCTTCATCAACACCCATTATCCCGGATTCATCTCAACAAACCCTACAAAACAACCAACCCCAAATGAAAAGCCAACTGTAGATGATGCTTCCACAAACCTTCCTCAGATAGCACTTATGGCTAAGCTTAATAGCGCTTGCTTCGGGCTTAGCAATTTATTTTATCAAGCACAAATGGTAAGTTGCTTTTGGAAGGGCGGTTCAAAGAAGGTCAAGAAAATCTTTCTATAAGGCGTTTTTAAATTATTTTTCCTTAAGGTTTATCACTTTGAAAATCGAAAACTATTTCCATATTCCACTCAATAACTAACTATTAGGCGCAATTGGATGGATCGCAAAGATTACCTCAAAGAACCTGTAAACCACATTAAAATAGCGGGCACATTAACTGTTGACCAGCTAATGCAACAGTTCAAGAATTCAGGTTCCTTGGGCGCTGGACGGTTAGCGGCTGCATGTGACATTTACGAGAAAATGCTAAGAGAAAAAGACTGCACCGTCTTTTTGGCATTATCAGGTGCCGTTGTTCCTGCAGGCATGCGCACAATAGTCACTGATTTGATCCGCAGACACCTTGTCGATGTAATTGTAAGCACTGGGGCTTGCATGGTTCATGACGCGATAGAAGCCGTTGGCGGACACCACTACAAAGGCGGATGGGCAGTAAACGACGCCGAACTCTACAAGTACCATCTGTTCCGAATTTACGATATTTTTGTTCCCGAAGAAGATTTCGTTCGATTGGACTTTAAACTTTCAGAAATGTATGCTGACATAGCTAAAGAACGCAAAGGCGAAAGCTTGGCTTCAGACGAGTTTACTTTTGAATTAGGCAAACGCTTAACCGACGAAAACTCCATCCTGCGTGCTGCTTATGAAGAGAATGTTCCCATTTTTCTTCCAGCGGTTCGAGATTCTGAATTCGGCTTTATCCATTGGCTCCATGCCTCACAGAAAGATCAGAAGAATGTGCTTCATGTCGACGCTTTCAAGGATGTGCCAACTGTCTGTGGAATCTGTGCCAGATCACCCAAAAACGGCATGATAGTTATCGGCGGAGGAGTCCCACGCAACACTATCCAATCGTCTGCACTCGCATCCAAGAAGGGCTTAGACTACGCGGTGGTTATTACGTTGGATCGTCCTGAAACTGGTGGCTTGTCTGGTTCAACGTTGGAGGAGACGGTGAGCTGGGGAAAAATGAAGGGTTCAGCTGACCACGTCATGGTTATCGGGGAAGCGTTGATGGTTTTTCCGTTTCTTGTCGCTTCAGCAACTGAACGTCTCGGCAGAGATTTTAAGCGTGACTCATTTTTGCAACGAGAAAAACGCGAAGGTAAAGGAAACTAACATGGAAAACAACGGTGAAGAAAAATTCTGTGGCAACTGCGATAGCCACAACAGTTACGATTACCCAGCCAAAGTGTTCTGTTCCACACGTTACTGGCAAAATAAAAGCCCCATCGTGGACACGCTCTGGCACTGTGAAGACTGGAATAAGGTTAGCCAAGAATGCTACTGTATACGTGAAGCGAAGAATAAGGCAGCTGCTATGTTGTAAAGTTAAAGTTAATAATTGGAACGATGTTTATTTGAAAGCCTAAAGCCCGGTGGTGTAGTGGTCAAGCATAGGGGCCTCTGGAGCCCTTGACGAGAGTTCGAATCTCTCCCGGGCTACCAACGTTTATTATCGTGCGCATTTTTGAGTAATAATACTATCTTAAATAATTGAGGCTATGCCACGATTAATTCAGATATGTGCATTGACATTTTTCAGGGAAAACGCCGAGAAGGACTTTAACGAAACATTATACGCCACAAGAGGTAAGAATATTTAGAGATATTTATGGTAAAGCTAAACCCCAAAATCTTAAACTTAACGCGTTAGTGTAAAGTTATTCTGCTCATGCTGCAAAGTTGCTTTTTTATAGTACTCTTACTTTTGTTTCCATGAGCCATAGTTGCACAGCCTATAATGGAAAAAATTCCGGCAGAAATATACGCCCAAGAAGGAAAACTACCATAAAGTATGAAGGGAACAAGAGCGCAAACGCCAAGAAAACCAAGCATTATTCCTTGACGCTCTTCAACTATTGCGTTCTCCAACTGTTTTTGAAGCCTGACTATTTTTTCGTTTGCTGTCAAAAATCCAACCCGATTTGCATGGACTCCAATATCCCCAAAATAGTAAAGAACCCAACCTACAGCAGCAAGTATTGAAACAAACGGTAGAAGAATGATTCTTTTTATTCGAATCATAGCTGCCATATTTACTTATATCAGAAAGAATCCTTTATAAGATTAATGTATTTTGCGTGAGCTAATATTACATCTTGTTTAAGTCCAAAATGTGATTCAATCTACCTACCAATGAGGATTGAAAACTGGCAGAAATTAATAAAACTCCTGAAATTTCAGCCCTTGACGAGAGTTCGAATCTCTCCTGGGCTACCGCTTCCCAGTCATTAATTCATATTTTCTTGGCTCCGAAAGATGTCATATCGACTAATTGTAGACAAATTAATTTGAAACAATTAATGTCCTAAGAATTTGGAAGCAGTCCCCGCTGAAGCCTCACTCTAATCTTGTGTGCTTGTTAATGGCAATCAGAAAAACCTGACTCAAATGGAAGAAGAAGATTTGGACTTTTCCCGATTATTCCCGATCTTTTGCGACTTTTTTTGACGACTCAATCTGCAAACAATCCAAGCCCTAAAAGCCAAAAGCAACCCAAACCAAGCTTATCCAAAATGCAACTTCAACTCTTCTTCTTCTATCACACAACAAAAAATTCCACACACATATCCCCTCAAACATCCAAATCTCAGGACAAGCCCTCCACCATCTTATGCCCAAAATTTTTCACATTCAACTCCTCCTCACATTGCATAGTACCCTAAAAAGCAATCATATTGTTTAATTAAGCCAAAGAAAAAAAATAATTGCGCGTATCCTTCAATCATTTATTATATAGCCAAATTCAGGAAACTGAAAAGATAAATTTGTAATTGTGTAGGCACAACCACATCATTATTTATTTTAAAAGACTATTATGCATAACCAGGAAAAGGTTAACTTAAAAGTAAGCGATGTATTTCCCCTCTCTCTTCCTGAATTCGTTTGCGTTTAGGTTAGCCTTCCTCTTTTTCCTTTAACCCACAAGATTTTATTGTTTTCATGAAATAAAAACGTGGTGACAACAACTTTTTGTTTAATTTACATTGTTTTGTCGGCAACTTGCCAAATTTTCCAAGAATAACTTGTTGTCAACAACTTCAAAAAAAACTGAATGGCATCGCCAAATAGTTAAGCTAATACAGTTAATCCCAACGCTTTTTACCTTTCAAGTTAAGATATGGTTGTTGATTAACTTGCCTTTATTCCAATGCAAAATATGCGGGAGAAAGAAACGCGAAGAATTTGAGGTTTCTTGTACTGGCGATGTCAAACGTAACGTCGAGAAAGCGCCTTGGTGCTGCGGCGAACCCATGAACGAAGTTCTCGAGGATTAACCAATGAGCAAGCCAATGGCGAAACTCACCAATGGCGCGATAACCCAGCCAACTGCAACTTTCAGAAAGGGTTTTACCGATACAAATTTTGTTCGGTAAGATAATCCTGCTCCGAAGACTACTGGCTTATTGCACCATATAGATAATAGTTCTTAGTTCCCGCAGGAGAATGTCACGTTTCCGCGAAGTATGTTTCTCCTTGACTCGATTAAACATAGCGTCTTCTTTGTTTGGATAAAGTTGATTCCTGTTTTGCTGACGTTTTCACAAAATATCATAAATTCACGTAGTTAATTTACAATTTTGGAGGGGAATTAGGAAAAGGCATTTAAAAAGGGTTATAGAAGATAAATGGAAGCTGGACGATTACATAATGGTGAAAAAGAAAGAAGAAGCCAAAAAAATCAATCTTGAAAAATTGAAGATCGATTTGAGCTTTGACTACCGTTCTTCACGGTTTTTTTCGCTTCTCTTTTTAGGAATTTATGTTGTAGCAATAACAATCTTTTGTGTAAAATATAGTGTTATTCCAGGGCCGGAATTCCTTGTTTTAGGGATATTGTTTTACGCTTCCTATAATAAACGAACATGGATCGCCTTAAAGGATTGGCTCCCATTTGTTACAGTTTTCATCTCTTACGAAATCATGTACAGCTTCGTAGGAACTATCTCGCTGTATAATCTTCATTCTGCACCACGTAATTTTGATATCCAGATATTTGGTCAGCTTCCAAGTTTGATTCTACAACAGAATTTTTGTTTTCCAGTTTTAGATTATATTGGAGCCGTCTTCTACGGAATATACTTCTTTGTACCAACCATATTCGCGTTTGTAATTTGGAAAAAAAGTCCCAAGAACTACTGGAAATACATAGTTGCCTTCGGCGTACTAACCTATGCTGCCTTGATAACTTATCTCTTCTACCCTGTAGCGCCTCCATGGTACGAGTTTAACTCAGCTTTCACTTCTTCCTATACTGGACCCGTAGTCCAGAGAGTATTAACTACCTCAGTTGATGTTAACCTTGGAATTCCTGTGTACAGAACATTGTTTGATTTCTTAGGGGGAAACTTGTTTGCTGCCTTCCCCAGCATGCATTCAGCAATGCCTTGGCTAGTTTTCCTTTTTGCCTTCAAAATTTGGAAATGGAAGAGTCTTCCAGTTGCGATAATTCCTTTTGGGACTTGGTTTAGTGCAGTCTACTTAGGCGAACACTATATAGTTGACGTTCTAGGAGGAATTGCTTATGCATCCATCGCGTTTATTGCAGTTGAGAAAATCTTGCCCCTACTTTCAAAGAGAATTGAGGTTTTAAAGAGACACATGCCTATAGAAACCAAAGTAGGTTCCCAGGAAAAGCATTAATTAAATATTTGTTTCTTCAAACTATTTTGATACCAGTTTTTTAATAATTTTTATAGCGGCACACTATATCATTTTTGGCTTGCTGAAGAATTACTTTTCAGGCTAATGGTTATGCAACTCAACGTAAATTTGAAATATAGAAAGCATCAATCTGGCGATTGACTTGGAGCAAATTTAAATTCTACTGCTACCTAAGGCAGTTAACAAACGGTAGTATTCATGAGACGCATCCCAACGCAACTCATTGGCCCAGTATGCAGAAACCCAGAACTCATAAAGAGCTTTGCTCGGGGTTCATACCGCCAGTTTGTTAAATCCAGAATGGACTACCGAAATGAAGACGGAAGCAGCTCATCTCTTTGGCTTTTAAGCCTAAGAATTACTCACCGCTGCAACCACCGATGTGCAATCTGTGCACAATGGGGAAAAGTTGGTTACAACGCACGGGAAGACACACCCAAAGTTACAGGCGAAGTTCCAGTTGAAACTTACAAGAAAGTAATTGACGAAGTTGCCCCCAAAAAAGTCCATGTTTACATAACAGGCGGAGAACCCTTCCTCTACGAACAACTTGTTCCTCTTGTAAACTACATGAAACAAAAAGATCTTACTGTCCAGATAGTAACAAATGGAGTTGGACTGGAAAAAAACTCTCAAACCATCGTTGACAACGGTTGGGATATGATTTGCGTCTCATTTGATGGACCAAAAGAAATTCATGATAAATGCAGAGGCACCCCAGGAGCTTTAGAGACTGCAACCAAAGGAATAATAGCGATACAAAAAATAAAGAAAAAGAAAAAAACCAAGAAACCAGGCATATATGTTCTTACAACAATTTCAAAAAATAACGAATCAACACTCTATGAGACAGCTAGAGAAGCTGAAAAATTAACGCCAGATGGCATGATAATTTATTATTCATGGTTTACTAAGGAATCTATTGGGCAACAACATACAAAAATTGCTGAAGAAAAGCTTGGAGTGACCCCTTTTGCGTGGAAAGGATATGTCCGCGATACCTCAGTGTTAGACATTGAAAAAATCACTAAACAGGTTCAACAGATAAAATCTGAAAAATTTAAAATGCCTATCCTGTTTGTGCCAGATCTAAAAACAGAACAAATCCGAAAATACTACACCGAACCAGAGAACTTTTTTGGATACAAAAAATGTGTTTCACCCTGGTTCCAACTTGACATAATGCCAAACGGCGACACTGTAACATGCAGAGACTTCCCAGACTTCGTTACCGGAAACATACAAGAATCAAGCATACAAGAAATATACAACGGCGAAAAACACCGCAAATTCAGGCAAGCTCTAAGAAGCTGTGAAAACGGTGTATTCCCAGTGTGCTCTCGTTGCTGCGGTTTAATGGGATACTAAAAATGACACGGCTCTAAAGGAGGAAATCTGTATTGACCGACCTGCAACTTCAAAAGAAAGAGACAGATACAAAGCAGACTCAACCTTCAACCATAAAGACACCAGTAGACGTAGCCATCCTTACCTTTAACAGTGAACGTAAACTCAGAGAATGCCTCGACTCCGTCTACAGAAACATACCTGTTAGTAATCTGATTGTCGTCGATGGTTTCTCCACAGACAACACCGAAGCCATAATTGGGAAGTATCAAAAGAAATATGGCAACGTTATTTTTGTTCAGGAGAAGGGAACAAGAGGTAGCGCTAGGCAAACAGCGATTGGGTTGGTAAAAACAGACTGGTTTGTCTTCGTTGACAGTGACGTGATTTTATCAAACAACTGGTTTTCTAAAGCAGAAAAACTGGTAAACAATGATGTCGGCGGTATATGGGGAATCGAAATTTGGTCAGTCCTAAAAGACAACAAAATCCTTAGCCTCTTCGAAAGAGTCACACTGAAAATCTTTGAGAAAAGAGGCGGCACCCATGACCTTTTGGTTCGCACTAAAACCGTAAAGGACATCAATATTCCCTTTGAGCTGCACACGTATGAAGATGGATACATCAAGGATTGGATTGAATCCAAAGACTACAAAGTTCTCGGAGTCTATGAACCATGCTGCATCCATTATAGGCCAGAAAACGTCTGGACCATGCAGAAACACATCGAATTTGTTGTCAGCGATCTAAAATATGCTGTTCATCGTCCAATTCTTCTGCTTTCATACGGCTTTTACTCAGCAATCGTTGGCTTCCAGATTTTTGCAGGTAAAAACGGAAACAAACCAAAAAGCGCATCAATGGTTAACAAGTGAAGTCATTGCGTGAATACTTTGCTAAGACAGTCAGAGTCGGTCCTTGGAGAAAGCCTTAGTGAAATTAACGTTTAATGCATTTGCCAGTTCCAGCATCATAATGGTTTGTGTCACCGTAATCGCAGGTTTTACAGTCGTTTTTTATATCTTGCCCAAATGGACAACCCTTCAAATCAGCCATAGGAACGCCTCAATTTAGGTATCTGAACATTTTTGACATATAAACCTGTAGCTTAGCTTTTGGATTTCATTAGGCAGACTACAGTCAATATGAGAAACAGCCCTATTTCTTTAATCACTAAAACACTCTCAAAGTTTTTGTTGTGTGATAGAAGAAGAAGAGTTGCAGTTGCATTTTGGATAAGCTTGTTTTGGGTTGCTTTTGCCTTTTAGGGCTCGGATTGTTTGTAGGATGCGTCTGTAGAAGGCGCTATTTGTCTTTGTTGTGTCTCAAGTCGGCTGGAAAAGGCGGTAGAAGGCGATCTTCTTCTTCCAATTACTTGGTTAGCATTTTTAATAGCTTGTTTTGGGTTGTTTTTGGCTTTTAGGGCTTGAAAAGTTTGCAGATTAAAACGTCAAAAAGTCGGCGAAAGCCAAATCTTCTTCTTTTCTTTGTTTGTGACTGAGAGATGTGTGTTTTGGGCGAGTTGCAGAAGGCAAATCCAGTGTAGGTGGTAGCGTGCAAAAGAAAAATGTCTAGTTGAGCGGATTTAGCCGTGGACTAACATATAAGAGGTGCAAAAATGTTTCGACACCTTTCTATGTTAGTTGCCAGACCCGCTCAACTTGTTGGCTCTTAGTAAATTGCTTCCTATCAGCATTTTACGGTTGGATTCGATATAAGGCAATGTTGTCACAGGATGGAACAACAATTACATTTTTCAAAAACATGCTTGATTTTCACTTTTTTTAGGGTGCTATCTCTTGAGATTATGTTATTTGGTTTTGCACATTAGCAGTGAGGCGGCTGGGAAGGTACTTGGTTATTCAGAGAATATTTATATTAGGCTTCATTGTTTAACTGCAAGGAAAAACCAAAGGATAGAGACTCTTTGACGACTCCTCATGACGTTCCAGCTTCAAAATTTATCAACCGATTGGCAAAGTATCTTAGGGAAAACGTTGATGCAGTTCAACCACTTCCATGGGCATCTTTCGCTAAAACAGGCATGCATGTTGAGAAGCAGCCGCAGGACCCCAACTGGTGGTACACCAGAAGCGCGTCAATTTTGCGCAAAGTATACATTTACGGTCCAATAGGGCTTGAAAAACTACGCGCTGAATACGGCGGTAGAAAGAACCGAGGCAGTAAACCTGACCGCGTGAAAAAAGCCGGTGGAAGCGGTATTCGTAAAACACTGCAACAACTTGAAGCTGCAGGTTTAATCCAGATTACTCGACCTAAAGGAAGAACCATGACTCCCAAAGGACGTAAGCTTCTCCAAGAAGTTGCTGGAGACTTATCGAAGGAAATAGTTAAAACTGTCCCTGAGCTCAAGAAATATCAAGGCGAATAGGACAATGTCTGATGATGAGCTTGACCAGATTCGTAAACGAAAACTTTTGTCGATGCAGAATCGCGTAAGTGATGAACAAAGGCAAGCTCAAGCAGAACAGCAGATGGAAGATCAAAAACAGGCGTTGCTCAGTAAGATATTGGCGCCTGAAGCTCGGCAAAGGCTAAATAACCTAAAAATGGTTAAAAAAGACTTTGTTGAGAGCATTGAGATGCAGCTGATTGAGATGGCGCAATCAGGAAAGTTGCCTATTCCGCTTTCAGATGCACAGCTCAAGCAGATCCTAGTTCAGCTTCAATCGAGGAAGCGAGAGACAAAAATCAGAAGGATATAGAAGATGGCAAGAGTTAAACCAACAGCAAAAAAACTCAGATTAGCCAAAGCTGGCAAAGAATCACAGTCTGTTCCAACATGGGTAATTGCCAGAACTGACGGAAAGGTCAGGAATAACCCAAAGCAGAGACGCAACTGGCGAACCAGGAAAATAAAGGCATAGGAGAACTAGATCGCGATGTCCAAAGAAACTCAAGCTAAGCAAGTACCAAAAGAAGAAGAACTCGAAGAGTTAGCTGTGCCAGAAGAAGAACCTGGAACTGAAGTCGTTGCTAAAGAGCAAGCTCCAGCAGAAGAAGAAGCTGCACCAGTCGAAACAGTTGAAGAAGCTAAGCCGAAGAAAAAGAAGAAAGAAGAAGAAATCGTCGAAGAAAGATTCTACACCATCCCATTATCACGAGCTCTCGTGCGTCCACCTAAGAAACGTGCCCCCCGCGCGATGCAACTAGTGAAAATCTTTGTTACCAAGCACATGAAGCTTGCAATGAAGGTTTCTGAAGAAGAGGAAGAAGAAGAACTGCCGCAACTAGTCATCAGCAAAGAGGTCAACGAGAAAATTTGGGACCGCGGAATAGAGAAGCCTCCACGCAAAATTAAGACACGCGTAACTAAAGACAAAGACGGCAACGTAACCGTCTATTTAGCAGAAACACAATAGCTGTTTCTTCATTTTTATTTTATTTCTAAACTAAGATTATTCTCTGCTTTTAAACACAGATTTTTGGCGTGTCAAATCGGCTTCGAACATCGTCAATTCAACCTGCCCTCTTAGAGTTCAAGGAACCTGTAGATTATCTCAACCTAAATGTTTTGTTGCTTTATAACCGCAATCTAAAAAAAGGAGTATCGCATGAAACTTTCGCTAATAGAACATTCATTAGGAGATTTAATTCTTGACTGTTTACTTATCAAGCATCGTTGGAAGTGCAAGTATAGGTGTATACTCGCTTGCAACTGAGAACATAGTTTTGATTCCGCGGATTGTGCCTCAGCAGAAAGCGCAGGAGTTCGCTGACTGGCTAAACGTCAAATTAGCTTACACATTCATCAACAGCTCAGTGCTCACTGGCTCACTAGTATGCGCAAACTCTACCGGGATGTTAGTTTCAAACGGTATTCGAGAAGAAGAATTAGCTGCCCTAAAATTGGTTTTTGAAGGAAACATTACAGTTATGGATTCCAAAAAAACTGCTTATGGCAACTTGATTTTAGCAAGCGACAAAGGTGCGGTTGTTGATCCAAGATTTAAAGAGACTGAAATCAAAAAAATCTCCAAAGCCTTAGGCGTTGAAGCGGTGCCCACAGAAATCGCAGGGTTACCTTACGTTGGCTCTTTAGCTGCAGTTACAAATAAAGGTCTACTTGCTCACCCTTTGCTAAAGGATGAAGAAAGAAAAACTTTAGAAACAGTCTTCAAAGTCCCCATTGACGTCGGCACCATAAACTGCGGTGTCCCCTATGTTGGCACAGGCTTAATTGCTAATAGTCACGCGGCAGTGGCTGGTTCTATGACAACTGGACCCGAGATGTTTATAATTGGGAACGCACTGGATGTTGTGCAGGAAGAAGAAAAATGAAAGCTTACAAAGTAACAGGCGAAATCAACAAGCCAAGGTTATCTACTCCATTTGTTAGAGAACTCTTAGCAGACAAAAGCGAACATGCGGTTGAGAAGGTTTACGCTGAAATAGGCAGCCGCCACCGTGTAAAAAGGTACCATATCAAAATAACAAGTTCACAAGAAATTTCTGCAGATCAAATTGAGAACCCCATTTTGAAGAAGATAGTAAGCGGGGCATAAGTTTTGGCGCAAAGCAGTAGAGCTGAAGAAGAACTACG
>CAWFTD010000016.1:0-204158 GCA_963818655.1 Candidatus Bathyarchaeota archaeon
TGAAAAAGTCACACGTAAAGCCCAAGTGATTGATGCATCAGGCTTAACAATTATGCCCGGCGGTGTAGACATCCACACCCACATAGCAGGCGGAGAAGTCAATACTGGCAGAATGGTTAGACCGGAAGATCACATTAAAGATACCGTAAGAAAGACCGCAACAACTCGGTCAGGAACAGGCTACTCAATTCCATCAACATTTGTTACTGGCTACCGCTACTCAGAGATGGGTTACACCACAGTAATGAACCCCTCGATGGCGCCTCTGGAAGCAAAACACACTCATGAGGAACTAAACGACATACCCCTTTTAGACAAAGCTACATATCCGTTGTTAGGTGACTGGTGGTTTGTACTCGAAAACCTCGCCAAAGGCAACATCGAAGAATGCGCAAGACACGTCGCTTGGATGATGGATATAACTAAAGGTTACGCCATAAAAATCGTTAACCCAGGCGGATTAGAATCTTGGGGTTTCGGACACAACGTTCATAGTATTGATGACCAAGTGCCTAACTTCTGCATTACCCCACGAGAAATAATTCGGGGTTTAGCCAAAGTTAACAAAATTCTCAATCTGCCTCACTCTATTCACCTTCACACAAACAATTTGGGCTTACCGGGTAACTATACAACAACCCTTGACTCTATGAGGGCGCTTGAAGACCTATACACCGGCGACAAACCAGTCGGTCACATAACCCACCTTCAATTCGCCAGTTTCGGCGGTGATGGCTGGGGTAATATGAAATCAGCCGCAGAAGAAGTCTCAAGTTACATTAACGCCCACAACCACATGACCTTCGATATGGGCCAAGTAATATTCACAGACACCACAACCATGACTGCAGACGGACCCTTTGAGTTTACCCTCTACCAATTAAGTGGACACAAATGGGTAAACAGCGACGTAGAGACGGAGACAAGCGGAGGAATCATCCCGTTCCACTACAAAAAGAACAACGCTGTAAATGCTAAACAATGGTCAATAGGCTTAGAATTGGCTCTGCTTATCAAGGACCCATGGAAGATGTTCCTGTCAACGGACCACCCCAACGGCGGACCATTCTTCGCTTACCCAAGAGTTCTCGCATGGCTATACAGCAAGAATGCACGCGCAGCAACCCTGAAGCATTGCCACAAGAAAGCTCAAAGAGCAAGCCTGTTACCGTCAATTGACCGTGAAATGTCGCTCTACGAGTTAGCTATTATGACTCGTGCTGGACAAGCCAAAGCTTTAGGTCTTTCCAATAAAGGTCACCTTGGCGTTGGCGCTGATGCTGATGTGGCAATTTACGCCATTAACCCTGAAACAACCGACATAGCCCGCAAATACAAGACAGTGCGCAGAGCGTTCAAGCATGCAGCTTACACTATTAAAGACGGCAAAATCGTCGTTAAAAATGGTGAAGTAGTCGGGCAAGCTGACGGACGAACCATGTGGCTTGACGTTCAAACAAAAGAACCCTGCATAATTGATGAAGAAATGAAGAGTAAATTCAAGCAATACTGGACTGTTGACTACGACAACTACCCGGTAACTGACCACTACGTCAAGGTTAAAGACCCAATAACCGTGAAGGCGAGCGTCTAAAATGATAGTCCTAACTCCACTGAAGAAATTCACTTTCCCGGTAACCGCTGAATGCATAAACCCAGACATATTCCAAGGCAAAGATACCGCTGAAATAGCCAACCTAACCATTTTCGAAGGCAACAAACAAAAAAAACTTCGCGACCTCTTCAAAATAGAAGAAGACAATCTAACAACCCCAACTATAACCATAAACGGCGACGTAAGCGAAGTTCGCAAAATCGGTGCAGACATGAAAACTGGAGAAATCGTCATCAACGGCAATGTTGGTATGCATCTGGGCGAGAAGATGGCGGGCGGCAAAATCACAGTTAATGGCGACGCCTGTCAGTGGGCAGGCGCTTCAATGAAAAAAGGTCTACTCGAAATTCATGGCAACGCTGGCGACTATTTGGCTTCTCCATACCGCGGAAGCACCGAGGGTATGAAAGGGGGCAAAATAGTTGTAGATGGTGATGTTGGAAGTGATTCAGGTGCTTATCTGCATGGTGGATTAATCAAAATCAAAGGCAACAACGTTGGCCAGTTCTTAGGGTTCCACATGAGCGATGGAACTATTCACGTTGAAAAGAACGCCACAACCAGAGTTGGCACAAACATGACGGGTGGAAAAATAATCGTTTCAGGTAAAGTTGAGGAGGTCATGCCCAGCTTTACCATCGACACCGTAAAACCAAAAGTAAAAGTCGACGACACTGAATCAGCAGCGGGACCCTTCTACGTGTTCCTTGGTGACCTCGCAGAGAAAGGCACAGGCAAATTTTTCGTTTCAAAAACTAACAATCCGCAACTAAAAACATACGAAAAATACCTTTAAACAATTTCCAACTCAATTTTGGTCTAGCCAAACTCTATATTTTTATCTTTCATTAATTCTCCTTAAGTGAGGTGACACTGATGGTACGTCAAGTTAATATAACAAAAATCGATTTATCAACAGGAAAAGCCCAAAAAATAATTGATTATGTCGCAGAGGAAGTCTCACTTCAATTATTCGTCAACACAACTTTTTGGGCAACCATCCTTTGCTCTCCAACAAACCTCAAGGAACTGGCAGTTGGGCACCTCCTTTCAGAAGGTATCGTGAAGTCGATAGATGAAATAGAAGACCTAACACTAAACGAACAAGAGGGTACATGTGTCGTTAAACTAAAACCGAACATTAAAGTTGAGGATAGAGTCCAGATTTCGAGGCTTCATGCACGTGTAATCTTGTCAACATGTGGCAGCGGCTCACCTTACCAATACAAAGGCAAGACCCCTAAAGTTGAATCCCTCCTGAAAGTTAAGGCTCAAGTAATTTTTGAAAGTGTCAACCAGCTAAACTTTAAGGCTGAAGGCTTCAGGCAAACAGGCGGTTTGCATGTTGCAGCGATTTACACGGGTGATGGCAGACTGGTTTCTTTGGCTGAGGATGTCGGGAGGCACAACGCAGTAGACAAGGTAATTGGAATGGCTGCCTTGGGAAAAGTGGATTTTACGCGGGTGCTTTGTAGCTTTGAGCGGACGTATATCTGGCGACGTAGCCTTCAAAGCAGCTAAGGTTGGTTTACCCATTGTGGCTTCTTTGTCAGCTGCGCTTTCTTCAGGAATTGCCACTGCACAAGAATCAAACCTAACTATAGCTGGGTTTGTACGTGGAAAACGCCTGAACGTTTACACTAGTCCCGAGAGAATAATCATTTGACCGCTAACTTTTCAATTTGCGATTCGCACCATGACTTGTCTGCTTTTGCCCTTTCAGCTAACAAAAAACAACATTTTTCTTCATAAATTTTAGCTTCCAAACCGTAGTTATATGCAGATTTGTCAAGAGCATCTTTGATTTCCCTAATTAACTCTTGTTTGCCGCATTTTTTAAAAAGATCTAGCAGACTTTTTGCTTCATACTCTCGGCTAACTGCCGCCCAAAAAGCTGAACATTCTTTCTCAAACTGAACAGCGCAATCCAAAAATGTTTTTGATGCTTCTATGGAATTTAAACTGTCCCTTTCCACAGAGGCTTTGTTAAGGTTTCGTATTTCCTCAAAAGATAAAAAACCTATATTCAAACCGACATTTTCGGTGAATGCCCCTTGCCCTTGACGGGGAATCAATCGGTTTAAATCTTCTTGACAGTTAATGTTTACGAAACTTCTGAGTTCAGGATCTAAGATCTTAATTTCACCGAGTGGGGAAACGAGCAAGGTCTTCAATGAGCCTCTTATGATGTCGTCTGGGTGGGAACGTCCTAATTGGCTGAGTACGTTTGCGATTTCCAAAATACTTTTTCTCTCTAAAACTAACAGTAGTGTTTCAAGTCTTCCGTTAGGCCACATAGGAACTGCAACCAAAGAACCGTTGATCTTATCGAATAAGTATTCAGCAACTTTTGGGTTAAACATTGGCACATCGCACGGGATAGTAATGCAGTAATCGGAATTGACAAGTTCTAACCCGGTTAAAATCGCGATTAAAGGTCCGCTTAAATTCTTGATTTTTAAGTCAGTGACTATTCTTACGTTTTTGACATGATATTTCTGTAAAACTCTTTGATATCGAGCTGTTCGTGTTTGGTTTTCATCAACTACAACAACTATTTCATCCACAACATCCTGAATATTTTCGATAACGTGAACTAAAAGGGGTTTACCATCAAGTTCGGCAAGCGCTTTATCCTGCCATTTGTCCTTTGTGGTTTGGAATCTTTTGGCTTTTCCTCCAGCAAGTATGATTGCCGCTCGATTGGTCATTAACTATCCAGATAGTACAAATCAAGGGCAGTTTATCTAATTTTCTTGAAAATTCCTCAATTTTGTCCAGTTTTCAAATGGCTTCTTACTATTTCTAAAAGTTTGGATCCTTCCTCAGGCAAGCTAATGTAGGGTATATCGTTTGAGTGGTGTTCAGTTTTAGCTATTAAACCAGAAATTGCAGAATATTGGTGGAACAGTGTTGTCAAGTGTTTTTTGGAGATCTTCAGAAGTCTTTGCGGTAATAATTTTTCGGATTTCTGGTCTTTTAGAAATTTCTTCCTTGAACCCTTCAATAAAAATAATGTCCAGTTTCTCGTTTTCCAAAAATTTTATTATTTTATCTAAATCATTTAGGGAATTGCTGGTTTTTTCTATTATCGCTATTTCTTTAGGAGAAATCGCTACGGTTATTTTAGAACCGGCTTTGCTAAATCTCCAGGTATTAGTGCCTTCTTGATCCATGGTGAAATTTTCTCGGTGAATATGCTTTATTGCGCCAATTCTGTTGTTTTCGTTGCTAAGGTGTGAAATTAGGTATTCAAGTGTGGTTGTTTTTCCTGAACCACTTATTCCGACGGCAGCAATTATAACAGCCATTTGGCAGGTAACCTCTTTTGAGAATTATTTAGTGGGCTTTAATAAACTCGGCGATTTAGCTTTAGGCAAATTGTTTAAGTCTCATCTTCTTCGAGTTTAACCAATATTTTGCCAGACTTAATTTTCCAATCATACTTGGTTAATTTGAAACCCGGACCTTCTTCATACTCACCCGTTGTTAAATCAAAACGCCAATCATGGCATGGACAAACAATCACCAGACCGTCAAGTGTACCGCCCGAGAGACTGCATGCCATATGGGGGCAACTGTTATTGATGGCGAAGATTTGTCTATTTTGATTTATAAGTAGAACCCGTGTGCCCTCGACCGTGACAAGCTTCATTTTGCCTTCTCCGAGCTCCTTCTCATCTAAAACAGACACAAAACCATTTTCCAATCTCATAGGCGATAACTCCAACCATACAATAACTCTTGGAAGCATTTAGAATTTGCGGGAAGCATTAACCTATTGGAGTCTAAGAAACTTCTTGCAGAACCTATAGAGGGAGGGGTTCTCGAGTTCTGAAAGGGTGATAGGTTGTATTTGCGTTTTCAGGAATCAAAAATATGTTTATTCGGTTGTTCTTATTTTCCTCTAAACCTCAGACCAAACCGCACCGCTAACCGCGGAAGCAACAACCAAACCAATGATATGTAGAGCAAGTACTTCACATAAAATGGCGGTTCATTAACTGTGACGATCAATTGATTGCTGTCACATCGCCATGTGGTTTTGGTTTCAGGTGAAGATGCGCTTATGCCCCACGTTCCAGAGATGTCAGGTTTAAAGCTGGCTGAAAAAGTGCCGTTGCTGTACACTTGGGTGTCGATTGTTTGGGTGGAGTTAGCTTTGAAGAATTGAACCTTCACAATCGAGCCGTTATAGTTGGGTGTTAGGATTCCGGTTACTGTTATGTTTTGACCAAGAGTTACATTGGCATTAACAGCCACTATGTTTTCTAAAACTTGGTTGTTCTTTCACAGTGTAATTGCCCGTAGCTGTGAAATTGTTCTCTAACACATCTGTGGCGTCTACTCGATATTTGACAATTGAGCCTGCAGTTTGACCTGGTACGGTGGCATTACAGGTTCGGTTGCTAATTGCCATGTCAAGAACAGAGACGGCGGTCCAATTATTGGTAGAATAAGAAAGTTTAGCGCTCTCCAGGCTTGCATTGTTGGATATATAAGAAACTTGGGTGGGGGTGTTGGGATAACCTTTCAAAGGAATATTTAATGGTGTAAGCGAAGTGTTTCCAAATTGGCTTTTAAGCATAAACTCTATGTCCCCTGACCCTATCTCACCGATTAGGACAAGATGGTATAGGTTTGCTCCAGCATTTTTTGAAGTATATTCTAAGAACATAGATTCTCCGGGATACTCGCAGCTTGCGTAAGCTACACCTCTGTATGCTTCAGTTTCAAAGTTGTAGCCACCCGCAGTCCCCGTTAGGTTTCCATACAAGCCTGACTCCACAGGCAGTGGGTAAGAGTTTATGCTTAGAGACTTTGCGTTGTTCATCAAGTAGAGTCTGGCTTCATACATGTCTAAGGTTTTGGGAACTTTAACATACAATTCCACTTTTGATTCGTTGGTTACAAATTCATATGCCCATGTTGTACGGAAACCTGCCTGGTTATCAGTATCTTTGCCATCTATAGTAATTGTGTGCCACTCATCAGCGTCTAAGTTTTCTATTATCATAAAGGTGGCTTGCTGTGCTCCTTGGCTTTCACGTGCATCGTTCATTAGTACAAATGAGTAGTCCCCCGATTCTGCTGGGGTAAAGAGGGCATCGTTGGTTGTTGTTCCTAAATGTTCTGGGAGACCCGCAGCTTCAGTATGTGAACTCTCCAAAGATCCCTCTGGATTATTCACATAGATGTCGTAGTCTGTTTTGGCCGTCGAAGAAATGTTTACCCATGCGCCGTAACAGTAAACGTGATAGTTATGTCCTGCCTGCAGTGGGCAGATGATTGTCCAGTCTCTGCCAATCGGAATCTGGGAATTGTTTATCATAACGGGAAAAATAGGTTTTTCAACAAGTGTATAATTTCCATTTTCCGAGTTCATATAGGTGTGAACGTAATTTCTATATTCAGAAGTAGTGGTAAATTGCAGGCCAGAAACTTGTGCCAACACAAAGGGATTAATAACTAACGCTATGACTGTAATCAATGCTATCGTTTTTGGTCGGGGATTATTTTTCAGACGCATGGCTAAATCAGCTTGCAAGTATTCAAGCGTAATAGTTGTGTGCTTGACAATATTGGTTATGAAGACTGAATCTATATTTTTAAGAAGTAATTGAAAATTTACCTGCTTTTCCTTGTTTTGTAGATGTTTTGTTAGCGGTAACTTTTATTGCTTACCAGTTTTTATGCCCAAGGATTTTTTGGCTTGTTATGAGATTTCGGGTTGAGCTTTGCTCGGTATTTTGGGGCATTATTATTTATTCAGATTGGCAGTTTAGCTTTGGTCTCTGTATTTGAAAGACGTAAGAAGTGTATTGAATCTTGCTACGGAAGATATTAATAAGGAATTGTGAGTCTTACCTGTAACAACAGGAGAAAATAAGCAATGATCCGACTATTAAAAAACCGCCTCGCACTAAGCACAGTAGTAACCACACTCATAATCCTAGTAGTATCCGTATTACTTGCAAGTGTCTTAACTTACTTCGCGATAAATGTTGTCAGCACAAGAACTCAAGAAGAAAGTCTTCAGGTTTCTAAACGACACATCTGGGTAGATGTCGATGGTGTCGCCTCTGAAGCAGCCTTTATGGTAACAAACACTGGAGGACGTGATGTAGTCATCGGTCAAATCGCTGTACGTGGGCAAATAACTCCATGGACCAATGTCTTATACGCAATAGCAGCAACTGACGAAGATATAACCACCGATCTAACCTACGTTGCAACACCTGTAGCTGTAACAAATGATCTTGGATTAATAGATGCTGCACGCCAAGCAACCACAAGTCTAATCTTGCCGTCAGGCTCAACGATGGTCATTTACATCAATAACCCTGACAGCATAAGCTTAAACGACGTGGGTTTAACTGTAGGCATAGCCCTTCACAGTGCCCAAGCAGTGTACTACAGCGAGACAAACATTCAAGCAGCACCGGCTTAAGTCACACTTTAAGGTGCCATTTTTTTCTTATTTGTTCAATTCTCTTAACAAGTGTAATTTTTTCTACGCACAAGGTTACTTATCCAAAAAATGT
This sequence comes from Candidatus Bathyarchaeota archaeon, assembly GCA_963818655.1. GTDB lineage: Archaea > Thermoproteota > Bathyarchaeia > Bathyarchaeales > Bathycorpusculaceae > Bathycorpusculum. The sequence goes on from CAWFTD010000016.1 coordinate 8,161, forward strand.
GTATTGACTCTTTCAAGGAGTAAAAAAGTAAAATGAAAAACATACTGAAGAAATCGTTTGGCTCTAAGCACAGTCGTAACAACGCTGATCATTCTCGTCGTTTCAGTGCTACTCGCAGGCGTCGTAACCTACTTTGCAATCAACGTCACAAGCACACGAATTCAAGAAGAAAGCCTATCTCATTGCAAACCAGCACATCTGGGTTTCTGGAACATCAGGTGTCGCGGTAGGCGCAATTACGGTAACTAACACTGGCGGACGCGACGTAGTTATTAGCAAAATCACAGTCCGTGGACAAGCAAGCCCATGGGCAAATGTATACACTAATTCCTCTGCTCTTGTCGCTGCCGACATAACATATACCATAGCCGCAGCACAGACCGGTTTCGCAGTAGCCACACGTGATTTAGTGTTACCAGCAGGTTCAACTATGGAGTATAGTTATTACTGCTCCAGATAGCATCACCCTCAATGACATCGGTATAATCAGTTGCATTCACCGTCTTCACATCACAAGCAATGTACTACAAAGAGACAAACATTCAAGCAACATAGTCATAAGAATAAGTTAAATATGATAACCTACCCCCTCTACCCCTTTTCTCTTTTTTAGAAACCTTTTTAACAGATGACTGAAAACTTTTCAGCTAAATTCAGATTTTTCAGATTTAGTATAGTTTTTTAAAACAATCTGTCAATTGTTTTACGCACAAACGGCTTAATCCAAACTTTCCTATCTTCTATTGAATAAAGGTTTATACGTGAGAGGATCAAATGAAGGTAAGGTTACGCCATTTCAAAAAACTTGTCCGATCCAAAACCGCAATGGCCTTACCTGTAACCTTTCTGATTCTACTTGTATCCACTCTTAGCATTGTCTCATTTACCTATTATTTCTCTGTTGAAAAGATCAATTCTCAAGGTCAAACACTCAAAGTTTCCACGGCTAAACAAAGCCTCCTATCCTTAAACGACGAAATTATTTCGACTCTTGGGCAACCTGGATCTTCATCCACGTTTGATTTGATGCGATTCAGGTGGATTACTAAAAATACAGCCAATTATCAACGTTCTAACGCTAAGCGTTAATGACAACTCTGCTATCCAAGAAACAATCTTCAACGCTACAATCGGCAAAATAACCTATCAACTTCCATACTCCAGCTCTTCAGAAACTAGGATTATACCTAATAGGTGACAGCCGAACAATAACCAACCAAAGTGGTTCCTCAACAAGCCAACTTTGCATAGCAAACGGCGCTGAACACCCAGAAATCCAACTGCAATACCGGCCAACCGTCACATATGTGGCTGCTGGATTGGAAAACGGAAAAGCAATCAATAACATACGCATCTACATTGTTAACTTGAACTCTTCATCGGTAATAGCTCAGCAGGGTGATCTTCCTCTTCAAATCAGTTGTGTAAATACACAGCTTGAGTCGAGAAATTATGATGTTTCTTACAGAAGTTGGACGCTTGACTTTAACTTCAACTTTAAATGATGTACGCGGTAGTGTTTCGATCCCAATTTCAAGTACGTCTGTAGGCGCAATTGTCCACATCGAAACCGTAGTTTCCAACGTTTCAATTCAGAGGTGGATACGCTAAAGTGCCCTCAATAATTCCTGGTTATGTGTATTCGATTTTTGCTGCACTCCTTGTTGGCGCAATCATTGTTTACGCTTGTAGCCTCTCCACATTAAACATAAAAAATCAAGCTACATAACCAACAGTTAAAAAACATCGATGAATACGTTGCAGCACAAAGCCTGACATTACTCTCACGCACTACCGAAAACAACCAAAATACAACTCAATTTCTCGATATTCCTTCAGATATTGGAAACCAAAGATTCTGGATACGCATAGCCAACGACTCATCAGGTGCATGGGTCGAATCAGGGTTTGGAACAACCGTTAGATCAAAACGATCCGCCAGATGAGTATACCTGCCCATGTTGCATGCTTCAGGTACCTTTATCAGCGGTTCAGGTAGGGCAAAACTGCAATGCCATTTTGAGAATCAAATTGCAACTTTAACATTAACAAGTGAGTGATAAGATGAAGTTAGGGAAAAAAAATAAAGAAGAAATTCAAGAAAAACAAGAAACTCCCGATGAAGAAATAATAGCGTACTTAGGAATTCAAGGCTATCAGGTACCGGAAGGTTTCACTCAAATTGAAAGTTATCCCCTGAATCCACCTTTCTCTTACTGCTTGGATTTTTCAAGATGACTCTGAAGGAAGCTACTTCTATGTTGTCGATGACCTTCCCATGTCAAGAGATGAGAGAGAAGCCTTACAAACGCTTAAAAAACATTCTTGAGTACGAACTTAAAAGCTCCCAGATTAGATGAAACACTAGTTGATTCTTTCCATCGACAGCTTCCAGCAATACTTGAAGAGCACCGGGAAGCTTTTGGAGAAACCAACCAAGTTGGCTTAAGAAAAATTGTCTATTACCTTGAAAAAGATTTAATCGGATACGGAAAAATCGATGGGCTCATCAAGGACCCATTCATAGAGGACATAAGTTGCTTAGGCATAAACAAACCAGTTTACATTTATCACAGAAAATATGCAAGCACCCGCACTAACATTGTTTTTACTGATGAAGAAGAACTTGATGATTTCATAACTCGCGTGGTGCACAGACAAGGCAAACACGTCAGCATCGCTCATCCAATAGTTGACTTAACTCTTCCAGGAAAACACAGGCTTGCAGTATCCTTCGGAAAAGAAACAACTCCAGCAGGAACAAGCTTCACCATAAGAAAATTCCGAGATGACCCACTAACAATCGTAGACTTGATAATGAACGAAACTATCGATGAATCAATCGCCGCCTACCTTTGGATGCTGATGGAAAACAAAATGTCCGTCATGGTTGTCGGACCCACAGGTGCAGGCAAAACAACTGCGCTGAACGCTATTGCATGTTTGGTGCGGCCTGATTTTAAGATGATTTCTGTTGAGGAAGTTCAAGAAATCAATCTGCCGCAGGAGAACTGGGTTTCAACTATTGCGCGTACCGGTTTTGGAGGAGACAGCGATGGCGAAGTCACACTCTACGACTTAATCAAATCAGCGGTTAGGCACAGACCAGCGTTGATTCTTGTAGGTGAAATTAGAGGCGAAGAAGCGTATGTTCTATTCCAAGCTTTAGCTACAGGTCACGGTGGTTTATGTACTATGCACGCTGATGACGTCGAAACAGTCATCAAACGACTAACACAACCGCCCATGAACATCCCCCAAAACATCCTATCGCTAATGAACTGTGTAATCGTTGTCAAACAAGTTAACACCGCAAGCATCAACCTCCACGACCGAAAAAAATCAATGAGAAAATTCGTCAAAGTTTCCGAAATAGACAGCAATGGCACGCCCACATGAAGTATTTAATTGGAACTTGTCCTCTGACACTTTCCATCAAGACCTGAACAAAAGCTACTTACTCAACAAAATCGCCCAGAATCTCGATGCTCCCTTAAGTGTTGTTCAACAAGAGTTTGAACGGAGAAAACAAATCCTGCTCCGAATGGTTGAACAAAACCTGCGAGACTTCAGAAGTGTACATAAGGCTTTGAACAGCTCTCTTAACTTGGAAACTTTAGCAGCGTCGAACAAAAAATCAATGGAGCAATAAAGACATGAAAGCTCCTGGCGGTTTTCTTGGCAAAATCTTCGGTTTCCTCAATAGAGCTACAAGTGAAGACCGCGAGAAAACTGAGCAGGAACTGCCCTTCGCTGTGATGATTTTTACCCTCATGGCCGCAAGCGGAATCTCACCTTATGATAGCTGGAAAAAAATGCGCAAGCTAAGTTTCCTTCCAACTTTCAAAAATGAAGCAGATGAAGTTGTGCGTCAAGTTGAGGTCTTAGGAAAAGACCCATTAACAGTAATGCAGCAACGAGGTGAACAAACTCAATCCAAGCTCTACCGGAACTTTCTTGGGCGGATTTGTTTCCTCAGTTAGAAGTGGCGGAAAACTGGCTGATTACATGAAAAGCCAGCTAAAATCAATATTCGAACTTCGATACATCAACCTGAACCGTTCAATTGAACGAATAGCTGCATTAGTTGAAGCCTACTCAGTTATGCTAATCGTCGTTTTATGCACATACATTCTCTTCGTCGTTTTCTCATCATCGAGCGTTATGGATTTGCTTTCAAGCACCTCAATATCTATTTCTCCAGTCATTTCTTACTTGATAGCATTTATAATAATGCCCGTTATGTCGGGTATCTTCATTTTAATGGCGCATAACATGCAGAGAAGCGCGTTCCCCGACCTCAAAGACCTATACAAGAAAGGCGTTAATCTTCATAATTCCAGTTTTCGCCGTGATAGGCGTTTTCGGAATGATTGGTGCAGACGCCATCAAACCTGTTGGACTACCAGAAATCGCAACCATAGGTCTAGTTGCTGCTTCACTACCCCTTGCCTTTCAATACTACCGCATTTCAAAAATCAACTACAACGCCGAAGATTCCATTCCAAGCTTCATCCGCGACATAACAGAATCGCAAAAAACTGGTCTTTCACCAGAAAAAAGCATAGTGCAAGCCACAAAACGCAAAGATTACGGTTCCTTCTCCAAATTCCTTGATTTAATTCGTAGCCAAATTGAATGGGGCATTCCTCTGAGAAGAACTTTCGATAACATGCGCAGGGAAATTCGAAGCTGGTTTGTCATCGTTAACTTTGCCATGATGGTGGAAACAATTGAAATCGGTGGCAACTCAATTCAATCGCTTGAAATACTCTCGGAGTACAGCGAAAAAGAACGTGAAATGCAGGTAAATCGCAGAGCACTTTTGAAACCGTACATTCTGCTTGCTTTCATGTGGAGTGCCTTAATCGCGGTTACCACAACCATTGTTGCTTTAACAACATCTATGATGACAGGCGTTGTTAGCTCTGACCTTTCATCAGTTGCTCAGATTGCTATGCAGGGACAGCTTAATGTTTTCTCGGTGGGCATAATTATTCAATGCTGGATTTCAGGGTTTTTCATTGGAAAAATCAGCGAAGGCAATTTTGGCGCAGGATTCAAACATTCAGCTTTGCTGGCTGCGACTGCTTACATATCTTTGGTGCTGTCTCAATTCTTGCTCTCGGGTGTTTTCTCAATGAGCTCAATAAAACCGATGACTTAAGGAGGATAACTTTTGCCAACGAGCTCTTTTGACACTTTCTTCGCATGCACTATCATCGTAGCTGCAGCGTTGATCGGCATGGCGTTTTTGGGCTCAACAATGCAAACTAGAATCGCCAGCACCCAAGACATCAACAAAGACAGCTACCTAAAAGCCATAGCTGACCGCATAGTAACTAACCCTGGTTCGCCGACTGATTGGGGCACTAAAAGTGCCTTGCCTGTCGACTTTGGATTAGCCTCAAATCACTCTTACAACCCTTATGAATTGGACATGGATAAAATCTGCAGATTAAACAAACTCAACAACTACTCGTTGTCCTATCCTGAATTGTCAATCGCTTCCAAACTAAACAACTTAGCGTTGGGCATAAGAGTCTCCCAGCTTATATCTGTAAATATTCAGCAAACAAGCAACTTCACAGAAGGAGGCGTCACTTCTTTCTCCTTCACAGTCTCAACAAGCATAGATTCAAAACCCACAAGCGCAAACTTACACTCCTATGTTGCAGCAGACACCTACCTTACCGAAATCAACAGCACAATACCCGACATCGGTGTAGGAAATGTCACGATCCAAATTCCCACGGCAAAAACCAACAACGCCCTTCTTATTATATTTGCCAGATCATCTATAGATGACCGATTAACTTCATACGCAATCTATAACTTTGCTCACTCAACACAGGAATCAACCCCCATTAGCACAGATTTAGCTTTAAGCCCGCTTGATTACATCTTAAGCCTAAACGATAGTTCACCAGGTTTAACGGTTCAAGACAAATACGTTTTCTCTTACTCAAACCAGCAAACAATTTCCTCCAATACGAGTTCACAAACTCCCTTTCCAAAATTAATCGACAAAAGCCCCATTGTTCTGGTTGTTTGCGGTCTCAACGGCACCGACCAATTTCAGGAATGGACCACTTACCCCCAAGTACCTCTTAGAATCGGCGCAAATTTTGAGGGTTCAGAACAAAATATCTTCAGTTACATAGTCTCAGTCAATGGTGTTCTCTACAGACTTGATTTGAGTTTAGGGGATCTGCCAAATTGAGGCTGCTTAGCAATAAGAAAGGTCAAGTACGGGTTATAGAGGCGTTTTTTGCTTCAATGCTAATATTATCTTGTTTAGCGCTTATTCCAGCTCAGAGCATCTCCAAAAAGCTCAGCGCTTAATCTTGCTTGGAAAGCCCAGAATGTCCTGTTAACATTGGATAGCGACGGTCACCTTGCAAATTTAGTTGACAACCATGACTGGACAAAAATTGGCAAATGCATCGAATCTTCTTTGCCGCTCACAACATGGTTTAACTTGACTGTATACGACAAAAACCTAAACATACTAAACGATTTTTCAATTTCAAACGGTGGTTCTGTCAGCGATAGAATTATTTCAGTTGATTATGTTTGTGTAAGCCAAAATAGTACTTTTGAGGTTTATGTTTTGCAGTTACAGTTGTCGGTGATGGATTAAAATGGGAAAACGCAGCTTCAAATCTGATAAAAAAGGTCAAGTGATTATCGTCACTGCTTTACTTGTATCGGTACTCTTCTTGTCCACTGCTCTATATGTAATGGAGGTTACAAAAGAAGTGCCGACGGTTAATGCTGACCAAAGCGACGTTTTCTCAGGTTACAAGCAATCAGCAAGAAGTACTTTGATTAGCGCTTTAGCCAACGCAACCAACGGTGGCAACTCAAATATTCTAGGAATTGACCTTGCAGAATTAAAAACTGTAATCCTTTCAAATTCATACCAAGCCATGCTGACCATGGATTACAGCACTCTGAATTCAAGCGGTTACAATAATGGATTTTTGATTTCTTGGGGTGACAACGGCGAAGGTAGCTCAAGCACATGTGTCTCCTTTACTTTTGCTTCATCAAGTCCTTCAGCCTCTTCTAATCTTGAATATCACATTAAACGTGACCTCAACAGTTAACTTTAGGAGCAACGTTCCAACAAATCGATGAAACAACAAAACAAGTGAACTTAACAGTTAACGTTCTAAATGAAGCTAAAGCGGCATTAGCCCAAAACTTCACAATCTCCTATCAAAACGGACCTGACTGGACGAAAATCAATTCACCAACCACCACCTGTTTTGGCAACGGAACATATACCTTAACCTTTATGGCTGGAACATCTCCTCCAAGCGAACCATTGGTTGTTTCGTTGCTCTGTCAAGACCAGCGAGGCATATCTATAGGAGCAAACCTAACATGCACCAATACTTGACAATCAACGTAGCGTCAAACAAAAGATGGAAACCCCAGAGTGAATCACACTAAAACCGTGAAGGCAATTGTGACGCTTCTAACATTACTGATTTTTTTAACCATAAATGTAAGTTCAGCTCAAACAACTCTTTCTTCAAAAGTTGATGACACCACTTTAGGGAGTGTTTTGCCTGCGAACACAGTTTGGGAAAAAACCTACGGCGGCGCAGCTGACGATCGAGCATTCTTTTCAGTGCCCGCTGGTGACGGTTATTTGGTTGTGGGTTCATCATCTTCAATTGTAGCAAATGCAACTGTGGGTTGGGCTCTAAAGATTGATGGCGATGGCAATGAAGTCTGGAACAAAACTTTCCTCGAAGGATTTGGCACGGAACTTAGGTATGCAGTTAATTTAACAGATGGTTTCCTGCTTGTAGGCAACCAGTTTATGGTGTCAGGAGATGTCAACGGCTTTGTTGCAAAAATAGACAATCAAGGTATCATAATATGGCGGACCATCATAGGCGGAGAAAATACTGATAAACTCTTCTCAGGAATAATCACCCTTGATGGATTTACAGTTTTCGGGTTAACACAATCCTATGGCAATAATCAATCTGCCGCTTGGGTAGTCAAACTTGGCAACGACGGAAACGTTATCTGGAACAAAACCTTCGGGGAAACAAACCCAACCACCCTAAGATCGGGAGTTTTAGCCCAAGATGGCGACTATGTCTTAGCAGGCTATGCAGATTTACCCGGTGACAACTACGATTTCTATCTTCTAAAAGTTCACCCAGATAGCAGTATGGTTTGGAATAAAACGTATGGTGGAATGCAGAGTGAAAAAGCCTATTCAATGACAAAAGCTGTTAAAGGATATGTATTAGTGGGTGAAATTGAATCTCAAACTGCATCGACCGACGCTTGGGTTTTAAAAGTAGATGAAAACGGGAGCAAAGTGTGGGCGAAAACTGTGGGTGGTAAAGAAGCTGATTCCCCTGCATACGTTACCACATCAAAGGATGGCGGATACTTAGTTGCAGGCTTCACATTTTCGTTTGGGCAAGGACAAAGAGATTTTTGGTTCTTTAAAATAAACGATCAAGGACAAATCATCTTTAGTCTCACCCAAGGCGATGCAGGTTTCCAGGAAGCTTATTGTGTTATCGAAAAAAGCAATTCGTATGTTATGGTGGGTTGGACGGATCCGATTGGTCAGCCTGCTTTAATCGGCAAAAAAATGTATGATTTCTACATTACAGAACTCAGTATTGTCCAAAATGGTGACGGAACTTTGGATTTACAGCTTACAGATTACGTAATAATTGTTTTTCCTATTTTGCTGTTTGCTTTGTTTTTGATGTTCAAGTTGCGTAAAAAAAATAAGAACAATGTTAAAGTTTAATTTAATTAGGCCTTAAGAAAAGATATTTAAAGTTTAAAGAAGAGATTTGTTGTTTATTCTTCTACAAGTTTGAAGAACAACATTTGTAGAGTGTTAACTAAAGCAGTGTAGTTTGTCCAAATTGCTGCTGTTCTATACTTCTTTTTTACATTATCTTGGCTATCATTGTCTTTTTCATGGAATGCGATAAGCACTTCTTTGTTATCAGAGATCATGAAGCATGGCAGGTTTTGTTTATCAGCTATTCTTTGGGATTTACAGAGCCATTTCATTTGGTCAATGAAGTAAGCGCTTTTCAATGAGTCGTCAGTTACCAATGTAATCTCAACTTTGTGGGCTTGGCTTTTTAATTTATCAGAGAAGTCGTTGTAGTAGAGTTCTGATAGATAATCTGCTGATGCGAATATGTGGAATTTTTCTTCGGTTTTATCGAGTATTTCGTTGGCTTTAATGAGCACTTGCTGTTCGCCCTCGAGCATTTGGAAAAGTTCTTTTTTGACGTTTTCTACTTTTAGTTGGGGCATAGATTGCCAGAGTTCAACTAAGCTTGTTTTTTCTTGTTCTAAGAGTTTAATCTTGATTTTCTCTGCGTCAACAAGCAAATCTATGGCTTTGTCTAGCGGGACAGCGGTGAATTTTAGCGGTTTTTCGAAAATTGAGAAAACAATCCCCTTCTTTTCTAAATCTCGAAGGATCCGGTAGGTTTCAGTGCGGTGCAGTGAGATAGCTTCAGCTATTTCTCCGGCTTTCTTTTCGCCTGCTCGGGCAAGGTACATGTAGACCCTGATTTCGTTTTTGAGTAGTCCGAACCTAGTAAGTGTCTCTTCAATTGTTGTTATTTGTTTATTGAAACTTTGGTCTTTTTTAACCATTGTCCATGCGTCGGTTTGTTTGTTGTATACTCTTAATAATGCGTCGTTTTCCATTGATAGTGCCATTTTGAAGTTTCCACCGTTCCTTATTTTGGATATTGCTACCCAATTCTTACTAATTATATATAATATCCTTACGACTTGAGAATCTGAATTTCGAATTCATGTTCGCGAAACATCTTGTTTGAATCGAAGTATCGCACTTTCTCGAATAGACATGCAATAGTTTAACTCTTTAAGATGAAAACTCTTCAGATTATAGGTCATAATATCCAAATATTCAAAAAACTAAAAGGGCGGTGGATTTTTGTTCCAATTTGGACCCCATAATAGTAACTAATTGCTTAACCTATCTATGTGGTCAAAAATTCTAATGGGGAAATCTTGTTGATGGTTTCTTAAAACAACCAAGATGCTAAAAACAGACGCCAAACAAACAGTTGTGTTAGTAGAGTAAATCCTAATTACCAATTCCATGGAAATATACTGGGATAATAAATCAGAAGCACTACGAAGATAAGTCCAACAACTATGAGACCTGTAATTATGCCTCTTTTGCGTTATACGATAATCTGGGTTTAGGCACGATGGCTTTTTGGGTTTTGATTTGCCTGAGCAACAGGTTGAACTGAAGGTAGAGGGTTAGTTTTTTGGGGTGTAACGCCTTTCCGCAGAACTCGCAAAATACAGCTGTATCCTTATTTTGTCTGCCGCAAGAAGGACAAAACATTGATTTCTCCAATAATCTACTAATAAGCGAGGGCAATAGACGTTTGTCTAGCCACGAAAAAAATTTTGGTGGTTATAGATATAAGTTAGTATGGTCTTTTTTGATAATTGAAGGGTTTAGAATTGAGAATTGGTGTTTGCGGTATTGCTTGCGAAAAATGTCCAAAAATGCAGAAACAAACATGTCCAAACGGAGTGATTGGTTGTGTTGCACGTGCGAATAAATTTTGCCAGATCTGCAATTGCGCCTACACTAAAGGCATAAAGGTCTGCTTTGAATGCCCCGAGTTCCCCTGTGAAATCACCAAGCAAGGACCCATCAGCTACGGTTACTGTCAGTATATTTCAGGCAAACCTTAATTGTTAGTTTTAAGTTTCCCTTTGCAAATCTAACTGTGATTGCTTATGGTTTCCTCTGAAGTTGTCATCGAAGCCAAAGGCTTAACCAAAAAATTCGAGGATTTCACTGCTGTTGACAACATAGACTTTAAAGTTTTCAGGGGCGAATGCGTCGGTTTTTTGGGACCAAACGGCGCGGGAAAAACCACCATCGTTCGAATGATTTACTGTTTTCTACCTCCAACCCACGGTGAATTGAACGTTGCAGGATTAAGTGTCCACACGCAATGTCGAGAAATAAAAAGCATCATTGGTGTGGCGCCCCAAGAAGATAACTTGGATCCAGACTTCTCTGTCATAAAAAATCTAACAGTTTACGCCCGTTACTTTGACATTCCCAAAGATGTAGCTTTGAAAAGGGCCGACGATCAGTTGAAGTTTTTCCAACTGGAAGAGAAAAGGGAGGTTCCAATAATGGCTTTATCAACGGGCATGAAGCGTAGGTTGATTTTTGCTCGGGCGCTACTTAATCAGCCACAAATTCTGCTTTTAGATGAACCTACAACTGGTTTAGATCCGCAGGCAAGACACTTGGTTTGGGATGAGGTACGTCACCTAAAAAAACAGCAAGTCACTATCATTTTAACTACCCATTACATGGATGAAGCTGAAGTTCTCTGCGACAGAATCCTAATCGTTGACAAAGGAAAAATCATTGAGGAAGGCAGCCCTACCCAACTTGTTCGAAAGCATATTGGCGAAGACGTTTTGGAACTTGATTACGACGAAAAACTGATTTCAACTCTGAAGGAGTCTTTTCCTGACGCTCGCGTAGAAAAATTGGGTGAACGCATGCAAATCTTTACGGACAAACCGCACGGCGTCTTCGAAGGCTTCCTCAAAGATCACCCATTGCAGAATGTTACTATCCGTAAAGCCAACATTGAAGATGTCTTTCTAAAACTTACAGGAAGGGGATTGAGAGAAGAATGAGCATTCGAAAGTCGCCTGCACGCTTCACTATTCCAAAATTAACCTATCGTGTCTGGAAGGTTTGGCACCGCAATTTCGACGTCTTCCTAAAAACTATAAAGGTTAACTTTTTGCCTTCACTTTTGGAGCCAATTTTATACTTATTAGCGTTTGGTTTCGGTTTAGGCGGTTTCATCCCGAGTATCCAAGGTCAATCATACATTGCCTTTATTGCGCCAGCATTGATTGCTATCTCAGTTATGAACGGCTCATTCTTCGAATGCACTTTCGCCTCATTCGTTCGTATGTACTTCCAAAAAACATTTGACGCCATCGTAGCCACACCCGTTAGTGTGGAAGAAGTCGTGGCTGGAGAACTCCTTTGGGGAGCAACCCGAGCAACAATCAACACTACCATTGTGTTGAGTGTGGTTGCGGCTTTCGGCTTAGTTTCAAACCCCCTATTCCTGTTGGTAATTCCACTTGCGTTTTTTGGTGGATTAATGTTTGCTTCAATGGCAATGTGCTTCACCTCTTTAGCCCCAAACATCGATTTCTTCAATTTTCCCTCATTCCTCTTCCTTACACCTATGTTCTTCTTGTGTGGCACATTTTTTCCGTTGACATCGCTACCTGTTGCCGCACAGGGAATCGCAATTGCTGTTTTACCACTAACTCATGTTGTTAACCTCACAAGAGGACTAGTTACAGGGCATCTTGAACCAATCCTTGGGTTAAACCCCGCAATGCTAATAGCGGGAAGTTTTGTTTGGATAATTGCGGTTACGGTGTTCTTCTTTATACTAAGCATTAACTTAATGAAAAAGCGTTTAACAAGCTAAACTCTAATGCCCTTAGCTTCCGCAATTATCAAGTAGAATGCAGCTACGCCTTTCCATCTAACCCCCAAGCTTTGGCGATTTCGCGTGCTTCCGCTGGAGAAGATTTGCGCACTTAAATCAAAGTCAAAGGGCGCCAACGCCTCAACAATAAAGGTTTCAGTGAAAGCCATGTAATCTTCCCTTATCATCATTTATCTGCTGGCTTTTGGGATATTAAAGATTTTTAACTTCAAAGCACATTGTAAGCCAGTAAAGGATGACTAATCATGCGCATAGTCGTACGAATAGGTGGATCAGTCGTTGCATCACCTATCAACACCGAACTCATGAGCAAATACGCTGAAATAATCAAAGCAACAAAGCAGCAGGGGCACGAAGTGGCAGTAGTTTTAGGCGGTGGAGCCTTGGCAAGAGAATTCATCGGAATTGCCAAAAACTTGGGGTTGGACATGACAGGGCAGGATGAGATTGCCATTTCTTGTTCGCGCTTGTTTGCTCAGTTGTTCCTCAAAAAACTTGGTGATGTTGCATGCAGCAAAGTAGCTGTAACACTTGATGATGCAGCCCAATGCCTCAGCGAAGGCAAGGTTGTTGTTATGGGTGGTTTGAAGCCGGGAATCACCACTGACACGGTTGCGGCACTTGTTGCTGAACGGGTGGACGCGGATTTGTTGGTAAAGGGTACTGATCAAAACGGAGTCTATGACAAAGATCCAAGAAAATTTCCCGATGCAGTTAAGCTTGATCGGTTGGCACTTGAGGATTTAACCAAAATCTTTGAACATGTCGAGCATAAAGCGGGGATTCATCAAATTATTGATCCTGAAGCCATCAAAGTCCTAAAACGCAAACGCTTGAAGTTGGTTGTGGTGAATGGTTTTGTGCCTGAGAATATGTTGGCAGCGATTAAAGGCGAGAACGTTGGAACTGTAATAACTTAATTTTTTGTTTATCTTTCCTTTTAGTTCGTAAATCTTGGAATTGCCAGTTTTTCCCCTTGATTTTGCAGGTATTTGGGAACAAATTTAAATATCGTTGTGATATCGATTGCTCATAATCAATAGCGATATCGATAATGATATTGAATGAATGACCAAGAAAGTGAAGATCTAAAAAACATGAAACATGAAATGCGCGAAGAAAAGCCCATGATGTTTCACAGGCGCAACTGGCTCCGCCACAATGCCATGGTTCCTAAAGGATTCCTCCGCTACCACGTACTCGAAGCGCTCAACCAAAAATCAATGTCAGGCTCCGAACTTATGGATGAAATCCACGAACACACAGGCGGAAACTGGAAACCCAGTCCAGGCTCAATCTACCCACTGCTAGCATGGCTCCAAGACAACGCATACGTAAAAGAACTACCAACAGAAAATGGATTCAAACGCTACGAATTAACCCAAAATGGAAAAGACTTGCTTGACGAACAAACAAAAATCCGCGAGAAATTCCATGCAGACGCAGGCTTTATGACAAACCCTTTCTTTGACAGGTTCTTTAGAAAATCCCTGAGAAAAAACCAACCAAATCCGAGCGGCAATGAAAGGACTTTTATTCTCCTCAATAAAGTTAGGTAAAACTTTGAGGGAAAACTATTCAGAAAAAGACCTCGATGAGGCTACTAAAAGTTCTCGATGAAGCTTCACAGAAACTAGACGAAATAAACAGTAAACTAAAAGGTGAAAAAAAATGAATGAGAAATGAAGATATTATAAAAGTTGAAGGCTTAACCAAAGTTTTCAACCACAACCTAGTAGCAGTTGACCACATAGACTTCAGTGTCAAACGTGGAGAAATTTTCGGTTTTTTAGGTCCGAACGGCGCTGGAAAAACCACAACCATCAAAATGCTCATAACAGTTACAAGACCAACCGAAGGAAAAGCAACCATCCTCGGCGGCGACATTGCAAAACAAAGCATGGATGTGCGAAGTGCAATCGGGGTTGTTCCACAAGAGTACACAGCAGACGAAGACCTAACAGGTATTGAGAACATTCTTTTGTGCGCTGACCTCTATGGTATTCCACGTTCGGTTTCAAAGAAACGGGCAGCCGACCTCCTAAACCTTGTTGAGCTAACAGCGTTTAAAGATAAACGAGTTCAAACCTTCTCAGGCGGCATGCGTCGTAGACTTGAGTTAGCATGTGGTTTAATCAACCGTCCTAAAGTGCTGTTCTTAGATGAGCCAACATTGGGGTTAGATGTTCAAACCCGAGCGGCAACATGGAACTACGTTAAAATGCTCAAGCAAGAATTTGGCATGACTCTTTTCTTAACAACCCACTACCTTGAAGAAGCAGATGCACTCTGCGACCGCATTGCAATCATTGACCACGGAAAAATCGTCGTAATCGGCACCCCAACAGAACTCAAAGACAGCTTAGGCGGCGACATCATTACCTTAAGCCATCCAAAAAGATGAAGACATTACCGATTTAATCAGTAAAATAGAGCACGTTAAAGAAGTCAAAAAAGAAAATGGCTCCTACATGATAAAATCCTCGAATGGAGAATTAACCGCGCCTCTAATCATTGAAGCGCTCCGAAAGAACGGCCATATCGTAACAAAACTTTCACTGACAAAACCAACCCTAAACGAAGTCTACCTACAGTATACCGGAAAATCCATGCGTGACGCTGAAGAATCACGCGAAGGAGTCATGCAGCAAAGAATGGCTATGCGGAGGTCACACAGATGAGCGAAGAAGTACAGTATTCAAAAAACAAACTCCATGGACTTTGGGCACTAACTAATCGGGAACTCAAAAAATGGTATCAGCAACCCTTCGTCTTTGCCATGGGGATTATTCAGCCGATTCTATGGTTGGCATTGCTAGGAAAAGCGATGAACATCGGCAATCTTTTCTCGGCTAGTTCTTTGCCACCGATCCCCACAGCTAACCCCTGCTTTAACGCCATCACAACTTCAAGGATTAAGCGCATATTTTGCGAGTTTCCAGGGCACCGTTATGCAAAGCACATTCGGAACTGCGGATTACTTCTCATTTATGGCGATGAGTATGGTAGCATTCACCGTCGTATTCACAACTGCATTCGTAGGCATGTCAGTGGTTTGGGATAAACGCTTAGGTTTCATGAACAAAGTCCTTAGCACTCCCGTATCGAGGTCAGTCATAATACTTTCAAAAGTGTTCGCCGCAAGCATTCGAGCAATCTTCCAAGCAGCAATCGTTGCAGCAATAGCCTTTGCTCTAGGACTCAGTACCGGAACCAACTTTAGTGTCTGGAGCATCTTTGGAGTATTCGCCATAGTATTCCTAATCAGTGTTGGATTAGCATCATTCTTCACTGCCTTGACATTGCGGGCAACAAGAATGGAGATGCCGCAAGCAATCTTCCAACTCATAACACTACCTTTAATGTTTGCGAGCAGCGCCTACTTCCCAATCGCCCAAATGCCCAACTGGCTACAAGCAATCGCAAACGTCAACCCCATATCATACACAATTGACGCAGTAAGAAGATTGATGGTGTTCAGCGACGGATTCGGACCTTTGCCACTTGACTTTGCATACGTCGGCATCTTTGCAGTCGTTGTCACAGCCATATGCGTAATCCTCTCTTGGAGATACCTCAACAAGTAAGAATAAAAACATCCTTTTTCTTTTTTACAATTTGGCTATCCTTTATAAGACCGACATATTTCCATGTTAAAACTAAATATTTAACAAAAGAAGCGAAACAAAATGTCAAAAACAATTCCAGTCGTTGAAGCAATCAACGTTACAAAAACTTACATGCTTGGAAAAGTCCCTGTGGAAGCACTTAGAGGTGTAAATCTCAAGGTTGAAGCGGGAGACTTTGTCTCTATTCTTGGTCCGTCTGGAAGCGGCAAATCGACAATGTTGAACCTGATTGGCGCTTTGGACAAACCAACCTCGGGCACTCTATTAGTTGATGGCGTAGACATCGGCAAACTAAACGATAACCAACTTTCGGAGTTAAGGCTTAAAATTGGTTTTGTTTTTCAGTTTTTCAATCTAATACCAAGGTTAACGGCAAAGGACAATGTTGAATTATCAATGTCAATAGCCAATATGAATAAAGCGGACAGAAAGAAACGTGCAATCGAACTTCTGGAAACTGTTGGTTTGAAAGACCGCGTCAACCACAAGCCTGCTGAACTTAGCGGTGGACAGCAGCAACGTGTCGCCATTGCACGTGCACTTGCAAACAACCCCAAATTCCTCCTACTTGATGAGCCGACTGGAAACGTGGATTCCAAAACGGCAAGCGAAGTATTAATTCTAATCAAGAAACTCAATGTTGAGAAAAACGTTAGCATTATTATGGTTACTCATGACCAACATTTAGCTCGGGAAGCATCCAGAACCGTGCAAATGTTTGATGGTGAAATAACATCCGAAGTGGTGAGCAAAGAATGAAGACAATAGATATTTTCGGTTATTCATTCAGCGCAATTAAACTTCGCAAACTTCGTGCAGCATTAACCACATTGGGCGTTATAATAGGAATTGCTGCAATAGTGGCGTTACTATCAATTACTCAGGGTTTGCAAGCCACGATAACTCATCAGCTTAACCAGGGCTTATCAGCCAACACCTTGATTGTGACGCCGGGTAGCGGCGGTTTTCTCGGTGGAGCAGGAGGCGGTGCAGGTGCTGGTGGCGGCGGATTTGGGGGTGGAGGCGGTGCAGGCGGTGGAGGCGGAGGATTTGGAAGTGGAACCACCGATAACTCAGGTTTCAAACTCTACGTCAATTACACCAGTGATATTGATGCATTATCAAAAGACATTGTAAGCTCAATCGCAATCATAAGCCGATCAGGCTATGTACAAACTGACAACTTGAACCGTACTGCAACCATCTACGGTGTAGATTTCAACAACTACTCACAAGTTTATACTACCACTTTTGTAGCTGATACCGGAACCATACCCACAAATCCTTTAGATAATCAGATCGTTGTCGGAACTCGCATAAATCAGCCAGGGCAAAACGGTACAATATTTTTCGGTGCAGGCGACACAATCAACCTGACTTGGACTAACGCAACAGTTTTGCCCCCAGTCAACGAAACTTACATGGCTGATGTCGCAGGTGTTCTTCCAAGAATCGGCGGTTTTGGCATCGGCGGACCATCAGACACTGGCGTTTATATTCCGTTGAACAAAGCTGAAAGCTTCTTTGGAACCGACCAATGTGACATGATAATAGTTACTCTAAAGAACAGTGACAACGCAACAATAGCCAACGTTACCAAAGCCATAACTGACCACTTTAGCAACCAAGTGTCCGTCATCTCCTCAACTGCAGTTCTGAGTTTGCTTACTAGCATCTTTAGCATACTACAATTGTTCCTTGGCGGGATAGCGGCAATTTCATTGTTAGTTGCAGGCATTGGGATAATGAACATTATGATAGTTTCGCTGATTGAAAGAACGCGCGAAATCGGTATACTTAAAGCCTTAGGCATGAAGAGCAGAACTGTTCTAACAATATTCCTTGGTGAATCAGTAATAATCGGTTTAATCGGTGCAGTAGTTGGCATAGTACTTGGCTGGATTCTGGCAAATATAACAGCTCAGGTCTTAGGTTCAGGAGTTTTTGGCGGAGGCGGCGGGTTTAAAATAACACCATTGCTTACCCCTGAAGTTCTTGGTTGGTGCTTTAGCATTCGGTGTCGGTGTCAGCGTAATCTTTGCATTGTACCCCGCGTGGCGCGCATCTAAACTCAAACCAGTAGAAGCTTTACGATATGAATAAGGAGTTCTAAGCTATCCCTTTTTCTTTATTTTTCTTTTTTATACTCTTAACCTTTTCAAAAACGCAGTCCCATATCCGTTTTAAAGTACGAATAACATAACGTATTCAGAGACTTCGTTATGAAACGTTTGTACCCAGATCAACCCGTCGTAGGCATCGGAGCAGTCATAATCAAAGAAGGTGAAATAGCCCTTATAAAACGGGGTAACGAACCAAGCAAGGGTAAATGGACAATCCCGGGGGGATTAGTTGAGCTTGGCGAGAACCTCGAAGCAGCTGTTATTCGGGAAACCAAGGAGGAGGTTTGCCTTGATGTTGAGAACCCTCAACTCATTGATGTTGTGGATAATATTGATTTAGATGAGCAGGGCAAAGTAAAATACCACTACATCATAATCGACTATTTGGTTCACGTTAAATCTGGTAACATACAAGCTGCAAGCGACGCTGAAGAATTACGTTGGGTACCGTTTGTTGAAGTGGAAAGTTACAACTTGACAGCTTCGTTTCGGATTTTCTTTAGAAATAATAAGGAAAGATTAAAGAAAACTAGTTCTTATCGTTAAAGAACAAACGTGTTTCTCCTAATGTTTTGATATCTAAGGCTCTTACTCGGGCAACTATTGGGAAATCCCTGACTACTTTGCCTAAGGTTAAGCAATGGTGGGGTGGCAAGTCACGGGCGATTGACCGAACTGTTTCGGCATCTACGCGTGCCGCCCTGGAAACTACATCCAAGTCGTGTTCGTTGGTGAAGTTAAAGAGGAAGATGTTGTCAGCTTGGCGGTAGATGGTTTCTTGGATGGTATCAGGCTGATTTGTGATGAATGTCGTGAATATGCCGTAGTGGCGCATGCGGGTGACTATGTCGTCCCAGTAGGTTTCGCGCAAATAGAGGTGAGCTTCTTCGGCGAAAAGGAAGACTGCTTTAAGTTTCCAGTTTGAGAGCGAATCCACCAGTTTGCCCAAAACGTATTCGACTACGATTTGACGGTCGATGTTTGAGGTGTTCTTGAGGTTTATGATTATTGCACCGCCTGCATCCTTGGCTTTGAAAATGCTCTCATCAAGCAGCGTGGCTTCTCCTGGGCAATCCGTGAAGAACCCCGAGTTAGCAAACGAATGAAAACGCGAAGCCAAAGCATCCCGCACATGCTGGTTACAGTTTAAGTCGCGGATTGCTTCGCCCAAATTTTGCATGTTCAGTTTGCCCTGTTCTTTGAGCATTTTCCACAGTCGCCGAAATTCTCGCGCTGAGGTTCCTGGCAAATGAAGCGCATTCACGAGTATTCCCATAACAGTGTTTAGGGGTAGCTGCTCTAGTGCAACTTTGAAGTTCTGGGAGGGCGTAAGGGTGTGGATTTTGTCATAGTACATGTTTCGTTTGCCGTCGTTGGTCATGCCGAGGCTGCTGTATTCGCCGTTTAGGTCGAAGATAACGACGGTGGCTTTGTAACCGACGAGGTTCACCATGAGGAGTTTAGAGAGATGGGATTTGCCGCAACCCTTCTTGCCCGTGATTATGTTTAGGGTCCCGTCTATGGATGAAGCGTCGATGGTGAGAAGCGAGGAGTCTTTGGTTCCGCCCAAAGTTATTGGAAGTTTGCCATCAACTTTGGCGAGCTTCATGAGCATTGGAATGGATAGTTTCTTGATTGTGGACTGAGAACGACTAGGCAGCCAACTACTGCTTGGGCTAAGCATTTCATTTTCCAAGGTGGCGCGTATTTTGCAGATGAGTAGGCTTGCGTCTTGGATGTAGGTAATGTGGGGTGCGATTTCCATTGGATCGATGTCTTCACCCTGCAACGGCTCGCCTCCATCGGGCAAAGTGCGTAACAGCTCCTCCAAAACGCCTGGAACAGCAGCAAATTGGACATCGATAACCTGCGCAATCAAGGCTTTAGCAGCGTCGCCATCCTCTACCAGTAGATAATCTCCTTTTTCTGCGTTCTCAGTGGGAAAACTGATGACTTGCAGGATGTTGCCTTCTTTTTTGTAGAGTTTCATGGGTTAGTTTTCTCCTTTGAACCCGTAGGAGCCGAAGAGGACTTTGTGCATGTCTGGGCGGTTTACGATTTGGATGCCGTGTTTGCGAGTGATGAAATGTTTGATAGCCAGGACTTCGTTAGCCGTGAAGGTGCATAGGATATGGGATAAGCGCAGTGTTTCGGGGTAGCTTTGAGTGTAGAGGTCGTTGCCCAACAGTTTTTGAATAGCGTCCAATACGCTGCTCAAGTGGAGTTTCCTTGTCAATGTCCAAGTCTGAAAGCCAAATTTGCCTTGTTTAAGCCGTGCCACATAAACGTCACCCAGCAGCATCATCGGCGGTTTAGAATGCAACCCTGAGGTTTCCAGCAGGTACGGTGGATCACGATTGGGAAACTGCTCCGTTATTAACAAGCCATTTGCTCTCAACGTGGTAGCTTTAGAGAACGCCAAAACTGTGCTTTGGTTTTTTCTTGCATAACTCAGGATTTCCCTGAGGCGTTGTGTTGGGGTTTCAGGGGTGCCAGCAGTTAGGGAACCGTCGAAGAGGAGGACGCCGTTGTTTACGGTTTTGGCAAGCATGGTTTGCAGCCAACGCTCGAGTAGGCTGGCGAGGCGTGTGGGCATTTGCATGATGTTTGGTGCGGCTTGGTGGCTAGCTGCCATAGCGTGGTGCTGAAGTATGCATGTTCAAGCGTGTTGTAGAGTTGGTTTTTGTTTTCTTCTGTTATGTGGAAATATGAATGGTCCCAAGACGAGTGTATTTGTAGACGCCGTTTTGTTTCCAAGTGGTTGCTCCACGGACTGCAATGATTATGCCTGTTGAGGTTTCGCCGATTTTTATGGTTGAGGTGTCTATGGCGGCGACTATTGTTTCTTGGTGGTTGGGTTTTAGGGTGATTGGTGTGGGTTTTAGTTGTATGTTGTGTGGGTATTGTTCGGTTGTGCTTAATTGTTGTATTTGCTGGTTTAGTTGGAGGGGGTGTTGTTGGACTTGTTTTAGGGTGTGGATGCTTTGTTCGAAGAAGCGTTGGGGGAGGATTGTGTCTATGGTGGGTTGTGGAAAGTTATATTTGTTAGTGGTTGTATATTGTTCAATCACGTGATTCACCAATATTCAATATCTTTATTGGTGAAATATTTAAGTATTGTGCATGCACATCTTGCACAATACAATATACAATAGGTGAAGAGTTGACACAAAACCCGCAAAACCCACCAATCAAAGTCAAAATGAAAATCGGCGACATAGAATTCGAAATCGAAGCCCAAAGCGACCAAATCCAAACCGCCGTAAACCAAATCCTCGCCACCGTCACCGAACACTCAAAAAACATCAACCTCACCCGCCGAACGCCCCGCCCCCCTTCCCAGAGCAGAAACCTGCCGAGGCGTAATCCAAAAACTCTGGGAAGAAAACTGGTTCAGCGAACCACGAGGCTTAGACGATGTCCACACCGAACTCGCACGCAAAGGCTTCCACTACGACCGAACCGCAGTAGCCCACGCACTCGTCGACCTAGTTAAAGACAACATCCTAACACGTATAGGCAAACCACGCCGATACCAATACGCACAAAAAAGACCCCCAACATAACGCTCAATTCAACAACCGTAGATTTGCGATTACCACAGAAGAAAACAAATCTGCAAAGCAACCTCGCCAACGGACGAAGAAAATTCTCATCGGTGTAGCAACTACAAAACCATGCGAATTTACAATTCTAAGAATTACCCAAACTATTTCCTCTCAAGTCCTAAATAGCAAATGTTCAAAAAACAATTTTCGTTTAGAGTTGTTGTTTTATTTTCTTTGCCAACGCATCCAGTTTGGCTCTCTCAACTTCCCTAAGTTCGCTGAAAGGCGGCAGTTTTTGCCCTTCAAACCGCGGAACTACATGAACGTGAAGTGGAATATGTCTTGTCCTGCGGCTTTGCCGTTCTGTTGAATTATGCTGATTCCGTCGGCGTTTGTGGCTTTTTTAACTGCAAAAGAAACCAGTTTGGCAACCTTGTAGATTTGGCTTAGACACGTTTTCGGGAATGTCGAAGATGTCAACATAGTGATCTTTAGGTATAACAAGTGTATGTCCCATGTTTAATGGTCTTATGTCAAGGAAAACCAGGACTGTTTCATCCTCATAGATTATGCTGGCTGGCGCTTGTTTACGGACGATTTTGCAGAATATGCAGGTTTCATCAAACGTCAAATTAGGCACCCAAGGCATTTTGGCTTTATCAATCAGTTTATATGCTATTTCAACTTCTTATTCTTTCAGCAAATAGAGGTTTTAAAGAATGACTGAACTTGAAGATAAAGTTCGAGTAGAAGTTGGTAAAGTGCTGGATCCCGAAACTGGTCAGAGTTTCGAGGAAATGCAGATGATTCAAAGCGTAAAAGAAACCGAACCCGGCACAGTCACCGTTGAATTTGTTCCGACAAGTCCATTCTGTCCAATTGCTTTCAAGCTCTCAGCTGACATCAGGGATGCAGCGAAAGTCGGTTCCAGGCGTAAAGAAGGCTTTAGTGTTCTGTCGTGGTCACGCGATGGAGCAGCAAATCAACGAAATGACCAATAAGCAATAATTTTTTGTTTTCTCTTCTATCTTTTAGATCCACTGTTGGGTTATTTCATTCTACTAAATGCCCATGTACCAATTCCAACCATTACTACATCGAAAACGCCTACTATGCCTATGTTGATGTAGAGTGGGTGAAGAGGAGTCCAAGCTGCCCCCAAAATCACAGTTCGCAAAGCATCAATACCATAAGTTAATGGGTCAAATGCTGAAGCAACCTGCAACCACTCAGGAGTTCCAGCACCGGAAATGGGGAATAATGCACCGCTTAAAAAGAAAAGCGGCAGGTTGATGAAGGTTTGAATAGCACCAAAATTTTCTAGACTGCCCATAAAACTAGCAAGTATTAAGCCCACGCTAACTAAGCCAAACGTAAGTAACAGCATTATGGGTAATGCAGCAAATAGGGTTAATGGATTAAAGGGGATGCCTAAGATGAACCCGAAAGCAAAAACGATTATGCCTTGAAGCAAGGCTGCGGAACTGTCGCCGAGCATTTTGCCCATAAAAATAGTAAAACGTGACACTGGAGAAACTAGAATTTCTTTCATGAACCCGAATTCCTTATCCCAAATTACGCTAATTCCCATAAACATTGAAGTGAAGAGCAATGTTTGTCCAATTATACCTGGAAAAAGATACTGCTGGTAACCTATTCCAGGAATAATAAGACGTGCACCAAAACCAGCGGCGAAAACAACAAGCCACAGTAGTGGTTGAACAAAACTTATGATTACCCTTGCCCTGTCACGAACAAAGCGTTTAGTTTCGCGAAGCCACAGTGTATAAAGTGCGCGGAGTTGGCTCATCTAATTGCCCTCCGTTGAGCAGCGGCTAACCCGTGCAGTTCCTTAGTTGAGTCTTGGCGAATCGAGCGACCTGTGTAGTGCAAAAACACATCTTCCAAGTTGGGTTCCCGAGACAGCAACGATTCAACATAGATGTTGTTTTGGGAGGCTATCTCCATGATGCGAGGCATAGCAGTTTTGCTGTTTTGCACCTTGATTTCAAGGGAGCCATCCACTTCCTGTGTTTGGTTGAAACCAAGCCATTTGGAAACAAGTTTGGCTAATTCTTCTATATTATTTGCCCTAACTGATATTACATCACCTTCAAGGGTTTCTTTAAGTTTAGAAGGTGCATCAAGAATCACAATTTTGCCGTGATCCATGATGGCTATGCGGTCGGAGAGTCTGTCGGCCTCATCCATGTAATGAGTAGTTAAGACGACGGTGATGTCATGGGTTTCTTTGAGTTCTTTGATATATTTCCAGATGTGGTCTCTGGTCTGAGGATCTAATCCAACGGTTGGCTCATCGAGAAATAGCACTTTTGGGTAATGAATTAAACCTCGCCCCATCTCTAGCCGACGCCGCATTCCACCTGAATAAGTACGCAGCAAATCATCCGCCCTATCTTCAAGTTCGACGAGTTTTAGAATGCGGTTTATGCGTTCTCTCTGTTCTGATGCTGGCACCCCATAGAGGTTAGAATGCATAAAGAGATTTTCTCTTCCGGTTAAACGGTCGTCGATGCTGGGGTCTTGGAAAACGATGCCTATGGATTTTCGGACTTTATTGGCTTCGCGGATAATGTCGAAGCCATTGACAGTTGCGGTTCCAGAGGTTGGTTTTAAAATTGTGCAGAGCATAGAGACAGCGGTTGTTTTTCCTGCTCCATTGGGTCCAAGAAGCCCAAAAATTTCTCCTGGCTCAACAGTTATATCTAAGCTGTCCACTGCTTTTAGTGAACCGTAAGTTTTCGTTAGCTGGTAAGTTTCGATTGCGTGGATCATTATTGCCTTTTTCTCTTTTTTAGCAATGGAACTAATCCAATTTAAGAGTATTTCCAATTTGATCGAAATTTGGAGTTGAAGACAATAAGGCAGGCTTGAGATTATCATTTTTTACAAAAATATGGATTACAGATTCAGAGTTAATCAAAAAAGGAATCTTTGGCCGTTATCAGTCATAGAGGAGCTTAATCATTGTAACTGTAGATGTTACTATGCTTATGACCCCGAAATTCACTGCAAAAGCTGAGATGATAGTCAAGTTCCATGTGGGAAAAAATTTTTTCAACGCTTACCAGTAAGCATCCAGTTTATTGGTAAACTCCAATTCGCTTTCATTTGTCTATTCATTTCCACATAGATCAGCGGTTTTTATGGCATAACTGCTGTTTAATCGGTTGTATTTTTGCTAAGCAAATACTTGTGGATAGCTTGTGCTGCTTTTTTTCCTGACCCCATAGCATTGATGACTGTTGCTTCCCCTGTCATGATGTCTCCACCCGTGTAAACACCTGGCAGTTTGGTTTCTCCTGTTTCTGGGTTGGCGACGATGGTGCCATGTTTTGTTGTTTGGAGACCTTTAGTTACGGTTTGAATTACTGGATTTGGCGTTCGCCCGATGGCTACGATGACAGTGTCTACTTTCATGATAGATTCCGAACCCTTAATGGGGATGGGTCTTCGTCTGCCTGAAGCGTCTGGTTCTCCAAGTTCCATGGATACGAGTTCGACAGCGTTTACCCGACCTTGCTCGTCGCCTATGAATCGAGTTGGAGCTACAAGGAACTTGAATTTTATACCTTCTTCTTCTGCGTTGAGTAACTCTTCATGTCTAGCAGGTAACTCTTCTTTTGACCTTCGGTAGATTATGCTTACTTCCTCTGCGCCGCAACGAATGGCAGACCGCGCTGAATCCATAGCCACATTTCCTCCGCCGATGACTGCTACTTTCTTTCCTACTTTTATGGGCGTATCGAATAGTGGAAACTGGTACGACTTCATTAGGTTGACTCGTATTAGAAACTCGTTGGCTGAGTAAATGCCCGCCAAGTTTTCGCCAGGAATATTGAGGAATAGCGGTAACCCTGCGCCTGAGCCTATGAAGACGGTATCGAACCCCTTTCTAAATAACTCCTCAATTGTAAATGTTCTTCCAACCAAGATATCCGTGTTTACTTCCACACCTAACCTTTTGACGTAATCAACTTCTGCTTGCACAATTTTTTTCGGTAGCCTAAACTCTGGGATGCCATAGAGGAGAACGCCGCCAGCATTATGAAGCGCCTCGAAAATTATAACTTTATGACCTAGTTTTGCCAGTTCAGCTGCAACTGTCAACCCTGCTGGTCCTGAACCTATTACAGCAATTTTTCTGCCTGTAGGTTTTGGTAAAGTAGGAAGGTGTACTCCGTTTTCCAATTCAAAGTCAGCTGCGAATCTTTCAAGCTTACCGATTGAAACGGGTTGTCCTTTTTTGCCCAGCACACAGAATTTTTGGCATTGCTCTTCTTGGGGGCAGACCCTACCGCAGACGGCTGGAAGACTGTTTTTCTCTTTAATTTTTTGGCTGGCTTCTTTGAACTTTTTTTCTTTAACAAGTTTAATGAACACTGGAATTTCTAGACCAACTGGACAGCCTTTAACGCACTGTGGGTTTGGACAACTAAGACATCGGTTTGCTTCCTGTTGCGCTTCAGCTTCTGAATAACCCATTGCTACTTCACTGAAGCTTTGAATTCGGGTTTTGGGCGATTGCTTGCGCATTGGAACAGCATTTGTTTTAGGTTGAGTCACAGCTTTTTCCTTCAATGGTTCTTGCATGCACAAGTAGCTCCTTCGCCTTTTTCACGGAAGGCTAACGCTGAACGTTCTTCTGTTGGGTATTCCTTTAATCGTCCCATAAGTTCTTGGAAATCCGTTTTATGCGCATCAAACTCAGGTCCGTCTATGCATGCAAACTTTGTGGCGCCGCCAACGGTAACTCTACATGCACCGCACATACCCATACCGTCCACCATAATGGGGTTAAGACTAACTATTGTCTTGATTCCGAATGGTCGAGTTACTTCTGCGGTTACCCTCATCATAGGGACTGGACCTATGGCGTAAACTATGCCGAACTGGTATTTCTTCTCAATAAGTGACCTTAAAACATCGCTAACGAAGCCTTTCTGGCCTTTTGAACCGTCATCTGTTGAAATGAATAGTTCATCAGAGACAGCCTTCATTTCGTCCTCTAGAATTAGAAGATCCTTG
This sequence comes from Candidatus Bathyarchaeota archaeon, assembly GCA_963818655.1. Classification (GTDB taxonomy): domain Archaea; phylum Thermoproteota; class Bathyarchaeia; order Bathyarchaeales; family Bathycorpusculaceae; genus Bathycorpusculum. The sequence goes on from CAWFTD010000016.1 coordinate 35,082, forward strand.
TTTCTTGCTCCCAGAATAGACACCACCCTATTTCCTGCAGCTTTAAGAGCCTTCGCAATAGGATAAGCCGCTGCCGTGCCTACTCCTCCGCAAACGACCGCAGCAACACTATAATTCTGTATGCAACTAGGGTTCCCCAATGGACCAGCAACATTTAGGATTTTATCTCCAACATTTAAGGCAGCGAGCTTTTTGGTTGACACTCCAAGGTGTTGAAAAATCAACGTTATCGTTCCCACGGTGCCTTCTTGGCAGCTCCATTCGAAGAGGGTAAGGGGAATTCTCTCACCTTCTTCATCTATCCGTAATATAACAAACTGACCTGCTTGAGCTTTTTCAGCTATTTCTGGCGCAACCACTGTAATTTCCGTTACCTGCGGATTAAGGTCGCGTTTGCTTACAATTATATGTCCACTTTTACCCGCAAATGGGTTCTTTGATTCAACATTTTGCATTTTAAATCCTCTTAATTTATAATTTTAGAAAATTTTTATTTTGCGACGTCCTTTATTCCAACTGCTAATTGGCTAGCATTGCTCCATGCATTAATGTAAAATAATCAAACATAAAAGAAGTTGATTTGGATTATAAAAGATTTACGTTAAACTAAAGGTATTCAACAATTCATTGTCACTTCAAAATACGCATTAGGCTTAAATATCGACACCTTTCTATTTGCAAGCTGGGGAGCAATAGCATGAGCAGTCCATACGTAGTAGAACTACGAGACGTAACTAAACGTTACAACGAAATAGTTGCCGTAAACAACATGAACCTGGCTATTAACAAGGGCGAAATCTTTGCGCTTTTGGGACCCAACGGTTCAGGAAAATCCACCACCCTCAAAATGCTGATGGGTTTGGTTGAGTCTACTGCCGGCAGCAATCAACGTTTTGGGGATTGATGTGAAAAAAGACCCTGTTGCAGTTAAGCAGCAAGTCGGCTACGTTCCTGAATCACCCAACATCTACGAGTTCTTAACTGGAATTGAATACCTTGATTTCATTGCTGACATTTACGGTGTGTCCACGGCTGAGAAAAAGCAGCGCATAACCGAATACCTCAAAGCGCTTCAGCTTGAAGGCCGAGAAGGTGACATGATAAACAGTTACTCAGATGGCATGAAGAAAAAAATTAGTCTTATCTCAGCGTTCCTGCATAAACCCAAACTCTTGATTCTTGACGAACCTCTTAACGCCCTAGACCCTAGAAGCGCAAGGATAGTGAAGGATTTGCTGCTTGAACTAAAAATGCAAGGCGTCACAACCATCCTATCAACGCACGTGTTGGAGATTGCTGAGGCGTTATGCGACAGAATCGCCATTATGTATCAAGGTAACATTCTGGCGTTAGGCACTATGGATGAACTCAGAGATAGGGCAAGTTTGCCAAACTCCGATTTGGAAGACATCTTCCTCAAGCTAACTGGAACTGGGGATTTACGAGCTGTCGTTGAGGAACTGTTGCGATGAACTGGAAGAACGTCCTCTTCCTTTTGCGAATAGAACGCAAATCTGGTCGATTAATCAGAGGAATAAAGGCTACTAGGTACAGAGAAAACTCTTTCCTTGCATACTGGCCATATTGGGTAGCGCTTATAATCGGTGTAGTAGGCGGTTTAATCGCTAACTTTGTTGTTTCGGGAATTTATTCGAGCCAAGACTATCACCAACCTGCCTTCATTAAAGAATGGAGCCCTAAGCGTCTTCGTTATATTGCCCACAGTCATCTTAATATTCAGTTTTGTATTTACTCTGCTTCAACAAATTCAGCTCGCCGGTATCAAAGCAACAGGTCAAGTAATGTACTGGCTACCTATAACCTGGCAAGAACAAACACTGGCATCCGTCCTATCGAACCTGTTGGGCTTACCCATCGCCTTCGTAATTGGTATTGGTTCAGGAATGATTGTTTTTGCAGCCTTCAACGGTTTAATACTTCAGGCACTTTTAACTTTTGCAGCTTTGATTGCAGCTGCTTTCCTTGCCAGCGTCACAACAGAGATTCTAAGAGTCGTACAAATGCGTTTTATCGGCGCAGTGTATAAATCAAGCGGTAAAGCAGCCATCTGGGTAAGACTTGCGGGTACATTATTTTTCTTTGTAGTGTTCTACGTACTTTACTTCTACGTAATTTATGGGTCTGGGTCTGTAACTTTTTTTAACTCGTTGTCGCATTTCCAGAGTACTGTTTGGTATGTACCATTCGTTTGGGTAGCTCTGGTAGTAAGCTACTTTTTTAGCGGGTTATATTTGCAGGCTGCTCTGTTTGTTGTTTTATCAGTCCTATTCATCGCATTACTTTATTATTTGGCAGTATTTTTAAACATGCGATTTGGACTCTACGAGCCCCCAGCAATCACGCTTCAAAAAAGCGGTGTCTACGCGCCTAAGACAGGGCTTTTGGGAAAATTAGGTTTCACCTCAGGAGAAGCAGCAATAATACGAAAGGATTTTAGGGCTTTCACTAGACGCCGAGAAATGGTTAGCATTTTCATCGTACCTATAATTTTGATTATTCTTCCGATTATGCAATCGGTAGGTGTAACTGGAGGGGTAGGGGCAGGTCAGGATGCTGGCAGCTTAATTTTTGAAGGAATAATTTTCCTGTTGCCCTCTTCTTTTTCCGCATTGCTACTGGGTCAAGTCATGATAGGTGAAGAAGGTCAGTCTGTGTGGAGAATTTACGCTTCACCAATTTCTGCAAAAAGTCTCGTTAAAAGCAAGACCTTCTTCTTGCTGATCTTTTCAACGATTATTTTGCTTATAAGCGGAACAATAGGCGTAGTATTTTATCAGCCTTCTTTGCAAGTGGCAATAACCGCTTTCCTTGAAGGATTCTTTGTGTTGTTAGCTGTAGGCATAGTTGCACTTACGATCGGCTTCAAAGGTCCTGACTTCTCGCAAACCCGCAGAGCAAGAATGGTGCGTCAAGAATGGTCGTTGATAGGTTTTGTCGTCTGCTCCATCGTTGGATTATGTGTACTAGCCCCGTTGATACTGTTGGTGGGATTGTCACTTTTTATCGGCGGCAGCATTAATTCTTCTAACCTCGCCATTTCGGTCGGATTAAGTGCAGCCATCTCTTTAGGCATCAGCATAGTAGTCTACAGGATAAATCTTGGGATTGCAACCGACTTCCTCAAGAAATCTCAAACTTAAAACATCCCTAATTTGTCTGCTTATCTTTTTTACGCTTCATTTAACAGTCAGATTTAAAAGTGAAAAGCGAATCAACGTTAACTTGTTTGTGATTAAACATGGGTAATGAGGGGAAAGGAACAATCTTTAGAAGAAAAGACGACAGGTACCTGCTGTACTTGCCAGTATGCGTTGTAGATGACACAATGTTTCCACTCAAATGCAACGGCTCAATGCCTGTTAGAGTCCATTTTAACCATAAAGGACGGCAAGTTGATTGTGGAGAAATGGATTGAAAAAATCCCTAAAAATCAAACTTAAACCTTTGACAACAAGTTGTAATTATGGGATATTCACCAACTTTATCTATCAGACAAAACATAGTTTTTAAAGGATTTTTATGAAAGAACTAGTTGTCAAAAGCCCATCGTTCCAACCCAATACCCCAATTCCAAAGAAATACAGTTGCGATGGCGAAGACATGAATCCTCCGCTTACGATTGAAGGAGTTCCAAAAGAATCCAAGAGTCTTGCGCTAATTGTTGATGACCCAGATGCGCCAGGCGGAACCTTTGACCACTGGGTCGTCTGGGACATTCCAACCTCAACAACAAAAATAGCTGAGCATTCCGTTCCAGGAACAGAGGGGTTAAATGGTGCACGTCAAAAAGGGTTTATGGGTCCTTGTCCACCGTCGGGCACTCATAGGTATTTTTTTAAGGTTTACGCTCTCGATACGGCGCTAAAGTTAGGTGCTAAAACAACCAAAAGAGACCTCGAAAAAGCCATCCAGAACCATATCCTTGGTAAGGGTGAATTGATAGGACTATACCACAGATAAAATATTCATTCAATCTTGGTTCTTCTATTCTTTGCCACCTGTTCCTATTCAAAAGTTAAATACTTTTTCAACTAAATGACTTCTAGCATTAGTTGAGCAAACTTGAACCCAAAACTCGTCTTCCTTGCCACTATTCTTCTTATTGCAGTTATTGTTCTTTCGCTTTTTTTTACTCTCAATTGGTTTAGCAGGTCAGACCTCACATAGACAATTTTATGTCGGTGTTGAGTACGCTTACGGCAACCAAACTATTGAAGTGAAGGCTTTGGTGGATAAAGTGAAGGATTACACGAACCTTTTTGTGATAGGTTCAGTTGAATTAACATTTAACAGGACAGCTTTGGATGAATCCTGCGATTACATTTTCAACTCAGGATTAAACTTCATTATCCTGTTTACGGGAAGAGACATGTACAATTATTCAAACGGCTACACTATCATGAATTGGATGGTTGACGCTCAGCACAAATATGGCCACCAATTCCTCGGCATCTACAAGATAGATGAACCAGGCGGAAACCAGCTCGAAAAAGGACCATCCATGCTCATAAATGATACAACAACCTACAGTCAAACCGCACAGGCATATGTCGGCAACCTTTCTGCCATGATAAACTACTATCACACTTACAGCCCCAACATTTTCACAGCTGATTTTGCACTCAATTGGTTTGATTACAAAGGAAACTACACCGCAGTTTTCGCAGAATTCGTTGGCAACGAAAGCAGACAACGCATCATTGCTCTGGATAGGGGAGCAGCCCTCGCATTTCACAAGGATTGGGGAGTAATTATTAACTGGAAATATAACCAGCCGCCGTACCTTGAATCAGGCGACGAATTGTACACTGAATTATCTTTAGCTTATGCTTCTGGAGCCAAATACGCATTTGTTTTCAGCTACCCAAAAATAGGTGAATATGGCACGCTTAGTGAAGAGCAAGGGCATTTTGATTCATTAAAGAAGTTCTGGGAAATCCTCCACAGCAACCCGGAAAGTTTTGGTTCAAATAAAGCCGAAGTCGCCTACGTTGTACCTGCAGATTACGGGTTTGGATTCCGTAACCCAAACGATCATATCTGGGGTCTTTTTCCCTCTGATACCCTATCGACAAAAATCTATAACGACATCAATAACACTTTGATGACCAAATACTCGTCACGCTTTGACATCCTCTACGACGAACCACAAACAATAGATCATATACTTGAAGACTATAGCAAAGTTTTCTATTGGAACCAAACAGTAGACTAACGGGCATCTATATTAGATGCTGAGAATATAAAAATCAAAAAAAGAAAAAAATTCTTCTAACTTAAAGGTTGGAAGTTTTAGTATCTTGGTCTGTAACCGCCGCCGCTGCCGCCACCGCGTCGATCTCCGCCTCTATCGCGTCCGCCGCCGTAACCGCCGCCACCACCGCCGTATCCTCCGCCGCCGCGTCTGTCTCTTCCGCCGTAACCGCCGCCACCACCGCCGAATCCTCGTCCTCCGCCTCTAAATGGTCTTCGTTCTTGTTCGTATGTTTTGCTTGAAACGTTGTTTTCTGTGTTAACTTCTACTGTGAGTGGTTCTTTTGCTTGTTCGAGTTTGCCGTATTTGCCGATGTTCAGGCGTATGTTTCCTTTGAATAGTGTTACATACCCGTTTTCAATGCGCACTGTGTCTGCTTCGTTGACTTTCTCTATGTTATCATCCCATAGGGTTAGGTACACTACGCCAGTTTCGTCGCCAATGAGTGCGTCAGATACTTTGTGTGCAGATCCATCTCTGCCCATTGGGATTTCTCTGACTTCTGTTTTGGATACTACTTTGGCCGTAACGTTAACCGCTTTTGATTGTGGGGTTAAGTCGCCGACTTTTGCTTCTACAGGCTCCTTTTTGTTTTCGAAAAAACCTTCAACAGCCAATTGATTTCACCTATTTTGTAGTCTGAGACACAACTTAGATTTCTCTGCACTTAAGTGTTTCGCTTTAGCTGCTTTTGGTGGGTTTTAGCGTTGAGCATATAAACTTGTAGTTGTATTGATGTTTCATCATGAAAAAACGATATGTTAGCAGTTGCCATTTTTGTTTTAGCTGTGTTGATTGTTGGCTTTTTAGCGTTTTCTTTGTTTGGGTTAACTCCTTTCAACGGTTCATCTCCAACTCCTACACCGACCCAAACACCTGAACCAACATCTACACCAATATCATCGCCAACTTTTGCATGCCTTCACCGTTAATTGGCCCAGCAATTTATACCTATAAAATAGTTAGAGTTTATCCGCATGACACAAACGCATTCACTGAAGGCTTGGTGTTCGATAACGGTATTTTGTATGAGAGCACAGGAGAGTTTAGTTCTCTTCGGCGTGTTGACCTTGAAAGCGGCATTGTGCAGCAGAAAGTTAATTTGCCTGCAGAGTTTTTTGGTGAGGGTTTAACAGTTATTAATGATTCACTGGTTCAATTAACGTGGCAAAATCATGTCGGATTTGTTTATGATAAGGTAACGTTTGATTTGAGGGGTAATTTTACTTACTCCACTGAGGGTTGGGGTTTAACCTACGTGGAAGCGAATTAATCATGAGTGATGGCACCTCAAACCTGTATTTTCTTAACCCAACCACGTTCCAAAAAACTGGGCAAGTAAGTGTCCACGACGGAAACGCCTCAGTAACAAACATTAATGAGCTAGAATATGTGAACGGAGACGTCTACGCTAATATTTGGCTTCAACAAAAAATCGCAATTATAAACCCCCAAAACGGACAGGTGAAAGGCTGGATAGATCTATCTGGAATCTACCAATCAAACGATCCAAATGCAGTTCTAAATGGTATTGCTTACGATTCACAAACCGACAGACTCTATGTAACAGGCAAAGACTGGCCAAACCTTTACCAAATAACAATAACTCCCGCAAAATAGAATTTTAAACATCTAATTACTAAATGAATCGCCAAGGCGATCTATACCCTTAGTTGAAAGAAAACTATCCCTATGTCTTTTCCACAAAGAGTTTCTATTAGAATTTTAATTCCCCCTACAAAAAGGAACTTAGGAACAGAAAATAAGTGCATTAACTCATGTTCAGAGCTTTTCTGACTAATAACTCAGTCAGTTTTTCTCTATTGGAGAAAGTCACATTAAAAATCTCTGCGTCAACTCTCCTCTTCACCTGAGTTACCAGTGAGTCTTTAGCTTTCCCATGCACAACTATCAACACCAACTTTTTGCTCTCCAATGCCTGAGTTACAGTCTGCTTAAATTTCTCTGAGTAAAGTTCCATCGGGCCAATTTCGTCTATGGCGATAGCGCCGCTTTTTTCGAGGGCTTGCGTGATTGCGGTGGTGCCGATGTTGTCGAGGTCGTCGAGGTTAACGTGGTACTTACCTACCTGTGGACCAAGTCCGTTTACGTGAGCCAGCCACCCATGTTTGCCATTGATTAAATCTAAGATTTCAAATCCCACCCGCATGTTGCCTTCCCTTACTTCTCGGCTAATCATGCCGCCGACACTGAAGCCTTTCGCTTTTAAAGCATCCACAGTTTTAGTAAGCACCGTGGTTTTTCCTACTCCTGGAGCACCAGTCAAAATTAAAATCCTCGTCATCAATGTCTTTTGCACCAACCTACCATAAGTCTAATATGCTGATTAAATTCTTTTCATACCAACATCTCTGGAGCAGACCCACTAATGGCGGATAAAGAAGGTTACGTTGCCAGATTTTCCCAGCGAAATAATTAAAGAGGGTAAAGTCCAAGTCTTGGTGCCTAACCTTAAAGCCTACGGGGTTGTGCCATCCGATTATGCGCCGTCTAAAGCTCCAGTCTTCTACAACCCTGTCATGGAGTTCAACCGTGACTTAACGGTTTTGGCGTTCAAAGCATACCAGCATATTGTTAACCATGAAATCAGCGTCTGCGAGCCCTTTACCAGCCAGGGTATCCGCGGGATTCGTTTTGCAGCTGAAGTGGAAGGTGTAACGCGAGTTCTGCTAAACGACATTAACACCTCAGCTTACGAATTAGCAAAGCATAATATCGAACTGAACAAGCAACAAGACAAAATTGTGATCATGAACAAAGATGCAAACTGTGTATTAAGCTGCAACGCCTCACCCAAAAGACGCTTTGACATTGTTGACATCGACCCCTTTGGCACCCCCGTTCCCTACTTGGATTCAGCGTTTCAAGCCCTAAAAAACAAAGGGTTACTGGCGGCAACTGCAACGGATTTGGCGCCACTTTGTGGTGTTCATGCGAAGGCTTGCGTGCGAAAGTACGGCGGTAGGCCACTGCGGACAGAGTACTGTCATGAGTTGGCGGTACGGCTACTGGCGGGCTGCATGGCATCTTTAGCGGCGAAACATGACATTGGGATTCGCATCCTTTTCAGTCACAGCAGTAACCACTACATCCGTGTTTACGCCCAAATTGCCTATGGTTGTCAAAAAGCCGATGAAAGTCTCAAACAGACCGGCTATATATTGCATTGCTTCAACTGCTTCCACCGAGAAGCCGTACCTCAGGTTTTTGCTAAAAACAACATATGCCCAGAATGCGGTGACAAAATGGACTATGCAGGTCCCTTATGGATCAGTAAAATCGCTGATCTGACCTTCATAGAACAAATTGTTAAAGAAAATGTGCACACCGCGTTCAAAAACAGTGCCAAAATCACAAAACTCCTAAACCTTATCAGAAATGAAGCCACCGCACCCGCCACCTATTATGTGATCGACAAGCTAAGCGGAAAACTCAACTTACCCGCACCCTCAAATGAAAGCTTCCTATCTGCTCTCCAACGCAATGGTTTCCAAGCAATACCAACTCATTTCAATCCACGAGGCATAAAAACAGATTCACCAGCATTAATAATGCACAAACTTCTCAGAGAAATTGTGGAAATCAAATAATCAAGGACTTTTTTGGCAACAAAAGTTTAAAGAGCAAAACCAATGTTTCTAGCAGATAAGTGAATACTCATGAATGACAGAATCACAGTTATAGGCGCAGGCATGATGGGCAGCGCCATAATCAAAAGTTTAATTAAAGGCAAATATGCTGGGAAAATAACCGCCGTTGACATTGCACCAGAAAAACTTTGTGATTTGGAAAAGTTAGGCGTGAAGGTTTCCTCGGATAACTGCAAATCCGTTGCTGCCGCCGATATCGTTTTTATAATCGTTAAACCCGGCGATGTGGAAAAAGTCCTTAAAGAAATCAGCAAAGAAATCAAGGGTAAACTCCTCATCTCTGTTGCGGCTACGGTGCCTCTCGCGTTTCTGCATAAGAATGCTACTGAAGCAAAGATTGTGCGTATTATGCCTAATTTGGGCGCTTTGGTACAGGCTTCTTACACGGCTTACTGTTGCGAATCCAACGTAACAATCGAAGACAAGGCGAAAGTCAAAATCCTCTTGGACATGATGGGCGTCTGCGATGAAATGGATGAGAAATACATGGATGCAATCACTGCAGTAAGTGGCAGCGGACCAGGATACATGTCAATCATCGTTGAAGCTTTAACCTACGCAGGGTTGAAAGTTGGATTGCCAAGAAACATCGCATTAAAAGCTGCAGCCCAAACCGTCATGGGAACAGGCAAACTCATAATCGACCTCAACGAGGACCCAGCAAAAATCAAAGACATGACCACCACTCCAGGCGGAACAACCATCGAAGCCATCTATCAAATTGAGCAATCTCAAATTCGCTCTGCAATGATACGCGCCATCGAAGAAGCCACCAAAAAAAGTCAAGCCATACGCGAAAAACTAAACCTCACCTGAAGATCGACAATGTTTGAAGCAGTAATCTTTGACTGGGACGGAACACTCGCCGATACACGAAAGGCAATTGTGATTTCATTCCAAAAAGCCCTCAAAGAAATCAACCTCGAAGTCCCAACCCAATACATTGAACGCAGAATCGGCATTGGCGCATCTGAGACCTTCCGCGAAATTCTTGACGCTGCAAACAGGCGTATTGATGAGAAAGTGGTGAAACAGTTGGTTGAGCGGAAGAGTAAAGTGCAAATTGAATTAGCCAGTGAAGTGGCATTGTTTGATGGTGCACAGCAGCTTCTGGAGGCGCTACGAGGCAAAGTAAAGGTGGGTTTGGCGTCGATGAATAACCGCTCGGTTATCATGCATTTGCTTCAAAATAACGATTTAGCAGATTGTTTTGATACAATTTTGACTGTTGAGGCGGTTTCCCTTTCTAAACCTGACCCAGAAATCTTCCTTAAAACCGCCGCTCAGCTTAAAGCAATACCTGCAAAATGTGTTGTTTTGGAGGATTCGCTTTTCGGTGTTAAAGCAGCAAAATCCGCGCAGATGCATTGCATCGCGGTCACCACAGGCGTCTATAGCAAGGAAGAGCTTGCAAAAGAGAAGCCCGATTTAATAGTCAAAACCCTGGAAGACCCCCAAATTCTCCAATTTATTCTGCAGTAATAAGACCTTGTTGTAGCGCAACAGCAATCACATAGCTTTAAACATTTTTCAAAAGAGATATAATATTACTCTCAAACTGTAAGGAAGAATAATTTGTGACAGCAATGCTGAAGAAGAAAACTAAACAATCAGTTTTTCAGGTTTTACTGCTTGATAACGATGTCAGTGAAGATGTCGAGGTCCAGGAAGCAAAGCAAGTTGACTTTTCTCAAGTCAAAAAGCACCTCAGAAACGGCGGATCAGTTTTTATAACAAGCAAAGGCTCTCAGAAATTGTCTTTACCAAAAGCCAAGACTCTCCAGAACTATAGCAGGTCGAGGCGAACCTGCGGGTTCCTCTTCCATCAGCACCTGAGAAGTTAAAAAACGTGTGACGTGCATCCATAAAATTTCCTTAATCCCCCTCTTCTCTCTTCCACATGTTTTTGGATGCGCGCCACTCCCAATTATAGAATCTTTAGAAAGGTTATTTTCTTCTTACCTTTTTAGGAATATAAGCACACCTTTTATCTGAGCCTAAAATATCGCCAGTATAGAACAACGCTGCTGAACGGCAACCCCCACATATGTCTTTGAACTCGCAGATACCGCATTTACCCTTGATGTTATTTTTATCTTTAATTCGGTTGAAGAACTCGCTGTTTTGCATGTCTTCCCAAATCTGTTTTATCGGCTTGTTTTTTGTATTACCAATCCTGTAGGTATCGTTGTAGCTGCAGGGTATAGCATCGCCGTTTTCTGCAATACTCATGAATTTGCCGAAGAAGCATCTACCTAAGAAAAAGTTGTTGTACCAGTTGTCAAAGTCTGGCAGGCCACGTTGCTTGACAACTCGAGCGTAGAAGGGAATATAAACGTTGATGTTGGGTTTGCCGTTGTACTCGGGGGTGAGGTCATAGAGTTTGTTGCATACCCATTCGTACTGAGCTGGGGTTAGGTCAGCTTTGAGGCATGTTTTATCATTGCTGTATGGTATCATGCCATGGAAAACTACCCATCGTGCATCGTATTTTTTGGCTAAATCTAGAACATGTCGCATGTCTGCTTCATTGGCATTTGTGGTTTTGCCCGCGTTTGCGAAGGTATAAACTAAACAGTTTAAGAGTTTCTCTTTTGAGAATCGCTCTATCGCTGAAATTGCAGAGGCATAAGCAGCCTTCGCCGCGGATGGCGTCATTGGTTTTTTCTGCGCCATCGATACTAACGGAGATTTTAGTTTGGAGTTTAACCAATTTTTTAAAGACTACCTCGTCGAGAAGGCGCCCGTCCGTTATTATGCTGGTGTTCAAACCCTGTTTTGTGGCGTAGTCCAGCACATTGAAGAGGTCTTTTCGCAGAAACGGCTGTCCACCCGTAATTCCAAAGAAAGTGGCGCCAAAATCGGTGGCTTGATCAACGATTTTTTTGGCTTCTTCTGTATTTATTTCGTCTTGGGCAGCTTTTTTTCCTGCTGAAATGCAGTGGACGCATTGACTTTCGCAGGCGTAGGTGCATCGCCAGGGCACAATGAATACTGGACCTTTACCTTTCAACGCTTGTTTTTCTCCAGGAGGGTTGTGTGTATTTGAAACGGGTTTTTTGGTATTTAATGCTTCACTTTTAAACAATAGATTTTTTAGTTGATGATTGGGAACAGAATTCTTAAATTGACAGTGGCATAATTCTTAATCAGTGAATTTTATGGCTAAACTGAAAGGAAATGCGAAACTCCTTGAAAACGTTCGTTTAGTAACCGATAATGGTAGGGGGCACAGTGTTATTTGCGATTTATCTGAAGCTGGGGGAGGAACAAACGCTGGACCTTCTCCGCTGGAGTTGGCATTGATGGCTCTGGCAGGTTGCGGAGTTATAATATACGCTGACGTTTGCAGGAAAAGCAAGATTGACCCTGGCAAAATTGCGATCGGGGTGGAAGCTGAAAAATCGTCTGATTCGCCTACCTTGAAAGGGGTAACGATGAAGGTTAACATTGAGTCGAAGGTGAGGAAGGCTTTGGTTGAGGCAGCTTGGAGACGAACAGAAGCTGGTTGCCCAGTTTTGTTTGTCTACAAGGAATCGGTTCCCGTTAAAGTTGATGTGGAAATAAAAACAGCAGAATAAACCTGTTTTTAACCTCATATTTCCTCTATTTTTTAATATTTGAAGCTTTTTTCCGCAAATTTTTTTAAGCAACCGTCACATTACTATTAAGTGAGGAGAAGAAGGAGAATGGAAGAAGACACTTTGTTTAGTATACGCCAGATTAATTGTGACCATCAAAAACAAAAACTGTACACTCAAAGACGTTTTGATATACTCAACGGCTTCGAATTTAATGAAACCAAGTGCCTAAACTGTCACAAAATCGTGGAGTTAAAGGCAGAAAAATTTTCAACCCAATAATTCTCTATTTATCTTTCGTGTTAAGGTAGAGTTCGCCCTGTTTAAGCATGTCTAAAGTTCTCTGAGTTTGCAAGGATGTTAATTTACAGGTTTTAGGTTCATTTAGGAATGGTAGTTTTTCAGGTGCGTTTTGAATTAAGTGCAGATCTTCCCAAGTGACTTTAAGGTCTTCGGAGGGTATGTGGATGTCAACATCCATAGCCCATGCCCCAGCGTCTAATTCGTCGCCTTCAGGTAAAGCTGTAAATGGACCGAGCAGACTTTTGTCATCAATATTGTAGAGAAAGACTATTGAGCCAATTTTAATTTGCTCTTCGGAGGGCTTGGTCTTTTTATCTGCGCATGTATACCGTTTGTTGCTTAAACATTGTTGTTGGGATGTTTTGTTACAGAAAAATATGTATCCGTCATACATTACTTATTAAAACCTTCTTTATATTTGGTAGCGTGTCGGCGTTTATTTCCTTTTCTTTTTTTCAAATCGGATTTTGGGTCATTCTTGAAACTACACTAAATTTGTCTAAACAATTTTTGATCTGCAATTTGAAAACTAGAAAATTTATTAAACCTCGCTTTATGATGCTATTTTGTATAAGGTGGAATGTGCTTTCAAAATTGTTTCAGTAGATAAATTCGGTGGGAGCCTCCTTGATGTGGAAGGCAAAGGAATTCCCAAAATTGTGAAGCGAATAAAAGAAAACAAGGAAAGAGATGGCGGCTTTGGGCCAGTTGTCGTGTTCTCTGCACCGATGGGTTGCACAGATTCGCTCATAAAGATAGGAGAATCTCATGCGCAAGAATGCCAATTGCCGTTAGAGCCAGTTTTCGAAGTTTACGAGCGTTTGGCAAAGCTTCATGTCAAGGGAAAATGGCTAAAGCAAGCCCAAAATGAATTGGCAAATTACAAAGCGTTAACCCAAACTACTCTCGACTCTATTAACAAACGTTTCAGCGGCAACATCAAAGCCCGAACCCTCACATTCGGTGGCGAACTAGCAATGTCCGTACTCATGGATTACATCCTGAAGAGCAACGACTTAAACTCCTGCTCGCTACCGATGGAAGATTGGCCAATTGTCACTGACGATAACTTTGAAGAAGCTCTGCCAAATTATGAATTAAGCAAGAAACGACTCCACACACTAATCGAGCCGCTTGAAGAAGGTAAAGTGGTTACTTTGGCAGGTTTCTTAGGAGTCACAGTTGATGGACTCGAAACTATTCTTGGAAGAGGTGGCTCAGATTTAACAGCTGTTTTTGCTTCGTGTCTTCTAAAAGATGTTTACTCAACAAAAACACTCCTATACAAAGACGTGCCAGTACAAAGCGCCGACCCCAAAGTTGTTCCAGGACAAAAAACTGAACACGTAAAAACCCTAACTTATAATGAAGCCCATAAGGCGTCGATGATGGGTATGAAAATTGTTCAGAGCCCAGCAATCGCAATGGCAAGACTTTTTGGTCAACCTCTGATGGTTGTACCAATTGACGAACCCAAAATGCTTTCTTTAATCGGGGCTGAAACAAATGGCGGTGAAGTTGTTAAATGCTTAACTGGCAAATCAGGTTGCGCTATCCTCTCGATGAACGATGAAAAAAGCCGCTCACTTGAAGATTCCTTGCGCATATGGAAAAGGCGAAACGATTTTATGGATTTGGGAGCAGAAACAATGGAGACAGGGGAACGCATCCGAGACTTTCTCTTCTTAGACTCAGACTTTCTAAAGAAAAATGAAGAAAAACTCAAAGGGTTCGATAAGAACTTGAAAATAGATTATGGCTTAGGTGTTGTAACACTTATCGGCGACCGAATGAAAGATTCGCCGGGCGTTGCATCGCTCGCAATCAGCGCCATCTCTGGCATTAACATTAAAAGAGGCATCTTTGCACCCCACACCTCCCAAATTATCTTGGTCGTTGAGGAAAAGAACGTCAATGCCACAGTTGCTGCCATTCACCGGAAAAAACAGGAACTTAACAAAACACCGCCGAATTGGCCAATGGGTTTTCAGCCATCAGCCTAAGGTCTATTCCCTCAATCCAACATTATTTCTTACAGTTTTAAGCGTTAAACAGTTTTTTCTCTTGCAAACCAATTAAATTAATTTCTTCTATCCTTCTAAAACCATATTTAAGAATTATAGTGTCAGGAATCAACGGCAATCTAATAAGCACAATGAACCAATCAATGCCTTAGGAGATCCTCCTTTGAAAGTGATGTTTATCGAGCCGCCCAAAGACATATGGTTTGTCATGGGCGAATACCTGCCACCACCCTATGGCATCATCCAACTCGCCGCTTATCTTGAAAGAGAAATCAAAAATATCGAACTAGAGATTCTGGATTGCAACGCGGAGAAAGTTGATTGGAAGAAGATGGAGGAGCGCATTGCCGCTTCTAACCCAGATGTGGTGGCTTGTGCTTCTTTGGCTACATGCAACACTTATGCTGTCGTGAAAACTCTTGAAACCGCTAAACGCATGGCTCCAAAAGCCCTCACCATAACAGGTGGACAACACTTCACCGCAACAGCCCAAGAGAGTCTCCAACTTTACCCAGAAATCGATGTCATCATCCGTAATGAGGGGGAACTAACTTTAGCTGAATTGGTAAAAGCGCATCAACAAGGAGCAGGTTTCCAAAACATTCACGGCATATCCTATAGGAATGGCGGAAAGATCATACATAACCCTTCGAGGCCTTTGATTGAAAACTTGGATGATTTGCCATATCCAGGCTATCACCTTGTCAAAGACAACATGCCCAAATACCACTTCTCTGTCATGTCAGGCAAAAGGGCACCATATGCTCTCATAGAAGGAGGCACGGGGATGTAATCACCAATGCACTTTCTGCACCCAGTGGCGTCATTGGCAAGCCTGCTGGCGTCTCAAGTCAGCGAAGCGCATTGCGGATGAAATGGCGTTCTGTAATCGGGAGTTTGGAAGCAAGATGATTTGGTTAACCGACGACAACTTTGGTTCTGGACAACGCCCCGCGGAGATCGCTGAAGAAATTATTGCTAAACAGCTGCCTGATGTAACATGGTTTGTTCAGGCTCGCTGCGACGATATTATCCGCAATAAAGACATTCTTCCAAGGTTGGCCAAATCAGGGTTAAGCTGGGTGTTGCTTGGGGTGGAGAATTCAGATCCTGCCACGCTGGACTACTTCAAGAAAGGCATTACGCCTAATGATGCAAAGACGGCGGTGCGGCTGCTACAAGACAACGGCATCATGGCTCACGCCATGGTTATCATTGGCAACCGCAAAGAAACCCACCAATCCATCCTCCAACTCCGAGAGTTCGCCAACGACTTAGACCCCGACTTCCTCATGTTCGGCATCTTAACGCCTTTTCCCGGCACAGAAGTTTACGCCGAGGCAGAACGCAACGGATGGATCGAAGACCACAACTGGAACCACTATGACATGATTCATGCCATCATGCCAACCGAAACGCTTTCCACCCATCAAATACAAGAGGAGCTCTACGGCTGCTACCGCGACTTCTACGGCTCTTGGAGCAGGCGATTCCGAGGGCTATTTTCGAGCAATCCGATGAAACGACGCACATTCCGGCACATGGTAATGTGGGGATTGCTGGGTAAAATCAAATCGATGTTTTAGGGGAAAAACTTTGCGGAAATCTGAGCCTTCTAGGTTTTTCTTGCTGTTTTTGGTGGCTGTTTCAGTTTTTGGGTTGGCGCTTGTTCCCCTTCTTTTGCTTCAACCTAACCTGCAAGCGGATCAGTCAACTTTTCGTCGTCCACTAGTAGGCGCTATATACTGTCTTGTTTGCATCGTGGGTGTTGTTGCTGTGTTTTATCCGGGTAAGTGTCGCATGATGTTCCAAAAACCGAACGTTTCCTCAGACAATAAGAATCCATCTGCTTCAGCGGTACAGTTTAAAGGGCACCATCCTGACTGCGAAGAGTTCTCTGCTAATCGGATTACAATTAGGGGTTCGGTTTTTTGTGCTGCGTGTAGTGGCTTGTTGGTGGGGGCAATAGCTGCAATTGTAGGGGCTGTGTTGTTTTCTTTAGGTTTTATTGATTTTGGAACTGGAAGTCTTTGGGTTCTGGCGGCTGGGGAAGTTTTGATGCTGGTGGGATTGGCTCAAATAAAAATGCGGGGTTACGTCAAAATGGTGGTGAATGCTTTGTTTGTGGTTGGTTCATGCATTAGTTTGGTTGGGGCGGATTTGGTTGGGCAGAGCTTGCTGATTGATGCGTATGTACTTGGATTAATCGTCTTTATGTTGTGGTTTAGGATTTTGCTCTCCGAATGGAACAATAAACGAATTTGTTTGGCGTGTAGACGTTGCACTTAGGGCGGGTTAGGAGGGCGTTGGCTATATCGTCTTTGTCGATAAAGTGCGCCTAGCAAGATTAGGACACCGAAAATAATTAGTATGAATGGCCAGAAATCTATCCTAATACCGATGGTAGTTTGCAAGAACAAGCTTAATCCAACAAGGATTATGATAACACCTATAACGATGCCCACAATCATGCCGCCGTTGGGCAAGCCAAAGCATTCGTTTTCCATTCGACGGTAGTGTTCTCGGTCGCTTCCAGGGTAGCGTTGACCAACCGTGTAAAGGGGAGAGCCGCAGTTGGAGCAAACATTATTAGTATCTGGGTTTTGGGTGCCACATTTACTGCAATACACCATTAAAATTCCTCAATCAAGAATTGTTTCAATTCCGTTTTAAGATTTGCGGTCGCAAAAAATTGTGGATGGTCAACTGTCTGGATTTGAAGAACTTTTAAAAGTACAAATAGGAATTCCCAACAATCAAAAAACCCAATTACGAAAGATGATTGAACTACAGTTTCTAAGACAGGTTTAATTGGTCTGGAATTAATTCATTGTTATGCTTCGTTTGTGGTTTGACAAAGGCACACTTCTCTTGAAAGGACAAGTTGGAACTCCATACGGAAAATGGGATCCAAGAGTGGGTTGCTACAGAATTAAGGCATACCATTACCGAGAAGTTTTAGAATACCTATCTGAAAGCAAACTTCAAGTTGAAGATGATGTTCCCGTTCTGCCTCCCCTTGAACAGCTAAGAGGCAATGTTGCGCTCAGGGATTACCAGAATGAAGCTTTGAACAATTGGTGCCGAGCACGCAACAGGGGCGTTCTGGTGTTGCCTACCGCGGCTGGAAAGACTTTCATCGCACTAAAAGCAATTCAACAATTGAAAGTGCAGACGCTCATCGTGGTCCCCACATTGGACCTGATTGATCAATGGAGAAAACGCATCAAAGACTGCCTCAACTTGGAAGCGGGGGCAGTAGGCGGAGGCGAAAACACTCTGCGAATGGTAACGGTTACAACCTACGATTCAGCCTACATCCACGCAGAACAGCTTGGCAACAAGTTCATGCTAATAGTCTTCGACGAGGTACATCACTTAGCTTCCACAGGATACATGCAGATAGCCGAGATGTACATCGCACCATACCGCATGGGCTTAACTGCTACTTATGAAAGAGCTGATCAAAGACACTCTTTGCTTTCGCAACTCGTCGGAGACCTGGTCTATTCAGTTGGCGTCGAGGAACTTGCTGGAGAGCACCTTGCACCGTATACTTACGAGAAAATATCGGTTGAACTAACACCTCAAGAGCAGCAAATATACGAATCTCAAATGAGCATTTTTAGAAGTTTTCTCCAGCAGCGAAGAATTACTTTAAGAAGCGCCGCTGACTTCCAAAAATTCATAATGACTACGGGAAGAGACCCAAAAGCACGCGAAGCACTGCTCGCAAGAAACAAAGCGGTGAAAGTTGCGGTGAACTCGGAAGCCAAACTAACTGTATTAGCCGAGCAGCTTGAGATTTATAGAAAAGAGAAGATTCTGATTTTTACTCTGCACAATGATCTGGTTTACAGGATTAGTTTGCGTTTCTTGGTTCCTGCGATAACTTATCAGACTCCAAGAGAAGAACGTCGAGAAATACTCTCAAACTTTGGAAGCGGCAAATATCCTGTTGTTGTTACTTCTCAAGTTCTAGATGAGGGTGTGGATGTTCCTGATGCTTCAGTGGGCTTAGTTTTAGGTGGAACGGGCAGCAACAGAGAATATGTCCAAAGACTTGGACGATTGCTCAGAAAGAAGGAAGGCAAATTGGCTCGTTTAATTGAGATAATTTCCAAGGAAACCATGGAAGTGGGTACGAGTCGTAGGCGTCACCAAAAAATTGGAGATGCGTCTTAGATGCTTCCAAGTGACTTGCTTTTGGTGTGGAAGAGGAAAGGCGCGATTCTGCCACGATACGCTAAACCCTCCAGCAGTAATGATGAGGCTGCTAACTTTCTCATAGCAGCGTATCAAGAACATATTGGGGAAAAGAAGAAAGTTCTAAAAGCCTTAGTTGCTGAGCTTGAAGATAAAGGCTATGAGTACCGCTTCGTTAGGGCTTTATCTTTGCTGCTTGATCGAAAAAGCACCTTTGTCTGCCATAGTAAAGTTGATCCGGTTGATCTGAGGAGAAAAATATTTCAAGCCACCGAACAATTTGGCTTACCCACCACTTCTGATAAGAGGCAAAGAATCATAGAGAGTGTGGCTACTAAGATGTCTCTCTCGATAGAGGACGTTGAGGGATGCTTTTACTCGGATTTGGATAGTGAATTGGTTCTTGAAAAGTTTTCTGCACCCTCAGCCTCGGAGTTGCTGGGTGAGTATAATTTGAGTTTGACACAGACGCTGCTTTTTGACGCCACAGAACTTAGTTTCACAACTTCAGGCAATTGGCAAGACATCTTCCACGCAATAAAGAAGTTTGGGTTAATCTATGAAGTTTACAAAGATAATGGGTTGTGGGTGAAAATAGATGGCCCAGCTAGCTTGTTTAAGCTAACTCGAAGATATGGAGTGGGCATTGCCAAACTTCTGCCCGTTATCGTTGCTAATTCCGAATGGATTGTTAAGGCGAAGGTTCTTTGGAGATTCACAAACGAAATCTGCGACTTCAAGATTGAAAGCCAAAAAAACTCCGCACTATTAAAGAAACCCTGCTTGACGACTCTAACTTATGATAGCTCCATCGAAGAGGCTTTCGCTTGCCAGTTTCAAGCCTTAACTTCTGGCTGGTTATTGAAAAGGGAACCTGAGCCAGTGTCTGCTGGGAAACAGGTGATTATTCCTGATTTCTCTCTTGAAAAAGCAGGAATCAAAATCTATTTGGAAATTGTTGGTTTCTGGACAGAAGAATACCTGGTTAGAAAGATAGAGAAGCTAAAACAGGTAGACGCAAAAATGCTTTTGTTGGTCAATGAGGCTTTGGCATGCGAAAAACTCTCTGCTTTGGAAAAACGCCCTCAGCTAGACTTGATTTATTATCGCGACAAAATTCCCTTTGCTCCGATTCTGAGGTATTTGGAAGCGGAGTTTGCGGGAGTTAAATCTAAAGAGGTCCAGATTCTGCAGGATTTGCCCATCAAATTTACTGAACCTGTAGTTGCTTTTGGTGAATTCGCAGCGAGAATTGGAGTCTCTGAAGAAGCGGCACGAACTTTCTTAACTGCAAATGCCCCTTCCGACTATATTGCCTTGGCTGATGTTTTGGTTAGTAATGAAAAGCTTATGCAAATTGGCAGAAGAATCAAAGAAGCTATTGACGCAGCGGGAAAATTATCGCTCAAGGAGGCAGCAAGAATAATCGAAGAAGAAGGAGTAGAAGATTCAGCAAATGTTTTGGCGAGACTCAGCTACAAGATTAAATGGCGAGGAATCAACAGTGAACAAGCTGAAATCTCCAAGATCCAATAGAATTATGGAATGTGTAAAACAGAGTTAACTCTAACCTCAGATGCTATGGAATACAAAACTTAGTATTAACAAGCGACCTCTGCGTTGCCAACAACAGTTATTTCGGCAAATCAGGTAACAAAAAAAGCTTTTTCTAACTTATGAGCGTGCTAATTGTTGGGTACAAGGCGTGAACCTAATAGTACTTCATTAAAACGTTTTGAGGGTCTGTCGCCAACTTTACGTGGTTCGGAAGTAGCACTCCATCCCACTTAACCTGTACCATTCGATGCTTCCGTAGGTGCGTTAAGCCTGCATTCTTCAATTCAAGATTGTAGATCATTGCCCGATCTTGTGGAGTTTCAATAGTGCACATCTGAATAAGGCTTAGTTTTTCAAAGAGTTTTCTGAAAGGGCGAACCGAATTGTTGTGGCAGGAGATAGCAACGTTTCCTGGGTTTTGCTGAAGCCATCTCTCGAGATCGTTAAGAAACGATTGGATGCGTTTCTCAACCATTTCTCAAGCTTTCTCCTTGAGGCGGCGCCACGTCATAGCCTCTATGGAACTGCTCGTAGAGCTTTGGTTCTTCGCAAAAAACCTTCTTTTTTATTCTGCCTTGCAACAGACCATAGCAGCGTTCGATAAGTCGGTCATCTACAAAAACAGGGATTCGAGAGTGGTCTTTGAGCGCGATTTTTAATGTTTTCTTAGCCCGCTTAAGATGTGAAGTGAAAGCATAATCTATTTTGAACTCCGCAAGTTGCTTCGCAATCTGTTCAGCCTCCAATATTCCTTTCGGGGTAAGTTTAGAGTCTCGCCAACCCGAGAAAAACCCATCCCTATTGTCAAATGTTTCTGCGTGTCTGAACACAAACAGTTTACAGATCATCAATTTCCACCGCACTAAAGTCCGAGGACCATTCCAAATGACTTTGTTGAAAGGGTAATATTGATTTTTCGCCGTCTGCAGTCAACAAAAAGGCTATGCAATAGCGCGTCGCGCTTACAAATTTAATTTAAACATTAGGCGTGCCCTGTTCTTCCAGTTTTTCCTTGCTCAAGGATACTTCATTTTCTAGGTATCTTTGGTTATACATCTTTTTGATTCTGAGGGTCTTTTTTGGTCCTTTGGGTGTTTCTTTTTCGGTGATTTTGATTTCTCCATCAAAGAGGCTAAGAATTGCTTGAACTTCTTCGGTTGGGTGCATTTCTGGATTGATTAATGCGAGGGTTGTGAAGCCTTTGGATTTTAGTTCTGCAAGAAGCGCGCCAAGCCATTTTCTTGTTGTGACTGCGTGATGCTGTAGTAGAACATCGGAAACTATCATTAGACCCATTCGCCGTGGGTTATTTTGTGGAGTTTGCAGGGTGCGGAAAGATTTCAGCAGTGCTATGTCAATGTCTGTTAAGCATTCAATTCCTTTGATCTTGATTACGTTTGGGAGATTCTTTATCATCACTTCGGAGCGTGGGTTGCAGAGCAAAAGTGAAAACGTTGATGGGTAGTCATTGACTAAATCGGTGAAATCTCTGACTTCAGTGGTCACGCAGTAAGTTGTTTGTCCGTTCTTTGTGCCTGTTTCTAGGAACCGTCTAAACAGTTTCTCAGCTTCATTAAAGGCTGGAGAGGTCAACGCTACACAGTAGGTTTCTGGGATGCCTCCCAACAGCAAGTTATCTAGGTCTGCGTAGCCTGTTGGAATTCGACCTGGCAGTGTTGTGCTTGAGACGTGGAATATGATGGGTTCAGGTTTTGAAGAGTGTTGTTGACCTATGGTATCTAGATAAAATAGGCGTGGCTTAATTTCAAATGTTCCGTTCTTGTAGGATCTTAGAGTGAAGTTTATTTCTATTGTTTTTAGGGGGTCAAGTTTCTTTCCTCTTGTGACCAACTGTGAGTTTTCAAATTGGAAGTAGTCAGGTTTAGAGACTATCTGAAATCCTTCGGGTACAAGGTCCTCAATTCGCGTGAGAGAAACTGAATCCCTTCCGACGTTTACTAACTGAATTTCCAGTGCCACAATGTTTCCGACTTCTGTTTCTGTCTCGTGCTGAACCAGTTTTGCCTGTACATCTCCAGTCTCGAATCGTTCTAACCCGACAGCAGTCTCTTCTCTGGGGCTAAGGGTTGAGAAAGTGGCAGTCGAAGACGTAATGCTTGGAGCTTGGAAAATCTCGTTTAGCGAAAGAGCAAATTGCTTTTCTTCTCTTACCTTTCGAAGAAGCTTCTGAACGTGCTCAACTTTGTTTGTGTAATTTGCTTTCCTAAAGCAGTCTGCCGCAGATTGAAGGACTTTTTCAGCCATCAAATAATTTTTCGTCTGCTTTTCAGGCTCCCTTTCACGTTTTGCAGCCTCCATGAAGACATAGGCATCAAACATGCTTTGCGTTGCTTTTGCGTAATCTGAACTTGATTCAAATCCAGCTCTAAGGTAATAGTTTGCAGCAGTCTGCAGGTATTTGGACGATTTTTCGTAGGTCTGCACGTTCTTGTAGCCTCAAATTCGATTCCCGCTTCTAGAGCTCTGCAGAAACTGCTGTGACCCAACGCTAACAGGCTTGAAGATTCCTTTAATGTGCTTTCGTTAGCAAGTTCGAATAGTTCTGCCGCTTCTTTGTACAGTAAGGGATTGCTTTCTGCTTCAGCCATAGTCATTCTTTGCCATGCTTGGCATAGATAGACGAGGGGTTTGGCTTCTTTGGTAGCTTCGGTTTCAGTCTTCTGCATTTGTTGGAAAATGTTGGCTGCTTTGTTGTATTCTTCTGAACTTGCAATTTGGTCGCCCTTGTTTTTGCAAGATTCTTGCTTCTTCGATTGCGATTCTTCCTTGACTGAATGTGCTTCTTGTTTCTGTGACATCGATTAGCTTCTTGACTAGTTCTTATTTCGTCTGTCTTGTCTATTCCTTCTAGTTTGAGGGTTAGAATTCGTTTTGATTCTTGCAGGAATTTAATTGCTTTTTGGAAGGTTTCAATTGACTCTTGGCTGCTTTCCTTTCTGCTCAGGTTTTCTGCTTGTTCTAGAAGTGACCATGCGTAGAAGTTTTGGGACAGGTACATCCAGGCTTTCGATTGTCGGAGCAGTTGAGAGGATTTCTCGTAGTGATCCATAGCATCATAGTACTTTTCATCGTTATGTGCACCCTTGGCCATCTCAATCTCGCTCCAAGCTTTCATGTAGGATGCGTAGTCAAGGAAGAAATCACTGAACTGATGGATCTTGACGGCGGCTGCTTTGTAGCCGGCGAAGGCTTTTTCAAAGTTCTCTGCGGCCATCAGGTAATCTGCAACGCCATCAAAATTTCTGGCGATTTTCCAGTAAGATTCTGCGACGCGGCTTGGCAAACCTACTTCTTTGAACTTTCCTGCTGCGTCGTCGTAGGTTTTGTTGGCTTTGATTAAGTTTTCTTTCTCGTGAGTTCGCAGGTAGGATTGAGTTAGCATTCCACCGTAAGAGTCCTCATAGTTTGCTGCAATCGATACAAGTGAGGGAATAAAACTTGTCGTGAGCCATTTGTTGCTGTTGGATACCCCGTTTTCCATGTCGTTGAGAGCTTCTGTTAGAAGGGCGGTCTTTGTCTTTTCGTCTTTTTCGAGTTCAGTCAAATCTGATTCGATTTGTGCCTCATAAATCAAGCCATTGCCTATTAGCCAAAAGTTGAATTCAAACGACTGTTGGGCAATTTTGTCGCATTCCTTCCTGTAGCCTAAAGCCTTTCTTAGTAGTTGGAGCCTCTGGTTTTGGTCTTTTTCAAGTTTCGCGTTACTTTGATATGATTTGCTTAAAGCATGTAATGCGTCAAAAATTGCATCAATGGAACCTGAACGAGAAGCGTACAATAGTCCTTTTTCGCCGGTACTCACAGCTTGTTTGGAAAAGTTTAGTCTTTCCTCTTGGTCTGCGGTCGGTTCTTTTGAGAGAAACAAGTATGCTTCTACATAAAATAAGTATACTTCAGCAATGTTGGAGTCTTGGCGCACCAATTGAAAATGTCGAATGGCGGCTTCAGAATATTCGATAGTTTCGTTGTGTATTTGTTTGAGTTTGTCTGTGTCCTCTTCTTTGAAAACCATCAGATCATCTATGTAAGTGATGAGGTAGCAGGCGACGCCCCTAAAGTAATTGTCCCTAATAACGTCAGCCTTTTTCAACATTTCCTTGGCAAATTCCTTGGAAGCCTCGAGTCTTTCTTCGAAGTAAAAAGTTGACAATGCCTTGACCCAGAGCGACATAACGCAACAGTACTGATTCTCAGTGCTCTTTGAGAGAACAAGGGCGCTTTCTGCGTAACTTAAACATCGTTCTGCGTATTCCTTTCTCTCTTCTTCTTTTTGGCTGAGGTTGGCAAAATGCCAACTGAGAAGGCTGGCGATGAAAAAGGCATTGACCAGATCATCGCGTCTTCTCATGATTAGACAGAATTGAGATTGCCTCTGATGCAAATTGTAGTCCTTCTTGAACAACTCCTGTTTTTTCTTCTGCCTTCATCGTAATGAGTACAAGATCGAGGAGGCACTGCGACAAAATTAAGCAAGTCTTTGCGAAGTCCAGCTTGTTCCCTGTTTTTTTGAAGGCTTCGGCTGCGTCTTGTCCGAGTGAATGGCATCTTCGAAGTGTTTTTTGCTTTTCAGAAGAGTTGGGTGAGAACCAGGACGCGGTATATTGGGAGAGCGCTAAACACATCGCATTTTTTCCATCTGATTCAGGAGCGGGCTCGCTGCTGTAGAGTTCGGCTGCCTTTTCATAGGCTTCGACTGCGAGTTTTCTGAGTTTCGCGAATTCCTCTGGGCTGTTAGTTTGTCTGGAGGCGAGACTATAACAATAACCTATTCTTTCCCAAGTCTCTGAATCGGAGGCTTTGCAGGTTTGGGGGTTCAAACCTTGTGCATAAGATGTCGCTGCTTCGAGCCATCGGTATTCTTTTTCTGCCTGAACCGTGTCTATAGACCTTCCCAGCTTGTCGTAGTCTTTTGAAACCCCAACGCTGATTAGATTGAGATGGCGCGAATATAACATTTTCAGGTTGACTAAAAAAGAACATGGAATTTAAAGAAAAAGAAGATTTCTTGGTTCTAATGGTGGATATAAGTCCAGCCTGGACCAATAGAAATAAATGTTTCGCCGATTGACAACGTTCCATCTACATAGTTTATTAATGCATTAGAGGGAAGAGCGGTAGCGTCAAGTACAATCTCAATAGTGTTTGTTTTGTAGTGAATTTGCTTTATTGCAGTAGGATCTATTGTGACGTATACTGGGTTATTGTTTGCATCAACCGTTGTTGCATAGTACAAATTGAGTGAAGTCACTGTCTTTCCAGAAAACGACGCTGGATTATTGTTCACGTCAACAGCGTTCAATGTGTCAATAAGCCATGTTAACGTGTTTGCGCCGTTTGGATTAGTATTCGGATCACTATAGTCTTTAGCAGGTTTTAACATGGTGTACATATTGGCCGAGTAGGTATATGGAGGGGCAAGAGCGGCAACAGTAACTGTAAGAGCAAGTACTGACAGCATTAAGGCTGTTAATGCAGCTGCTAATACTCGTGTATTTCTCATCTTGTTTTTTTCACCCCCCAGCTAATGCCATCTTTCTAAATTTTAGTAATCAATCTGAATAATATGAGAGGGTTGTTTAGTGAACGATTATGCTTCCGCCTGCAATTAGAGTCGTTGGATTAGCAGTGTCTGTAACGCCACGATTATTGTCATAGACGATTACGCCAGTGTTCAAGTTCCAGATTTTAATCCGAAAATAGTCAAACCCATTCTTTCCACCATCAATAGCTGTAAGCATAAATCCGTAGTTGCCCTCACCGTTGATCTTTCCTTCTCCCTTGAATTGAGCCCTGCCACTTCCTCCATTAGACAACAAGCCACTGATAGCTCGTGCTCTTAAAGTCCAAGCTTGTAGCATGGAATTGAAATTGAGTATTACCCTGCGGCATGTTGTTGCCTTTTACGTATTTTGCTTCAAAGCCAAACGTTGCCTTACCAGTAAGCGACGGATCATTCGCGTACGCGCCTGCGGGAGAGTTTATCCAGCCTCCTCCAGTCACAAAGCCCGCACTAGGATCGTAAATAACAAAGAACCTCGTAGTAAAAGCGCTGTTACCAGCATTGTCTGCGGTTGCTATAGATAACGTGTAGACACCAACAGGTGGAGCATATGGACTATTTATTGCTATTATTCCAGACGAATCTGTTAAAGAGGCCAGCTCTGGATAAGTGCAGGCTTCCGCCTGAATCACTGGCTCCAAACGTCAGCACTGATCCAAGTGGATATACTCCGTAGTCATTGAAGTTAACCGTTATTACTGGAGCGGTTTTGTCGATCTTGATTGTTTGTTGTGGAAGTACGTATTGCCTGCCAGCATTGTCAGTAACCCGATGCTGAAGAGTATTAGATCCCTCAGTTGAAATCGTAAACGGACCAGAGTAAGTCACCCAGTCAGCAGCATTATTGAGGTTGTACTCAACAGACGCCACACCAGAAATAGCGTCAGAATCAGTAAGCGTCACTCCAACATTCGAAGTATACCAGCCGTTCGTGCCAAGAGTTCCAGATAATTCCTTTGTCAAAGAAGGAGCGGTTTTGTCGATCTTGATTGTTTGTGTAGCAAGTGTTTCCTCTGCTCCTATTAATGTCAATCGCGCCGTAACGAAAGAGTATGCGTGCCTTCACTTGAAATGGTGAATGTCACAGTACTTCCGGTAATCCTTCGTCAGTGTTCCATCGTCTCAGTACGTATTGAATTTCTTTAATTGGACTGCTTGCAGCTGACGCCGTCAAAGTAACAGCAACATCACCACTGTACCAGCCATTTGCTCCGGTAGCACCAGTGAGAGTTAGTGATGTTTGTGGAGTTGCAGAAATTGGGGTGCCTGCCGGTGGCGCGGGTTTGATATCTGCTGCTTTGACTTCTACAAGTGGTGTTGGATTGCTGGGATTAGTTCGATACCACTGATTTTAACGCTCGCGTGTTAGGCGGAATTTCCACTGCAAAAGCAAAAGGTGCAAAGTCAATTGGTACTGTTTCTACTGTGGTAAATTGGATATCTTGACCAGCGCTGAAGTATGGGTCTATATTCATTTCAAATCGGGCGTCAAAGCTCTTGGTGCTCAGAGTGCTACCATCGCTGGCTAAAAATTGGATAATGTAGTTCCCAGATGGAACGTTATCTACGTATCCGCTGTCATAGCGATACCATGGGGTTGAGAAGGTGAAAGAACCGTCTTTAGCGATAATGCCATTAACCCATAGTACTATTGGATCCGGCTGATTTGGAAGGGCCATCTTAGTGAATAAACTATTGTAAGTACTTGTGCTTATCCATGTTGTTGAAAGATCGCGAAGATGTGACAATCCCATTATGTCGAATCCGTTAATCCAATTCATTGTTGCTACATCAACTCCGCTGGCGGACATTCCGTTTGGATAGTAAGGACTACCTGGAGCGTATTGTTCAAGTACAGGTGTATTGTACATCCCGTTCGTATGACCGATCTCGTGAGCTGCAGCATCCCAAACGTCATTTGAAAGCTATTACTCCATGAGGGGTGGCAATGAAACTAACTCCACCTCTACCAGGCTTAAGATGATACGTAAAGTAATCACTCTGCTTGCCAAGGTTTCGTGGGCCAATTCCTATACCCATATACTCGGAAAGCCCTTGGCTTACAACCCAATTTTGCGCGTTTGCCGCTATTGTATTTGCGTCGGTACCAATGCTTAATTCGCCTGGAGAGGTTGATCCGGATATTTTCTTATACGTAGATTCAACTCTCACGTTATCAGGATTTAATGGAAATGTTGCTTTTATGAAAGAACTTGTTTTGTCCACCATCATTCCGAATTGACCGGTACCTGTTCCTGAAGGAACTGACCCGTACTTGTTAGCTGACAAACTCGTGAAGTATAATCCATAATTTGTCGAGGCTTTTACATGTATTTTTGTGGTTGTTGGCAAGGATTGCCAAGGTCCACCTTCGATGGAATAGAACGCGTTAATTGTGTAGGTTCCGACGGAAGCTGGTCTGAAATTTTCGGTAGACTGCGACTGGATGAGTTTCCGAGATAGCAGTTCTTTGCTATACGATAAACTTGTGAAGGTAGCTACCGGAGTAGTTGGCGGAATTGTATTGATATCAACCCAGCTTGGACATTAGTGCCACTTGGTTCAGATGGTTGCAGATTTAGGTATATACTAGTTGGTTTTCCAAGTACGAGCCAAGTCTCGTGAGGGCTATTTTGTGGTCCTATTGCTGCGTCGAATACTGCTTGGATTGGAATAGGTTGGTTGGGAGGAAACACAAACCCATAACCCAGCTGCGTTGACTGCGTAGTTTGTACAGCGGTGTACTGACCACTCGTGGGCATGTATGAGTTGTTGAAGAGCACAGAATGCATATCAGTGGATCCACTCAAGGTCACCTGCATT
This sequence comes from Candidatus Bathyarchaeota archaeon, assembly GCA_963818655.1. Lineage (GTDB taxonomy): Archaea > Thermoproteota > Bathyarchaeia > Bathyarchaeales > Bathycorpusculaceae > Bathycorpusculum. The sequence continues at coordinate 64,103 of CAWFTD010000016.1, forward strand.
TCCAGACCCGTAACCTGAGGGTTGGAATACCATGCTACTTTGCTTGCGTAGAAGCACTTTGGAGTTTCAAATATCGTATAGGAACCAAGGGGTAGATCTGGAAGAGACATGAGTCCGCCCCCAGCGGGAGGAAGACTTAACATTCCATTCGGGATTACGTCACCATTGCTGTCTGTGACCGTGATGGTCCAAGGCCCGTCAGGAACCGTACCTGTAACCAAGTTGTACACGTTTATGCATGGCGTAGATCGGCCCCGAAATGACAGTAATTAGGGTTTGGTCGGACCAATCGGGTAAAATTCCGTAGCCTGGGGTTCCTGGGTATCTGAGTTGGAATTCGTGAACTCCCAGCTTTGTTGGAATAAATGTTATGTGAATGTTACCGTCGTTATCAGAAATAAATGGTCCAAGAGTCAATGGTGTACCGTCTGGCTCTGTGATTATTATGGTAATTCCTGATAACGGTTGACCAGTCAGTGACGTGGTCACTTTTCCATCAATTTGAAGCGGATATCCCACAATTTGTGGATTTGACGTGACAGTTAATGAAGATGATGATACAACGACGTTAGGGTTTGTTGACGCTAAGTAACGGCCTCCTTCCAACAAGAGATATGTATAGTTTCCAGCGACGGGAGCATTCCAATTAAAGCTGAAATTGCCAGCGTTTGAAGTGGTACCGATTCCAAGGTCCATGTAGTTGTTGTTAGGGTGCAATGGCAACTAACTGGAACATATAATATGTCCATGGTGGTGTAATCCCTCCATAAATTTGTACGGTCTGTCCAGCAACCGTCACAGGGTTCGGTGAGGCGTTCAAAGAAGCTGAGACTGCCTTTTGGAATATCTGAATACGATTGTTGCCAGTATCTGGTAACATAGATTTTTCCAGAATCAGCAGCAACACCCCACGGAGAGTTGAGTAGACCAGCACCTGTTTGTGAACCGTCCAAGCTATATAAGTAATAACCAGAAACGCGATCAAACACTTGAATCCGATTATTGCCCTGATCAGCAATGTAAATGTTCGAATTATCAACATCTATACCTTTCGGGCCAGAGAAACCAGGACCGCCGACCAATTCAGCAGATCCGCCAGAGTTAAAAATACTCATAAACTTTGTTAAGTCCGCTGAATGTCACGTATATGTTTCCAGAAAAATCGACGTCTATACCAGTAGGACCAGCGAATGTATTCAAAGTAGAGTACAATGCCATATTTGGATAATATATTTTGACCTGAGCATTAACACTGTCTGTCACGTACACATAATTCTCGTCAGCAGCAATGTCTGTGGGTTGATAACTCAGCGAAAAGCTGAACAACAATTCACCAGTGATAGCATCCAATGCAACGATTTCCACAAATTCAGGACTAGTTACGTATACCACCCCTCCATAGGCTGCGATACCCAGTGGCTGACGCTCTGAAAATGACCACATCAGCTGATGATCAGAACTCCTAAATCCTTGCACGCGCCAGTTAACGTAATCTGCCACAAAATAATAACCCGGCAAAGTAGCAATATCCATTGGAAGATTAAACGAATAAGGCGGGGGTCCACTAGTAGGACCACTCCAAACGGAAGAACCGATCGCGTGTGCACCTGGAATTTCAAATAATCCTGAACTTATCAGGATTGACAAAATCAAAACGCTTGTAAGAACTAATCCAAATATTCTTCGTTTTAAGCTCTTCATTTTCCCTTCCCCCATCTATAAACTCAACACTGCAATTATACAGACCTGAGGATGAATGCAAACTTTCCCTTGCATGCGCTATCAAAAAACTTAAGGCTTGAGCAACAAGTGTTGCGATATAAAAACAAACTGCAGCTGATTCGTTTAATTAGATTCATTCTCCAGTCTCCCCAGGAAGTATCTATTCAACAGCCAATTCTTTTTTGTTACTAAGTACTATAAAAAACTAACGGTGTCACTGTATTGTGTTTTATAGAAGTTTCTTCTATCAACATAAACTTCAAAACCAAAGATGCAATCGAGCGAAATAACTAACAAAGACTCAAACACTAATATAACATAAGTAAAACCAGAACAACAAAAAATAATGCAAATGTGCAGTAGTCTCATACACAAAAATAAACTACATACTGGTTTTCAATTCACCTATCTCGAGCCTTAGGATTCTTCTCAAAATCGATAGTGTACCCCGAACAAAATGAAGTTCAAATTATTGGGAAGTTATCTATCCAGTCTTTCCCTTGTCAGAGTCGTTTCGCTGTCCAAGTAGCGTTGGTTGTAGAGTTTTCTTACGCGGAGGATTTTTTCCCAGCCGCATCTGTTTCTCTTTCTGAAACTCTAATCTCTCCTTCGAATAAGCCAATGATTGCTTGAACTTCCTCTGGGGGGTGCATATCAGGATTTATCAACACCAAAGTCGTGAAGCCTTTGGATTTTAGGTCGGCGAGGAGTCCGCTTAACCATTTTCTGGTCGTTACTGCGTGATGCTGCAAAAGGACATCGGATACTATCGTAATGCAGGCTCGCCTAGGACCACTCTGAGCAGGACCTAAGGCTCGAAAAGACTTGATCAAAGCTATGTCAATGTCAGTTAAGCTTTCAACGCCTTTGAGTTTGAACACGTTTGGAAGACTCTTCACCATGGCATCGGCTCTGGGATTGCAGAGGAAAAGAGAAAACACGGACTGAAAGCCTTCAGTTAGATCTGCAACATTTCCAACTTCGGAAGTTATATAGTAGGTTGTTTGTCCGTTTTGAACGCCAGCTTCAAGAAATCTTTTGACAAGCAGTTCACGTTCATCACTGGAAGGTGATTCCAGAACTACCGCATATTTCTCAGGTATTCCTCCAAACAGCAAATCGTCAAGATCCGTGTAACCTGTTGAAACCCGCCCAGGCAAAACAGCACTGGAAACATTGAAGACTATTGGATCTGGATTAAACGTCACTTGTCTACCTATCCAGTCTAAACAAACGATGCAGGGTTTAATCTCTATGGTTCCCCTCTTGAAAGAACGCAGAGATATTTTGATTTCATCAGTTTTAAGGGGGTCAAGCCTCTTCCCCTTCGTAGTCTGATTGACCATCTTCAAACTGACAATAATCAGGTTTTCCGACAAGCTGGAAATCAGCTGGAACAAGGTTTTCAATTTGGACCAGTGAAAGAGGCTCTTTCCCAACGTTTATTATTTGAATTTCAAGCATCTACAGTGTTGCCAACTTTGATTTCAGTCTCATTTTGAACCAATTGGGCTTGAACATCAGCGTGCTCAAATCTGCTCTAAACCGACCGCAGTTTCATCTCCTCGAGCCTACTGTTGAAAAGCTTGCAGCGGAGCAAGTAGGCTTCGGGGGCATGAAAAATTTCTCACGAGTGAAAGCCAATTTTTTCTCTTGTCGAACTTGTTGCAAAAGCTTCTAGTCTGCTCAACTTGTCAGGATAAGCTTCGCTTTTTCAAAGTACTCAGCGGCGTTTTGCAGGTACTTTCTCTGACATTGAAGTAATGCGTGGCTTGTTTATCAGGATTTCTTTCTCGTTTAGCAATGTCCATGAAAACATAAGCTTCAAAAAGTTCGTTGGATGGCTTTGGCATAGTCTGAAGTTGTTTTCAAACCTGCTTTGAGGTAGTAGCTCGCTGCAGCTTTCATGTGTCGAACGGCTTCTTCATACATTGCCATGGTTCGGGTAATTTCAAATTCTGTGCCAGCTTCAAAGAGCTTTGCAGAGACTGCTGTGACCAAGCGCCACTAAGACCCGTGGATTCTTTGAGGCATGTTCATTTGCAAGTTTGAAAAGCTCAGCAGCTTCTTCATACATTATTGGAGAAGCCCGTGCTTCAGCCATTGCCATTTTCTGCCACGCTTGACATAGATAGAGTTAAGGGTTTTGCTTCTCTCCCAGCTTGCCCTGAATCCTTAAGGGAGATTCTCTGGAAAATTGCCGCTGCTTTACCATACCTGTTTGAGCTGGATAAATGATCACCTTTTCGGTCAAAAGACTTTAGCTTCTTCAATAGCAATTCTTCCTCGCGCAGTATTCCTCACGTAATTCTGAGACTCGAACGAGTCTGCTAATGAGATCTTTCTCATCCGTCTTTTCTGATGCTCTCGAGCTTTGATGCTGAGAATGCGTTTGGATTCATGCAAAAGCTTAATGGCATTCTCGAAGGCTTCAATAGCACTCTTTGCCGTTTTCTTTTCTGCTATAAATCTTCAGCCTGCTCCAAAAGCGACCAAGCATAAAAATTCTGAGAAAGATACATCCAAGATTTCGACTGCCGCAACAACTGCGAAGCTTTCTCGTAATGCTGCATCGCGTCATCGTATTTCTCATCATTATGTGCTCGCTTAGCAAGCTCAATTTCACTCCAAGCTTTCATGTAAGAGGCATAGTCAAGGAAGAAATCACTAAACTGAGTTATTCTCTGAGCAGCAGCTTTGTAAGAAGCAAAAGCGTTTTCAAAGTTTCGAGCAGATAAATCATAATCATTAACTTGATCTAGGTTCTTTGCAACTTTCCAGTAGGACTCTGCGACACGGCTGGGCAAGTCAACTTTTTTGAAATCTTCAGCAGCATCCAAATAGACAGCATTTGCCCTCACCAGACTCGGTTTTCACCAGTTAACAGAAAACCCTCATCAAGCGTTCCGCCTAAAGAGTCCTCGTACCCAGCAACGCTAGAAACAAATGAAGGCACTGGTCGAGAAGCAATCCAGTTTTTGCTCAGTCCCAACACCTTGCTCCATGTCTGCAATTGCTTCTTTGAGGAGGGAAATTTTTTGCTTTTCATCCTTTTCAAGTTTAGACAAATCAGTCTCTATTTGAGCCGCATACACCATGCCTACGCCTAAAACCCATAAATTGGCTGGGAATGATTCCTTTACTATCTTTATTTGTTCTTTTCGGGTACGCAACGCCTCGTTGAAGCAATCAGGTTTGTATTCTTTTCTTGGTTCAACACTGCCATGATAATAATAGGCCTTACTGAGAGCATGAAGAGTAGTCAGCAAAGCTTCAGGAGAACCCGAGCGGTTCGCATGTTCGAGACCTTTCTTTCCAATGTCGATTGCCTTTTTCGAATAAAGGAGCTTCTCAGAAAGAGTAACAGCATAATCAGTCGCTAGCGCTGAGTAGGTTTGGGCAGGCAATAAGTATGTTTCAGAAATCAAAGCATCCTGGAAAACCAAACAAAGTAACCGAATGCCATCTTCCGAATACTTGATTATTTCATCGTAGAGCTGCTTCCTCTTTTCAGGATTAGCCTCTCGCGACTACCTTCATGTCTGATACATCAGCAATCATGTATGAGGCTACACCGCGCAGGTAATTGTCTCGAACAACTGTCGCAAGTTCAAGCATTTCCTCGGCATACTTTAATGAAACTTCAAGGTCATCGTTGAAAAACAGGTTTGACCAAACAGCACCCCAACGCGCCTCCGCTTTAGCAGTAGACGTTCTCAACCTCATTAGAGAGTGATAGTGCATTGTTAGCGTAACTCAGAGATTTACCTGAGGCTGATTTTCGTTCTTCCTCGCATTCTGCTCTAATGGCAATATCCCAAGCTAGAATACTCCCTTGAGAAAATGCAAAAAGCAAGATCTTCTTTCGCATTAACTTTTGAGAGAGCCGAAATGGCATCAATCGCAGCCTCCAAACCCTCTTTGGCAAGATCGCACTTCTGTTTGCCATCCGACGTTGACATACAAACGGTCAAAAAGACACTTAGAAAGGAGCGTAGAAGTCTGACCATAAAGTAAGTCCTCTCCCGACGACTTAAAGAGCCCCAGTGCTTTTCTTGCGAAGACTCGACATTTATCAAGATATCTTAACTTTCTCAGAACAATCCGAAGCAAGCCAAGAGCGAAAATATTCAGCGTGAGCAAAACATTCCAAGCTTTCTCCCTATCAGATGCCGCATGACCCAAAAGCTCACCTGCTGTTTCAAAAGCTTCAACTGATCTGCGTCTGAGGCATACAAAAATCATCAACAGTGGAAACCTGTCGAGAAGCGAGCTCATAACAAGATCCGATTCGACGCCAGCAATCTGCCGTAGAAACCTTATCCGTTTGCTGAACAGTTTCAAGGATCTTTTCGTAAGATCTTGCGGCTTCTAGCCAATGGTATTCTGCTTCTTCGGGAACGATATTCATCAGTAACCCCTAATCAGCGGCTTGAACATCAGCAACGCCTAATATATTTGAAAATGGAATGCTAAAATAGCTTTTGTAATGACAAACCAGCACTCAAAAATGCCCTTCATAGAAGATCGGTTTAGTTGTGTTCATATATAATGCCGTAACTACTTTGTTGCCATTTGACCAATATTATTTTCGATAAGAACCCACAAACGCGACTTCAATTTATTGCTCTCTTCCATGCATAGGCATTTTTTGGCTTACAACAAGTGAACGCATATTTTGTTTATATTCCAAAACAAACTATTTCTCATAAACTCTTTCATCTGTCAGGAGTGCGCGCGGATGTCCAATGAAGAATTGACAGCTGAGATTAATTACACGAAAACACTGATTGACCGGGAACTCTCAAAACTTGTGAAAAGCCTCGAACCCAAATTAGCTCCTCAAATCGAATATGCTTTGCTATCCGGAGGCAAGAGGATCCGTCCTTTGATTGTACTTTTCGCAGCACAAAGCGTAGGAGGAAACAGAAAAAAGGCTGTTCCACTTGCCCTTTCCTTTGAGCTCGCTCACACCAGCAGTTTAGTTCATGACGACATCATAGACACAGATAATATTCGTCGAGGAAAAATGGCACTTCACAATAAATGGTCGACAAAGTCCGCGGTACTAACTGGAGATCTTCTAATTGCATACGCCGTCTATTTGGCATCTAGTTATGGTGGAAGAATCCTCAAGATGATTTCTCAAAGTGCAATTGACCTTTGTCAAGGCGAACAAATGGATTTGGATCTATCTCCAAACTCAACGGAAAACGAATACTTCCAAATGATTGAGGCAAAATCATCATCACTTTTTCAAGCAGCCGCAAGTTGCGGAGCACTAGCAGGTGGCGGGTCTCCTAAAGAGATAAAGTGCCTAGCCAATTTCGGAAAAAATTTCGGAATTACCTACCAACTAAGAGATGACCTTCTCGATCTCAAATCAGGCAAAGACCACACTTCACAAGACCTTAGGAAAGGACGAACTACCTTACCCCTCATTCATCTATATGGAATAAGCAATTCCGCCGAAAGAAAAACCATTGACAAGGATTTGCAAATTGCAGCCACTAAAAACAACATTGTAAGTGATTCTGCAATCAAAAATATTTTAGAACAACTCGAAGAAGCAGGCTCAATCACCTACCTAAAAAATAAAATAGATGAACATTGTCGGTTAACAACGACAAGTCTTGCCCCTCTCAAAGAGAGTATTTACAAAAACTGTCTCCTTCAAATGACAAAACTGCTGGAAAGGAGCTAGTTAAAATAAAAATGATTGGCAAACTCAAAACCTACTTTGTAGAATTGAGATCCACCTTTCTAACAGCAACTTTTGTCTCAATCATTTTGGGGGCGTCTATTGCTTGGATGAGAAATGGAGTTTTCGCAGTAGAGTTTTTTGTTTTAACTTTGGTGGCTGGAGCTTTTTTGCATCTTGGTACCAACGTCGCTAATGACTATTTTGATCATAAGAGCGGAGGAGACGACATAAACAAAGAGTTCGTTAGACCGTTTAGCGGCGGCAGCCGAATGATCCAGAAAGGGCTGCTGACTCCCCGAGAGGTTCTTTTTGAAGCGACAATTCTTCTTATCATTGGAACTGCAATCGGGTTTTACCTAGCGTTCATCAGAGGATTGTTCGTTTTAGTTTTAGGTCTTTTTGGCCTCTTTTCCGGAATTTTCTATGCTAGCCCACCGCTTAAATTGGCAAACAGGGGCGTCGGCGAAGTCTTTGTTGGATTAAATTTTGGAGTGCTAATGACGATAGGTGCATATTTTGTGCAAACGCAAACCCTCAATGTTGAACCTCTGGTAGCTTCTATTCCAGTTGCTCTGCTCATATTTGCAGTTGTTTACATAAACGAATTTTTGGATTATAACGCCGACAAAGCAATAGGAAAAAGGACACTTGTCGTTAGATTCGGTCGGGAAAAAGCAGCCCAAGGTTATATAATTCTAATGGCTGGAGTTTATTTGTCAATTCTAATTGGAGTACTTACAAAGATAATGCCTGCAACGACACTTATCGCGCTCGCTACATTCCCAATTGCGATAAAAGCCGCTGCACATGCTCTTAAATACCATTCTACTCCGGTTAAACTTACGCTTGCCAACTCATTAACTATCTTGTGTCATCTACTTACCAGTCTGATGCTCTCGGTCGGGTACTTAATTGCTTTCTTTGTGCGTTGAACAGGCGAGATAGCGTGGCGCACGCGACTTGCCAGTAGAATGATTGATAGACAATTTCAATCCCACGGTTCAAGGAACCTTGACTCTAATTGTGGCGTCATCAATACAAACTGAATAGTGGACAAACACCTGAAGAAAGAAAAAGGCATTATATTAGCCAATTTTTTTAATTGGCTTACTTCGCCTCTTAGAGTTTTGGGGATATTTTCAACTTTTTCCGCTGTGTCAGGAACACCAAAGAAACACCGGCAACTAACACACCCAAAGTCAGCAGCGGATAGGGAAATTCGGGAATAGAGTTTGAGCTGATTAGGATTGTTTGCGCGATTGGAGCCTGGGTAGCATGATTTGTCGCGCCTCCACTGCTTCCGCCGCCATTGGAATCCCAAGTCATCAAAACAGAATATGTGTTTCCCTCCGACCAGGACATATCTTTGCCCGAGGTGTCACCGCAGCTCAAAGGCTTCTTGAGTTCGAGAGAAACGAATTTGGAGGCATTTACGGATATTGCGCCTTTTCCATCCTGAGTTTTATCTGAAGCAACACCTATATTCTGAGTGAAACTAATATCCGAATAGCTGTTTGGGCAATAATTATCATCGTTAAACAAAGCACCATCCGCACTTGTAGACATACAAGCACTGTTTCCAAATTCAAGGGCAACCCAAGGGTTAGTTGAATCCGCCAAAAATTCTAGGGCCAGGTATAGGTTAGTTCCATCTTGTTTAATCCTAACATGAGCAATTCCATGTGGAGCAATTGAAACATCCGTATATGAGCTAGCATCATTCCACTCGGCGCCAATATTGCCATCGATTTGATTGTCAGGTATTGAGGCGCCGCGAACCGCCACAAAATCCGTTTGCTGAGCACTTACTAAATTTGTGGGAGCGATAATCAAAAAAACTAATGAGATCACCAAGATTAAGAGAAGAATTTTTTTCATAAAGGCATTCTCCTAATTATGTGGATAGTTCTGGTCGATATTTATTGTCAAAGACTTATTTGTTTTTCGTATGATCAATCATTGACAATTAGCTAAACTTTCCCTGCGGGCATCATCTAATATTTAGTCTGCTTAATTGCTTGCCTAAAGCCGCCTAAAGAAACTATTTTGCCATCCACAACTGTCTATCCTTTAAAATAAATATTTTTCATGAGTAGAAATGCAACCCCGACCGGAAGACAAATTTTTTCACATGTGAAACACGAAAAAAAAGAAAACAACAAATACAATAGCATCCTTTGATCTTCTCCTCAAAAGATATTGTTTTTATTAAGGTTAGCAGAGTTTGTAGATCGCTAACACAAACTTGAGAGCCCAAATTATTCTTGAAAAGTGGGGGAGGAAAGGGAAGGAGAGTCTTTATCGCTGGAGAGTTGTAAGTTGGCAAACAAGGCTCGACCTTGAAAGTGCTTTCTAGGATGGCTTTGAACAGGGCAGTATGTTAACTGCAAGCCGCAATAGTTCCTCCTTGGATTCAAAAGACACTTGCTCCAGCCTACCTATATCAAGACTGTCATTAGCAAAATTGACCACTATTTTTCTTCCCATGTTTCGGTGTCTAAAGAAAATGAAGGTTTTGTTTGTTTGCTTCCTTGCCATATCAATCTCTTTGACTACTTCCGAGGATAAATTGAAGCCTGGAGTCATTATGAGAATAAAGAATTTGCTTTCTTCCAACGCCTGATCTCTTATCCTAGCCCATCCTTCTTGACTGGCCACAACCTGAGGGATATCCTTGGTATCAAGAAATGTATGCAAACCTAGTTCCTCAATACCGGCTTTCAAATGATCGGCAAAATCTTTAGCTGAGCTTTTCTTGTAGCAAAGAAAAACATCAAATGGTTTGACTTGACTGTAGGATTTGCTCGCGATTTTATCGGTGGCAGTCTTTATTGGTTGCTGTATGGCTTGTGGAGGCAGATGGTTGAGTTGCCTGGTGTGTTTGAGTTTGGATTGGAGGATGCGGTTTGGTTTGGATCTGTTGGATTGACGACTCTTCAACTGTAACCGTAGTTGGCTCAGTAAAGCATGATTTTTCTTTACCTAAATCGTCAAGATAAGTTATTTCTGGATTCAGGTTATAGGAACCTGGAGTTGAAGCTTTGAGGGTTAAAGTTAGAGTTTCACCTTTGTAGGCGTCGAGTTGTTTGTTCTCCATTTCGGCGATAGAATCTTTAATTTTCAAGATTGGCGTTGTAGAAGTAATTTCAAAGCCTGAGGGTACGAGGTTTTTTACCTGACATAAGACTGCTGGATTCTTTCCCACATTAGCTATTTCGATTTTTAGTGTAAAATCGGTTTCAGTGAGCACTTTTGATGGCATAGATAAGGAAGCCAAGATATTAGCATGCGAAACTCTCTTCTCTATCTCTCTGAGAAGGCTCTTTGATTGAGCTAATTGTTGCATCCCATCTTCGAATTTTTTTTGCTGAAGAAGAGCACAACCATACCATTGCCGTATTGTAGCTTCGATGCTTGTTCCTGGACGAAGATTAGAATAATAGTCTATGCTCTCTTTGTAGAATCTGTTTGCATCTTGCCATTGTCTTTTAAATGAACATGAAAGTGCTTTACTAAACAAGTAAAGACTTTTTGTGAGCACTAATCTTGAATGGGCTGTAAAATTAATTGCTTCTAATCTATTCAAGAACTCGTCTGAACTTTGAAGTTCCCCTAGGAAACAGTATTCTCTAGAAAAGTTTCCATAAAGCAATCCTCGAATCTCAAGTAGATACTTATCTTCAACTAATTTAATCCCCTTTTGGCAATACTCAATCGCTGATCTGAATTCTTGTTTGCTATCATTGGTGACTTCAATTTTAGGCTCCGGACAGAACTCTATCTTGTCAAATATCTTTGTGAAGATCTTATCCATCGCGTTACTCTCGACCATAAAGCTTGACATCCAATAGCTCCAAGCCTCACTGAGATGTCTACTTTGGGGGTCATTCATTGATAGAGTTAGTCGAGAAAGCCTATCCATAACTTCTTTTGCTTGCGTCTTTAAGCCGCACTCATAAAAAATTGTAAAAGCTGTTTCCAAGGCATAGGCTTGCTTTTTTTTGTCTTTTAGTTTTTCGCTTAGGGCGAGTGCTCGAGTAATGCAAGCCAACGATTTTTCTGATTGAGTAGATTTGGAGTTATCCTTAGATCTCCCCATATAAGCTATTGATAACTCAACCAACGTATCAATTACGTCTGGGCTTGATTGACCTTCCTCAAAAATGCTTAACGCTTTTTCAAGGTCCTGCAATGATTCTGTTATATTGCCGCCCCAGGCCTCCACTGCACCTTTAACAAGAGAAAAATGAGCGATCTCCAGCCGATCTATATCTGAAAGGTTTAGAGGTTTTCTAATTAAAGCAAATGCACGGGTTTGATTTCCCTCTAGCATAGAGGCATAGCAGGCTTTACGTAACGCTCTAACTTTAGTCTGATTTGAGTTTGTTTGTTCGCTAAGTTGCTCAAAAATTCTTCCAGCTTGTAAACCACCGTTGATTAGAAGAGCATCTCCTAGACTCTCTGTGGCTTTTTCCCTTTGAATAAGATATTGGGGATTATCTTTGACCATATCCTGCACATAGTTGAAGAATTGAGCTGCTTCAGTATCAAGCATAAACGAGAGGGCTTGTTCACCGCTGGCTAAAGAATATTTTATAGCGTTTTCTTTGTTGTTGGATTTGCGATAATGATAAGCAAGTTGCCATGGTTGTGGCTCTGCCTCCTTTTCTAGTGCCATTGCAATTTTGCCATGGTATTCCTCTCTTTCTTGTGCAGCTACCGCTTCATAGAGTATTTCGTGGAATTTTTCGTGACAAAAACAATATTTCGTTCCATCAGAAACAATCAGGGACGAGCTTTCTGAAATCGCGTTGATGGTTTCAAGAACTTCAATAATGCTAATACTGAGCATTTTTGCAATGAGGGCAAGATCAAACTCTGTGGAAAGCACAGAAGCAATGTCTAGAATCTTCCGTTGCTCAGAGAGTAATCTATTAGCGATTGAAATGACTATTTGGTTTAGTTCTTTTTGTTCATTGACAAGTTGGGCTATATTGAGTTGGGCTTTTTCTGGTGATTGTTTACTGGATAATAACTTCAAGGTAGCAATAATGTATAAGGGATTGCCATGGCTCTTTTCAAAGAATCCCTCAACTATAGGTTGAGAAGTTTGACTTGCAACTTTGTTTAGCAATGAGGATATTTCATTTAAGTTCAAACCTGAAAGTCTAATCTCGTGGAAACTAGGGCTTTTTCTAATTGTACCCATAACTTTGGAAAACTTCTCGTCTTGAAGTTGTGAAACATTTCCATCATCCAAAGTCGCAACAACAAATAGATTTTTTGCAGGCATAGATTCCGCTATACAAGCTAACAACTCCAAGGAACCTGAGTCAGACCAATGAATATCTTCTATGAAAAGAACGACACTCTTCTTTGCGCACATTGATGATAGAATTGCCCTTACTGAGCCAAAGGCTTCATCTTTGAAAGTTTGAGATGATAAACCGGAAGATTGACCCTGGCCTGCTCTTTTTAACCAATCTAAATTGCTCTCATTCTTGTCTTTGCCACAAAAGGCTTCAAGGAAGGGGTAATATGGCGATGGGGGGTTTTTTAGGCAATGACCCTTTAAGACTGTAACAGGCAAGCTTTCGCTAAGTGAACTTAAAAAATGGTTAACTATTCTCGATTTTCCGATTCCAGTCTCTCCTGAAACAACTAGGAATCTGCCTCTTCCATCAATGGCCGATGCTAGGGATTGCAGCAGCTCTTCGAGTTCTCGATTTCTTCCAACGAAATCGGGTTCCGCGCAGAAGTTAGATTGTATCAATTTGTATCTACCTTGGCTAAACTAATCGCCAACATGCAATTGTTTTATTGTTTATATGTTAACTAAAGCTTTTTGCTTCTCAAAAAAGATAAGAGGTTTCTCACAAAACGTGCCCTAACACCTCATCTTGAATGGTCGGGTTTGATAAGGCAGGATTTATTCTACCCTAATTACAAAGTACCTTTCACAGTAGCCAGACTATTTTTCCCTAAACAGTGACATCGTGGGGTAAATCTCAATTCCAGTACAATCAATGGTGTAGGGCACAAGGTTATTGTTGACGTTAACGCCACGCATCTTTTCAACCTGCAATCCCCTCGTTGTTGTGCCATGAGAGAATAAAGTCTGCATCATTATTGAACCGTGAACAAGGAATTCTTCTTCCATGATTTTCCGTTTTAGCCCAAGCTGGCCTAGCTCGGTTGTAACTATTATCGTTGCTCCAAGGTCAGACAATGATTCTATTAGCTCCACTCCAGCTGTCCTTCGTTCAACGGGGTCTAAGAATCTATAGAATAAAGACGCAAGTGTGTCAATCACAACGCGTTTGGCGTTCACTTGCTTGACCTTTTCATCTAACTCTTGAACCAGTTTATCAATTGTGATTTCTTTGCCACGAAGACTACTAACTTCTTCCTTGAGCATTTTCTCTTTAAGTATAGCTACTCTGGATAACCGGGTAGCGTCTAAGAAATTGAATTTAGATTCTTTTTCAGCTTTTTCGAAATCCCAGCCAAATTTTGACATTTCAGCAAAGTAGTGGTTTCTTGCTTCGTCTAGGCTTACAAAAACACCGTTTTCGTTGTAGTCAGAAATTCCTTTATATAAGAACTGAGATGCCAGAATTGTTTTCCCAGCGCCCGGACCTCCTACAACAAGTACTACTCTACCTTTTGGAAACCCGCCACTTATTAGCTCGTCCAACCCTGGAACTCCAGTATGTATCGTTGGTAACATCTCAGACATCAATTCCACCCAACAAGGATTGACGCTTGGAATGTATTTATAATTTTTGCAGGCAGGCACGCAGTTTAATTCAATACATATAAATACGCCTAGAAATAGTGCGCACGCGTCTGAGTGTTTAAATATTAAAAAGCTTATCAATAACTGACTTGTGAAAACTGGGGCTCGCAATGGGACGAGACATAATGAATGATACATTCATCTTTTTTGGTAGAGAAGAGGATATTTCAGTTATAAAGCCATTCTTCGAAGAGTTTGCTATAACTTCTGATATATCTAAAGCAACCAAAGGTGTTGTAGTTGGTGGAGATGGATGTATCCTAAATGATTCTGTAAAGTATTCTATATTGCAGAACCAACTACCAGTAATCAAAGTTCATTTTAGGTCTAACTCTTTCAAGTCTTTAGGATATACAATAGATGTTAATGTTGGTAACATAAAGTCAGCTATATCTGACCTTGAGAGAGGATTGTATGTAATTACCAAAAACAGATTATTAGAGTTAAATCTTGATGGTAGAACTTATTATGCTCTAAATGATGTAGCAATTATCGCTAAATTAAATAGAAGTTTACTAATGAAAACATACTTAGAATCACATAAGTACAAAGATAATACGTTAATACCAACTCCCAAATGCACTGGCATAATGGTGTCATCTGCATATGGTTCTACAGCATGGAACCTAGCTGTTAATGGTGCTATTACATTAGAAGACAATATTGATGTAATGTTACTTACTTTTCGAGAGTCACCATTAAAACCAGACCACTTTGTTTTATCAGATAAAGTTTCTCTAAATATAGAATCCAAAGTACCCATAGTTGCTATTATAGATGGCAAATTTCACGAAATAAATGATTATGAGCAAAGGATAGCGATTAAACTATCAGAGAAATTTATTCCTACAATACGAACTAAGAACACCTTTGAAACAATTACATCTAAATTGCAGAGGCTAACAGCATTTCAATTTGAGCAAGTAAAATAGTGTAAGCTTTTCTAGAATGTATTAGTTGCCAACTTGGCTTTTGTAGATGATTATACCAATGCAATCCAAGGGATTTTTAAGGGCGAAAGTCTCGCGCAACTAGCTCTCTCTTTGCTGATAGTAGCTACCGTTTAGCTCCAGCCACGATCCCAGTGAGGCGCGCTGGCAAGGAATAACTTTATCCTCGTTCGACCGAGAAAATGAGATTCAATATTCTCTATTGAAGTTTGGTTTTATGCAGATTTCAACCAGCTGGAGGTTTTTCAGTTTTCGAAGCACTAGTTGCAGTTAAAGGATAAATCTCCTTTGGAGACACGCAATTTCTCTGCAGTCCAAGCTGCTTCGGCTCTATTCCAAATGCTAAACCGACAAGTTGGGTGAAATGAAGCACTGGCAGGTTAATTTTGATTTTAAAACGCGACTCTATATCCTTCTGTCTTGCGTCCAAGTTTAAATGACACAAAGGACATGCAGTTACTATACAGTTTGCTCCAGAATTTTTGGCGCTCAGCAAAATATCCTTAGATGTTTTCAGGATTATTTCTTCATCAGTTATGCCCAGCGAACCCCCACAGCATCTGGTCTTGCCATAGTAGTCAACTTTGGATGCGCCCAAGGTCTCAACCAGTTCATCCAAGTGCTTCGGGTGTTCCGGATCATCAAAATTGCAGATTTCGGGTGGTCTGACGAGGTAACATCCGTAATAAGAAGCGACTTTAAGATTGGTCAGCTGAACCTTGACTTTCTCCTTTATTTTCTGGAGACCTATATCAGACAAGAGAATGCTAGCAAAATGTCTCACTCTTACATTGCCATTGTAGTGTAACCCAGCGTTTCCAAGCGCTTCATCAACTTTGCTTTTCGTTCCTGCATCTTCTCTTAGAATTTTGTTTGTTCTATTCAGAGTGAAGTAGCAGGCGCTGCAAGGAGTTACAATGTCCATCTGCATTTTTTCTGCGATAGCAAGGTTTCTGGCTGCGAGGGCAATGGAGTACAGTGGTTTGAACGAATAAACTGCATCGATAGCTCCGCAACAGTTCCAGTCAGGTACTTCCACTAGTTCTATGTCTAGAGCCTTGCAGATTGCCTTGGTTGAATCTTCGTACTCTTTTTCCGTAGATTGACTAGAACATCCTGGGTAAAAAGCGTATTTCATTGAGGTTCCTTCTGATCGGTCTTTTCAAGTATACTGGAGACCCATGAAGTCTGTTCGATTTTCGGTGCCCTCAGGTGCAGTTTTCCTCTCTTGAATAATCTAAACCCCAGACGCGCATTGTGGAGAAGACTATCAAAATTAGTCATATCCACGAACTTGACAAGAAGCTCAGGCTCATGCATTTTTCCATATTTGTTTACGACTTCAAAGAAATATTTGTGAAAATTCGATTTTGCACTGTCCTTGACCAGATTCTCTCGAATAGCTTTGTTTCTGAGAGACATCATAAGCGTGGTGAAGTTTACATTTCTTGGGCAGCGAGTTGCGCAAGTGTAACAAGCTGAGCAAACCCAAATTGTTGAGCTTGACAGGACCTTTTCTTTCATGCCTAGATTTATCATTTTTATGATTTGCATTGGAGAATAATCCATGGCAAACATGGTTGGGCATCCACCTGCGCATGAACCGCATTGTATGCATTCAAGTATTTTTTCTCCTCCTGGCATTTTCATGACGTCTTTAATGAAATCGCTTCTGGATTCCTTGCGCACGCCTATCTGGGTGGTTTTCGCTTCTGCGGTAGGTTTGTCTTTTTCATGCGACAATTTTCTTGCCCTCGAGGTATTTTTTTATCTCTTCACGCTTTTCTTGGGTTATGGGAGTCATTTTTTTGACCCTTCCTACGAAGTCGTCAAAAAGGGTCAATGTTTTTTCGTATTGAGGAAGAGTTGTGGTGGTAGATTGAAGTCTAAGGGGCTGTATTCCAAATTTGCCCAAACCCTTCTTGAACAGCATGACGCGTTCTCTCACCATGTCTTCTTTGAATATGCTGTCGTCATCTTCTACAAAGATAATGCCGTCGGCGCCTGCTGCGAAGGCATGGAGAACATGTTTGATTCCCAGACGGGCTATACTTGGTACTCTAATTATTCTTATCTCGGGAGAATAGCTTCGCCTATTTTGTCCTCCTAAATCAGCTGATCCATAGGCTGTTGCTTTCTGCACGAAAGCGATTATTTTGGTCGTCGTATCTTCTCCCTCAACGATTCCTTTGATCTGAGCAATCATTTGTTCCTCTGTTGTATGTCTTAGATCTAATGCTTCTTTGGGGCAGATTGGAATGCATATACTGCATCCATGGCAAGATATCGGGTTTATGATGACTTCGTTCTTGCCTTTATTAATGGCTTTGGCGGGACATTGGTCAACGCAAATTCCACAGAGGTCACATCTCCCAGGAATCAGATAGGCCACTTCAGGAGAAACTGATATTTCCCCTTTCCCCAGAAAGGTTGCAACTTTGGAAGCTGCAGCCATGGATTCCATCGTGGTTTCACGTATGTCCTTTGGACCTAAAGCGGCTCCAGCCACGAAGATGCCTTTTCTCTTCGTTTCCACCCCTTTGAGCTTATGATGAGCCTCTAAAAAGAAACCATCCGGTCCCAAGTCAATACCTAACATATCAGCTAGTTCTTTGGTTCCTTTGTTAGGAATAAGAGCTGGACTGAGCACAACCAGATCAAATTGTTCTTCAATTTGTTTACCAAGTAATGTGTCCGTTGCCTTTACTATTAGGGAATTACCATTTGGTATGACTTCAGCCGCCCGACCTCTTATAAAAGTGGTTAGGTGTTCTCTAGCCTTTGCATAAAATTCTTCGTATCCCTTGCCAAAAGCCCTTACGTCAGTGTAGAAAATCCAGGCTTCTGATTCGGGGACTGCCTTGTCTAATAATAAGGCGTGTTTTATGGCAGTCATACAACCTATTTTGCAGCAATAAGAACATCCGTTGGTGGTTTCACTACGACTTCCAACGCAAAGTATGAAGGCCACTTTTTTCGGTACTTCGCCTGTTGAGGGTTTGTGAAGGCCTTGTAGCATAAGTCTGTCGAACTGAAGATTAGTTATGATATCAGGGTGAAAGCCAAAGCTGTATTGGCCAATAAGCGTAGGATCCATTAGGCTGAAACCGTTGCTTACGATTATAGCTCCAACTTTCAGATCTAAGAGTCTATCTTTTTGATTGTAGTTAATGGCGTCACTCTTACAGTTTTTTTTGCATTTCCCGCAAACCCCTCGACTTCCAGGTGGCCCTAAAATAGCCAAGTAGTCCGTAAGATACAAACAGTAGTCTCTGTCTATTACCGAAGCGTTGGGAATGGCTTGTTTGAAAGGTATGTGAATGGCTTTTTCCTGAACTAGATTTTCTTCAAAACTGCTAGGTTTCTCAACTGGACAATTAATGGCGCAGTCTTCACAAGCTTTGCATCTTTCGAGATCTACATATCTGGGTTTCACTTTAATCGTAACTTCAAATCTTCCTGAAGAACCCTTAACGAGGATGGGTTCTGCGTTAGTGAAAATCTTTATGTTTGGATGATGTGATACCGACACCATTTTTGGCGTCAAAATGCAGGCTGAGCAGTCAAACGTCGGAAAGGTCTTGCTGAGTTGGGCCATGTGACCCCCTATGCTTGGGGTTCGCTCAACTAGGTACACTTGGTAGCCTTTATCAGCTAATTCAAGGGCGGAGTATATTCCTGCAATACCTCCTCCGATCACTAACACACTTTCAGTTACCTTCAATTTCTCTGAAGTTAGTGGCTCCAAATATCGAGCCCGCTGTACACCAGCACGTACAAGAGCTATAGCCTTATTAGTCGCTTTTTCCTTGTCGTCGTGAACCCAGCTACACTGCTCTCTAATGTTGACCATTTCCAAGAGATAGGGATTCAATCCAGCGCTCTTCATGACTTGCCTAAAGGTGTCTAAGTGCATTCTAGGAGAACAAGAAGCCACAACCACTCGTTCTAAACCCTTTTCCTTAATAGCGTTTTTTATCATTTCTTGTCCGGGGTTGCTGCAGACGTATTCGAGAGTTTCAGTTACTATAACTTGATCTATAGAACCGATCTTTTCTTTAACGCGAGCCACATCAACTGTGCCATTGATATTTCCTCCGCAATGACAAATAAAGACGCCAATTGAGGGCTTCTGGGACAAAGTGTCACCAATCCAACTCAAGAGATTGATTTTCTGTAGTAGTATTTAAGACTTCATTCTTACCAAGTAGTCTAAGGCTTTCAGAAAACTCGTTATAGGATGAGAAAGATGAGAAAGCGGGTTTTCCAAAAGAAGCAAGAAAAGCGGGAAGGAAAAAATAAAATACAACATATTCACTAACTTCTATCGAGGGATTCAGCTTGGTTGATCTTATCTCGTTGCACTCCATGCTGATAGAAATGCATGGTGGAATGCTCACTCTTGCAACTTTCTGCATACTTGCAATTGTTATCGCTAGAATTCATCTGAGAATGCGAAGAACTAAAGAGAGTTATGGTAGTTTTTGGCCGATGGATTCCTTCATGGGTAAGCTAGCTCGATATGCTGAGCCTACGGCATATTTGGCGGGAATAGGCGGAGTCATCGGTCTTATAACTTCAGCAATCGTCGGTAGCTACCTTTGGCCTATTGAATTTATAACTACAAGCGCTTTGGGACTCAACAAAGTCATGTTTTTCATTTTCGCAACTGAACTCTGGATCATTTTCGTTTATTTGAGATCAAAATATGGAGAAAACCTCTGGAAAAACAGTGGTATGGCGACTGTGTACACCTGTTTGGGAGTATTAGGTTTTCTTTTTATGGTCCTAGCTGGAAGCTTGGGCGCCCATATGTCTGGCAAAGCAAGTGTAATTGATCCAATATTTGAGTTGTTCGGCATTAATCCAGTGACTTTCGGCGTAACCGGAAATGTTTTTGTGATTGTTTTGATCAGCGTTTCTCTTGTTTTGGTAGCTGTACCCTTGGCAGTGGTTTTGTATCTTCAGCGTCGAAGTCGTATATAGAAGCGGTTTACAGTTTCCTGAAGACGCAGTACAGCATGGCAACAGACAAAGTCAGAGGCTAAAAAAACGTAGCTTCCTACGCACTTAGAACGCATTTGAAGAACAAGTTTATTATCATTGGAACCCAAAAGACCACCCATAGTTCTGAATAAATAAAAAAGGAAAAGAAATGTTAGGTTTATGTTACCGCAGTGGTTTGATCAATGATCTTTGCCATTGGAGCATTCTTCTTTATCGATGCTATACCATTTTCGGCTGACTCTCTTGACAGATAGGACTGGCTTGCAGCAATTATCTCCCCGTTAGCGGCTTTCAGATGGAAACGGAACTTACCAGCAGAATCACATTGAATTTCGAAATCTGGGTCTTGTACAATTCCTCGGTGCGCAGAATCTGGTATAATCTCCTTCGTTGTAAAATCAGCAGTCTTAGCTATTGGAGCATTCTTTTGTATTGAAACAATGCCTTTTAGAGCTGCCTCTTTTGTCCCGTACGATTGGCTTACAGCAATTATCTGTCCATTAGTAGCTTTCAGATGGAAACGGAATCTGCAAGCAGAGTCACAGAAAACCTCAAAAACTCCTGTCACTTTCGCTGCTACTGGCATCTGTTCTGTTATGACTTCAGTGGGTGGCAACGGTTCAGGCACCGCCGCAACTACCGGCATGACCTCAATACTTGGAATTGGCTCCGGGGCTTTTTCAACTACTGGCGCAACATCAGCAGGCATCGGTGCTTCGGGGGTTTTCTCAACTACGTGGGCCGTTTCAGTGTGATCATCCATAGCTTGTTTGGTCATAAAGCCCATACCGCAAACCGGACAAGTAAGCTCCATATTTGGCATAAGTATCCTGTCCACTACATGGACTATACCATTATCGGTTACAATGTCTGTGCCTATAATGTGTGCGTCATCATTGATTATCGGGTTCATGTGAAGATGCCACCAACCTTTGCCGTGAATCTCAATTTCCTGGCCTTGAAGAGTTTTAGCGGTTTTCATTTGAGCTATTTCGTCAATCGTAAACTTTCCAGGAATAACATGGTACATCAGAATCGCCTTAAGTTTTGGAACATTTTTCATTAGTTCATCCGTTGAACCTGCGGGCAGCAATGAAAAAGCCCTGTCATCTGGTGCAAAAATTGTGAATGGACCTGGACCTTTTAGTGTTTCAACTAATCCTGCGGCTTTTATTGCTGCGATAAATGTTTTGAAGCCTCCAGCTGCAACAGCAATATCAACAATATCTTCCGTTATTTTTCACCTCCTCATAAAAATTTTCAAGTTGCTCTAAAGTATGTAAGCATACGCTAAACAGGTTAACTGTGAATAGCTGCGCATAAAAAGTGATGTGATTGTGATAGTACAGGCACAAGATTGCTTATTCCACTTAATACTCTTAGTCTATGTTGAAAGTTAGCGCGAGAAGATACTTGAGGAATTAGTTGTACAGGTTCCTAAGAATCAGAAGTAAGAAAAACCAAAATAACAGATGAACTGTTTTACTCCGTTATTTACTACAAAGTCTAAGGAACAGGGCTTTGGTTTGGCTGTGGTTAAACGTATAACTGACGCTCCGGGCGGCACCGTAACCTTTGAAAGCCAAGAAGAAAAAGGCACTTCATTTAGTATACGTTTGCCTCCCCAAAGAAATGTGAACGATAAATAGAGTACAAGAAATGCTATGTCTGCAATTCTTGCTTATCGAAGAAAATGTTTTCAAAATGAAGCTCAACATATTCGCTTCTTGACCTTTTCTGCTTTGGAGGCTTCTTTGTCTATTTTATCTAACACGCGGTTAGAAAGGGCTATGCTTACTGGATATTTGCGCATTGAGCCTGAGCACCTACCGGTTTCAAGCTCTGAGTGGTGCAAGTCTCTATGAATTTGAACCAAACGGGTTCAGACTCCATTATGGACCGGGCGGGATTCGAACCCGCCTCAATTAGCCTATCTAATTTCTTGGGGTTTGTTTCTTCACTCATTTTAATCCCTGAGTTCTTATTGTTGCTATCTAGCTATAAGTTTTTGGACTACTATTTTTCTCATGAAAGTATTGTTGTTAGTAATAGTACAACTATACTTAACGCTGACAAAATTAATTAATTAGTGACGATTAAATTATTTCGGAGATGTATAAGTGAAATTTAGCCAAATGATTGATAAAATCGTGGTTTCTGATGACGGTTTCAAATTGGGTAAAGTAAAAGACATAATCCTTGACACAGAAGAAGAATTGAAAGTAACACATCTTGAAATAGAATTGACAAAAGACGCCACTGAAATAATACATGGAGTAAAGCCTGCATTTAATAATCTTCCAAGAAACACGTTAGCGATTTCAGCTCTGAAAAAAGGTGCTGAATGCTGCTCTGAAAGTGGATTAGAACTCAAGGTGTCAAAAGCACAAATAGCAATCTATCTGCGACCAACATAGTTGGTTTTTCCCTCTTTAGATTGCCTAACTCTAATTTCTTTTCACGTTTAATTGTAGTTTGTTGTGTAAAAACAGAGTCCTTAGGTGCGAGGAGGGTGCCCTATAGGGAGGTGTTCCTCGCTACCCGAGGTGTTTTTGCTGTTACGTTCACTCCAAAAATTATATATCTCGAAATAGAGAAAAGTAATATTTTGAGCTCTTCTAAAAAATGAATCTGATAAGAAAGGAGGCGAAAATATCAAAATTGAAAATATAGTAATAGGCTTACTGGTGTTAATGTTCGCCATTATCTTGGCTGTTGATGCTATTCTGGTGACCTGGGGGCAACCTGGTATACCGTTGTCTGGCAATGATGTTAAAGGCATAACAGGTGTTGGCTTCGTATTGGTCGCAATTCTAATTTTAATAAAGGCAAGAAAATAACACCTTTTTTTCATTTCTTTTTTTATGATTTGCTTTTTTGGGTCTTGGGGTGCCAAAAAACAGGGCTTTCTGATTACTCTTGTGCAAACATAGAGTAATTCATTTTTGTCAAGCTTTTTTCAAAAATGGGGCGGGCGGGAGTAAAAGTGGACCGAGCGGGATTTGAACCCGCGGCTTCCGCGTTGCGAACGCGGCGATCATACCGAACTGATCTACCGGCCCTTTTCTGGAAAAACACGGTGATAAGGGCATTTAGAGCTTTCGGTGGCTATGTCTTTGTATACACTCGGAATTAGTTGTTAGTTCAAAAACTGGCTTGCGTATTTGGGTTCTAATACAGAATTATTAGTTTGTTTCGGTTTACAAGTTAATTTTAAAGGCTATTTTTTTGCCACAGAGGTTTGCCATCTGCGATTTCTCGTTCTTCTGGCTTTGGACAGGGCAAACCTAGGGCATTGAAAATGCTTTCTTCTGTTTCACCAGCAACAATTTGATTATTTTTTAGTAGCCCTTCACTGTATTTTAGTCTAAACCCATTCGATAAGGCATGGCTTGCCAAGAAACAGTTATGTTCCGCGCTTCCTGTGCGAATAAGATGCTGAATTCCAAAGTTGCTAGCACAAGCACGATAAAAGTCGGCTTGAAATAAGTCTACCCCTGCTTGGTAATTTATCTTAATCAGTTGATTTCCAGCACAAATAACGTTTGATTTCTTAAAGCATGTGGTAATTTTAGCCCAATTCCCATCATTTGCCACAACCACAAAATCAATATCGCCAACCAAAGCTTTTTGTCTACGGATCGAACCAACAAGTTCGAGCCGAGAGCATAATGGTTTTATTTGGTCACCTATCTGTGAAGCCAACATCTTTGCTTTTTCTAATTCAAGCGATGTTAGAACTTTCGGTTCTGTACTTGCTCCGAATAGTTTGGTTTGTTTACTCATTAGTCGTTCAACTTGAGGTAAGCGCTTTTGTAAACTGAAGCTACGTAGGTTTGATTAATGCGTTATGTTTTTTCTTTATGTTTAGGCTGAGGAGTTTTCTCAGGCTCATCCCAGTATTTGTCAAATTCTTCCGGCGTCATCAGATTTAGGCTTCTGAGTTGTTGACTAAAAGCGTCGAGAGCACAAGGGTTGTTGAGGTGGGCGCGGTAAATTTCCATAAGCAAATCAACTGCCATCGAGGTTGAAATTGGTTTTTTAGCCATCAACGTCAATTCCTCTGAAACTTTAATTAGATCTTCATGAACCCGCAAAGGCAAATTAACAGTCTTAGTCAAGTCAACACTTCCATTATAGACTCTTAGATATTTGTTGGGCATCCTTTTTAATTTTCGCCAACTCATCCAACGTGGGCTTGCCTCTGATGTCGCCGAGTTTGCCCTGTGTGCTCATGTCTTCTCTTCCGTGGAACTCTCCGACAACATACCATTCGCCAAGGATTGTGAAGCCAAAATGTTCAAAATATTGTCTCATAGTTTTCCCCACAGGAGTAGCTTCATCGATCCCGGTGTGTGGACCTGAATAAGTGCAAAAAACCAATGCGTTTTTGCCAGCAACTTTGGGAGCACAGGGCTTGATCTTGTCTTGGCTTCGGTAAAGGTCAAGTTTTGCCTTCAAAAAATCCAAGATTGGTTTAGCTGGTTGCCACTCAATCGAAGGTGAACCCACACAGACCAGATCATAATTGTAGAAGTCAAGTTCACTTGCTTCTTGGGGCTTCTTAAGTTCAACCCGCAAACCGCCTGCTTCCAATCCTTCCTTGATTGCATAGGCAACTTTCTGGGTGTTTCCTGTACTGGAAAAATAAACTATTAATGCTGACTTCAAACTTAACTCCCTTATCTAAACTCCAACAGTTTATCATAAAAGCATATTCATATCTGCAATTCTGAAAATATAAATAGACAGAAAACACTAGAGTAAAGTGAGTTACAGGTGGCTTTTTTGAGAATAGGTTTCTTCGTTTATGAATACCCTCCTCAAATCGTCGGCGGACTTGGAACATACGCTGAATACATCACTCAAGAATTTGTTGATCTCGGACATGACGTTTCTGTCTTCACATTAAACAACAATGGTTTGCAAACCAGAGAAATAATGAAAGGCGTGGAAGTGCACAGACCCCAAATAGCTGACGCTACAAACGTATGGCCATTCTTTGTGGTTGATGACCTCAAAAAATGGGGTACTAACATCAAGCTTTTCAACGATATTTTTATCTACAACATTCTAAGCGCAACCAAATTGATTAATGACTTGATTAGGAAGGAAAAATACGACTTCGACATCGTTTGCGTTCATGATTGGCTGAGCAGCATAGCAGGGTTGGTAGTAAAGAATGAAACCAAAATCCCAGTTGTCTTTCATACTCACAGCACCGAGTGGGGTAGAAGCGGCGGGCAAGGCTCGGAAGTTGTTTCCTACCTTGAAAACGCCATGGCTCAAAACTCAGACAAAATAGTGACAGTAAGCTACGCTATGCAAGACGACCTCATAAAACATGGCTGGCAACCCTCAAAAATCAGTGTAGTCTGGAACGGTGTAGACCCTGAACGCTACGACCCTGTTAATGTTCAAAAACAAGACGTCGCAGCAATCCGAAAGAAATATGGAATTCCAAGCGATTGGAACATGTTGCTTTTTGTGGGCAGGCTTACATGGGTAAAGAGTGTACGTAATCTGCTGCAGGCAATGCCTATGATTCTTAAAGAGTACCCGAACACCAAACTGGTTATCTTAGGTAAAGGCGATGAGCAAAACGACATTGAGGAAACCGCCATCAGATTAAACATCAAAGATAACATTGTTTACCGTTTCGATTTTGTTTCCGAAAAAGAAAGAATCCTCCACTATGCGGCATCTGACGTATGCATTTTTCCTTCAATCTATGAACCGTTTGGAATTGTCAGCTTGGAAGCTATGGCTATGGAGAAACCCGTGGTTGTTGGTGCTCGCGGAGTTGTTGGTTTCAAAGAACAAGTCATAAACGGGGGTACAGACCAGAACGGTGTGCACATTAACGGTGAAGATCCAGCTGACATAGCTTGGGGCATCAAAGAAACGTTGCGTGACCCTGAGAAAGCGAAAAACTGGGGTGAAAACGGAAGGCGAAGAGTGCTGGCGTATTTCACTTGGCGGAAGGTCGCTGAGCAAACCATCAAAATCTACGAATCACTACTTTAACTTTGAAAACCCAAAAAGCAAAAGAAGAGGGGTTTAAATTGAAAGCATTTCAGAGACTTTCAGCAACCGCAAATCTAAATGTTTTCGTTTATTAGCTGCGTTTTCCAACTCAAGGCTAGTAATTGCGCCCTTCTGTAATCCCACAGCCAAGTTGCCTTTTCCTTCGCAAATCAACTCCACAGCTTTTTCAGCAAACAAACTAGCCAACAATCTGCTCCTTGCCGTTGGGCTTCCTCCACGTTGCGCATAACCAAGTATTGAGAGTCTAACTTCAGATTCTGTTTGCCGCTGCATTTCCTGTGCCAATTTGCCTGAATCACCAAAACCTTCTGCAGTAACAATTATTCCTGCTCTCTTGCCTTTTTTGGAGTTATTCTCCATAATATTTACTATATCTTCTAAACCCTGGGGTTTCTCAGGAATCAAAATGACCTCTGCACCCACACACAATCCCACTTCTAAGGCTAAAAACCCTCTTTTTCGACCCATAACTTCCACTATGAATATTCGTTCATGGGAAATTGCAGTGTCCCTAATCTTGTCAATCGACTCAACTGCTGTATTAACTGCGGTATCAAAGCCAATTGTTTCATCTGTACCATAAACGTCGTTGTCAATTGTGGCTGGAAGCCCAACCATTAAAGCGTCGCTTTTCTTGCTCAAAGCCACGGCTCCACGGAACGAACCGTCACCACCAATAACCACCAGAGCATCAACATTGTTCTGTCGTAGGGTTTCTGCACCTTTTTCAACGCCACCTGGCTGCTCAAACGATGGGCACCGAAAAGTATGAAGAATGGTGCCGCCAAGCTGTATGATGCCGCCGACACTGCGAGGAGTTAATTTTTTGAAACTGTTTGTTAATAATCCATCCCAACCGCGTTCAAACCCTATCACCTGAAAACCCATCGAGTAACCTACACGTGTTACTGCGCGAATAGCAGCATTCATGCCTGGTGCATCTCCACCAGAAGTAACGATGCCGATGGTTTTTGTCAACTTTTCATGCGCCTCTTGCAGTATGAATCACTACTGCTAAAAGATTAAAATGTTTAGTATGGCTTAAGCCTGCGGAAAATGCCAAAACACATAAATTCTGTATTCTTGTCTTTATGGTCTTTGTCGGGAGGTAGCTCAGCCTGGCAGAGCTCTCGAGCTAGCTAACATGCTTAGCTGGTGGAGAAGCTGTAGAGGTCTACCCATGGTGGGCTTCATTCTAGCCTGTCTAGGCCACAGATACCGAGCTGTCGCAGGTTCAAATCCTGCTCTCCCGACCACATCTCTTAAGAATCATGCATAAACACGATTTCTCCAGGTGCATACCAAATGTCACCGTAAAAACTGAACACCCGCCAACCAAAAAACCGCCATAAACCCAAAAAACCCATCCGTCTAAAACCAGATTTGCCCAAAGTTGCCTTTGCGGCGCTGATTTCTTCTTTGAGTTGAAGCAAAAACCGCTTTAGCGCCATCTTTTTTCAGGGTTTCTAAGCCAACGTTTGTTAAGTTGAGTGCAATTCCTCTACGCCGATAAGAAGGATGAACCGCAATCCAAAGAATACAACCATATTTTTGTGAGCCAATGTTGAATTCGATGAGTTTAACAAAACCCGAAATTATGCCCTGCATTTCGGCTACAAGAACTTTTCCTTCTTCTGATTTTACGCTGTGACTGGCGAAGTAACGGAAGAACCTTGGAAAAGACAGATCAATTATTTCTTTTAGTTTTGCGTAGTCGTCAGTTGTGCTCAACCTTATTGATGGTGGGTTGTCCAATTGATTTGCTTCCTAAAGTTGATTAATTGACAAAAAGAATTTAAGGAATTTTGAAAGCGGCTAAATTTAAAGTGGAGGTGCAGAAGGTGGTAGCGTTGTTTCTGTTGGTTTTTTACGCGAAAAGAGTAGGCTTGTTGATTTCACTATCTGAGGCACTCCAGCAAGGTCTTCAACGATTAGTAAGCCTCGTGCTAAGATTGCAAATGCTCCAATTGCACCCAAAGTAGCAGTGCTTGGATTGACAAAAAGTAGACTCATAATTCCAACAATTCCAAATTCTTGAACACCTGCTCCTGCCGGAGTAATTGGAACAAACGCTAATGCAGTTGCTAATGGATGGATTAGGAAGAAACCCAGCCACGCAATTGCGAAGTTGCTGCTAATTGTTATTCCTAAGGCAGCTGCTAAGAAATACCATTCGAAGCCTTTTAGCACCCAGCATACCATTGTTAACCCAAAGATTTCTGGGATTGCTGCGCGGGTTTTCTGGGAGCTGTCTTTGTATTCTTCAAGTTTGCCCATTATGCCTCCAGTGAATCTTTTTAGATACCTGGAATTAGCTAAGCGGTCAAAAATTGATATGGCTCGTCTCTGACCATGAAAAAGCAGCTAACAAAAGAGCACCAGTTAGCATAAGAGCGATGCCAAGGCCTATTACGAAAAAGGTTACGTTTACTCCCAAAATAGTGGCTGAGGGCCAGTTGCCTGCTGGAACTACCTTAATCAGGAAAATAGCTGCTCCAATGCCGCCTATTACTTTAACCAAAAACTCTATTGTTTGTATCCCCAAAATGCTTGAGAGCCCTTTTGATGCGGGAACATTTTGGTCTCGAAGATAAACAGGTGTCAGTATGTAGCCTGAGCGCCCGGGGGTTACATCACTAGTCAACATTCCTGCATATTGGGCAAGCAACGTTTTGCCAAAGGATGTTTTTACCCCCCCTTTGCCTAAAACCCTTCTAAGTCTTATCGTAAAAAAGATGTTTATTCCAAAATACATTAGAAAAGCAAGAGCCAAATACTCTACTTTAATGGTTAATAATGCATCATATAGCGAACCTATCCCAATATACCAAAGCAAGACCGCGAAAATAGCCACCGTAACTACTACTTGCACCGCAATTTTCAGAATTCTTTTGGTTGAGCTTTGAGTCTTAGTCGCGGGGGTGCCTTGAGGATTTGTCATGTTGGTTAGAGAAATTGGCTTTGGAGGTTAAATGGATTGTGGAAAAACCCGTGGAATTACATTATTTAACTTAGAAGAGCTTTCATAAAATCTTGGCTGGCAATAATAAGAATTTTGTTGTATTTTGATTTTCAGTAATCACCGCGATTTCACTGTTAGCGCTATTCATTGCACCTCAGAATTTTACGATGCGCATAACTCTGGCTGTAACCACACTTTTGGCAGCAACAACTTTCCACCTATCAATGCTAAGCGGCATTCCAACAATCGGATACTTGACTTTTGCAGACAAAATCATGATTGGGGTTTAACGCTCTGTTACTCTACAATCTTGCTTCTTCAGTATACAATATGCGACTAGTTGATGCTAAGAAACCTGAAGATGCTTCAAAAATCAGAGGTATCGAGCAATAAAGTTTCTGCCATTCATGATAGTCGTAATCGCAGTTCCAATAATTGTGCTCTAAACGACAATTTTTTCTTTTTTATGGTCTAACGCATTCAGCTTTAGGTCTATACGGGCGCTTAGTGGTTCTTTTACGTTTATGATACTCACATTCATTTACTCTGGTTAACATCCAGCCTTTATCTTGGTACACGCAACCGCATGGTAACTTGACTTCTTTGAAAGATGCAGGTTCATCATTGCTTTTTTTAGTCTCTATCATTATCATAGTCATAGAGCAAATTTAACGTATTAACTTAACCATTTGAGTTTGGTTTTCTTTAAAAAAATATAAAAAGAAAATCGGGTAGTGAGATTTTTGTCAACTGATTTGTAGAAGTCATCAATCAATTAGCCAGTTGCCTTAACAGTTAGTATTCACGAAGTGTTGAATTATCCAAAAATTAAAAATTGATTAGTGCCTAAAGGAGGTAATGGATTTACTGATTTTTCAGCCAATGATGTTTGGGAAGACTTGCCGTAATATAAAGTAAACGTAGTATTGCCATTTATCGGAGATGTGTTGACGGAAAATTCTGCATAACTACTGTTGATAACATTGATATTATTGAAGGTAAGAACAGTAGCTCCGAATCCGAAGTTTATATCTGAAAAATCTGGTTTGCACTTGTAATGCAGTCCTGGTGTCAATATTGTTGCATAGGCACCTACGTGATTGGATAAACCTTCTCCATTTATGAGAATAATTGAATCAGACTTATCGGAGAATGTTTCTATTTCGTTGATGTGTGCATTATTGTAGTAAATCTCAATAGCGGTTCCTGTAGAAGTCGTGGTCAATACAATCTCATTGTTTGGATTACCGTCACCTGCCGATTGAATTATAACTTGGTTGTTTGGTAACGGCATTATATCGCCATGTGTTTCTAACCCATCACCCTTTAGGCGATATGACAGGAAGGGTTGCGAATTGCTTGAACGTATTTCCATCGTTAGAGTAGTAGAAATGCCAATGAGTATTATTGGCAAAACTCGTGAATAATGTGGATGAATTACTGCGAATATAGTGTCCTAAATATGGAATTGAGTTTGTGTAGGGCACATTAAATACTGTTGTGAATGTATTTGCAGCTATGTTCCATCTTCTAACTAATCCGTGCCCTGTTGTGTGATTGATATAGGAGAAATATGCACATTTATCTTTGGGCAAATACGCTATTCGTATTTCGTTTATATTTCCACTATCGTACTTCGCTGTTGTCCAAGCCATTCGATTAAACAAAGTTGACGGGGTTGCCACTATTATTTGATTATTAGTAAAGTATGAACCAATTAGTGTAACGAGATAAAATTGGTTGAAATCTGGAGAGTAAGTCATTCCAGTAATATACTGGGCAGCGAGATAGGGGGTATATAGCAAGTTTTGGAAAATGTTAGTTGTAGTATTAAAACCAACGAGAAATCCTTGTTGGTGAGTCCCATCAGGGACTGATGCGCCATATAAGATTATCAAATCTCTCCACACTGAAGGATATGCCGCAACATAAAAGTCCTGAAAGTTTCCATATTGTGTTGCTACCACTTTAGCACTCGCTGATGACCAACTAGCATCCACCGAATAAGCTGTAATAGCGCTTGTACCAAATCCACCCCAACCATTACACGTAAAGGCATATCGTTTACCATCGAGGACCACAGGTTTTGTACAACTCGCAAGCGGTGTGAGCGACAAAGTATTTTGTGTATAATACCCATAGCTTACTTTAACCGGAGTCAAACCGCCGTTGCCAACAGTTATGGTAAAATCGTCAAACATTACCTGAACAGAAACTCCAAGAGCACCAAACCCTTTTTGAGTAACAGCTACTGTGCTTGTGTATGCTTGTGCATTAATCACCAAGCTATTATTAACATAAGCCGTAACAGTTGCACCGGTGTCAATAAATTTGAAAACATAGACATTTCTCATTGTGCCCTGTGAAAAAGGCGTGTGTTTATCAGTAATTACCGTGTAACTGCCTCCATTAGTATATTTGTCAAGTTTTAATCCCATTACAGAGTGCACAGTATCATAGTATAGCCCCGCTCTCACCCAGTTATTAGCATCAACATACCTTAAGTAAAAACACATCATTGGGTTTTGACTTTCACCACCATCATCTGAGATAATCTTTGCTTTTGCTACCAATGTATAATTTGAATAGTTGCTAGCAATGGTCATACATTGTGCATTATCGTCAACGGTGCTATTGTAACGAACGCTGTAATTTCCAGTTATGGAGTTTGTAGCTGTAACAGACGCAACGCCGCCGTTTATATCCCAACCAATTAGATTATTGTTTGGCGCCTCAAAATTATAATACGAGTTTGTGCCGCTGAAAGGAACAGTACTTGTTATCTTCATAGTGTTGCTGTAACCTGAGAGAGAATTGTCGGCTTCTGTAAGAGGAACAAAAGTCAAGAAAGAGTTAGCTAAGCCAACTATCACTAAGAATAATAAAAAAGCCACTAAACCAAAGATTTTCTTTGAGTTCAAGTGCATCCATATTCCTTCTCTTAAAGTAGCTAATGATGACAAAATTGAAGCAATTGACTTAGAGATTTTCAGAGTTGGCGCAGGGTACTTCTCCAATTCAGTCAAGCTATTATTTGAGAGTTTCATAAGTCTATTTTGCTATGGTTTTCTATGAAAAATCGATGATCTTTTACTTAGTTACCCACCTCTAACTTGGGCGTTTATATAGAAGTAAGCTAAAATTTACTTTTACTTTTATATAGTCTTTTAGCGTATTTTGCGTTACGGTAATGAATTTGACTGCCCAAACCCAAGCCGACCAAAACCAGAGCCTGCCGACAAACTATGCTCCCCTTCAACTCGAAGCCGAAATGCGTGAATTCTGGACAAAAAACAACATCCGCAACAAGCTGGAACTCCTAGAAAATAGCGCTAAGGGCTTTTTAGGTTACGTGGAAGGACCGCCAACACTCAACGGTATTCCACACATTGGACATGCACGTGGACGCATAATGAAAGATATACGTTACCGATGGAAAACCATGGAAGGATACTATATGCCGTTTTGGGCTGGTTGGGACTGTCAAGGCTTGCCCGTAGAGCTTGAGGTTGAAAAACTTTTGGGCGTGAGGAATAAGCGGGAATCTATTGAGAAATTCGGGATGGAACGTTTCATTGAGGAATGCAAGAAAACCATAATGCGTTACCACCAAATGTGGCTTGAAGCTGACAGCCGCCTTGGCATAGCCATCAATCAGGATAAAGCTTACTGGACCTACAAGGACAGTTACATCGAGAGAGAATGGTTTTACCTTAAACGTGCTTGGGAACAAAACCTCCTTGAAGAAGGACACTACGTTGTAGCTTACTGTCCAGGATGCCAAACAAGCTTAAGCAGCGCCGAAGTAGGCTATGAAGGCAGCTACAAAGAAGTCGAAGACCCATCACTTTACTTCAAATTTAGGGTTGCAAGCTCACAAAACGAGTACTTCCTAATTTGGACCACTATGCCCTTCACCATAATAACCGATACAATGCTTGCGGTTCAACCAAAAGCCGAATACGTAAAGGTGCAAGTCGGCGAAGAAACCTGGATAATGGTCCGTCAACGAGTCGAACCAGTCATGAAGGAACTCGAAATCACTAACTACCAAATTGTCGAATCCATGACGGGCAAAAGCTTGGAAGGAACAGCCTACGAATATCCACTTAAAGATATAATTCCTAAACAAGCGGAACTTGAAACCAAACATCCCTTGGTGCACAAGGTTGTCGGCGAGGAATTCGTAGATGTAAACACCGCCACTGGTGTGGTGCATCTTTCTCCTGGCAATGGCGAGGACGATTTTTGGGCAGCAAACCGAAGAAAAGTGCCAATTTATGTTCCATACGATGACGAAGTAAAATTCACTAATGATGCGGGCATTTTCACAGGAGTGTTTGCTCGCGACGCAGACATGCTCGTGGTTGAAGAGCTGAGAAATCGCAATGCCTTCGTCAAAGTAAAAAAAATAAAACATGAATACCCAACCTGCTGGCGCTCACACCACAAACTGGTTTGGCTCGCACGAAAAGAATACTTCCTCCGAACCGACAAAATAAACAGCAACGTACTCGAAGCGGCAGAAAAAATTGAGTATTACTTTGATGAACCCAAAAACCGCTTTTTAGGATTCTTAAAAGAAGGCAAACCCTGGTGCATAAGCCGAGAACGCATCTGGGGATCACCCTTGCCCATTTGGACATGTGAGACATGCAATCACAAACGCCTAATCGCAAGCAAAAAAGAACTAGTCGAAAGCGCTCAAGAATCCATCCCGGAAAACTTTGAGCTGCACAAACCCTGGGTGGACCGAATCACTCTTAAATGCGAAAAATGCGGAGGAACAATGCGGCGAGAAGATTTCGTTTTAGATACATGGCACAACAGCGGCGCTTCACCCTACGCGCGATTTACTGATGAGGAATTTGAAAAGTTTGTTCCGACAGCCTTCTTAACTGAAGGAATCGACCAAACAAGAGGTTGGGCAAACTCGCTGCTCTTGGAAAATGTTATCTTGACTGGAAAACCTGCTGCCCCATACAAGGCGTTCCTGTTTCAAGGTTTAACTCAAGATGCAAAAGGTAGAAAAATGAGCAAGAGTCTGGGAAATGTCATTGAAACTATTAAGCTCCTCGAAAAGAGCAGCGCAGACTTGTGCCGTTTTTACATGATGAGGAAATGCTCACCAGTTGACTTCATGAGCTTTGATATGCAAGAATTAACCCGCAGACCCTACCAAGTCCTCTCAACCCTCTATCACCTGAGTAGATTCTTTTTACAGAATGCAACTTTCGACGAGTTTGACCCTAATAAGTACACGTTGAAGTGGGCTTTTGAGGCAGGTAAACTTCAAGCCGCTGACCTGTGGCTTATATCTAAACTGCAAAATAAAATCGGGGAATTCACAAAAAA
The DNA here is from genome assembly GCA_963818655.1 of Candidatus Bathyarchaeota archaeon. Taxonomy (GTDB): domain Archaea; phylum Thermoproteota; class Bathyarchaeia; order Bathyarchaeales; family Bathycorpusculaceae; genus Bathycorpusculum. The sequence goes on from CAWFTD010000016.1 coordinate 98,650, forward strand.
CCTTGACCGATGCGAATTCAACACTGCAGTCGCAGTTTTAGACGACTTCGTTATTGAAACTTTAAGCCGCCTCTACGTGCCAATGATTCGCAAAGAACTATGGACAGATGAACCTGAAACTTTCGAGCGCCGACAAACTATCTATGCCCTCTTGCACCACACCTTAAAGATCGTTACGCTGTTGTTCAATCCAATTACGCCATTTCTTAGCGAAGCACTCTACCAAAAAATCTACCGCCAACTTGAAACCGACCTTCCTGAAACAGTAAATCTTGCAGCTTGGCCAACACCAAACGAGAAAATGTTCAATAAACCTTTGGAAGAAGACTTTGACATTCTGCTAAAAGTTGTCTCAATATCCTATGCTGCTCGTCAACAAGGAAAACTGAAACGTCGCTGGCCATTAGCCAAAACAATCGTGATTGCGCCAGAAAAAACGCTCCAAGCCCTCAAGAACCTTGAAGCTCTGCTCTTGGAACAAACAAACGTGAAAGCTGCAGAATACGCAACTTCAGTTCCTGATTATGTAGGGGGTGAAAACTGGGTTTCTAGTCAGCAAGACGAAATTACTGTGTTCCTCAGCGGGCAACGCGACGATAAGTTGCTGGGCGAAGGAATCATGCGTGACTTAGCAAGGCGTGTGCAAGCGTTGCGTAAGGAGATGGGTTTTGTACCGACGGAAACGTTGGAGTCTGTTCACATTGCCGAATTAGATGCTGAAAGTATAGGGCTTTTAGAGCCGTATTTAGAGGAGATGGCTGGCTTGGTCCGAGCTAGAAAAGTCTATTTGCACAGTTCTTGCACCGAAGTCGATGCAAAGTGGCACGAATCAGAATTAGATGGCAAAAAAATACAAATCAACATACATTAGGTGATAAGTATGGCACAAGAAACCAACAACAATAAACTTTACAAATGCCCACACTGTGCCTGCATCTTCCTAACACAAGCAGACCTCGAAAAACATCTAATAGTCTTCAGCGATCAAAAAGAACGGCACGAATACGAATACAATAGAACCCACGGCAGAATGGAACACGGTTACGGCGAAGAATAACGCCTAATTTTAACCCTTATAATGCCGGGATAAATCGATACACAGAGGCAACCACTATTAGAGATTTTCCCCAAAACCACCTGTTTAAGTGCAGCTTATATCTAAAACCAAACTAACAATAACTAAACAAGCCACAAAAGGTGCTATGGATGGACAAGTTTCGCTTAGCAATCTTCAACACTCAGCCCCCGCACCTGTACTTTGGAGGCGTCGAGCGGCGCATAATGGAAACTAGCAAGCGGCTGCAAACCGAAAGCGACATTACCGTTTACAGCGGAACTAAAGTCAGGCTTTAAAGAATCCACAACAATTAACGGCGTGAATTTTGTTCCATGCTATTCAACGGACAGGCTTTTTCCGTTGGATAACTGGTTTTTCAACCGAAGCCTCACCAAAAAAGTCCCACATCATTGATTCAGATGTTTACGAAGCTCACGCTGTAAGCGGCTACGGATTCCCCAAAGCCCTTAAGAAACAAGGCATCAAAAAACCATTCATACATACAATTCACGGCGTCCTTGCCGACGAATATGAGCAAAATAAGAAAAACGGTTACGATTCACTTAGAAGCCGAATCGCAAATAGCTTCATGCACAGGCTTGCCAAGTTGGAAGAGAAAACAGCACACAACTCAACATTAATCGTTACTATAAGCAATTATTCGCTTGAAAAAATCCAAAAACATTATGGCATTGACCCAGGTAAAGTTCGGATTGTTCCAAACGGCGTAGATACAGAAAAATTCAAACCAAACGAGGACCTTCAAGCTGTAAGGAAGCAGTTTGGATTAGGAAACGAGCCCACTGTGCTTTTCGTAGGCAGTTTGATACAACGGAAAGGCTTGCCTTTTCTGGTTGAAGCAGCCAAAAAAATAGTTAAAGAACAACCTGACACCAAGTTTTTGATCGTCGGTGAGGGACCGATTAAGAAACAGTTGACTGTTTCTATTGAAACCGCTAATCTTTTAGGCAACTTCAAGTTTTTGGGCAATGTCAAAGATGATTTGCTTCCATCCATCTATAATTGTGCAGACGTGTTCGTTTTGCCATCTATTCAAGAGGGACAAGGAATTGTTCTGCTTGAAGCACAGGCGTCAGGTAAACCGGTTGTTGCATTCGATGTCGGCGGAGTCGACGAAGCTGTCCGAAACAATGAAACAGGTTTGATCGTTAAACGGGGAATAGCGACGCATTGGCGGACGGTTTGATGAAATTACTTTCGGATAAACCTTTGAGAGAAAAAATGGGTGCTAATGGTCGAGGGTTTGTTACCGAGAACTTTACATGGGATATTTGCGCTCAAAAAATGCTCAAAGTTTATCAAGAAGCATTAGCAAGTTGAACGTTGACTGATTTTGCCAATCGCTTAAAATCTTCCTCACTCATCCATTCAGTCCAAAGGTAACAGCGAATTCTCTCTTCGGATAAACCCAGTCGTCTTGCCTCTTGAATGCAGTAACGGTAGGCTTCAATTTCCGTGGGTCTATCGACGTAATCGTAATGTGGGTCGAAGAGTTCTTTGCCTTCCATGAACTGTTTAACGTGGAAGAGCTCATGGATGAGGTCCAGGTAAATGTCGATTTTGTCGCCGTTGTTCAGGTAACCTTTGCTTATCACTAAGTGCCCATCTGAGCTGTCCACGTACATGTATCCCATAACCCAACTTATCTCGACTGTAAGGTGACTTAGAACTTCATCGGTTTTTTCACCAAAGATTCCTCTGACAGCTTTTACTTTTTGGAAATCCTTGAAGAAATTGGAGAAGATAACCTTCTGGTTTCCAACACCGAGTATGTTGAATGGTAGTTTTCTAAACAAGCGCAAGATTTTAAACATCGTATATTCTATTACCGTCAAATTGCAAGCTGCTCCTACTTTAAAGTTGGAAGATATTCAAGCCTCATTCCCCGATGCGCCAAATCCGGAAGGTCCTCAACACTGCCAATGCTGGCGTCGATGTTGCGGTGGATTGGGTGGCTCCATATGCCTTCGGGTGCAAGGTTAAACTGTAAGGGAACATCCACTAAGATGTTGTATTTTTCACTTAAATTCTTAATGAGTTTTCCTTCTCGGCAGGCTATACGGCCAGAACGGTAGCTCTTTAACAGTTGAGGAGCAGCAAAGGCCCCCACGCCGTGCCACAAAGCCGCGTCCTCTGGTGACCCAATAGAATACAAAAAGAACTGAGGAGAAGAAGGCGTTTCGGCAAAACTGTAATCAGCAAGTTTTTCGCCTGGTACAGCAAAGTCGTCTTCACAAACTGCAACAGCTATGTCTTCAGGATCCATAGCATTGGGGTAGAGTTGAGTGGTTTTATATTTTATTGATGCATCAAGTAATTTGCCGTTTTCGAAGTGCAGTTTACCCCTGGCTGCACGTTTGGAGCCAAAGCCTTTTTTGGAATGTGGCACAGTCAATAGTGTCGTTCGGTTTTTCATACTGCGTCCCATGCATGTGTAAGCTTCCTCAATAGATGCATAGTCGCAGTTACTTTCCCGAATTATATAATGCAGCAAACCGTCTTTATCTTCAGTCTGCAAAGTGGAGAGAGGCATACGCAACGTGTAAAGTGATAGATCCATTCCGAAAAAAATTGACAAATCCTTTAGCTGGCTGTATTTGATTGAATCTACTAAGTCAAGGTATGAGCCATTGCTAGCTTGTAGACTTTCTGTAATGAGATCTGCTTCTTTTTGCGAGATTAATGTGCCATCGTACTTCTTTACGTATGATTCATCAATTTTGAGTTGGTCGGTTTTGACATTAGCTACTGGAAAAGCGCTCTGCCCGCTATCTATAAGAGATCGTTTTAGAGGATTCATAGAATAGCGGTCTGCTTCGACATCATCTGTGTTTAGAAGGAAAGGTACAATGTAACCCTTTGTGGGCTTTTTGAGCAACTCAACAAGAGCAGCCACGTCGCCCTCGTCTGGCTGACGTAAACCATTCTCATAGAAGTAATTCGCGCAGGTTTCAAGCAATCGCGTACCAACAATTCCTTGAACTTCTTCAACGGTTAACTGCGGATTAGTATACTCAACCGAGCCCCGTATGTAAAATCGTTCATCTGAGAAGGGAACGGAGACTTTTTTGCCGTTGACATAACGAAACAAAGTAATTTTGCGGTTGCTGTTTCGGTCCTTGGAACCCGTTGCGCCTTCAACCAGAACCTTCACGGTTGAAAAGGATGTCTTCAAAAAGTCATCAAGTAGAAGTCTGCAATAATCTTCCATAAATTATCCTCTTTCTAGAGATTCAGCCAGGTATATACAATTTCTTGCAGAATTTGACCCTAAATACATCCTTTCAACGGAAAAAACCTCTTTAAACCCATCCGCAGTAAGCATGTCTGTGAGGACAGTTTCTTTTCTTGGTAAGGCTACAAAAACTCTTTTCCCCGGCAATTTTCCAAGAACACCTTTTAGCAATTTAGATGCATCTTCAACTTTTTCTTTTTGACACATCAAGGGTCCAATCCAGGCCATTTTATCGTACACTGTAGCTGCGATATATCCAACAACTCCAGTCCTATTGGACAAATAATAGCCTAAATTTCCCTGTTTCAGAATGATTGATTCGAGCAGTCTTGCTCGGTCGCCCCCAAAACATTCCTTGTCAAACTTTGTTATGGCCTGAAAGTGAAGCTTTCCTATTTCTGGCAACGGTTTCGTCCTGGAAGAATTGATTGTTTGGGCTTGTAAAACAATGAAGCTTTCATCTACCTTAAAGCCGAAGTTTCCATAGAAGTTGAGTAGGTTGGGGTAAGCGTATAGCCCAATCGTTTCTACGCCTTTGCTTAGTAAATAATTGATTGCGTATTTAACAAGCAAACTTCCTGCACCTCTATGGCGGATTTCTTTTTTCACGATGAGGTTCCCAAACCAACCCATCTTGCCATAGCTAATGCAAGTTGCAATGCCTGAAGGTTTTGAATCGTCAAAAAGAACCAAACATCCTTCGGGCTCAAGCTGAGACATAAACTGGAAATCTTCGGGCGCCATGTTCCAATCCATTGTGTTTGCCAGTTCAGTTGCAAACGAGAAGTCTTCAGGGTGCATTGACTTTATCTTAAACATCATTAAATTGTAGACTAATCTTGCAATTAAGTATGTTTCCTGGCAAATCGTAGCCCAATTGATCAGGAAAGGAACTTTCGCTAAAATAGCTACTGACCAGTAGACATGGCGGCTGAAAGAGCTTCAGAACTTTTTTGAATTTCTTTGGTTATGCTTGAAAGTAGTTTTATACGGTTCTCCAGCTTGTGTTTTTGCAAGCTAGTCAAACTTTTAAATTTAGGAACAACATCTCCAATTACCGCCATCATTAGATCTCGGTTCTTTTCCTCACTCAGATCTTGAAGTTCTACATGGTTATCTTCAAACTGAAGTACTAAGTGACCTGTAGGGTCAATGTGGGCTTGAACTACGTCGCCAACTTGAGCAGGAAGTGCTAGATGGTTTACTGCTATTGAGGGTGCTAGGGGTTGCATGAGTTTAAAAAGCGACATGAAGAATTGTGAAACAAGGATTTTTTCTTCCGAGCTAAGTTCACTTATTTGTCCAATGTCGTCGGCTGTGCTTTTTAGGGATTCAACGAGTTCTTGAATAGAGATCTGCTTTTTCTTTTCAGCTTGTTTTAGTCCTTGCGAAACAGAAAGTTCTACGGATTCGGGTTTGATTACGGTTTCTTGAGTCAATTTTGATCAAAATGGATGTAGGGTTTTCCAGACTGAAAAATGATTGTGCGTCGTATGAAGATAAGTACAAAAACGCCTATCCTGAGCAGGATATGGATTGAAATCTCCAATTTTATTAGTTGACAAAAATGGTTTTGAAACAAGTTAGGAGTGCTACTATTGTGTGGGTGAATTTGATGGAAGAGGTCTTATGGGTATGGCGGAGTGTGGAAGCGCTATGTGAGCTAACCCCCCACTAAGCGTGGACTTATGCTGGCAAATTGCCGGCTTGATCCAACTTTTCTATTGCTCTACAGGTCGTTTCCACTTTAATTTCTGCCATATCCACTCGAACCTCTTCCATGCTTTGCGGATTTGTGTTACAGTTATTGCTGTAAATGATTAGTATTTTGTTGAATCTTGAGATCACTAATCGTTTGAATTTTGAGGTCGTTGCAGTTCTTATTTATTATCGTAAATCTTACGATAACAATATAAAAATGTTGTGTAGACTTGTTCTGTAGCTGTAGGCTGTATTTTGAAGCGTTAGAAATACTAAATCATGTTTGTGGACCAATCGCATTTTTGGGAGTTGAGGATTTTTTGCTTTTTACATGTTTTTTCGAGGTGGACGTGTCTTGAATGTGGTTCGTTTGGCTCAGTCAGGGTACGTATTTGGTATATTGAGTAGTAACTAATAATACTTATTTACCCTGTTCATGCACTCTATCGCCTTAGAGGAGGCGCCAAAACGAGCTACGGACACCAAGGACTAAAAGAAAAAGAAGCAACAAGCCGAATACAAGAGGTATCTTCGTTAAAACAAGACAAATTCAAAGTAACCGTCTCCCTCGACAAAGAGCGCCCTATGTCCACCTCACCATTATACAACAAATACAACATCCAAAGATTCGATTTACACCCAAACTTCAGCTTCGCACACTTAGACGATATGATTCCTAAAGGCACACCTGAATACCTCGACCACGGGTTCAACTATGTAGAACGCATCGTACGCGCACTCTACTACTTCAAACAATGCAGCTTGATTGGACCATCAGGAACAGGCAAAACCCATATTGTTTATCTCGTCGCAGAATTGACTGGTTTGCCAATTTGGGAAGTCAACTGCGGATTATCAACATCTTCTTTCGACCTAATCGGGCGGTTTATCGGTTTAGGAAAAGAAAACTGGGTAGACGGACTCTTAACCCAATGGCTACGTAAAGGTGGCATAATGTATCTCGACGAAGCCAACATGATGAAACAGGACGTGGCTACAAGGTTAAACCCTGTCCTTGACACAAGAGGACACCTCGTGCTTAACGAGAAAGACAGTGAGGTTATTGAACGCCACAAATATGGCTTCATGATAATCAGCATGAACCCCGCAACCGCAGAATTTTCAGGCACCAAACCCCTAAATGCCGCAATGAGACGACGCATGGCTGTGTGGATTAACTTTGATTTCCTAAGTGTCGGCGAAAAAATTTCCCCCGACGAAGTGGAAATGCTTCGGAAAAGAACAAAAATTGACCAGGATACAGCATACAAGATTATTCAGGCAGGAGCTGAATTGCGAAGGCAATACAAAGCGGGCGACTTGCCTTACGGTCCATCTTTAGGTGACCTAATCAACTGGGGTACACTTGTGAAAGATGGAAACACACCGCTGGACGCTGCAGAAGAAACACTTATCGGATTAACCAGTGACAACGTTGAAGTCCAATCTGATGTAAGGCGAATTATTGAAGCCGTCTTCAACAAATCGCAGTAACTGGAGTTAATTGCACTTGGGGTTTATTGATTATGCTTGGGCGGTTTCTCTACAGAAAGATAACACTAAAGTAAAAATACTTCAAGACCCAGCAATAATACAACCTCTTTTGGCGCAAGATAACTTTGGATTCACAATAAAATTTCCGATGGTGCATATTTTGGATGGCGACAAGATTTCTTTTCTTGGTCACAAATTTCCAAGCAATAACCCCAGCAAGTCTAAAATTGGCAGATTGTTTAGAGCCTCAATTATGCACTTGACAACTCATACTTTGGCTCCTTTTTCCAAAGAAAAAATTGTTCCCCAAAAATCAGAATCAATCGTTGAAGCATATGCCAAATCAGTAATCAACGATACATACATCAACGCCTACATTCAAAATTATTACCCCGACAAGATTGTTGACCTAGCATACGCAAACGCCTTAGCTTACCAAAAAATAAAATCTTCAGATAGAATCTTTACCTCTTCCACAAAACTTATGACTGCTTTGCTGACAAAACTAAACGTTGGCTTAATCAAAAATTCTCTGGGCTTAAATGAAGAGAGAACCGTCAATTTACTGTTTAAAGAATTGATGGCACTAAAGGAAACGTTCCTAGCGGCTATGCCTGATGAAAAGAACAATTTTGATGGATTATTCGATGAAAAACTAAAGTCTATCAAGGATTTACTTGAGCCATTTGGCCCATTTTTGGAAGCACCTTCATTTAGACATACTGAAAGCATTGGGCGATGCAGTATTTACAGTGAAATTGAAACCTCAGGCGAAAATCTTGAAGGCTTGTTTAGTAACTCAATGGCGTCTTTAGGTGGCAACGTTCCAACAGGAAACATGGATGAGTGTTGGCGCCCTGAACAAGAAGCAGAGGCTTTGCAAGCGTTCAATTCAGACCAATATCAAAAACAAAGAGAAGAAAAAATAATCACAAAAATAACGCCATATGTTGCTTTAACACGCTTTAAGTCGGTTTCTATCCCAGAAGAAGATTACACTCAGTATCTTAGGGCAAGAAATCTGGTGCAAGGGGCAAGTCGTCGTCTTTTGGATATTTTACGATCTGCGTTTAATTATCTTGATGAGGACCCACGCCAAGAGATGGGTCAGCTTGATTTATCCGCTGTAATTCAATCGTTGGCAAGTAACAAGCCTGCAACTGACGTTTTTGTTCTTGATGAGTATCTTAAACCGAATTTTGCTTGGTCAATAATTTTCGATGTCAGCAGCAGCATGCAAGTTAAAGGCGAATACGGTAGGGCATTGGCGATAGCGGTGGCTGAAGCGGCAAAAGAGTTAATGACTGACCCGACCTCCTGGACGTTCTTTGCTTTCAGCGACAAATTCTATGTACTAAAGGATAGCAATGAGTCGTATTCAAAGCGGGTTAGGGCGAGGATTGGAGGCTTGAAATTTGAAGGACTCACATTCATTCCTGACGCTGTAACGGTGGCTGGTAAAATGTTGGCTAAGCGGTTTGAGGAACAAAGGTGTCTTATTGTTATTTCTGATGGTTGGCCCTATGGCTACCCCGACATGCCTGAGGTATTGAAGGACTGCGTGGCTGATTTGATTAGAAAAAGCGTTTTAGTTCTAGGTATCGGGGTTGAAACTGATAGGATGAATAATTATTTCCGTTTACACGCTTCAATTTACTCGCAGAAAGATTTAATCAAGAAATTTGGCGGAGTTTACTCTGAGGCTTCTGCAAAAGCACTCGAAACATAATTTCAGTATTCATACTTTATGCGTCTTGAGGTTTGAAAAGCTATCAGTGGACCGCTTATACATATTTTAAACATTTCTAATTTCGATAGTCATATCGATTAACTTTTTTTGAAGACATAATGAGCTTCAAGGGCTCGTTTTGCATATTTTGGGGTCTTCTACTGTTTTTTGTTTCTTAGTAATCACGTACATTAAAACAGCCGAAACAGTAACTATAGTCCCCAAAGTAAATGCAATGTAATTTAACCCAATCTTTGAATTCAAAACTTCGTATATTCCAATTAACCCAAACAGCACAAAGATGATTGCAGATAACCATTTTAGTTTATGCCGCGGAATCCGTCTGCAAAATACAACGCCGATAACAATGCCGATGCCATCGGCGACAAGCATTGCCAATATCGCACCTACCAGAACTGTGATTGGATTATCGTATTGAACCGCTAAACTCAAGGTTGCAAGCTGTGTCTTGTCTCCAATTTCTGCAACAAAAAAGGCCACGCCGACAGTTGCAACTGCACCGAAACGTGAAACCTTAATGTTTTTTTCATCAATTTTTTCTTCTCGAACAGTCCAAACCCCAAAAGCGATAAAAGCGATTGAAGCAACCAAGGAAATTGCATCTAGAGGCACGACTTCAGTTAAAAGTTGACCGACAATAATGACAATTACAAAGTTGGCTACTGTTCCCAAGAAAATTGCGAAAAGTACTTTGTAGGGGTTGTATTTTGCGGCGAAGGTCATTGCTACGAATTGAGTTTTATCCCCCATCTCAGCAATAAAAACTAGTAGGAATGCTGCTGAGAAAGCGGCTAAGCTCAATTCAATCAATTTAATCCTCTTATAGTGGAGGTTTGGCAATTTTTCTGCTATTCAATGTTTTGGTCCACTGCTTGAATTCACTTGATGGCGGATGATCGCGGTAAAGTTCCTTTCTTTTGGATTCCAGAAACAGGTTTTCTTTGCCAGCGAACTCGGCAGCCGTCAAAACACAGTGCCCTGACTGAGTAGCTTTTTGGAAAACTCCTTCCATCTTCGATCTCCACATTTCATCCCTCAACGCATGATGCTCCAAAATAACCAATGGCACCACTTCGACTATGCGTTCCAGATTCCTCAAACCCTGATCCAACTGTACCGTTTCAACTTGGAAACCCCCTAGATACAGCGGTGGACCACCAAGCATAATCATACTGGGTTTGGCACTTAGAATCAACTCTAATGTATGTGTAGACATTGGACCTTGGATATCGGGAGCGAACATGAACCTATCCTCATTAAACTCTATTACCGTCATTATAACCCAGCCTTGCATTGAATTTTCAGAGCCATGGGGTACAGCCTCAGAGAATCGCAAAGATGTCTTTCCATAAGTGAACCTTTTACCGTCGGCAACTTCCAACGCTTTGGTTTGTTTTCCAGCAGTTTTTTGGAACATCCAAGCGCGTTGTCGTTGGCTAGTATTGATGTTTTCTTTAGGGTTTTTGGCAAGGACGTTTTTGTTTTGGTAGATTTGTCGCGCGGTTTCGTCTTTTTCGGTCCAGTTGACGACCCAGTCCTCGAAGGATGGAGTGTGGTGGTCGAAGTGGTAATGACTGATGGTTGCTACGGTGGCTTTGTTGGCGGCTTCAGCTATGGTTTTGCGTAGTCGGCTAATGGTTTGGAATTCAATGGGGTGAGGAGGTAGGTTGTAACGATAGGGCGATAGTGAGATTCCTGCGTCCAAAAGAACTGCCAAATCGGGTGTTTCCACAAGTGTACACATAGAGCGGACGCCGAAGCTTTCTGCAGCCAACGGAGAAACTTTAATCGAGTTCAAGGGATTATCCGCTTTAGTTTTTTCCATGACTTCAGTCTCACAAGGAAATCTTGGTAGTTAACTAAGATGTGGAAAGTAAAATGGATTCCGCCGGAACTGTGAAAGGGTCGGAAGCTGCCTTTAAGCTAATAATCAGGTAGGTATTAGCTAACAGAGATATGGTTCCAAACCCAGTGATGGCGGTTTGAGGCAGTTACATATTTTCCGTTTTATTAGCAACAAGATTATCGAGTACCAGGATATAACTCAAAATGTACCTGAGAACGCACCAAATGCGGCGGGAGTATTCTCTTAAGGCCTGCGAAGTGATAGCTCCCTAACAATCACAAACAATTAAGTTCGAGAAATCCAGCAATAGATTAGAGGATGTTTCTTATGAGTCAACCATCCAGAGAAAGCAAAGACTTGGAAGTTGCAACACTTGCCGCAGGTTGCTTCTGGTGCACTGAAGCCGCGTTTAGTATCATTAAGGGCGTAGAGAGAATTGAACCTGGCTACACAGGAGGTACAGTACCTAACCCATCATACGAGGAGGTTTCAACAGGCACAACAGGGCACGCTGAAGCAGCACAGCTTTTCTTTGATTCCAAAGTAATCAGTTTCCGCGAGATTTTAGAGATTTTCTTTACTATGCATGACCCAACCTCACTCAACCGCCAAGGCGCGGACGTGGGGACACAATACCGTTCAGCTATTTTCTACAATAACCAATCTCAGAAAGAAACTGCTGAAAAACTAATCGCTGAATTAAACCAGGAACAAATCTGGAACAGACCAATAGTAACTGCAGTGGAGCAGCTTAAGGTGTTCTATAACGCTGAAACCTACCACAAAGATTACTACAAAAGGCATCCAAAAGAACCCTACTGCCAAGCCGTTATCACCCCCAAAATTGCGAAACTCCAAGCACATTTTATCGACAAAATCAAGGTTCCTCTATGAATGTTCAAACATCTGAGAGCGGCGCAGATGAGGTTTTAAGACTAATTGAATAAATGTCGTGCAAGAAGTCTTTGTCAATCATTGGACCGCAATAACGGGAAAATTCTTGCGAGGAAATTTGGAAACTTAAACCGCAACGTGTGCTGGAAGTTGGCACCTTAATTGGTTATTCTGCGATTTTAATGGGAAAAGAACTTGACAATAAAGCTGAGATTGTAACCATTGAAATCCATAGGAATGAGGCGGAGTTAGCTGGCAAAAACATTGTTAGGGCTAACATTCAAGCAAGAGTAAAGATTGTTACTGGCGATGCGTTGCAAGTAATTCCAACTTTGATAGGTCAGTTTGATTTTGCTTTCATCGACGCCGAGAAAAGCGAGTACTTCCAATACCTCAAGTTAGCTGAGGACAAGTTGCGTAAAGGGGCGGTTGTTTTTGCGGATAACGCTCTAATCTTTGCCGACCAGATGAGCGATTATTTAGATTATGTTCGAAACTCAGGGAAATACCAAAGTCGTTTCATCCAAGTGGGTGAGGACGGCGTAGAAATAAGCGTTAAACTTTAACCCAAAGTTTTAATGATTGTCTGGGTGTGTCTTGGTTTGGGTGGGCGATGACGACTCTGGCCCCGAAGACGTAAGGATGATGAGGATCTTGAGTGTGAGATGGTATACAAATGATAACTTTCAAGTACTTACTTGAATGGTTGAAATTACCCTCGAAGAGCCCACCTACTAATTGCTCATTTTTACAATGTCTTTAATGGACGGGTCTACATTAAACTGAAAATATTCTAATTTTTGACATGTTTAGAACCAAGTACACATTTTTTTTATTTACACGTATTTCCAAAAGAAATATCGCTTTTATTCGTTAGTGACTAAAGTTTATCAACGAAAGGATGAATCAACATGTTAGAAGTAACAAAAACAAATGAAAACCAAAAAGATCTAGCAAATAGATGTCGAATAGCTCTAGAAAAAAGGTATGGCATGAAAATTCCCGTTCCAAAATGCCTCAACTAATAACAAACAAATTTTGACTAAAGGAGGAATTTTAGTGCTTAAAAATAGATTGATTGCTTCTTTGAAAAACAGAAACATGAAGAAACATGATGCAGAAGTATCTGAAGCCATTGGAAAAATGGAGAATCAAAAGAGACTTTCAAGCAAAGAATTTCTAAAAAGCTATGAAACCTTATGGAAAGAAGGTCCAGCTGTAAAGTATCGAAATATCGGGTCTAAAGAGATGCTTTCACCATCAACCAACCAAGACCCAAACCTATGGTAACAAAGCTGCTCGATATCAATTTAAAATTGGGCGAGTCGATAAACAACAACTTTCAAGTATGTACTTGAATGATTGAAATCACCCTCAAAGAGTTCGACTAAAGAAATGTACAGAATAATAAACTCAATTATTGGGTACTGTGCTCTCTGCATAAATGGTAACTTAAAAAAAGCCTGAAATTTAGCAAAATTTTCCCAGAAATTTTCGTTGATTCTGGCGAACTTTATGTTGTAATTCGGAAATTTGATGTATTTTGGAAGTTATTGATTTTTTAAGATTCATTTCTTTTCAGATTTAAAGGGTCAAAACAAGTACAGCAAAAATGGGTTATTTGTCTCTTTAATTAGTGTTTACAAAATACTCATCCAGCGAAAACAAAAAAGAAAGAATTATTTTTTTTCTGGCGGCTTTTCCCACAACTCGAGCTTCTGCTTCTTGAGCTCGGTGCGTTTTTTCTGCAAGTAACTGTAAACGGTGTGATGTTGGCAGCCTTCAACAATCATTTGAACTGCGTTGTGTGCGGCGTCTGCTTCTTCGAAACTGCCAATAATTCCAATGGTGTGTCCATAAACGACTACATCGGCTTCGGTGAGTTCTTCGATTAGTTTTCTGGTTTTGCCGTCAGCGCCGATAATTCTACCTTTTACACGTTTAATGTCGGATTCGGAACGTCCAAAAATCAAGCGTAAATCTATCATGTCAAAGATATCGTCCTCATTGCGAATGAGTCGGAAAGCAGTCTCAGGGGAAAAGCCTCTCCCTATGGCAGTTACAAGATCTTTGGCTCTTAGAAAAACGGATGGGTCAGGTACAGTCTCTGGGAGCGTTATGGTGACGCTGCCTTCTTTGTCGATGTCCACTTTAACGTTTAGTTTTGTTTCTATTTCCTGTTTTACTTTGCCTTCGGGACCGATTAGTATACCGACGCGTTCTTTAGGTATCTTTACAAATGTGTCTGGACCGGGCATTATTTACCAACAACCATCTTATACAATTCTTCATCTGGAATAACCTGAACTTCTAACCGACTAAAGAACCTATTCACGTTCGCTATATCCCGTTTAATCATAAAGTCAGCTAGGGGATGCTGAATCGAAACGGACTGTGAAACATCAAAAACCACAGGTCTTCCCTTCCACATCATGATGTTGTATTCGCTTAAGTCACCGTGCACGATTTTGGCTTTTTGATAGAGCCGTTTGAGGTAGGTTACTATTATTTTGTAAACTTTTTCGGGGTTAGTTGGTGCCTGCTCCTTTAACGAGGGTGCGCTAACGCCTTTTTTGCCGATAAACTCCATAATTACAACATTGCTTTTGACAGCGATGGGTTTTGGGACTCGCACTTTTGCAGCATCGGCTTCTCCTAAATTGCGAAATTCTTTTTGTGCCCAAACAGCAATCAACGAGCGTGTGTCGTGTTTGACGTCCTTGAAGCGTGGGTCGCCTTCAATGTATTTGTGCATGCCCCTCTTGAATTCAGCAGAGGAGGTTAAGTAAATTTTCACAGCCAAATCGGTGCCTTCTTTGTCAGTACCCCAGTAAACCCGCGCTTCTTTCCCTGAACTCACTACGCCGTTGAGCTCATAGAGTTTACCGCTATTCATTAAATCAAAAACAATCATGCGGGTGGTTTGATCGAAAACTTCTTCGACCGTAGCGCGTTCTTTGGACTTGTCATGGTTTAGCATTTTGTCTCTGCGTTCGATTCTCCTTTCGGTATGCGCTATGCGTTCTTGAGGTTTTCCAGACATAATATCACTCTTGTTAACAGCTTTAGGGTATTAAAACAAGACGAGCCGAAAAGAGGTTTTGGCATCATTTTAGATTTAAAGTTGAAAATACTTTGAGAAGTTAGCTGTATTGACTGATCCTTTGTCAATAGAATGTTAAAAACCAGTAGAAAAAAAATTAGAATTAAAGTGTTAGAATGCCCTTGCGTCTAAGTGTATCTGCTTGCGAATGAGTATAACGCCAAACCACGTCCCCACGTGTGTCAGTCTGGAAATCCCAAGGTGAAACGATGACTATGTCGCCTTCACGAATCCAAACACGTCGCTTCATTTTGCCTCGGATTCGGCATAATCGTTCAGCGCCATCCTGACATTTGACTTGTATGCGGTCGAAGCCAAGCAGTTTCGTTACAACGCCTAAGACTTCGCCTTGTCCAGGATAGACTAATTCACCGATTGAACCTTCACTTAATACTTTTTTCTTTCCCAAACACTAAACCTCAGTTAGACTTGAAAAAAATATGTGTAGCTTGCTTAAAAATATGATTACTATGGTAAATGGTTTTTTGTTCTCGTGTGGTTATTTGTTTTGGGTGTAGTTCTAATAGTTTAACTTATGGTTTTAGCTCTGACATTTTTGTCTTACTTTTTGGCTTAGTTGTCTTTAGCGTTACTTGAGTGATGACACTTTTTCTTTTTATTGATTTAAGTTTCGACATATTTCAGTTATAGAAATACGCTTTAAG
This sequence comes from Candidatus Bathyarchaeota archaeon, assembly GCA_963818655.1. Taxonomy (GTDB): domain Archaea; phylum Thermoproteota; class Bathyarchaeia; order Bathyarchaeales; family Bathycorpusculaceae; genus Bathycorpusculum. Next base: position 114,416 of record CAWFTD010000016.1, read on the forward strand.
AACACGAAACGTGAAACTTCAGTTAAGGGTTGGATAAGACTTTAGGAGATACGATTATGAATTCAGTTAAGCAAATGTTAACCCGGGTTTTTGGCGGTTGCCCAAAGCGTAAAGTTTGCAATTTTTATCAGACTGAGAGTATTACCTGTATTTCTGGTCCCTATCTCTACTGCGGGAAATATCGCGCAATAATTGAACCCAAAAGTAAAAAGGAAATTATTCATGGAATTGCTTAAAGAGTCCGCTAAGCGTTGAATGTAAGGTTTTGTGTCTTTAAAGCGCATTATGATTTGTCAGTTTTGTTTAAAAGCGGATTCATCTAATAGGGTAGCTTCAACGGTCCAAAAATATTTTTCTCTCTTCAACATCTTAAGTTTGGGCAAATGTAAGTTTAAATCTTGACCCCAAATAATACTCAATGATGGAGATCAATAATTGTCTTACGTCTTCAACATACCCTACAGAAACAACCCCAAACTAAAAGCAGTAATGGAAAAAGTGAAAGACGACAAAAAACTCAAAACATATTGGAGATGCGCCAACGTCATGGCTATCGAACGCATGGGCTACACCGATCATGGACCAACCCACGTTAAAATCGTCGCCAACCTGTCGCTGAAACTCTTGCGGATTCTGGTTGAAAAAAAACTGATCACTCCAAGCATAGTGGAAAACTATGGTATGGTGAATGACGATGCAGAAGTAGTCGTGGTTTTAGGTTCAATTTTCCATGATTTAGGCATGATTGTTCAGCGAAAAGACCACGAAAAATATAGTGTGTTTTTAGCCATGGAATTCTTCGATAAATTCTTAACCCCAACCTACAGCGAAGAAGAAAAAGCCATAATCACTTCAGAAGTCCTTCATGCCATAGTAACCCATGAGGAATCGCCTGGGAACGAATTAACAAACAAAATTTTAACTAAAGAAGCAGGTATCGTTGGAATTGCCGACGCTTTAGATATGGAAGCAGGACGTGCCCGTATTCCTTTTCAATCCGGAAAAGTTGACATCCACTCCGTTTCAGCATTGTCTATTGAAAAGGTAGATATTGAAGTAGCAGAAAACGGGTTAAAACCAATTAACATAAAAATTAAAATGTCCAATTCCGCAGGCGTCTTCCAAATCGACGAACTTCTAAAACCCCGAATTGTTAACTCAGGACTGGAAAAATTCTTCCACGTTATAGCAGAAATTACCGGCGAAAAAGAAACTAAAATAATTGATAAATTCGAAATCTAATTCAACCAATTTTGGAGGCGACATAATGATTCACGAATACGACGTTGTTGTTATTGGAGGCGGAATCGCAGGGTTATTCACCGCGTTGACAGCATCAGAAAATAGTAAAGTCGCCGTTATTAGCAAAGTGCATGTTACTCGTTCGCATTCTGTCGCTGCGCAGGGAGGAATCGCGGCTTGTCTAGGCAATGAGGAGAAAGACAATTGGGAATGGCACATGTATGACACAGTGAAAGGTAGCGATTTCCTCGCCGACCAGAATGCTGTAGAGGTTTTGGCAAAGGAAGCTCCGGATGCCATCTATACTCTTGAGAACATGGGTGTTCCATTCAGCCGGAATTCGGAAGGCAAAATTGATCAGCGCCGATTCGGTGGACACACCAAAAACTATGGCGAAGCACCCGTTAAACGTGCTTGTTACGTTTCAGACCACACAGGCAGAGCAATCGTAGATACGCTCTACGACCGATGCCTCCAAAAAGGTATAACATTCCATAACGAAGTATTCATTCAACATCTGCTTTTTGAATTAAACAACTGCTGTGGAGCCGCTGGATACGACATAGCTACTTCGATGCCTCAGGTTTTCCATTCTCGAGTTGTTGTTTTAGCTACTGGTGGATGTGGCAAAATATACAAAACCACAAGCAACGGCTTTGCATCTACAGGCGACGGCTTTGCATTAGCCCTTGATGCATTATTACCATTAGAAGACATGGAGTTTGTTCAATTTCACCCAACAGGCATCTATGGGCTTGGTATTCTCATAAGCGAAGCAGCAAGGGCAGAAGGCGGCGTTTTGCGTAACGGTCTAGGGGAACGGTTTATGGAGCGTTATGCACCGACTTTGAAGGATTTGGCGCCGAGAGACATCGTTTCAAGGGCTATTTTAAAAGAAATTGGTGAAGGCAAAGGGGTAGATGGCAAAGATTATGTTTACTTGGATTTGCGCGATCTCGGGAACCAACATTTAAACCAAAAGTTGCCCGAAATCACTTCATTCGTTAAAACCTATTTGGGAATTGACCCAAGCGAAACTCAGATTCCAGTTGCGCCAACATGCCACTATATGATGGGGGGAATACCAACCGACGTTAACGGGCACGTTTTATCAGACAGGGCAGGCACGATCTTGCCGGGATTATATGCTGCTGGAGAATGCGCGTGTGTAAGCGTTCATGGTGCAAACCGATTGGGTTGCAACTCCTTAATCGACCTTGTTGTTTTCGGTCGTAGAGTTGGTTTGAGCATTCAAAAAGAGATTAGAGCAAGAATTATTCAGCCGTTACCTTTGCAAGCTGAAAACATTGTAGTTGATAAAATCAATAGTTTACTTGAATCCAAATGCAGCGAAAGCATCCCAGTTATTCGTGAAAACATGCAGCAGTTGATGACCCAATATTGTAATGTTTTTAGAAACGGACAAGCACTTGAGCAAGCCTTAGCCCAGATTCGGCAGCTTAAAAAACGCTGTTTAAACTTGGGCTTATTGAATAAATCCAAAGTGTTCAATTATGAGTTGCAGGAAGCCTTTGAACTAAATAACATGCTTAGGGTTGCGGAAGTTATTGTTTATTCGGCTCTACATGCGCAAGGAAAGCCGCGGAGCGCACTTCCGTAGTGACTATCCCGAGCGAAACGATGAGGAATGGCTCAAACACACATTCGTCAATGAGACGCTAACGGCTTTAAAGGAAAGTTACAAACCGCTTGCTGCAGGCAGATTTGAACCAGAAAAAAGGAGCTACTAGTATGAATGTCGCCTTCAAAGTTTACCGATTCAACCCCGAGACCGACAAGGAACCGCATTACGACATCTTCGAGATCGAAGCAGAACCTAACGACCGAATACTCGACTGCTTAAACAAGATCAGATGGCAACAAGATAGCACCCTATCTTTCAGAATGTCGTGTGCTCATGGAATCTGCGGTTCCGACGGTTTAACAATTAACAGCCAATCAGCTTTAGCTTGCCAAAAACTCGTTAAAGACTATGATTTCACCAAAGAAATCCTGATCGAACCACTAAAATACTTTAGAGTTGTCAAGGATTTAATTGTTGATTTGAATCCGTTTTTTGAAAGAATCAAATCGATTACTCCCAAGGCGGTCCAAACGACTGTTAATTTGGGAAAGGAAAGAATCCAAAGCATCCAAGAACGTAGCCGATTCGACGACGCCCTAAAATGCATACTATGCGGTTGCTGCTACGGCGCTTGCCCAGTCATGACAGAACAAGACCAAGAATTCGTAGGTCCAGCCGCCATTCTAAGAGAGCAACGATACATTTTTGATTCCAGAACCCCGGATACAAAAGAACGTCTGCAAATATTGAAGAAACCTCATGGAGTGTGGGGATGCAAAAGCTACTATATGTGCACGGTGGTTTGCCCAAAGAAAATTAAAGTCACCGAAGCAATACTTAGGACCAAAAAGAAAATAATCCAAGAAGAACAATCTAAAATACATCAGCAAGCAGGGGAAAACTAGATGGAAACCAGAAAAGAAATCGATCCATTAGGCGAACGGGCAATCCCAAAAAACGCATACTTTGGTATACAAACGTTAAGAGCAACCGAGAATTTTCCGGTTAGCGGACTTAAGGCACCTGTTCAATTTATCAAAGCTTACGTTCTCGTCAAAAAAGCCGCTGCTACCGCAAACTTGCGGGTGGGTTGGCTTGACGAGAAAATTGCTAAAGCAATTATTGCGGCTTGCGACGAAGTTCTCGCAGGCAAGCTCATTGATCAGTTCGTCGTCGATGTTTTCCAAGCGGGTGCAGGCACATCCTTTAACATGAACGTTAACGAGGTATTAGCAAACAGGGCATTGGAACTTCTTGGCAAGCAAAAAGGAGACTATAAAATTGTTGGTCCCAACGACCATGTGAACATGGGTCAATCTACCAACGACACATTTCCAACTGCTTTGCATGTTTCAGTTTTAATGGCGCTCCAACCTCTCTTATCAGCTCTTGATGCGCTTTCAGAAGCTTTTAAGGAGTTGGGAAATAAGAATTCACATATTTTGAAGTCAGGCAGAACTCATTTGCAGGATGCAGTACCTGTTACGGTTGGGCAGGAATTCATTGCATATGGTTCCGCGGTTGCTAACGCTTGCTCTGAACTGAGGCGAAGACAAGAGAATCTCTTCGCGGTTGCTTTAGGAGGTACAGCCACAGGAACAGGCGCGAATACGCACCCAAACTACAAGCGAATAGCCATCGCAGAATTAGCAAAATTAACAGGTTTTCCGCTTAAGCCCTCAAAGAACAACTTTGAAGCCTTGCAGAGCCACCGAGCAGCCCAGACAGTTTCCAGCGGGCTCAAAGAACTGGCTTTAGAGCTTATCAGAATAGCCAACGACCTGAGGCTTCTATCGTCTGGTCCCACAACCGGGCTCAATGAAATTACTTTGCCGCCTGTGCAGCCCGGGTCATCGATTATGCCTGGAAAAGTGAACCCGGTTATGGCTGAATGCCTCGACATGGTAGCTTTCCAAGTTGTAGGGAACGATTTGGCAACCTCGTTAGCGGTGCAAGCCGGACAAATGGAACTAAACGTCATGACACCCACGATTGCTTACAACATGCTTTTCTCTATCAAAATCCTCGCCAACTATATACCAATTTTTACAGACAAATGCGTCAAGGGAATAACAGTTGATGAGAAACGGTGCGAACAATACCTCGAAAAAAACCCTTCCTTAGCCACGCTTTTAGCGCCCAAAATTGGATACTTGGAAGCCGCAAAAATTGCTAAACAAGCTCAAAAAGAAAATCGCACTGTAAAAGAAGTGGCACTTGAAAAAGGTTTGTTTAAACCTGAGGAACTGGATAAAATCTTTAGCCGAAAAAACTTACTAAACGAACGATAACATTATTCTTGAGGAATGTGCACTACAAATTTTTCTTTGGAATGGTTTAACCAATACGATTTATTTTGGGTTACTTATGGCATATTTGGAAAAGTTGAAAATAGAAAATTAAAGCAAAGATAAAACAATGCCCAAAAAATTCCCAACTAAGGAGCGTATTGTTCTGCAATTGGAAACTCTGGGTTTGAATGATTATAAGATTGTTTAGAAAATAAATTCTGATCTACCTTCGATAACGTGGTCGAGGCAAAACGCACATAAGAAGCTAAAGAGAGCTCAAATTGACCCGCAATTCGCCCAGCAAATAGGAATAACAAAAAAATAGTTTACTCAGTCATAGCGATTAGAAGAAGAAGACTAAGGTTTTTTCCGACTTTTCCCGATTATTCCCGATCTTTTGCGACTTTTCACGACTCAATCCTGCAAACAATCCAAGCCCTAAAAGGCAAAAGCAACCCAAAACAAGCTTATCCAAAATGCAATTGAGGGTCTTCTTCTTCTTTTGAAGATAACAAATATTTCTCGATAGCACTTCAAACATCTAAATTGCGGCGTGTTCTCCATCGCTTTAAGCTGTATCAAGAACTTTCCCCAAAAAATTTTACATCAATCAAAATGCAACTGAGCAATTAAACCCTAAATGTTAGTTTACTTGGCGATGTTAACTATGGCAACTAGGCTAATCTCATTGTAAATGTTAAAAACTATCCGTGTTTTATACAGCTGTACCATATCCGCTTACTGTCACAACTGCATCTGTGGAGCTTGAGCTCGTTTTTGCGTCAACCAGAATAGCCCAAATTATGCTCTGGGACGGATACAGCTGCATCATGTCATCATCGGACAACCAGACTGAGTTGCTGCTAGTGAATGTTCGAACAACAGGGTTTGAGATAATGTTGTCTATGTATTCTATACGCACTCGAACTGTTACGGTTTCGTTATTGATGAAGTTACCTTGCACAGTTATCTTAGGTTTGAAGGAGGAAATTGTGAGTGGTCGAACTTGAATGCTTTCATTTAACCCATACAGATTGTTGGTGCCGAGGGGAACGTTAACATTTTCTCGTTTAAAGAGTGTGCCATCTCCAGAAAGCCAAATGCCTTGTGAATCATGAACTTTAGCTGTCCAATTTCCCAAGAAGCTAACACCACCTTCGAGGATGGGCGCAGGGTCACAATTGTTGCCAATGTCAATGCCGAACAAATAGACAGGATCAGAAGTAAATGACTCAAAAACTACCCCAAATAGCAATGTTTGAAACATGGAGCCATCAACAAAAAGACCCGTTTGGTTAGCTCTTCCATTCTCTCCAATCCAGAAGCGAACATCTTGTATTTGACTGTCCGAAAACTCTGCTTTCTTTTCAACTTTAATTCCAACGGAAAAATCTTTTAGGTTGAAAGAGCAACGGTCGATTTCTGTACTAGAATATGAGCCTGTCCCGTTGCCGACTGGTGTTCGAAATGCAATCCCTTCGGATGCGTTGATGAATTGGCAGTCTTCCACTTTATTGTACTCGCTCCAAGTATTCGAATTAGCATATTCAATGCCAATGGAAGTATTTTCAAAAACCATATTTTGAATAGTTGATCTAAAAGAGTTCTCAACTCTAACTGTTCCGTTGATTATTTTTAAACCCGAGATGAGCATATTACGCGAGGTTGTGTAGTCATCTCCGTGAACGATTATTTTATGGCCATTACCAATTATGGTTGCGTCATCGCCACTAATGATTTTGGCGTTCACTTTGTTTGAAATGACTATATCGTTAGTTAAAACGTAGGTTCCTGGATTGAGGAAAACAGATTTGCCCAAAGATAACGCTGAATTTATCATTATCGACGCGCTTTCAGTTTGTTCAGCAACGTAGCCAGTCACCATGTTTTTTAGCTTGTAACTATTGCCGTTTTGAGAGAGCACATAATCATAATCCCTTACGTTGGTGCTCATGGACGATTGGGTTCCTACATAAATCAGGTATGTGTTAAAAGCTGAAAGGAGAAGCAATGCTACAAGAACAATAATGATAGTGCGCTTCGAGAGAATTTTTTTTAAGGCTTCTTTCATCTTGAAGGCTCAATAGATTTAGAGTACCATGTAAGAGCCCATTATTAATTAAATTTATTGATAATAGCTTCAAAAAATTATCCAATCGTCACGAGTGAAAATGAAGGTTAGAATTGCTTGAACACCAGAAATAAATTGGCGTTTAAATATCTTCTTTTATAATTATTTCTTAAGATAGCGCTTAATTTTGAAGGTTAAAGTAATTAAGAAAAAATTCTGTCTCTTTTGATATCTGTCCTTTTATGCTCAACGTTTTCAAGCATAATTATTCAAGGCGTTTTCGCACAGACTATAACCCTTTTAGATCCCAATACAATCCCAAAGTGGGTAAATCAACTTGTTCATGCTCCTCCAATCTATGTTCCAAACAATATTGCGGATAACTCTGGCAGCAGTAGCGTTGATTGCCGTTAAACGTTTGCGAAGGGGCAAAGACAGAAAATAGCTCCATTTTGCAAACTCGTATGGTTTTCAAAACCCAAATATGAATCTGCTCCAATTTAGCACTTAGCAGCAATATTACAGCTTAATTACTTGGGCATGGGGTATGCCCTCTATTTTTATTACCGCTTCAGGATGGACATATCCTTGGGTGATAGCTTTTTCAACACAGTTCTTACCCACCAAGTTCACTATCGTTGAATTATTAATCAAGCCAACTGCTTCATCAACAGTTGCTTTTCTTCCATTGTAGAACTCGTCTTTTATTTTAAAAACAATTTTGCCTTCTCTAAGGGTGCGCCCCAGCAAATCGCAGTCGCAAACCGCTAAGATTACATTTTGCCCCATTTTTCGTATGTTTAGATAAACTTCCAAGTTTAGCTCTCTCATAACTGTTTAATGGATGATTTTGCTCCGCAAGCGTTGCACACTAGGAAAGATAAGCGTTTTTCTTTGACAATTCTGGTATCTGGACGTTTACAAACTGGGCAAGTAACATAACCCTCTAAGTACCTTTGTAGTAACCGATCAAAGCTGTCTCGCTGAAATTTTCCTTGGAAGATAGCACGTGTGTCGGCGAAAGTTGCAGCTGTTGCCATTTCCCGGGTTAGAAATTTTATGACGTGCTGTGGGTCGCGGTCTAAGGAATCGGCTACTTCTTTGAAGTTTGAAATTATTGTGCGCATGCCAACGGTATTAATATATAATCTGGGTAACTCTAGGCGTTCACGTTTTTCTGATACTTGGGGCATTTGGGCGCATGCTCGTTTTAGCAAGTCATCGTAGTTGAAGGTCATGTTTACATCACACCCAAACATGGTACCAGCACATATTTAAAATTATAACAGGAAAAAAGGCATATCGACCAATGGGGGAGGTTTTTTAACATATATCATTATATAATGTAAAGTAAATCAATATAAATTCGGAAAGCAAAGCTAAGGTAACAACTCACAACTTAACAACACAGAGGCTGACGCGTGACAGAGAATCAAAAAACAAGCCAAGAAGGAAACATCAACCTACAGATAGACAAGATAAAAAAGCAAATTGGTGAAGCAAACACTCAGATCAAAAAGTTTGTTGAGAAAAGAAACCAATTGCATGAGCAAGTACGAAAGACCCGCGACGAAATCAACCAGATGAAGACTGAAAGAGACTACCCTCAATGAGAGGGTCAAGTTGCTTAAGGAACAAAGAAATGTCATCAGAGCTAAAATAACGCCAATTATGGACGAAATAGCTGTGATAGATGCAAAAATTGCTGAACTCAGAAAGAATGTTCCCCGCGTGAGTCAACGAGAATTGCAAGAAAATCTTGACGCGGTTGAATGGAAAATTTCTACAACTTCTCTAGACCTGCAGGAAGAGAAAAGACTCGTGGGTGAAGTGAAAGAACTTGAAATGCAGCTTAAAGGCTACAAGAAAATAGATAAACAAAATCAAAAAATTAAGAATCTGCTTGCTCAACGCAAAGTGCTCGATGATCAAGCTGATGTTTTCCATAAAGAATTAACTGATTTAGCCAAGAAAAGCCAAGAATTGCATGCTACAATGATGGACAAAGTAAATGCTCTCAAAAAAGACAGAGGAGAAGCAGATAGCCTACATCAAGCTTTTGTTAAAGCTAAGGAGCAAAACGCTCTTTGGTATGAACAAATCAAGCAATTGATTGACCAAAATAGAGGTTTGAGGGCTACATTTAGAGAATTTGACCTTGCTAAGAGAAAGGAAGAAGAAGCTAAATGGAAAGAAGAACAGACTAAACGGAAAGAGGAACAAGCCCAACGTGCAGTTAAAGAAAAAGAGATTAAAGAGAAAATTGGTTCTGAAGCAAAAGAGAAACTGCAACGAGGAGAAAAAGTAAACTGGGCAGAATTTCAACTCATGCTCGGAGACGATGAGAAGAAGATTCCAAAACACAAGATTAAAGTTAACTGGCAATATTAATGAAGATAGAGATTCGTGATGGCTAAAAAGGAAACGCAACCCCAGACGCAAAAACGTATCCTAATTTTATGTGTTGATAGAGACGGCGATATAGAAGTTAAGGCAGGCATAAAGACGCCTCTTTTAGGAAGAACCTCCAACCTGGATGGAGCAGTTGCCTTAGCCCTCAAGGATCCTGAGGAACCCGACGCCAATGCAATGTTTGAAGCGGTTCGACTGTACGATCGATTGCGCGACGAAAAGCAACCAGAAGAAATCTTCGAAGTTGCAACAATCTCTGGCAATGAATTAGGGGGGGTAGGTGCTGATAGAAAACTTGTCTTCGAATTAAACAATTTGCTTGAATCTTTCATTGCAAATGAAGTAATTTTGGTTACTGATGGTTACTCTGATGAGGCGATCTTGCCTCTTGTAGAGTCAAGAGTGCCTGTTTCGTCAGTTAGACGCATAGTAATAAAGCACAGTGAGTCAATCGAAGAGACTGCAGCTGTCTTCACCAAATATATTCGTCTGTTGGTGGATAATCCAAGGTACGCCCGAATGGCTTTGGGTTTACCTGGGCTCTTGGTTTTCATTTTCGGTGTTCTTTGGGCAATAAACTTCTTCGTTTATCCAGGCGCAATTTACTGGTACGGTATTGCGATTGTTATTGTTGTTGGGGGTTTCTTGATTCTCAAAGGTTTCGGTGTTGATAGAGCCACCAAAGAGGCCTATAAGTGGGTAAGAGACTACTCTCCTCCGGCGCTTCCTATGCAAATTTCAAACTATGCAGTTATCGCTGGAATACTCTGCATTGCTGTCAGCGTCTATTTGGGTGTAGCAAGTGTCAGCATTAATACGGCACCTTTTCCCAGTGATTTGGGCGGATGGCTATCGATTACCCCGAAAATTGCCTCTTTCTTCATTAAAGGCGTTCAAGATTTATTGATAGTGGGTATAAGCATTATTCTTCTGGGTCGAAGCGTTCGATTGTACTTTGAGCGTGATTCACGATTACTGAGGAACGCTGCTTTAATAGTTTCAGTGGCTTGGTCACGTTGGGTCCTTGAAGGAACAGCCAACGTAATAATATACTATTACAACAAGTCATCACCCGTAATAGGTATAAATGACCCAATTTTCTCAAACTTCCTGTTCACTATAATAGTTGGCATTCTAATTGGCGTTGCTTCGGTGTTGTTGATTTATATAATTAACAGGTCAGCTAAAGATTTCTTTAAGAAAAGAGAAGAAAAAACAGAAGAACTGTAAGATTTTTTGCCGTAATTTCCTTTCCTGTTTAGGGGAAGCTTTAATTGAACCCTTTAAAGCTTTAGCTATAGTGCATAGCTAAAAAAATGTATGGAAAACCTTAGGGTATGAGAGGTCCAAGTAGTGCTTAAAAGATTGCTTTCTGTTATTGGCGCATACAAAGTTTACGAGAAATGGCTCTATTTCCAGGTTAAAAACGGCATCAAACCCGAACACGTAGCCATTATTCTTGATGGAAACCGACGGTGGGCAAGCGATCAGGATAGTAACCCCTGGCTGGGAGATAAATGGGGTCACAAACAAGGAGCCGACACGGTTGAGCAGCTTCTAGATTGGTGCCAAATGGTCGGCGTCAAAATCGTTACACTCTACACTTTTTCTACGGAGAATTTCAGTCGGCATCCTGATGAAATTTCCAAGATAATGCAGATTGCCGAAGAAAGATTCCGCAAATTACTGATAGATCAAAGGGTACACAAAAATAAGGTTCATGTAAAAATTATTGGAAGAACCAACCTTCTACCTGCAAGCTTACAGAATGCCATAGTAGATGTCGAGAAAGCTACAGAAAACTATGATTGTTACTTCTGGAATTTCGCTTTTGCATACGGTGGCAGAGCAGAAATTGTGGATGCCGCTAAGACTATTGCCCTGAAAGTGAAGAGTGGTGAATTAAACGTTGACGACGTAAATGAAACCACCTTTGAGAAATATTTGTACACTTCCCACATGACTAAGCAGGATCCTGACATGATTATTCGAACTTCTGGGGAAGAGCGCCTAAGCGGGTTCTTGCTTTGGCAAGCGGCATATAGTGAGCTTCTTTTTCTGGATGTTTACTGGCCAGACTTCCGTCTAATTGACCTGTTTAGGGCAATTAGGGTTTTTCAACACCGCAAACGCCGCTTTGGAGCATAAAAAGAAATAAACTTAAGAGCGTTTTTTGGCGCTGACTATAGAGATGACGTCGCGATCTTTGAGGATAGCGTCTTCCCCGATTCTTCTTTTGTCTCGGGCATCTATGGCATAGAGAAAGTTTTCGCCAAGTTCAGTGTGGATTACATAGGCGAATAAATGGGCGGTTGTGCCTTTGGGAATAAGGTATGTATCGGGTAGGACGCGTCCGTTGTGGTCGGATAGGTGCTCTAGGTCTTCAACTGGGTAAACGGTTATCATGTCGAGAAGTTTGAAGTAGGCGGTGTTTAGGGCGTCTTGCACGCCGGTGGAGCCGTTGGGTTTGAGGATTTTTTCTTTTACTTGTTCAAGCGCTTTTACCTGTCCGGCTGAAAGCTTCTCAGGATGAGTAATTTTGAAGTCTTTATCGCCGGCCTTGTAATCAATCAATTGTTTCTCCGCTGCACGTCTCAACACTAATTCGGCTTCTGCCGAGGCGGGAATGACGATATAATTGAGTTTTTTCATTCGCTCAACATTTTCTTGGGCAGTTGGCAAGTCAATCTTATTGGCAACAATCAAAAGTGGTTTAGAAATGCGTCGCAAGTTGTCGACGAAATTGTAGAAGTCCTCATCAGTCCAGGAGGCAGGTTTATCAAGATTGAGGTTTGCCCTTCGAACAGCCTCATTTATGCATTGACGTTTTATACTTAAACCAGTTAATCGATCCTCAAGATGGTGAGCGATACCTTTTTTGTCAGCTTCAGCGGTCCTTGCGATTCTTGACCAATCCTTCTTAAGGATGTTTACCATCCACATGGTTATTTCACGCTCCAAAAACTTCACATCCTCTAATGGATCGTGTTCTCCTGGTTTGCAGCTTTTACCTTCACAATCTGTTCCTCCTGAAGCGTCAACGATGTGGATAAGGGCATCTGCTCGGCGGATTTCATCGAGGAATTGGTTGCCTAAGCCGCGTCCTTCCCAAGCCCCTGGAACGATTCCTGCAATATCGATTAATTCTACTGGGACAAGTCTTGTACCTTCTAGGCAGAGGGAGTTCCGTGGGTTATCTTGGACTTTGAATTCACCATGGACGCAGGGTGTGCGCACATAGCCGACGCCTCTGTTTGGTTTGATTGTTGTGAAGGGGTAATTGGCTATTTCAGCCGCAACCAATGTTGCTGCGCTGAAGAATGTGGATTTTCCCGTGTTTGGTTTTCCAACAACTCCGAGTAAACGAGAATAAGACTTTTGCAATGACAATTTATTTTCACTTACTGTATTGTTGCTTTATGTTATGCTATATTATTTGTGCTTAAAAGGTGCTTAAAACTTCGTATTGTTTAGTTTTTTCCTATAAGAGTGCAGTTAGGTTTTGTAGATTCAAGTTAAATAAACAATAAAAGAAAGTGTCACTAACATAAGCCAGTTGACATTAAGTTAAGTATACTCTGTGAATGAACAGATGGAACAAGGGTTAAAGTGAACCGGAAACAAGTTACCCAAATTTTGGTCTTCGTTACATGTTCAATGTTTATGGTAGCTTACTTTGTTCCATATGGTACTTTTTTGGTTGTCCAACAGAAAGACGATAATTGGGTGGCTTATCCGATGCATATTTCTCCATTTGCAGGTTCATCAATTCCACAAGGGTATTCCCCGGCACAGATAAGAACGGCTTACAACTTACCTTCTTCAGGCGGCGATAATAACACAATTGCTATAGTTGTCGCTTTTGACACGCCGAACATTCTGGATTATTTCAACATATTTTCTGGAAATTACAGTCTTCCAGACAACACTTCTGGCAATTTTTTTGTTCACAAGATGGCGCAAAGTATGCAAAGTGATAGTAGTTGGTCGCTAGAAGCTTGTTTGGATGTTGAATGGGCTCATGCAATAGCTCCCAATGCAACAATACTTTTGGTGGAGGCTGTAGCTGCAACTAATACTGCGCTACTCTCAGCTGTAGATTATGCAACAAGACAGCCGGGAGTGGTCGCAGTTTCAATGAGCTGGGGAGGAGAAGAATTTTCAGGTGAAATCAATTATAGTTATGAAAGTCATTTTAGCAAACCGGGAATAACTTTTTTCGCTTCTTCTGGGGATGATGGCTCAACCGTAATGTGGCCTGCTGCTTCTGCAAACGTTGTTAGCGTTGGGGGAACCACACTTAACCTCAACCCAGATGGAACTGTAATTTCGGAGACAGCTTGGCGCAACAGCAGCGGAGGACTAAGCTCTTACATTGCAATGCCTGGGTATCAAGCAAACTACGGTCTCACTTTTTATAACCGTGCTGTTCCGGATGTTTCCTATAATGGCAACCCCTCCACAGGCGTTCCTGTTTATAATGGAACTTGGTGGAAATTAGGCGGAACAAGCGCTGGTGCTCCTCAATGGGCAGCGATACATGCTCTGGGACTTTCAGCCACAAACAACAACCTCTATAGCAGAGCAAAAACAACATATTCATCATATTTTAGAGACATCACTCAAGGATCAAACTATGTTAACTCTACAGCCTCAGGTTACGATTTGGTTACGGGATTAGGTAGTCCTTTGACATTTAAATTTGGCACTTCATTCGATTTATTTCCAACTTCAGGTCCATCCAATGGAGCAATTACTCTAAGTGGATTAGGGTTTACAGCAGGTAGTTCCGTAAATATTTCCTACTTAAACCCGTTAAACTCAACTTGGACTCCGATAGTCAACAATTTAGCAACTACAACGGAAAACTTCACTTATACAACAAATGCACCTGATTTAGGACTAAGCAACACAGCAGGCGATCATCAACCCCAATTTGACAAAATTACTTTCCGAGTCCAAGATAATAGTAACAGAAGATTATACAACACGACTGTTCCTTATTCGGAATGGCGACGAGGTTTTAGCCAACTAAGCAACTCAAATGCAAACGGATTGTTTGGGAATAATACAAATTTGGCGTCAACAGTTTTTGTCCAAAGTGGCCAATCGATTGCGGTTTCAGGGAGCTGGTTTAGTCCTGGAACCGGCTTTTTATTATGGGATGAAACTACAAGTTTGGGAACTACCCTGATTGATGAAACTGGCTTTTTCAACGCAACCGTGCAGATTCCGACCGCTATTGCAGGGCAACATAGGCTTACAATAAGCGATAACGGCAACAATTTCTGCTGTAAATTTGACTCGTTTGCCAATGGTAGCAAACGATTACATAGATGGATGGCATGTCTCTGACTTTACAATTAACTTGACACCAGACTATTTCGTGAACGAAACCTTCTATAAACTAAACGATGGATTCACCCTCAACGTTACAGCCAACGGGCAACCCAAAATAACCACTGAAGGAACCAGTAATTCGCTTGAATACTGGAGTACATGGAACGTTTACGGAACAAGCTTAAACGAACTTCCACACACAACAGTAACTGGAATTAAATTGGACAAAACCCCGCCGATTGGCACAACAATAACAAATACAATTACCTCTTCAACCTCAATTACGTTGTCTACTTCTGCAACCGATGACACCTCAGGGGTAGCACAAATGCGCTTCTCAAATGCTGACAGTCCTTGGTCAAACTGGGAACCCTATTCAACATCCAAAACTTGGGGTCTGCAAGCGGGCGATGGCCAAAAAACCATAAATGTTCAATTCATGGATAATGCCGGTTTAACATCAACAAGCAATTACACTCTAACTCTTCTAACCCCTCAGCAAACAGTGACTCCCACGCCGACACCCAGCCCAACTCTTACCCCATTGTCTACCCAATCTGAATATCCCTCACCTATTCCAACAGCCAATCCCACAGCTTCTCCCACACCAAACCCCACTCAAATCACGGAACCTAAAACAATTCCGGAAGCTCCAGAATGGATTCTAATTTTAATCGTCCTATCAACACTAATGTTGGCTCTGTTATTTAAAAAAAACCGAAAATCAGCTCTTATTTAAGCTACAATTCTGTTAGAATTTGATTTGGCTCGTGGAAATTTCTTCTTTTTTATTGATGTTTCCTCCGTTTAGGTCACCGAGAATATAGAGACGAAGCAGCAGATGATTGGGACAATTATGAAGGCAGTTGTTCGTCCAGTCATGAAAATGGCGCAGGCGAAGGCGCTTGGAAAGAAGGTTTGGCTTTTCAGAGTAATGGTGGTTTGAGACAACCATGTTACTATTGAACCCATGCCATGCAACATTTTTCCTGCAGAATTGCATCTAAGAAAAGTAACAAGTACAAAATTAGCGCTTTTAGGGGTTTTTAAAGAACAGCACAATTCGATTTATTGCGAACTTTCAGTTATCTTGTTATTATCGGTCACTCACGATTCTTTTATCTTGTGCGAGTTCATTCAGGTCCTTGTGGCATTTGCTGCATTCAAACATCGATGTGCCGCATGAAGGACAGTATAATTCTTGCTTAACCATTCGATCTAAGAGTGCAAGCAATTCAGTTCTATTGTGCACTTCACGTGGCGACTCTTGGTATTCAAGGGACTCGTAGGAATCTTCTTTTTGTGGTTGTGGGTTTTCACTGGAAACAATTTCTTGGTAAACTTTGGAGATACTGGTTTTTCCGTCTCGTAATTTCTGTTTCTCATCTTCTGTGGCTTTCTCGATAATTTTCTTACCGCGTTCAAACGTTCGGGTTGAAACACCAACTTTTTTTGCAACTACCTCTGTTGCCTTAGCTTTGGGCTCTATCTCTGCGTCGTCTGACGCTAACCCCAACTGCGTATCTCTGCCATTTTTGCCGCCTTTCGATTGTCGTTTCTTAGCCAAGGCCTTTTCAATTTCTAGCAATGGCACGGCTAATTCTACAAGTTGGAAATTATTTAGGTGGCGGCGTCTAAGATTTGCTTCGATAACGAATTTTTTTTCCAACAGTTTGTCGTCGAATTTTCGCACTTCAAAATCTGGTTCGATGTCGAGTTCGATGCAGGCCCTAAATCGATGGTGCCCATCTAAAACCTCTAAATCTTCGTTTACTATTATTGGATAGTGTTGTCCTTCGGTTTGTATGGATTTTTTTAGTTCTACAAATTCTTCTTCTGACATTTTAGGCAGTAATTTATCATATTCAGGATTTAAGCGTAAGCTCATGGATACCGTCTTCTTCTTTGTTGGTATTGTTATTTAAGTTGAGAGGGTTTGAAGATTTTTGTTTCGGTAGTTTTTACCTAATGTTGGCTTCACCTTGAAGGCACCTATTATTTTTTTTTCAGGTACGTATTATGTGCTTATGAAACCTACGCAACAATGTTTGGCGGTGCAAATGCTTACCTAATGCTGTTTTAATCTTCTCTCTTCAGTTGATGAAATCGCTATGATTGTAAACAATCTGGACCTTGGCTTAAACCGTTGGAAAAAACAACAAGACATATGCCACTAAAAACACACTTGGTTGCTTCTCTTTTTTTCCGTATTAGAAAAAGAATTCATTTTTGATTTGCTAAGTATATTTGAAAAGAAACGGTTATGCGGTTTCAGCTAAGGAGTTTGGTTTTTTGTTTCTTAAATTTCTACGGTGATCTTCTGTTCTTCAGAGTTTTTTCCTTTTCCATTTCCACTTCCAATTTTGGCTCCACTTCCGTGTGGGAATGTTGGCAAAGTATAGACTTCGGTCACCCCGTTGAGTCCTTTCATTTTTTTCTGAACAAAATCGATGGCTTGGCCACTTTCTTCAGCGCTTATCCACATACCTACATCCCAGGAACCAAAAATGTTCATGCTATAGAGTAAGTCTACTCCTGAAACAGGTTTCTCATCCATATTTCTTATTGCACCTAAAGTTTCCATTAATCTAGTCGGGGTTTAGCTTCAGCAAGACTAAATATTCGGTCATATTTTTTTACCTCAGTTTTCTTCAATTGCGATAGTAATTCTACTAACTTAACTCTTACGAATTGTGAAAATAGACTAGAAATCCAGGAATAGAAAAAAGTGGTTAGAAAGAATACCACTTCTTGATTTCTTCCAAGCTTTCTTGAGATTTATTGAATTGTGACAACATACAGTTTAAAGATTTGGGGCACCCGAAGCATGTTTCAGGTACAACTTCATTTTTATCTTTTTCAGCAAGATACCCAAAATGATATGAACAATGAAATTCATGGAGCTGCCTCTCTTTGTTCTTTAAGTGTTTCTTGGCGTTCATCGCTAAGCTCCCCGCCGCGAGGAATTTCACAATCGGAGCTAGTTATGTCTGCCTTTTTGTTCGAAGTGATTTCTGCTTCATTTGGCTCGTCCATTTGAGAGCGTGCACGAGTGGTTTTAGCAGGGGAATCGAAAACCATAGGGTGCTCTGCTGCGATTACGCCAATTAATTTTGTATTTTCAGTTACTATTTCAATTTTCGTCGTGCAATGGGGGCAAATGTAATGTATTTCTCTAAGAATCTTGTATGAGTTTATAATCACGGTGGGCTGGTCGAATTCTTTCCCACATCCCTTATAGGGGCACTTGAGCTTACCTTTTCGGAAGCTCTCGGAGGAAACGCATTTCGGTCGCCTTCCTTGACGCTATTTGCGTACGAATGTTTAGCCATTTTGAAGTACACCAATATCAATAATCTTAATCTGTAATCACTTATAAGCTATATTACGAGGTGTTTTACTGACAGTTTTCCAACAAAAAATTTTTTAAAATCCCAAAACCCAAAATTTTTTTGTAGAAAAAGTAAAAATTTATTTCTCTGGATATAAGCGTCGCTTATTGTACTTGTCACACAAGTGTTTTATAGCTTTGAATTGGGCAGGTCCGAAACAACAGGAACTTTGTTGTCGTTCTTTTGTAATTTTGCAAATTCAATTATGTTTAATTTCACAAAGACAAAAGTTGAAAGCAATTAATTCCAAAAATAGACAACTATCGGCATTTAAATTTGATAGTAAAGTTGTCTAATAAATTAAGATGATAGGAATTATCCATTATTTCCATTAGGCTCTCTCTAACTCAAAAAGATCGGCAACTATTTTGTTTGTCGAAGTGTGGCATCTTTCAGGATTCCGCTCTTGAAACTGCACATAGCGGTAGCGGTATCGCATAAGACTGTTCCAACTTTTCTTTTTGGTTGTTTAGCCATCCCAAAGCAAACAAGGAAGTTTCTTTTCAATCCTTTTAGCGTTAGCAACTAAGAAATCTCCAAAATAGAGAAAAGAGAAGATACTCGGGATACATAGCTACACAACACAAATTATATTAAACACAATGCACCTAAATTCGTAACTAATAATAAATTAGAGTCTGATCATTGCGAGTAAGAACTCGCACATGTGCGATTAACATAATCAAATAAAATATAACTTACATAGGAGTTGCAAACTTACGGGAACATCCCAAACATTTACTATAAAGTACGTTGTACACGCTAGATTTGAAATTGAAGGTGTAGTTGAAAAACCCGACGTTATAGGAGCAGTTTTCGGTCAAACAGAAGGACTTTTTGGTCCAGAACTTGACTTGCGAGAACTCCAAAAAACCGGGCGTATAGGAAGAATAGAAATCGACCTACATTCTAAGAATGATCGAACAACAGGATCCATAACTATCCCAACTAGTCTCGATCGTGTTTCTACAGCCCTTATCGCTGCGAGCGTCGAGAGCATAAATCGCGTCGGGCCTTGCTCAGCCAAAGTAACATTAGAGAAAATCGAGGACATACGCGAAGCACGCCGTAAAATAATAATCGATCGCGCAAAAGAAATTCTGCATCGATGGAACATCGAATCCATGCCAAGTGTCGATGAGGTCTACAAGGAAATCAGCGACACTATGAAAGTTGGCAAGGTAGAGAAGTACGGACCAGAAGACTTGCCTGCTGGACCTGGTTTAGACGGAGCTAAAGAAATCTTTGTTGTAGAAGGACGCGCAGACGTAATAAACTTGATGCGGTGCGGTATCTTTAATACCGTAGCCCTTGAAGGTGCAAAGGTTCCTGATTCGATAAAGAAGATAACAAAAGAAAAACCAGCTACAGCATTGCTTGACGGTGACCGAGGCGGCGACCTAATCCTGAAAGAACTTATGCAAGTGACAAGCGTAAAATTTGTCGGTCGCGCTCCAAGAGGTAAAGAAATCGAGGAATGTAACTGCAAAGAAATCGCTGAAGCCATAGAAAACAAGTTGCCAATCGCTGAAGCTGTAGGAGCAAGCAAACCTACGCCAGTACCTATACCAAAGAAACCCATAGTACCTGAACGAGTAAAGGTTGAGGTTCCAGACACTATAGTTCAAGCAGCAAAAGCATTAGTTGGCACACTCGAAGCAGTTTTGCTCAACGATAAACTCGAATTAATTGAACGCTTACCCGTAAGCCAGCTTGCAGAGAAACTCTCACAGGTAGTAGGCGTTGACACAGTGGTATTCGATGGCATAATAACTCAGAGAATCGTTGATATCGCTGCCGACAAAAGTATTAAGCGTATCGTTGCATCACGCATCTCAGAAGCTGTCAAACCAGCCCTAAATGTTGAATTGACAACGTTCCAAAACGCCATTCCACCAGCCTAAACATAATCCATTAGGTTTCTAATTTTTTGCATTTCATTCGTTTCTTTCGTTTCATTAAGCAGCTCTGCTTCGGTTACATTGAAGAATGAAAGTATCCTTGCCGCCGCAGGCAACACTTGGTTAGTTATGTAGTATTCAACGTCTATTTCTTCGGGTTTGGCAAAAACGTAAGGGCTTCACACGGTTATAGAGACGCCCCTTTCCAGCCAAGATTAGATACCCGACTTTGTCGCCTCCTGTTAGTCGCCAACCCTTTTGCATGAGCATCTTTGCCGCCTCAACATGCGGAGCTCTAATGGCATAGTCTGCGGGCGATTTAGTGAGAGTTTTCCAAATTATGAGTTCACGAATGGGAACTTTTCTGTTTTTTAACAACGAAATCTCTGACTGCACATAGTCGATCGCTTTCTTTGGCGAGGATTCGTTGAGAATTATTTCTAGTACATGTTCTTGCACTTTTTTTGCAACACCCGCCCAGTCACCCCGAATAACCTCCAAGCCCACAATGTCAAGACTGCCATCCTGTCGTAAACCTGCATAGCGTTTTTTTGCTTCAGTGAAAAAAATACGTTTGTAAACCTCCCCTACCTCCACATCCAACTTTAAGTCGCACTTGATTTCTTCTTCCAACTTCTGAACTTTCGTTTTTTCAAAGCTAAGGAATAAGCTGTCTGTATCTCCGTAAACCACTGTTATTCCTGCTTTTTCAGCCATATGAGATGCGGTTAGAATGATGTTTCTACCCCATGCGGCGGCTGATTCAGCAACAGGTTTAATGTACCAACGTGCCCCTACCCAACCTGCGTAGCCGTAGGCAGCGTTAGTTATTATTTTCACTGCTTTTTGGCGAGCATCCAAAACGTGGTATTCGACTGTCTGTGTGTTTAGGAGTTTCATTTTTTGGCGAATGCTTTCCCGTGCCTTGATTAAATATTTTAGGGCTTCTTTGTAGAATCCTGGCGGTGATTTGCGGAACTTATACCCAACTTCTGGGGCTATAAAGACGCCGCTTGCCGGTTCAGGTTCCTCAGGCACCACGTAGGTATCAGGGCTAAGGTTGTAGGTTATCATGATGTTTGGGTACATCGACTTGAAATCTAAAACGACGATGTTTTCGTGCAACCCAGGTTTCGGAGAAAGCACCAAGCCGCCAGCATAGGGATGGTAAGGTTGTTCGACGCGTTTGGGAACGAGATCGCCAATTCTCTGCGCTTGTTTAATCAAAAACCACTCAACGCGGAAACCCACGGCTGCAGTCATTACATGGTCCAGAGGCAGGCTTGTTAGATTAGCCAACTGCATCGCAAAATCCAAAAGCAACATGGTTGTACCCTGAACCTTGCCGGCACTATCCAACCCGAAGCGTTTTAGTTCTTGGTTTTTTTGTTTATTATCCCAATAATCCGCAAACTCGACTTCATCAATTATGTTCTGTCGGTCCTTCATCACACCTAAATGGCCAGCAAAATTCCAAAGAGTCTTAACCTTAACCTCGGGAAACACATCCATAAAATCCGCCAAATCAACGTTTACAGTTCCAGTTGTGGAAACGTGACCATAAATGCTGGTGTGGGGTTCAAGGTGGGCTCTGTCAAAGTCCAGTTTCAATTTGAGTTTGTGGCTTCTGCCTTTGAGGTAAGTCCAGTCTACTGTGTTGGCGCCATAACTGGAGATAATGTCGGGGTCAAACTCGCAAAGATAAGCGATGAATGCTTCGATGACGGGTTTGTCGTTTTTGTCTTCACCAGCGATGAATTGTTTGGTTTCACCGTTACTTGCTGCAGTTGAAATGATTAGAACTGGGTTGCGGTCAGGTTTAGGTGAGCCTTCACGACTATAACAAATCATCGAAAACCCTAGGACCCTCAAAGCTGGTATAACTAAATCATCCAATCGTTTGGGAGGCGAGTTTGCAGCATAAACCTTAGCAACTCTCACGCCCTCCGTGTTTTCTTCTTCGGTTACATCTACCTCTTGCCATGTGCACGGTTCCAAGTTGTTGTCGATTAAATAGCGCATGGTGGCACGAACGTCCTCTTCGAGGCAATCAGCTACCCCTTCGATGCTTCGAAGTTGGTTGGCAAGCTTCCCTATTTCGGTTGCTACATTGCAATAGATTTTTATTGCAGTCACAGGTTTGCCAAATAAGTGACGATGCGCAATTTCCGTCTTCACAATTGATTGGGCATAAACTGCTTTGATCGCCTCAACAATCTTCGATTCATCAAACCCGTCAGTCACCACAGCATAGAAGTAAGCAGTAAAATTGCGATCAACAACGAGCACGCGATTGCCAGCTGAATCAATTCCCCACAACCACAACTCAATTGTGCCCTTGTCTTTGTCGATTTTGGGGTTAATGTCTAGGAGCCAAAAAGAAATTTTCACGAAACAACCGCCAACAAAACATGAAACGAGAATGTCTTTAAAGGTTTAGCTTTTCGTTCTTTTGACAGAATAATAGATGATCAAGAGATTCAAGAACTGAAAAGCATTTTCTTTGAATATCTTTACTGTTTTCTAAAAAAAGAGAGAAAATTTTGTTAAGAGCTATCGGCTGGATTCAAGTCGATTTTGGGGGAGTGGCTGGAATAAGTTCGTTTTAGGAAGTTTGGCTGCAGCAACTAAAAAACAATTTGTCTGATTAGTTCACACGGTCCCATAAGAATATGGCATGTGAGTATTCTAGAGCCTAAAACATTGAAGGTACAGAGGGCATAATTCTTATTACCGTTTTCGTTTGAAGGTTTCTTTTGTTTTGAAGGTTTTTCTTGTTTTCCTCATTACTTCTGCTTTTTTTAAATCAAAAGTCGATTTTACGGTAAAGAATGTTTTCAAGTCAGGATCTAACTGCTCAATAACCATCATTGACATGTAGCGGACTCCATGTAGCTTTTTTATCATCGCTTGCAAATCAACTTTGTTTTCCTTCAACGCCTCTTTGGCTGCTTGTAACGCTTGTTTTGTATGGTAGATAGCGTGTAGGGGTTGGCATTCCAGGTCTGTTGACCTTGGAATAACAGCAGCTTTTCCAATGGCGCAATCGAAAAGTAAAGACATGACCTCTTGGGAAACAAAGGGGCTATCAAAGGGTAGAAGTGCCGAATACTCGCCTTGAGCCGCTTCAAAACCAGCAGCTGCTCCAGCCAAAAGTCCCTCAGATTCATAGTCGTTAATGATGAACCTAACTTCAGAAGAAACCACTTTTCCATAAGAGTCTGCACGTTCCTGCGAACTTGTTACAACTATGATTTCGTCGACAAGACTCTTCACCGCATCAACCACATGGTTAATCAATGGTTTCCCATGCAAATCCAAAAGACCCTTATCCCCAATGGACTTGGCTGAGGAACCCACCGCCAAAATAATAGCTGACCTATCCAATCAAGTGCATCTCCAACTGAAAAATCTAGCACGCACAGTATTGTTTAAGCTTTCTTGTCAAAAAAGAAAGGTGGTTATTCAATTTCGTTGTTTTCTATTTTTCTCGCCATCTCAGTCAGAATCTTGGTGAAGGGGTGATCTGGTTTATCTTGCACGAAAATGAGGCCTCCTTCTGCCCGTAAAACTTCGCAGAAACACGGCACCATACCCAGCATCGGCACTTGGTAATCGGCTTTAATTTTGTTCTGCATCTCAGTTTTTTTGGCAGTTGGTGAGGGATCAAGTACCTTGTTTAGCACTAAACCTGTCTTCTTCTCGAAGAGGTTGTAGAGTTCAGAAAGCATACGTTTTGTTCCGTCCACGTCTGATCTATCGCCTGTTGTTGCTACTACCACATAGTCCGCAGCCACAATAGCATTTATGGATGAATACTGCAATCCTGGGCTTGTGTCAAAGAATAAGTAGTCAAATTCTTGGTTTTTGAGCAGAGCTTCCCGTAGAGCCAGAAGTCTTCCTAAAGCTCGCATTTCCCATTTTCGATCTTTTGAGGACATATCACGGATGGCTTCTGTGGATGGGTTTGCTAAGCAAGCGTAGAATTTGCCGTTTCCTGGTATTCGACTGCTCAGGTTTATGAGGGTTTTACTGATTTCGCAAGTGTTGTTTAGATAATCGTTTAACCAGAAATCAACATTTGGAGTTTTGAGGATAGCGAATAAGCTTGGGGCTCGAAAATCGAGGTCGAACACGCAGACTTTTTTCCCAGCCTTGGCGAGTGCTGCGGCTAAATTTACTGAGAAAAGAGTTTTTCCTGTACCGCCTTTATATGAATGTACCGCGATTATTTTGTTCATGATTTTCAACTCAGAGATTCTTTATCAATGAAGAAATAGGCTTTTCGGCCTTTACGTTCCTTTTTTAAGTAACCCATAATAACCAACTGATTGAGATAAGCGCTTTCAACAGCTCGTGCGCGTTTGGTTTGATCTGAGATTTCTTCAGCTGTAGCTCGGGTGCACCTACAAATTGTCATGGCTGTCTTGCGCAAGTGATCGGGCATGGATAGAAGAGTCATAACGTCAAGGGAAGCATCCGGTAATTGTAGAGGAGATCTTAGATTATTTGTATTGCCGTTCTTTTGGATTTCAATCATAATTTCTATTTTATCATTTAGCTTCTCGAGGCTTTCTTCTATCTTCTCTAAGATATTCAACGGTTTTTTGCTTGACAATTCATTTCTAATCATGCGTTTCCCCGAGTTGGTTTTTTAGGATACAATTTGATAAGATAACCTTATACTATTTATTATGTCTTGCGATACAGTAGTACGTATTTGGGCTAACCAAACAATACAACTCTTCAAAATTTAAAAAACAAAAATATGTAGGTTAAGAACTAATTTTCAAAATAAGAGATTTAGTAGGGAATTGGGATTTGGCTTCTTGCTTCCTCTACAATGGGTAGAACCTGTTTTAGTTCTTTGAAGTACTTAAGAACAGTTATGCCGCGTTGCGTTACCGCAAAAACTACGCGCGCCTTCCCCACTATGCGTTCTTCAACTAAACCTTGCTTCATGAGGAATTCTAAATATTCCTTAAGGACACTACAGTTAACATTCGCTTTATACATGACGTGTGTCAACTTCAAAGGTCCTCTATGAGCCAGAACTGTTAGGATATCAACGTACATTTCAAGTTTTGATCGACGCAATTCTATTCCTCTTTTTTTGTTTAATGCTCCGTTTGATTATAAATCATTTATGGATTGGTAATCAGTATTTTTGTCCATTCCGACTGTCAATTTGCAGTTTTTCTAGATGCGTTGTTTAACACATTTAGTCTATTTTCGAAAGCCGTCACCATGTCATCTAGTAATATTTCACGCAATTCTGTAGACAAATCATTAATTTCCTCATCGAAAACATTCGCTAACTTGGCTTCTATTTCTTTTCTATCTTTATCCGCAATTTGCTTCATACACACAAATCCTCCAGTCATTATGACCAACCCAAATGGCTGAAGGTATATAACTGACTTATGAAAGCATCCTATGAATCAGAAATTAAGACCTGAAAACTAAATCGTGTTTAAATTGTGAATACTTAGGTTGTTACTTACGTGATTTTTCTCTTTATTGGAGTGTTAAATAGTAATAAGGATTACTTGTATAATAACTATTATGTGTCACGATAAAAAAGACATTTCTCGGAATTTAACGTGATAAAATAAATCATAAATTATGATTGACAAGAGCAACCCTTAGACCAACAAAATTTAAGGAACGCCTGAAAGGAATAAGCCAAAGGCCGGATAATAGAAATCTCATCAGCAATTGGCAATTGAATAAACAAAGTGGTAGCCAGCATAAGTGCTAAAGAAAGTTAACTTAAACGCATCTTGCGTTTAATTAATGGTGATCATCTAAATAAGAATTTTTGATTTTGAGTTAGTGTTGGTGCGGTCGCCGAGATTTGAACCCGGGTCGTCAGCGTGGCAGGCTTGCATAGTGATGAGCGAGTCAGTCACTTTGATGTCCTAGACCAAACTAGACTACGACCGCACATACGTGGTTTCTTATTGGACTACGACCTTTGGCGATATTCTCGCCTTGAGTCAAGTCGACTTTGTGTTAGACTCAGCTGTTATTTATCTGTTTTTTGGTTATGTCAATCATACCCTGGTGTTGTCGCTGAACTGACTTTTTCTTGTAGAGGTATCGGTGATTTTCCCTCTTCTTTTACCAGTTGCCAACTATCGTTTGCTGCTTGAGTTCATTTTTGTCAGTGTAAAGTTGTTTGCTAATGAATTTCGGTGAACCTTGAAAGTAGATATTGAAGAGCTGAACATATTTCCAGAGGGCTTATAATGCTTGAAAAAGGTTTGAATTGAAATAAACTGGATTAATGACAGTGCGGGAACCGGGATTTGAACCCGAGTCCTAGACTTGGCAAGCCTATGTACTAACCAAGCTGTACTATTCCCGCGTGTAGTGGCTTAACGCAACATTCTAAATACTTCCTAATAAACTATGGTTCTCGTCTTGGCTTTATTCAATCCTGTTGTCGTCTCGCCGCTGTTTCAGACTCTCTGGGTTATTTATGTGCTTTTTGGTTATGTCAATCATATCCTATTGTTGTCGCTGAACTGACTTGTTTCTTGTAGAGGTATAGGTGATTTTCTTTGTCTTCCCTTACTAATATCCAGCCCTCGTTTACAGCATTGATTTCGTCTTCGTCACTCCCAATCCATTTGCTAACATATTTCGGTGAACCACAAAAGTAGACGGGCTCAGTTGAACGTACTTGTACATCTGGAGGTTCTGTTGGATATTTTGACAGATATGACACGCTAGTTTATAATGGAAACACTCAACGAGAAAACAGCAATAATTACAGGAATTAACAAATTAGTAAAGTGTACTTCTCATATACACTTAATATAGAACATCCATATATCGCTAAATGATGTGTCTAAACTAAAACGGTTAGTCGTATTCACCGTGTTGCCTTTTGTCGCTGTTACGTGGGTTGTTGGATGGTTTGTGAGCTTGATAGGCACAAAAAAAGTGAGCCTTAAGATAAAAGATTCACAAAGCACGAAACTTCTCAAAATCAAATAAACTAACCCAAATGCAGTTGCGCTTGACACTTATGCCCAGTTCTGGACAGAGAGGAAGCTGAAGCTTGGGAGGACCAGACAAAACTCTTTACTCGACAGGATAGCGCACCTGGATTGTAGCGTTTAGCGAATTTTAGTCTAACCCAGCAACTTTCGAGGATGACATCTCCACGTGCTAGAGTTCGAATTCCACCCCCTGTACTTTTGTAAGTAAAACTGAAATGTCTTCAAATCCGTAACTTGAAAATTAATTGTTCAATCTTAAAATCCCTAAATTATTAGGGTAAAGGCTTAAGTGAATACGGCGCCCTTTTTTATAGGCAGCCGATCGACATGAAACCTCAACCAGCTAACCCAGAACATAAAAGAATGAAACGAGAGAAAAAAACTATAGATTACATGGTAGGAATTTATTGTAGAGGTCACCACGGAACCAATAGCGAACTGTGCCCCGAATGCCTGCAATTTAGAGATTATGCATTTATGCGTCTTGGGAAGTGTCCATTCCAAGAGAAAAAGAGCACATGCGGAAAATGCCTGATCCATTGCTATAAACCCGATATGAAACTAAACGTCAAGAAAATTATGCGTTATTCAGGTCCTAGACTCCTCTTATACCACCCGACCTTGGCGTTATATCACGCTTGGGATGGACGGCGAAAACCCCCGCATTTGGATAAGAATGCTTGAAGAGGGGATTAGTAATGAAAGTTTTCGTTATTTATGACTCAAAATATGGAAATACCAAGCTTGCTGCTGAGAACATTTTGGAAGGCTTAAAACAAGTTGAAGGAATTGAGGCTACTATTGGCTATGCTAAAGAAGTTGACATTCAAAGATTAATCAGCTACGATGCTTTGATATTGGGAGCGCCAAATCACATGGCTAATCCATCTCGAACCATGAAAAAGTTTGTTGAAAAGATATCTGAACTTGAGTTGGAAGCCAAAACCGTGGCTGTTTTCGGCACTTATTCAGGAAAGTCAAGAAATCCAGACAGAGCAGTGAAAAAACTAGAAAAAATTGTAAAAAAATCGTTGCCTAACCTAAAACTTCTCTCGTCAAGTCTATCAATAAAAGTGATGGGTGTAACGGGTCCTTTAGCTCAAGGAGAATCGTATAGATGCATAGATTTTGGCAAAATAGCGGCAACTCAACTAAAAACCTAATTATTCGACTTTATAAAATAAGCGGGTTTTTTTCTTGTGCATTTCATTGAAACGGTAATTTTTTTTCGCTTAGATTGTATTGAACTTGATTGTTAGGTTTTAAGTTTGTTATACTGTTTTGCTGTTTCTTCTAAGAATGGGTTCATCTCAATCTCGGCTTCCGAACTTTTTCTTCAAGCAATCTTCACAAAAATTGCTCTTAGACTTTCTTACACGCCTAGGTAAAAACAGTTTTCTACAACTGCAGCATTTAATGAGGCTAACATTTTTGGGGTAAGCAATTTTATCCTTCGCTCTATCTCACTTTTAATCTCAGAATCCTCAATCCCTTTTAATGCATCAGTCAACAGGACTATGGCTTGTTCAGTGTTTTTTCTTCAAAGAATCTTTTCGTAGCTAATTCTGATTTTTGCTTTTCCCGATGTTGACTGGAAGAGTGCACACGTAGTTTGAAGGATAACTCTAAGAGGTGCTTAGGTCAATTACTGCAAAGCAAAAGCGATGGCTCTGAGAACAGTTCTCTAAATCATCACGCTTGGTTATATGCAGCTTGAGATTCCATTAAGTCAGCGCCCAAATACTGCATCTCTAACCTAATAATTGTGGCGGTGTTTGCCGTTAACGCGAATTCGAAACCTTGTTCGATTTTTTACCACCTTAGTTACTGTAACAATATTTTGAAGTTAAATCGCTTAGGCAAAGCTAACTAGAAGATTTACCTAAACCAGTCCTTTTCCAACAGCTTTCAACCGAATAAACCCTCTTACAACCGCATCCTGCTAACAATCCAAGCCCTAAATTAAAAAAGCAACCCAAAACAAACTAATTCAAAATGCAACTGCGAGTCTTCTTCTATCACACAACAAAACACTTCTCCAAAACTCATTTGACATGGCCAACTGCACCAAGACAGATTGTGCTCTCTTGCACTCCATCTATATCCAGTACTGAATTCATTTCGTCATCAAAGAAAGCCCCGACTTGGCATGATCCACAGTTGATGCTTGTTGAAGCTAATGCTAAATTTTGCGCTACGTGTCCTGCATCCAGATAGATGTATCGGTAGGCTCTCTGCTGGTATTTCCACTTTGATCTACCAAAGACAGCTGTCCAAATGAAGACAACGGAGGCGTCTGCACACATTTCTTGGTCTAAGGCTGCGTGGGCTAATTTGCTGCCGAATTTTCCAAGTCTTATTTCTTCCAACATATGATTCTTTATGTTGTAGTGATAAATGCCTTCACTAAGGTCTTCCACATTGTTTGCAGCTATGTAAGTCTCTATGGGATATAATGCTCCAGCTGAAGGAGCGGTGCGGAATTCGTAATTATGTTCAGTTCTCTGGATCCCTGTAGATGCCCAAAGAAGAAATGCCAAATCAACTTTACTCAAAGGCTGGAGTGAGAAGGAGCGGATGCTTTTGCGTTTTCGAAGAACTTCAGTGAAACTAAAAGTTGATTCTGCAAACGTACTTGGCAGTTGAACAATTTTGCTAGATGGATAGCTCTTATAGGTTTCAGGCTTATTTGCCCAGTCCAGGTTGCCTCCAAGGCTTTTGGTTCGGATATACATTGTCTCTGTTTGAAAATCGTCTCCAACATTTTTCCCCATTATTTTCACCATCTAAAAGTAGCGTTCTAAATAATTAATCATATAGAAAACAGTATTTATTAATTTGCTCAAATAAGCTTCAATTTGCTCCAATGAGCGGAAAAAACATTTATTGGGAGAAGCCTAAATTCGCTTTCCGTCCATAAGTCTACGATGTTTAATGATTTTTCATTTTTTCAATAAAGATTCGCCGAAATCGTAAGGGGAAATTGTTGAAAAACATTGATTGTTCTATTTGTGCTAGAATTATCAATTTACCTTATTTTCTTCTAAAGATCCAAGGAAAAAAATTGTTGCCAAAGAAACATCTGTCCTTACCATTAATTCGACTCTCATAAGCACTTAGAAACCTAAAATACACTTGCTTATTTTTGCTCAGTCTGGTGTTTCAGGGAGATCTTAATTGATTTCTTATTATGATGAAAAGCCCAAAAAAGAGTACACCAGCTATGATTCCTGAAGTGATGCCCATGATGTACAAGGCCTCCCACTCCGGCATAGAGGTGCTAAGGTATTTGAACGACCCGATAAGTATGAATAGGGAAGCTGAACCAATTAATGAAATTCCAAGAGCCATCAAAACACTGCCAACTATGCTTATTATAATAAATTTTTTGAGGCGTTTCTTAACGGCGGTCTCTGTTTCATTCATGTATTCTTTAAGGATGGTTTTTATCTCATTTAATATTGCACCAATTATTTCTCTTAATGAAATCTTTTCAGACATCTGTTAATTACGCCTCTTCCATCAATAGATCAAACGAACTTCTAAACCGCCTTATTCGCGAACGATTGTCGAGTAAGAGCTTTTCAAAATTCTTATTATAGTTTAGGTTTGAATCTATTTTAAGTTTGTGACTTGAAAAAGTTCTAGAAAATAAACTTGAATAAGGATTTGAATTCAAGTTTGGCGTTTAAATCTATCTAATTTTACTGGATAGATTTCGTGAGACTATACGATAGTATCTGGGAAAGAAGCTATTCTATTATTCGGTAAATTCTGCCATAATCAGCGCAAATGTAAAAATCGTTTTCCTCGTCTACACCAAAGGAGGTTATTTTAAAATCGGTTTTTAAAAGTTTCTTGTTTGCAGGGTTACTTTTTTCAAAGTTACTAAGTGCCCTGATTCGATCAGAAACATAGTCTCAATAAGTGTAAGACCCAACAAGCGGTTTTTAGTTCTGGTCCTCGGTACACAAACCCTCCTATTGTAGCATTACCTTGGTCGCGTCCATACTCCCAAATCGGCGGAACTATTCCTGTTACGTTTTCATTGCTACCTCTGTAAGGCAATGTTCCCTCTATAATATTTCACCCATAATTCCTGTCCTTCTCAACAACATCGATTTCCTCCATTCGGTCCTGTCCAACATCCCCAACCTAAAGCTTACCATTGACTGAGTTCAAAACTGAAACGCCAAGGATAGCGGAATCCATAGGCATAAATCTCCTCCCTATAACCTGCAGTGTTACCTTCAAAGGGATTGTCTGCAGGGATTCCGTAATTTCTTCCTTGGGAAAGGATTTTTTACGTCTATGCGAAGGATTTTTACAAGCAAACTGTGAGAAAGTTTAGTTTGGGGATTCATTTACGAATTCATCTGAATCCACGCAAGAATTCGTAAATTTTACGATGCCAGATCATGGAGTTTCCATTTCCAAGATAAGGACTGGCATCTGGTTCATTGCAGTAAATATCTTCTATCTTTTTCATCTTGTCATAATCTATAAGCTGTTTGAATTGAAATAGATCAGATCGTCTCTGAAAAGTTGCTGTGTAATCCTTAATCAAGCTTATTAAGGAAACCTTCCTTAAAATATAAACCAATAGGTTGCCCTGTTTTATGGTTGAAAACCAAGTTGCGACAAAGCCAGGAATTAATACGTTAGCTTTGACTATTATAGCTGTCATAGTTGTTGCAGCGATTTTTGGGGCATTTTTGAGTTTGCTTTCGCCTGATTTCATTAGTTCATTGTCTGGTGGCAACTACGTTTCAGGTGGCGCTATTTACGACGCAATTTACGTTGTTCTAACAATTGCTGCTGATACTCTATATCTTTTCGGTGGCAGCGTGATAGCTTTTGGCGCTATATTAGTCACTGTTCGTTTTATCCAATTTAAACTCAAAGACCCCTATCAGCCTTCCAATTCCACTCATTATTTATCAGGCTACTTAACGTTAAGTCTTAACTTTTTTATTGGCGCAGAAATCATCCGTACAGTGGCTACTAGAACAATTCCCGAGTTCGAATTGCTTATTTTGGTAATTTTCAGCCGAGGACTCTTCAGCTTGATCCTTTACTTGGAACGAAGATGGCATGGGACTGCAGAAACAGAATAATTTTTCTCATGTTTATCTTATAGCCTTGAAAAAGCATGAAATTTTGTATTCTTTTTGTGCTTAAAATTTAAATGCAAGTGTAGTATTTCTATGAGAACTAGCTCGGGGTAGTATGGGAGAAAACAGAGTAAGAGGAGAGAGTATACTAGGCAAACTGGTTGGAGAAGAAGCCTGTTGCTTAGGAGACTGCCATCTGTCAATTACTCGAAACACTACCTACTTAGACAATTTCTATTTTGGATATAAAAAATGTAAATTTGGATCTATCCACATTGTAGCTTTAATGATTATAACTATGAACGGAGAGAAAAAGTGTGCTTGAGGAAGCCCTCGTTGCGTTCATATTAATCTTCATTTCAACAATGATAATCTACATTTTAGGTAGACGATCAGCTCCAAAAACCACAATAAGTGAGAATGCGCAGGCAGCATACGCCTGTGGAGAAAATGCAGTCTTCCCTGGGTTAAAAATAAACGTATCCTTATACAAGTACCTAATTTACTTTGTAATCTTTGATTCATCCGTGTTAGTTCTTGCTTTTTCTGTTTTCTCAATTGCAGGGACAACAAATCCTCTTCTCTTAATCCTCTACCTTGGCATAATTCTTGCGGCGGGTCTGGTTCTCGTTGAAGGAGGCAAAGATAAATGACCGACACAAAAACGTGGGCAAGGGTAAAGTCACCTTGGGTTTTACACTTTAACTCAGGAGCCTGCAATGGCTGCGATATAGAAATAGTAGCCCTGTTAACACCAAAATATGACGTTGAAAGGTTCGGCGTAAAACTTGAGCCTTCTCCCAGACATGCCGACGTTCTGCTAGTCACTGGTTGCGTAACGCAGCAGTGTGCTGAACGCCTTAAGAGTATTTACGATCAAATGCCTCAACCAAAATTCGTAGTTGCCATCGGCGCATGCGCATGCAGCGGCGGAGTTTTTGAAGGTAACTACAACGTACTCGGTGGAGTAGACAAAGTTATTCCAGTTACAGCTTACATTCCAGGATGCCCACCACGTCCTGAAGCTATCTTGGATGGAGTGGTAAAGCTTCTAAATGCATTAAATCCCCCTAAACCCAAAAAGCAACCTAAACAAGCTGAATTGCCTAAGGAAACGGCTAAGCTTGAGGTTTCCAAACCAATAGTTGAGGAGATAAAGCCAGTTGTCAAACAATAAAATAGATATCCTTAATGTAGTCGCAACGAAATTTGGCACTAAAGTCCAAATCGAACCGGGGCATCTAAGCACAGGTACTATAATCGCAAACAACGGATTGCACCGCGATGTTTTAAAGACCATGATTGATGCAGATGAAAAAACTGGCATAATCAGCCATTACAGGTTTAGATTTAGGAGCAAACTATAGGCGTCTACTACCATGTGCACGCAACCAACGCTTTTGTAACAATAAAAGCTGAGGTACCCAAAGAAAACCCGAAAATCCAAACTATTGTAGACATTCATCCAGGCGCACTATTCCATGAACTGGAAGTTGCAGACCTATTAGGCGTTATATTCGAAGGAAACCCAACCTCTGGACACTTCGTTCTTTCAGAAAATTGGCCTGAAGGAATCTACCCTTTAAGAAAAGACGTCAAAGCGAACCAAGTAAAGTTAGTCCCAACACCAGCCTCTGAAAAAATTAAGCTGCCTGAAAATGAACGGCTAGTAAAAATTATAATCGGACCCCAGCATCCAGCGTTGTTGGAGCCAGAAAAATTCGCAGTCACAGTCGACGGAGAAATAGTAACTAAAGTAGAACCTCGAATAGGCTATGTTCACCGGGGAATAGAGAAAGCAACTGAATCAAGAACTTACCTCCAAGATGTTTATTTGGTTGAACGAATCTGCGGCATCTGCAACAGCATCCACGCTTGTGGTTTTGTGGAAGCTGTCGAAAAAATCGCAAAAATTGAAATTCCACCAAGAGCCAAATACCTACGCGTAATAGCTTTGGAACTAAACAGGCTACACAGCCACCTTCTAACTCTAGGTCACGCAGGCTTAGAAATTGGCTATGAAACACTGTTTCAGTATTTCTGGAGAGACCGAGAACCAATCATGGATTTAATCGAATTAACCAGCGGTAACCGTGTTTACTCATCACTTATGACTGTAGGTGGAGTAAGACGAGACATAAAAGAAACTGATATTCCCAAAATCAAATCTGTTCTAGAAGACCTACGCGGAAAACTGCCGTTCTACAGACAAATCTACGAAAATGAACCTACACTAAAACTCCGCATGAAAAACGTGGGCGTACTCAAAAGAGAAGATGCCCTCAAGCTCTCAGTAGTTGGACCAGTAGCTCGAGGTTCAGGCGTTGACATCGATGTTCGCAAGGACGAGCCCTATGAAGCTTATGGCGAGATTCCCTTCAAAGAAATAGTTTACACTGAAGGCGACACATGGGCAAGAATGAATGTTCGCATGGATGAAGTTGAAGAAAGCATCAACATTATCAAATATGCAATTGACCACATGCCAACGGGACCCTTCCGAATTGACGTAGCCAGGTCTATACCTGCAGGCGAAGCGGTAAACCGCGTTGAAGCTCCAAGAGGTGAACTCTTCTACTACGTTAAAAGCAACGGCACAGACATGCCTGACCGCGTTAAAGTTCGCACACCAACATTCGCAAACATTCCATCATTCCTCAAAACAGCAATAGGAGAGAGCATAGCTGATGTTCCAGCTAACTTTGTTAGCTTAGATCCCTGCTTTTCATGCACTGACCGGTGACCCTGGCGATGATTGACTTTACCCTGATCTTCCGCATACTCGTGTTCCCAGGGTTCACGTTCATACTGCTACTAACATTATTCTGCGATTGGATTGAACGAAAAATAGAAGCCCGCATACAAAATCGCGTCGGTCCGATGGTTGCAGGACCAGCAGGCATTCTTCAACCTTTAGCGGATTTTATAAAACTGTTAACAAAAGAAGACATTACACCAAGAGACGCTAAAAAAACAATTTTCAAGTTTGCTCCTCTGGTAGCTTTCACAATAATGGTTTTTGCTTTTTGTTTCCTACCCATTGATGGCACAAGCGTATTTTCAACCTCCGGTTTTAGCGGCGACTTAATCGTAATTTTAGCCTTTGCGACAGTCGCCAACTTTTTGCTGTTCCTCGCTGGGTGGGCATCATGCAACCCATATGGTACAATTGGCTCAGCAAGAGTCCTAACTCAGTTCTTAGGGTACGACATCCCGCTCTTCTTAATCGCGTTAACACCAGCATTCATCGCTGGCAGCGTACAAATCGCAAGTATAGCTTCACTTCAAGCAGGAACGTTCCTTCCATTCATCGTCTTGGCACCGTGGGCTTTCGTTTTGTTCGTTATAACTATGCAGGCAGAACTTGAAAAAGATCCCTTCGACGTTCCCCATTCAGAAAGCGAACTAGTCGGCGGATTGGAAACCGAATTTACTGGAGCCAAACTTGCCTTCCTTCATCTAACACGTGACGTGCAAGTTGTTTTCGGTTCAGCTTTGGTAGTAGAATTGTTTCTTGGCGGACCATACGGACCTGTGTTCTTTGGTCCATCCTGGATCTGGTATACCCTTTGGTTTGTACTAAAAGTGATCGCAGTCGTACTCATATCTGAGTACATCACAACTGTAGTTGCCCGTTTTCGGATCGACCAAGTCTTATCAGGCAACTGGAGAATTCTCCTACCCGCAGCTCTGCTATCATTAATGCTTACTGTAGCACTAGTAACATGGGTTTATCCACTGGTGATGTAGCAAGATGGTGAAAAAATCACGCATATCTCCAATATTCAAACGCGCGTTTTCCCATATTTTTACTAAGCCAGCAACAACAAAGTACCCCTTTATAAAACCCATACTTCCAGAAGATGCCCGCTGCAAAACCGTTTACGAAATTAAATCATGCAACGTAATCGATATCGGAACAGGCTTGAAGGATGGACCCACAGTAGACGTTCGTTCAATTGTTGGATCCAACTGTAGAGTCTGCGTTCGAGATTGCCCAGCCGCCGCAATTGAAATAGTTGAAGTCGAAGGCAAAAAACGCCCACAAATAAGATTCGATAAATGTATCTTTTGCCACCAATGCGTTGAAAGCTGCCCCAGAGGCGCAATAACAAGCTCAATCTTCTATGAGTTAGCCACAACTGACAAATGCGCATTAATTCAAAAGCCAAACCCAAATACTCAGGAGACAAAATCTTAATGATTTTTGAAATTCTCGCCGTGGGTCTAATAATTTCCGCAGTTTTAGCACTGTTTCTCGAAGAAGTCATTTACTCCGTTGCGGCATTGGCAGGAACTTTCTTTTTCACCGCCTTAATTTACATCCAAAACGGCGCATTCTTTGCAGCCATCTTCCAGTTTGCCGTGGGTATTGGCACCTTAGCCATTCTATTTTTGTCAGGCGAAATGTTGGGTGACAAACCAACAAAGAAAGCTTCCTCTAAACGAACTGGCGCTTTGATTGGTGTAGGCGCAGTTTTGTCATTGCCGGCGATTTTTCTATCTGTTTCCGGTTCGACTGGCACAACTTCTAATCTTGATTTTGGCGACGCTTTATGGAATGTAAGGGGCTTGGATGTTGTTTTGCAGGCGTTGGTTATTCTGACGGTGGCGTTAGGAATCGTTATCGCCTTGCATGAGAAGAAGAAAAAGGATGGTCAATAATGGACTTTGTCATATTATCCTTCGTAATGCTGGCAATCGGAATCTATGGTTTGCTCACCAATCGCCAACTTCTAAAAGTCTTCATTTCGGTAGAGTTAATCGCGATTGCAGCCACCCTAAATTTTGTTATGCTTGCTTCCGCTATGGGTGTAGGCTTAGGCCAAGCTTTCCTAATCTTAGCGTTCTCAACCGATACTGCCGTCAGCGGCATAATCTTGGCGTTGCTTGTTATTGTAGCTAAGAAGTACGGGACAAGCGATATCAGCAAAATATTGCAAGCTATTCAAAACAAAGATGAAACAGAGGTTGAAGCATAATGGCGCTTGAAGAATTCTCAGCATGGTTTGTTTGGGTTCTTCCGCTCATTGCAAGCTTATTTGTGCCCATTATCGGTAAGTACAGTGACAAAGCCAGAAATTACTTCGTAGTCGCAATCGCAGCAGTTACCGCGGGGTTGGCGCTCTCTTTAGTGCCTAGTGTCTGGTTAGGAAACGGGGTTGCTTCATTTTTCAATGTAAATTGGATTCCAGGGCTTCAAGCAGGAGTCTATATTGACTCGCTAAGTGTTCTGTTTACAGTTCTGGTTGCTTTCTTTGCGTTAATTATCGCCATATACTCGCTAGGCTATATGAAAGGTGAAGAAGGCTTAACACGGTACAATTACCTACTTTTGCTCTTCATAGGTTCAATGATAGGACTTGTACTCTCAGACAACTTAATTCAGATGTTCATTTTCTGGGAAATGGTGGGCTTATGCTCTTATTCATTAATCTCATTTTGGTATAAACGGCCAGAATCTGTTCGAGCAGGCACAAAAGTTTTCATCATGACCCGAATCGGCGACATATCATTGCTTGCGGCCATAGGCGTCCTCTTTACCATGTTTGGAACCTTCAGCTTCCGCGGCATCATTGACAGTATTATTGCAGGCGGTTTCAACCCTGAATTAATGGTTGTTGTTGCCTTCTTGGTTTTAGGCGGCGCAATTGCAAAGTCTGCTCAACTTCCTTTGTTCACTTGGCTCTACAGCGCCATGGAAGCCCCAACTTCAGTTAGCGCCCTCTTACATGCTGCCACTATGGTCAAAGCAGGTATCTATTTGCTTGCAAGGTTCATACTCATCTTCTCAGTTGCACCTTCAATAATTGCTGCGCTGCAACCTCTCTGGTTCCCAATAGTCACCTGGATAGGCGTTCTAACCGCCATAATTGGCGCCTCACTAGCTTTAACAACAACCGACATCAAAGGGGTCCTGGCATACTCAACAATCAGCCAAATCGGTTTTATGATGGCTGGTTTAGGCGCCGCCGTTGAGGGAGCAGCATCAGTCGGCTGGTTTGCCAGCTTATTCCACATGATAAGCCACGCTTTCTTCGAAGGTCTCGGATTCCTCTTGGCTGGAGGCATCATTCATGCCATTGGAACCCGTGACATGCGTTTGATGGGTGGACTTAGGAAAACCATGCCTATCTCATTTATTTTAATGGCTATAATGATAATTACCACCAGTGGCTTGCCACCTTTTGCGGCGTTCTTCAGCAAAGGATTAATCATCACCAGCGTAACCGACACAGGACACCTCATACAAATTATCCTGCTATACGCCACAACCGCCATCACCTTCGCGTACAGCATCCGCATGTTCAGTTTGGTATTCATGGGCAAAGAATCTGAACACCTACAAAAACAACATGTGCATGAAGCACCAAAAGTCATGCTTATTCCAGCTATGATCCTCGCAGGCTTATGCATAGCTTGGGGTTTATCTCAGCCTCTGATTGCCAGTTTCATGCACTTCGAACTAGAGCACACATTAATCGGGGCCTTCACAAGTTTGGAAACACCGATTTTCCTGTCTCTGCTGATACCGACTGGACTAATAGCATATTATACCTACTACAAGAACTATCAAACGTTTAGGCGTGTAGCGGCTGGAAAAAATCCATTGACTACTTTGCTTAGCCACGGCTACTTCTTTGATGATGTCTATGGTGGGGTGGTAAGGGGGATTTCAAAGTTTTCTGATGGAGTTAGACATTTTGAAAACGTGATAAGTCTGTTTCCTCTAAAGTTCGGTCAGTCAGTTATACGAATTGCAAACGGAGTACATCTTTACTTCGATACGAAGGCTGATAATTCGCTGGATAAACTAATTAACGTCTTATCCAATACAACGCTGACTGGAGTCTCAAAAATGAGGAAGGCACCTTCGGCATCCCTGAGAAACTACATTGCCGCAGCAGTGGTCGGTTTCATTTTGATTGTTGTCTTGATAATATTAACGATAGGAGTGTAAAAAAATGTCCTTTACTTTACTAGCAGTTTTTGCTCTTCCCGCGATAAGCATTCCCTTTGTTTACTTTACGGGGAAAAAATCTAATAAAGCCGCAGCCATATTCGTGGCTTTAATCGCGTTGGCTACTTTGGCGCTTTTGTTAAGCACAGCACCCGCGGTCCTCAACAGTTCTGAACACCGTTATGTTGAGTCCTTCACTTGGATTCCGATTTTGAACTCCTCCTTCTCTCTATTCGTTGACGGCATGAGTTTATCAATCGCAATCATCAGCGTAGTTTTAATTTTAGCCGCAGCAATCTTCTCCATT
This sequence comes from Candidatus Bathyarchaeota archaeon, assembly GCA_963818655.1. Taxonomy (GTDB): domain Archaea; phylum Thermoproteota; class Bathyarchaeia; order Bathyarchaeales; family Bathycorpusculaceae; genus Bathycorpusculum. Next base: position 154,042 of record CAWFTD010000016.1, read on the forward strand.
AAGTACATGGAAGGCAAAAAAAACATTGCAGTTTACTATGCCCTGCTCTCAATGCTTTCAGTTGGGCTGGTAGGCGTATTCATAACCTCCAACCTGATACTGTTTTATTTCTGCTGGGAAATGATGCTAATTCCCGCCTACTTCATCGTAGGCAACTGGGGCTACCGTGACTCCTACAAGGCTGCATTTAAATTCTTCATATTCACGCATGCAGGCGCAGTCTTTGTACTGCTCGGCCTAGGAGCATTGTATATGGTTACTGGCACCACTGACATGTTCCAAGTTCAACGTGAATTAATGACCCATGGCGCAGATATCGCGAAATGGATTCTCATCGCTCTAACCGGCGGATTTGCTGTTAAGATGGCAATTGTCCCAGTTCACATGTGGTTGCCCGATGCGCACTCTGAAGCTCCCGCAACGATGTCTGCGCTGCTCAGTGGAGTAATTATTAGCGCAGGCGCTTACGCGATTCTTCGCTTATCACTAGGCGTAGTTTTTCCAGCAGTCAACTTAGTCGACCCAGCTTTTGGAATAAACTTCCTGCATGGACTAGCTATCTTTGGTATAATTTCAGCGTTCTTCGGCTCCTTAATAGCGCTGGTGGAAACAGACATAAAACGGCTAATCGCCTACTCCAGCATAGCCCACATGGGATACATACTGTTTGGCATCTCACTTTTCCCCACAAACGTCGCTGCAGGAACAACTGTCATAGTCATTTCGTCAACAGCAATCGCAGGAACAATTTTGCATATCCTTAGCCACGCCGTCAGCAAAGGACTCTTCTTCCTTTCCGCTGGATCAGTCATGCATCAAACAGAAACACGGGACATCCGTGAAATGGGTGGATTAGCAAGCAAGATGCCCTTTACCACAGTTTCAGGAACCATAGCCGCCCTAAGCATTGCTGGAACACCTCCATTTGCGTGTTTCATAAGCGAAGTTTTGATGTTCATCGGTGCATTCCAAGTAATAAATTACGACAACTTCTACCTGCTCCCTACAGCTTTAATGCTTGTTGCTACAGTGCTCTCACTTGCTTACTCTCTAAGATTCATTTCACGTGTCTTCCTTGGCTCTTCAAGACGCCCTGAAAATCCAGAACATAAACTCATCCTTGAAGTACCCATATCCATGAAAATTGCCTTAGCAATCATGGTGATCATGGTACTTCTAGTTGGGATTTACCCAACTTTCTTCCTAAATCTAATACAAACAGTGCAATTTGGCTAAAATCAAGGCGGATCTATGAATGGTTGTTGATATCGTAGGAATCTCGTTACCGATTGTAACCTTAATAGTATCGGCTCTGCTGACAATCCCGATTTTCAAAATTGTCAGATAAAACCAGTCATAAAACCGCCTTAACACTCTGTTGGTTCATAGCTGTCTTTTTAATTGCAGGAGTATCCGTAGCCAACCTAGCATTAACCTATTATAGCATAACCAACCCGACACCTCTAAACTTAAGCCTAAACGGTGATGTATCTTCTCCAATCTCAAGCTCCTTCCTTATAGATGCAGTCTCAATTTACATGGCAATAATCATTGTCGCAATAAGCGCGGTAGTTTTAGTTTACACTGTATTTTTTGTTAATTCAAACGAGCGTCCTTCAGATAGATACTTCGCAATAATGCTAATTCTTACAGCAGCATTACTGGGCGCTGTCCTTGCAGGCGACCTCTTAACATTTTTCATATTCTGGGAAGTTGCAACAGCCGCCGCAGCATTCCTAATGATGTATCGAAAGAGCGCATTCAGCCTCAATGCGACTCTAAAGTACCTGATAATGGTCATAATCGCCTCAGCGTTTGTACTCTTTGGGCTCTCAATCGTTTATGGCATAACAGGTAGCCTAAACTACATTGCCATTAGGGATTCCCTAAGCGTAGTAGTAGCATCCGACAAAAACTTGCTCATTATAGCTTTCGTTTTTATCGCCGCAGGATACGCTATTGAAGCCGCAATTGTTCCCTTTCACTTTTGGCTACCCGACGCATACCAAGCAGCACCAGCACCGTCATCAGCTTTCCTATCAGCTCTTGTTGACCAAGGCAGTTACTACATTCTCATACGAATACTGTTGTATATCGTGATTCCAACAGGTCCAAATGCAGCGCTAGATTGGACTTTTATGTTGGCAATCTTGGCGGCTCTAACTATGATAGTTGGCAACGTATTCGCTTTAATTCAAAACGATGTAAAACGTTTAATAGCTTACATTTGTGTAGCAGACGTTGGCTACAACCTAATTGCAATAACAAGTTACACCTCGCTCGGTTTAATCGGTAACCTCTACTTCTTCTTAATCGGAGGGATCACGACAGCCCTCGCGTTTATGGTAGTCGGAATAATAAACAAACATGGCTTCAAAACCTTAGATGACTTGTCTGGGATAGGTAAGAAAATGCCGCTTGCAAGTTTGGCACTTGTAATTGCTGGATTATCATTTATTGGGGTGCCACCTTTTGGAGGATTCATAGCTAAATACTTAGTTTTCACGTCAGCACTCCAAGCAAATCTAAGCTGGCTTGCAGTTATAGGAGTTGTCACAAGTGTCCTTCAAGCTGCCTATTTGTTTAGGTTAATACATTATATGTATGCAAGAAAAACTAAAGATGCAACCTTGATAAAAGAATCCAAAAACATACTAATTCCAATCTTCATTTTAGCCACAGCATTACTTATCTTAGGGCTCTTCCCACAGCTAGTATTAAATATGTTAGAACCCGCCACACGCCAACTTCAACTAATCGTGCCACTACCCTAAAACGACGTTGCGCCATCTTCAAACTGCCAAAATAAACTAAAAATTGAACATAGATATAGAGCAATTAACCGTATGTTATTTTCTGATTTGTCCACTACCTAAGATAACGTATTTTGTGGTTGTCAGGTGCTGCACACTCATTGGTCCTCTTGCGTGGAGTTTTTGGGTGCTTATACCGATTTCTGCTCCGAGTCCGAATTGGTTGCCATCTGTGAAGCGTGTGGAAGCGTTCCAGTAAACAGCTGCCGAATCAATTTCTTTTATGAACTTCATAGCTTTGTCAAAGTCGGCTGTAAGTATGCTATCGGAGTGTTTGGTACCGTACTTATTGATGTGCATTATGGCCTCGGTAAGATTATTGACGACTTTGATTCCAATGATTAAGTCAAGGTATTCTGTTCCCCAGTCTTCTTCGGTTGCAGCTTTCACGTCAGGTACAATTTTACGTGTTTCTTCGTCACCCCGTACCTCAACTCCGTTTTTTATGAGTTCGGTAATCACAATCGGCAGGTATTGCTTTGCTATTTTGCTGTGAACAAGCAGCTTTTCCGCTGCGTTACAAGTCCCGGGTCGTTGGCACTTAGCGTTTATGACTATGGGCGTTGCTTTTTCGAGGTCAGCGTCTTCTTCAACATAAACATGGCAGTTGCCTGTTCCTGTTTCAATGACTGGAATATGTGATTTCTCAACTACCGTTTTGATTAGCTCTGCGCCTCCACGAGGTATCAACACATCGATGTATCCGCGCATGCCCATTAATTGCTCAGCAACTATACGTTCAGACGAATTCACCACTTGAACTGCGTCAACTGGAACATTTGTTCCAGCCAAAGCACCACGCAAAACATCGCCAATAGCAACATTAGAGTTCAAAGCGTCAGAACCTCCACGAAGGATAACAGCATTCCCTGATTTGATGCAGATCCCTGCCGAATCGGAAGTTACGTTGGGACGTGACTCGTAGATTATACCGACCACGCCTAGAGGTACTCGAATTTGACTAATGATCAAGCCGTTTGGGCGTGTCCAACTACTAAGGATGGTTCCAATTGGGTCGGGCAATGATGAGACTTCCCTAAGCTCGTTAGCCATAGTTTGAACTTTCTTCTGATCAAGTGATAAACGGTCAAGTAGCGCTGCTTTGAGACCTTTTGCTTTGGCGGCTTTCACATCTGTTTGGTTTGCAGCCAAAATCTCTCCTGCATTAGCTTCTATAGCGTTTGCCATTCTGCATAGTGCATTATTTTTGGCTTCTGCTGAGAGTTTTGCCATTTCAACTGAGGCTATTTTAGCTTTTAGGCATATTTCCTTGATCATTTTTCTTCCTCATTTAGGTGTATGTTTCGGCGGATGATGACTTCTTTTGGTTTATCTGCGCCGAGTTTTTTGTGTACTTCTGTTACTTGTAAGCCTTTAATTAGGTTTAACTGACTGCTATTGTAGTTGGGGTTGCCGCGTGCAAACTCTACATTATTCTCATCTTCTAGGCTAACTACGTCGCCGACGTCGAAGATGCCAACAATCTTGGTTACTCCTACAGCCAACAGGCTTGAGCCCTCTAAAATTGCTTTCTTCGCACCGGAATTAACGTAAATAATTCCTTTCGCTGCTGCCCCGTAAGCTATCCAACGTTTAACAGCTGGCATCCTACTTTGAGGCTTAAAAAAAGTGCCAACACCTTTTCCTGCAAGAACATCAAGAAGGACGTTTTCTCTTCGACTATTCGCTATAATTACGGGGATGCCGCATGAAGTTGCAATTTCGGCGGCCTTGATTTTACTTTGAATTCCGCCTCTGCCCAGCTTGCTCTTACCGGTTAATGAGTTCTTCAGTTCAGCAGTGATCTCATCAACTGACTCTATCAATTCAGACCCCGGATGTGTGGGGTCAGCGGTGTATAAGCCATCAACATCTGAGAGAATAATGACTAAATCAGCGCAGACTGCTCCTGCAACAAGAACGGAGAGAATGTCATTGTCACTAAAGTTTACCTTGTAACCTTCAGTACGCATCAGTTCGTCGACGGATGTCACATCGTTTTCGTTTATTATTGGGACTACGCCAATTTTTAGGAGCAAACTCAAAACGTTGCATGTATGGACATATGATGCTCTATTGGATAGGTCCTCCGCAGTTAAGAGTATCTGAGCTACTTTTAGGTCAAATTTCTTAAAGATCTCCCTATATTTTGCCATCAAAACGCTCTGTCCAGTTGCGGCGGCAGCTTGTTGAAAAGCCACGTCTTTGGGTTTTGGAGGAATTCCAAGCTCAGCAATGCCTGCTGCAACCGCTCCTGATGTTACGAGCACTACTTTGTTGCCTTGCTTCATAGCTGTAGCTATCTGATGAGCAAGTTTACCCATCTCTTCGGTATTCAAGTTTCCTTCAGTGTTGGTTATGGCACTGGTTCCAACCTTCAACACTACCAATTTTGCGGCCATCAAACATCCCTTATACGAGGTTTGCACGCATTATTTTATTTGTAGATGCATATAATCGTAGTTCCTTAAAAAAGGCACTCTTAGAGAATGCATCGGAGATTTTTGAGTAAATTTACCTTTTAAAAGAAGAGATGGTAAAAAAAACTTTTTAGGGGGTTTAATTTCCCCCTCGGAAAACTTCCCCTATATGAAAAAGTGGGGAACTATTTTGTTGGAGTATTTTCAGCGACTTCTTGTGCTTCCTCTTTTGTTTCTCGTTTGCTATACATTATAGCATATCCAACTACAACTATCAAGACTGCGGAAAGAATTACTGCAAGACCTGGTATTTTGAAATCTGTGCTAGGTATCTGGATTAGCCAAACGTCTCTGACTGCTAGGATTGCTCCTGAGAACAGCAGTGAAATTAAGTTAATCACTTTAATTATTGGGTTAAGCGCTGGTCCTGCTGTGTCTTTAAGTGGGTCGCCTACAGTGTCGCCTATTACTGAGGCTTTGTGGTTTTCTGAGCCTTTGCCGCCGAAGTAGCCGTCTTCTATCTTCTTTTTTGCGTTATCCCAAGCTCCGCCAGAGTTAGCCATAAACACCGCTAAGAGTTGGCCTGTTATTATTACACCTGCTAAGAATCCTCCCCATGCTGCTGCACCGAGCAAGATTCCAACAACTAATGGCGTAAGTATAGCGATGATGGCGATGCTGGCAAGTTCTCGTTGTGCTGCCGAAGTGCAAATCTTTACTACTGCAGCGTAGTCTGGTAGTTTGAGTCCTTCCATTATGCCTGGGATTCGGAATTGTTTTCGTACTTCCTCTATTATTTTTCCTGCTGCTCTGCTTACTGCCCTGATTGATATGAAGCTGAACAGGAATGGTAGTGATCCACCAATTAGTAAGCCGACGAAGACCATTGGGTCTGCTGCTATGTCAAGGTTTACGTGAACTGTTGCGGTGAACGCTGCAAAGAGTGATACAGCTGCTAACACGGCTGAAGCGATAGCCATTGCTTTAGTGACTGATTTGGTTGTGTTGCCGGAAGCGTCTAGGTCTGCTAATATTTGACGTGGTTTTTCTTCTAACCCAGCCATCTCTCCTATTCCGTTTGCGTTGTCTACGATGGGTCCAAATGTGTCCATAGCTACTGTGTTGCCTGTTTGCGAAAGCATGCCGATGCCTGCGAGGGCTACGCCGTAGAATGCGAATGTTATTCCTGCTCCTGCCCAAATTATGAGGGAGACTACAATGGTGAGGGCTATGAGAAGAGCTGTCCAGACTGTGCTTTCAAAGCCCAACGATAGGCCTTGCAGTATGACGGTTGCGGGTCCTGTTTTGCTTGATGCAGCCACTGCATTGACTGGTGTCTTGTTTGGGTTAGTGAAGTGGTTTGCAAGCTTGTTAAAACTTACTGCTAGAACCAAACCCATAGCGGTTGCTAAGAAAACTCTGATGTCCTGAACGTAGAATACCGCTAAAACCAGAAAACCCGCTGCTGAGATAATGCTGGAGAGGTCATATGAAAGATCCATAGCTTTGAAGGCATCACCTTTCGTTAGTCTTTCAGGCCAAAGAGAAACTGCATAGGTTCCAATGATGGTGCTGATAACGCCGAATCCTCTGGCTAAAAGTGGGAATATAATCCATTTGAATCCAAACGGTGTTAATGCTAAACCAAGAAGCAACGCTGAAACCATCGTCACTTCGTAAGATTCAAAAATGTCCGCTGCCATACCTGCACAGTCGCCAACGTTGTCTCCCACAAGGTCGGCCACTACCGCGGCGTTTCTTGGATCGTCTTCTGGGATTCCTTTTTCAACTTTTCCCACAAGGTCTGCGCCGACGTCAGCTGCTTTGGTGTAGATACCGCCGCCTACTCGCATGAATAATGCAAGCAGGGTCCCGCCGAAACCGAAGCCTAACAAAACTTCTGGAGCATCCCGCGTAAAGACCAGAAAGATTATGGTTCCGCCAAGGAGACCTAAGCCATCGCAGAGCATTCCTGTGATTGTTCCCGTTCTGTAAGCTATTTTGAGGGCTTCACCGAAACTTTTTCTTGAAGCCTCAGCAACTCGAATATTTCCCTGCACAGCCATGTTCATCCCGAAAAAGCCAACCATTGCAGAGAAAAATGCACCCATCAAAAATGCTCCAACTCGCCCAATAGTAATCCAAAACGGACTAGTTTCAACGGCAACGGGCGGAACAAGAGCCGAAGCCACATATAGGAAAATACCCAGGACACCAATAAAAATCACCACGGACCTGAGCTGGGTTCTCAGGTAGGCATTCGCACCGGATTTGATGCCGCTCCAAACAGTGTGCAGCTTATCTGAGCCAGTGCTTTCTTTTAATATTTGTTTTCGAAGGAAAAGTGCATAGAACAAAGCGCCTATGGCAATTCCAACTACGCTATAAAGTCCTATTGTTTCAAAACTTGAAGGTAATACAACAGACATTTTTAGTCTCCTTTCCTTTCAGTTAAATATGTTAAGTTCGACATATCAGTAACCTGCATACTTTTTTAACGAAGGATTTTATTTGAGCTAAAATTTAAGCCTTTGGGAGATAAAAGCTGAAGCGAAATACTTTTTGCGAGTTTTTTTAGATTGAAACTCCGCAGTATATTTCTACTCCTTCGCATACAGCTAACAGCAGAGTTGTCCGACAGTGAAGATTATAGAGAAAAACGTTAGCCAAGGCTTTGTCAAGGTAGTTCCCGCTTCTCCAGATGACCTGTGGCACCTCTATAATGTCATCTACAAGGGCGACGAGGTTTATGCTTACAGTTCGAGAGCTATAAAAAGTGACACCGAAACCAGTCGCCCCAAAAGTGCTGAGCGGGTTTCTGCGTTTATGGGGGTTAAAGTTGAGTCGGTTGGGTGGGACAAATTCCTTGGGAAGCTGCGGATTCACGGTTTAATCTGTCATGCTCCTGACATTATTCCCACGGGCGCCCATCACACCCTAAGCATCGCACTTAATCAGCCCATGACTATTGTGAAGAAAGAATGGCCTAAACATCTCTTAGACAGGTTAACGAAGGCAAGCGAAACCGAAAAACCCATTCTAATTCTCTCCATAGACGACGAAGGCTTCGCAATAGCCGAAACCAAACAGTACGGTGTCGAAACTCGTGTTGAACAACGCATGAGGCTCCCTGGAAAAGTCGAAGCCGACAAACGGGTGGAAGCCACAAAAGCATATTTCCGACTTGCACTCACCAGCCTAAACAAGCTATGGAGCCAAAACCATAATCCTATCGTAATCATCGGTGCAGGCTACGTTAAAACAGACTTCGTAAAATACCTCAATGAAGAATCAAAAGAAATGTCTCGAGCTGTTGTTGATGTTAAAAGCGTCAACAATGGGGGCACTGCAGGAATTGACGAGGCTTTGCGGTCGGGGGTTTTGTTGAAAGCTGCGCATCAACTTCGGGTTGTAGATGAAACGGAAACAATGGAGGAAGTCATGAAACGCTTAGGTAAGGGCGAGGGCACGGTTACTTATGGTTTGTTTGCAGTAGAAAACGCTGTCATGATGGGGGCGGTTGAGAAATTGGTGGTTGCAGACACCACGCTTAGGGATGCAGACGAAACACAACGGCTTAAACTCGAAGACCTGATGCATCAAGTAGAAAAACGTAACGCGCCAATAACGGTGGTTAGCACAGAGCATGAAGCGGGTTCAAAACTTCTTTCACTTGGTGGAATTGTTGCGTTGCTGAGATTCCCTATTTACCGTGAGACATCACCTTCTAAAGTTTAGCTTGAAATTGAACTTTTCTAGTTAAGTTTAAAAAGACTTTCATTCTGTACTTTTTTCATAGGTCGGGAACTGATTGAGGACAATTACGGTTATAGGAGTAGTTGTTGCGGCTGTATTGTTGACTTCAGCTGTGTGGATCGGATTAATGAGCAATCAAAATAATCCTTTTGGTCCTACTCAGGGAAACAACAATCCAGGGACAACCCCAACTCCTACCGTGCGCTACACGCCGTCACCAACCCAAGCTCCAACTGTAACCCCGACGCCAACTTTAGCAACCACCACTGGCACAACCACCCCAAAGGTTCCCGAATTCACTCTACAATACGTCGACCACTCCTACGATGTTCCGCCAACTTACAAAATAGAACCCTACACAGGAAAAACCGTGGTGGATCGCGCTGGCTACCATGTTGATAACCGCACCATCGACGTCACCATCAAAAACCAAGCATTCACTCCCTCAATTACCGCAGACGGCAACACCACCGCATTGTACTACAACGTTCGGTCAAAAGGGCACTATGAAGACTGGAACAGTGCATCCAACTATCATTCCGTGAGCCACTTTCAGGTGTCCAAGTTGAGTCAAACCGTGATCCTCTTTTACCTGAATAATTGGAGTGTTCCCTCTGGCGGTCAAGTTGATATTCAAGTCCAAGCCGTCATAGGTTACTCGTACACCTATATCTCGGGGCTGTGCGGCGAATCAACATCCAACACTTTTATCTCTATGGGGCAAAGCGACTGGAGCCCCGCACAAACGGTTACCATCGGTCCCGCTTCTCCGTGACTCTCAATGCCGCTACCTAAACACCTTATCTAGTCTGTTCAATCCCCTGACCAGTTTTGCATATATAAAAAGGGGCTATAGATTTTTTTGCACCTTAAAGCAGCCGAGCCTAAACAATTTTTCCTGCAGTTTTCAGTAACCTAACAAAAAAGTAAAATTTTCCCGCTAAGGCTACCCAAAAAAAATAAATGGAAAGTTCGGAATGACGGTTGGCAGAGGGTCTAAGCTTAGGTTTCCGTTGGACAAATACATGTGTGATATTATGATTTGAAGAGGTTGATGCTTACTTGAGTATAGCCACATAGTTTAGAGTAAACGAGTCCTTTGTTGCGTTTAAAGTTGCCCATAAGTTAACGATAGAAAAAAAAAACTAAATTTAATAATATGTCGAATATCATTAGCGGTAACAGTTTCCTAAACATATGCAACCGTTTTCATTTTTATTTTGATACTGTTTATGATTTTCCGCATTTTGGTTAGACCCTTTATAAAGATGCTTTATATACCCCCTTTTCTACTTAAATACTCAACCGTGAGTTGACATGAGTAAAAGAAAACCAATCATTAAGATCCAAAACATTGTAGCCTCAGTCTCTCTTAACCAAAAAATCGATTTACAAAAAATCGTGGAAAAATTCCCACAAACCGAATATAACCCTAGCGTTTTCCCAGGTCTTGTTTTCAGATTAAAAAAACCCAAAACTGCAACACTAATTTTCGGAACAGGTAAAATGGTGTGCACAGGCGCTAAATCAGAAAAAGAATCACGAAGCGCAGTAGAAAAAGTTGTTAAAGAACTGCGAAGCGAGGGCATCCAAATTACAGAAAAACCAATCGTAAAGATCCAAAACATCGTTGCCTCAGCAGAACTAGGCGGAGAAATCGACTTAGAAAGCCTAGTCTACAAACTCAGCAAGGTGATGTACGAACCCGAACAGTTTCCAGGCGCAGTCTACCGTATGGACGAACCTAAAGTAGTATTCTTAATCTTCTCAGCTGGTAAACTCGTCTGCGTCGGCGCCAAACAAGAAGAACAAGTCTACGAAGCAGTCGACAAAATTCAAGCACTACTTGAAGAAAAAGAACTCATCTACTACCCCTCTTAAACCTCTTTTCTTTGAGTTCTAACCTTTTTCTTTAATTCTTCTTTGTTAAAAATATTTTTTTACAAAACTATTTTTTGCAGAAATGTACCTTGAAAATTGCGTTCCAGGTTTTGAATACTCAGTTTTGAAGAGTAGAAATAAAAGACCGCTATGGCAATTGTTGATTGACGGTGCCATGATGCGAAGGAATACTCTTCCGTTAGTGATCCTCGCTTTAGTTCTTTTAGCAGCATCGTTTGCAGAGATTCAAACAGTTAATGCAAGCCCTTGGGTAATGGTAAATCAACCTTTTGTGAGAAGAGTAACAGGTATCAACCAACCTGTTGAATTCACTGCAAGTGGTAACGATGGTTCTCCGCCATACACTTTTCAATGGTACACCACTTTTTTAGATCCAACAGTACCTTCAGAACAGTGGATTACAGTGGCGGTTCCAGGCGCCAATTCAGCAACCTTCAAATTCGTTGAATCCGTCCCTGGAAGATACGGTATCTCTATCAGATTAACCGATTCAAAAGGAGACGGCGAATATCAATCCTTCCAGCCAATAGGAATAGTGGTTACGGTTCAATCAACGCCCATAGTACAGGCTACACCTTCTACGCCGACACCTTCGCCAACACTTCCTCCACTTAATATTTCATATCTTTCAGAAGAAAACAAAACTTACACAGAAAATTCTGTTCCTTTAAATTTCAGCTTAACCCAGCCAGCCGATTGGATTGCCTACAGTCTTGATGGACAAGCAGCCGTCATCATCAACGGAAACACAACCCTAACGGGATTATCAAACGGTTATCATACAGTAACTATTTATGCCAACGACACGTACGGCAATGCTGCAAGCTCCTCAAATAATTACTTTCATCGTCAATGTGCCAGCGGCTTTCTCTATAATAGACACCTCAGCAGCCATCAGCTATAGTTATCGCAGTTATCGCGGTTGCAGTATTTCTTTTTAAGAAACGGAAACCAACATAGAATAAATATGATCCAAAGAATGCATTTTGTCTGCCATTATTTTTTCATTCTTCTACGAACAGCAGGGTTCAAGTCTGAGATCTTTTTTAAAGCTAACTCAAAAGTTTCGTCAGCAGCCAATTCCCGTTTAACAAAAACCCCCGTTCTGCCAACAGTGTCCCTCTTTCATTAAAGCGTGAACCCTATCCAAAACCGTTTCAGCGGAGACGCGAAGAATTTTAGCGGCAGCCTCTTCACGGTCTATGACGCTACTCTCCGCATGGCCTTCTTCGGTAGGTTCGATGAGCATGAGTCGCTTATCCACACCTGGAACCCGAACGTTAACTGCAAGCTGAGTAAGATTTACTTCTCCCCCGAAACGGTAAAACTCTCTCTCAACACGCCTCATCTCCATTAGGGGAAACGAAACAGTTGTGGTTTCATCGATTTCAATGTGAGCTTTCATGGCGTAGGTTGGTGTCGCTTGAACTATAAACCGAGTGTTGATGAATACTTTTGCTTTTTCAAGAGCAGTTTCTACCAAAAAACTATTTTGCACTTCAGGAATGAACACGTCGACGTCGCTCCCCACGTTTACGTCTCCTCGAGCAATGCTACCATGCGTAATTGACCGCAAATGAAAAGCTTCCAAAGCAGACATAATACAAACTGCTTTATCCCTTAACGCTTTTAGTTGCACCCAGCGTGCATTAGAGTACGTTACTTCTTTGTATTCTCCGTGTTTGTTGGGTTTAATAGCCATATTTGAGCGCCAGTTTAACCAAATTAGTGTGGCATCGTTTATTTAGTTTAATTAGTCAATTCTGCAACAAATACATTTATTCTTGTATTTTGGCTTTCTGAAAACTTTAATGTCGTCTATCTCAACGGAAAAAATTCAGCCATCCAACTACTAAAGTATTGCTAAATTACTTCACAGAAAATAAACCTGTAATAAAAGATTGGCACAACAACCTCAAAGATTTACTGCGTTAAGTTTTTTCATTTTTTGTTTACTTGAGTGGAATTTAGGAGTGGAAGAGGGAGTTGAGAGGATCCTTTTTTCTGAAACAAAAATTCTATTTCTTATCTAATCTTGTTTAATAAAAGAAATTTATATGAAAATAAAAAAAAGAAAGAGAGGTTTTTATTCTATGTGCCATTTCTTAGCTACTTTCACCACAACAAATACTACCAAAGCAACTACAACGAAAGTAATCAAAGCAATCAGAAAGTCTCCAATACCAAACACTTGATTAAGCACTGTAACAGAATACGTAGCTAAATCAGACATCCCCGGAATAATTAAGCCCAGCAGCGGAATAATGAAGTCTTTAACAAGCGCCTGAACTAAGATGCCCGCATACAAAGCTAAAATAAAAGCAACAGCCAAACCAAAAATCTTGTACTTTGACAGAAAATCCTTAAATTCATTCACAAAACCTTTAGGTGGTACTGGCGGTGGAGCTTTCTCTAAAGCGGCACTAATTTTCTTCAACTCAGCTAAAATCTCATCTTCTCTATCCATTTTATTTACCTCATTTTTTGACATCCCTGTACTTTGGGGTGTCTTTGTTTCTGCAGACATTGTTGATGAAGCATCTTCGGCGTCTGATGCAACTGTCTCATCGGATTCAGTTAGGTCTTTGATTTCAGCAGTGTCACTTTGTCCTACCACATTAATGCCATTAAAGCAAGCATCTTTTGTTTCGTATCCTTCGCTACTATCCGCTATAATCCCGCCGTTTCTTGCATATAGGTGGAACCTGAATTTTCCAGAATTGTCTTTGTAAACTTGGAATTTTGGGTTTGAAAATCGTTGCCCTTCAACTGTAGTGTCTTCAATTGGCGCTTTGGAATTTTTTTGTATGCTTTTGATCCCGTTCATGCAACTTGCGTACTGTTCATATGCTTCTCCTACTGCTATGATTTTGTTGTTGTCTGCTCGTAGGCGAAAACGGTATTTGCCTGCAGTATCTTTGTATATTTGAAATTTCGGCATATTTACGCCTAATTCGCTATTGAGTGCTTGTTATACAAAAGCTTTTGCATGAAATACAAACCAACAATGATTAAGTGGGAAAAATGGAGATATCTCAACCTAAACCTTGATTTAGTTTAATTTACCAATCAAATTGTCAAAGGTAACTTCGATGGATGCTCCTGTCTGTAATGCATGCAAAACTAAAGAAGCTTTTTTCTACAGGCAATACTCAGGCGAGCAGCTCTGCAAAAAATGCTTCACCGAATCCGTTGAGGCAAAAGTTCGTTCAACCATTACGCGTTACCATATGCTCAATTTCGATGATCATTTAGCTGTGGCGGTTTCAGGAGGTAAAGACAGTCTCAGCCTACTGCATATATTGGCGAAGCTCAAACGATCTAGACCAAAAACATGCTTGACAGCAGTTACGGTGGATGAAGGTATCAAAGGCTACCGAGATGAAGCTTTAGAAATTGCAGCATCTTACTGCCAAAAACTCGAAATCCCCCATCACATAGTTTCGTTCAAAGAACTCTATGGTTTCACCTTGGATGAAATAATTGGTAGGGCACGAAAAAAAGGGCAGAATGAGTTAACTGCTTGCGCTTACTGCGGTGTGTTGCGTCGAAAAGCAATCAATACGGGGGCACGCGAAGTTAAAGCTACCAAAATCGCCACTGGTCACACTCTTGATGATGAGGTGCAGACTATTCTGATGAATATTTTCCGCGGTGATATCGCAAGACTTGCAAAAGAGAAACCCGTCACCAGCGAAGTGCACCCCCTATTCGTCCAAAAAATTAAACCCTTCTGTGAAATCCCTGAAAAAGAAAGCGCCCTCTACGCTTATATCAAGAAGATCGCTTTCCAAGACACACCTTGCCCATATGCTTCCGAAGCCCTACGCAACGATATTCGGGGTATGCTTAACCGCGTGGAACAGAAACATGCAGGAACAAAATTTACTGTCTCCAAAGCAATGGAACGCCTACGACCAGCCCTTGAAGTAACTAACCAGAAAGACAATTTTAAAACCTGCAGTAAATGTGGAGAACCCTCGGCGCTTGATTTATGTAAGGCTTGCGAGTTACTCAGTAACGTTCGCTAGCTTTGGGGTTTTGTTTTTTTTCAGCTTTTAGTTTGCGAAGCATTTCTGAGGCTTCAAGTGCTGTGTCGGCAGCAGCCATTTTTGGGGCTTTTTGCAGGTTTATTTGTGTGCCACAATATGGGCAGATCTTTGTTTTCTGAGCTTTAGCAGCCAATGTTAAGCCGCCGCACTTTGTACATTTTATGACGAGTGTTGCACCCATTTTGGGTTTGCTTCCGAAAGGCTTTTCATTATACAGGTTCATTAATGATTTGGTAGGATATGCAAGCGTATGAGTGCTGATGAAGATACAATTCAAAGCCAGGTCTCATTTGACAGAACTGGCGGTTGCATACTTCAAAAAGGAAGGTTACAAAGTAAACAGCGAAAACATCAAGCTGGAAGGCCACAGCGGCGTTGCACGACATTTTGACTTGATTGTGCAGAAAGGACGTCTTGAACAAGGCGTTTGGGTTAGGGACTGGAACCGAACTATCGGCGTCAACGTCATTATCAACCTCGATACATCCTCCGAAGACGTGGACCTTTCGAGTCCCATAATGATTGGCGAAAAATTCAGCGACCACGCCAAATCCTACAGCAACCGACGCAAAATTATGTTGCTTACTAAGCAGAAAATCGGCAGTTTACGCTAAACTAAAACCTCAAGTACTGGTCAGTTAACCCTTCGCGCTCCAGCATTCCAAGCCAATCCAGAAAACCCACATAACATTTCTTTCCGTTGTTCAAAACTTCAAGAATTTCCGCCACGTTTTCATCTATCGTTTTTCCTGTTATGTCTAACTCGCAAACTTTGCCTTGTTGGTTTTGCATGGCTTCAATGAGGCAACTATCAAGGATTTCCGCGGACAGATTTTCATAGAGTTTATCGTCGCTGAAGCCGCAGTTTTGCATAAATGTCTTTGAGTTCTTTGGGGTTTCTACGCAAAACAAAGACCTTTGTTACGAGTTCGGTTGAGGTGACTGCAGCTGCGTAGTGTCCGTCAACAATGATGTTTGAGTTAGTTGAGGCTAAGATATTTTCTTTAAGTTTCCGTTTCAAAGCTTCTTCATTTATGATGACAGTTTGGCGTTCGGTGTCTTCACCCAAAGTTAGGTTATTTGTTTTTGCGAAGTCGGTTAGGTTGATGTATTCTGCATCTAGTTTTATGGCGAGTTGTTTTGCTGTGGATGTTTTACCAACACATGGGGTGCCTGTGATGAGGATGACGCGTTTCATAATCTTATGTTTGGTGGGCGCGTAGTTATCGGTTTTGGCTTTAACCAGTGTAGATTTTGAAAACAACTGATGATATCTTTCACTCTACAGTTTATTGTAATGATAAACTGGATGAATCTGAATATAACCGCCAAATAAATTTGTGTATCAATAATCATGTTTATTGGTTACGAATGCGCATTTTCCGTGTGGGCTGGCGAGTTGGTGTGTGGCTTTCGGACCCAAAATTTGGGTCTGAGGAAACTCCGCCCACATGTAGAATTGCAGTCCCCCTGGACAGCGCGAGAGCGTTGGCAACGGAGCAGAAACGAAACGTCCACCCAGATAGGCTATGAGACATTTGTGATGTTGAGTGCGCTGGATTGGAAACGGTGAAACGGCCGTCCTGCAAGTGGAAAGGGCAAACAGACGCCGATGAAGTATCTACCGGAAGGCGCGGGTAGCCCGATTAGCCGAATGCCACAGACAACAGAAGGCGGGTTACAGCCAACACACCAGCCTATTTTACTAATACACCAGCCTTTTTGTTTACTCACTGCGTTTTTTCGCCTTCCTAAACAGCATAATACCTTGAGGAGTAGTGACAACATACTGCCAGCATTGCTCTATCAGTTCGCCGGCTTCTTTTGCGTCTTTAGCGGTTGCGTGGTGGTACGACGCCTAAGCGTAACCCTACAATACATACCTAAACTGAAATCCGGAGGTTTGTAGTGCCGAAATACTGCAAAGGCAAATGTGGCCGAAAAATTTCCCACCAAAACACAACCGGTTATTGCAAAGAATGCTTTGGCCGCTTCATTCTTAGCCCTAAGGGCGCTAATGCAAGTAGGCGAGATGCTTCAAAACAGAAGTAATTTAGCGTTCAACTTTCAGCCAATTCAAATTTGATATGATATTATTCGCGCTTGGAAAAAAGTTAGGGAAAAAATGCAGAAAACCACGGTTGACATTGGGCTCTTACAAGCTTTGCTGTTGAAATTTGGGAGGGAAACAGATTGGAATAGAGAAGAAATTGATCCTTAATTTTCGGCTATAATCTGTTTTATTCTGAAAGCTTTATGAAGTGATCCGTTGATTTATAAGAATTAAAGACGAATGCTTATGTCTTCTTGGAAACGACTTAGCATATTGCCAATCATTTTATTTTCACTAGCATTAGCAATCTTGTTTATCTTCAATTTAGGCGAGGATATTGTCTTTAACCCTCCCTACCTCCTGCTTATACTTAACACGATCTTTCTAACAGGAACCGGTATTGCAATAGCTATAGTTTCAGCCAAGAGCTTCCTAAAAGAAGGCTCAAACGTGATGCTAATACTGGGATTAGCAACAACAATCGGTGGTCTTGCCGCGTTATTTGCTGGCTGGACTGCAATGTTTTCCATCGACTACAGCGTGGCAATATATGACATCGGAATATTCCTTTCGGGAGGACTTCAGGTACTAAGCGCAACCATTATTTTCGGAGGAGCTAACCCTACTGATTCACCTAGCCGAAAGAAAACCTTAGTTTTATCCTACTCAGCAATTATCATTTCTTTTACAACGATTACAGCTCTAGTCGTTTTCGGTTTTTCTCCAACCTTTTTTACGGCTTCTGGACCTACACTTGCGAGACAATGGGTTATCTCCACGGCAATTGCATTCTTTGTTATAAGTAGTGTCTTTTTTGGGTTGAAGTATTCTCAGTCAAAATCGCGAATTCTTTATTGGTATTGGATGGCTTTGGTGATGACTGCACTCGGGTTGTTTGCCGCAACAATTTTTGGTACTCCAAACGCGGTTTTTAATTGGACTGCCCGGATAATACTCTATGTCGCTAGCTTCTATTTTTTAATTGGATTGTTAAGTGCGATGAAGGCCGAGAGCTTTGAAGGTTTTGAGACGGGAGGGATTAGTGAAAGATGGGCTGATGCATTTAGAAGCGATTCGCAACAGTTTAAGACTTTGTTTTCTAAGATGTTAAATGGGTTTTCATATAGTCGCATTATTGTTAACGATAGCGGTAAACCTGTGGACTTTGTTTTTCTTGCCACTAATGAGGCCTTTGAAAGGATGACTGGGCTAAAAAGCCAAGACGTAATAGGAAAGAGGGCGAGCGAAGTTTTACCTGGTATCGAAAATGACCCCGCTGACTGGATAGGCACTTATGGTAGAGTTGCGTTGACCGGTCAATCTGTTAATTTTAAGAACTATTCTGTGGACCTAGAAAAATGGTACTTGGTGTCAGCGTATAGTCCAAGAAAAGGCTATTTTGTGGCCATCTTCGATGACATAACTGTGCGCAAGAAAGCCGAAGAAGCCTTAAGCAAGCTCAACGAGGAATTGGAAGAGAGGGTGCGTATTCGCACGGAGCAAGTTTCAAGTGAGCGTCAACGTCTCTACAATGTTCTCGAAACGCTACCAGCCTACGTTATTCTTCTGGATAAGGATTATTGTGTGCCGTTTGCTAACAAGGTATTTCGTGAGCGATTCGGTGAGTCTCATGGCAAACGCTGCTACGACTTCCTGTTCCAACGTGGATCACCTTGCGAGAACTGTGAAACCTACAAGGTTTTAAAAACCAGTGGTCCGCATCGCTGGGAATGGACAGGTCCGGATGGGCGCGATTATGACATTTACGATTTTCCTTTCGTTGAATCAGACGGGTCTACTATCATTTTGGAAATGGGCATCGACATCACTGATAGGAAACAAGTAGAGAAACAGCTGCGGGGGGCCTCTCTTTACGCGCGCAGCCTCCTGGAATCAAGTTTGGATCCTTTGGTCACAATCAGCACTGAGGGCAAAATCACAGATGTTAATCAAGCCACGGAACTTGCCACTGGCTGCACTAGAGAAGAATTGATTGGTAGTGACTTTTCGTATTACTTTACTGACCCAGAAAAAGCCAAAATTGGATACCTACAGGTCTTTACACAAGGATTGGTGCGAGATTATCCGTTAGCGATGAAACACAAATCTGGAAAAATAACCGATGTACTATACAACGCTACAATTTACACAAACGAAGCTGGCGAAATGCAAGGTGTCTTTGCGGCAGCGAGAGATATTACCGAACTTAAAAAGGCTGAAGCGCAAGCTCAAGAGGCAGCAAAGAAACTAAAAGACTCCGAACGGTTAGCTGCTATTGGTGCTACCGCGGGCATGGTTGGCCACGATATTCGCAATCCATTGCAGGCTATTACGGGCGATTTGTACTTAGTTAAGATAGAATTGGCTGAAATTCCAGATCACCAACAAAAGAAAAATGCGATGGAGAGCTTGGATGAAATTCAAAATAACGTTGATTACATAAACAAAATTGTTGCTGATCTGCAAGACTACGCTAGGCCGCTTAATCCTCGTGCCCAAGAAACAGACTTAACATCAGTTTTCAAGGAAATGTTGACTAAGAACGGTATTCCCAAAAACGTCAAGGTTACCGTTGATGTAGAGGATAAGGCGAGACATGTCATGGCTGACCCTGACTATCTTAAGCGTATCGTTGGCAACTTGACATTGAATGCTGTTCAAGCCATGCCTGATGGCGGAAAACTCATTATTCGTGCTTACCTTGACAAACGATCTAATGACACTTTGATAACTGTTAGGGACACTGGAGTGGGCATTCCCGAGGATGTCAAGCCTAAGCTGTTTACTCCCATGATGACTACCAAATCGAAAGGTCAAGGATTTGGCTTAGCAGTAGTTAAACGCATGTCTGAAGGTTTAGGTGGAACAGTAACCTTTGAAAGCAAAGAGGGAAAAGGAACAACCTTTATTGTGCGTTTGCCCCCCCCCAAAAGAGCTAAACGGTAAATGGACCTACAAAAAATAATAGCGTTTCTTTCTCATAATTATCGCAGGATTTAATAAAATAATTTTAATTATCACCGAAAATCCCCTGGTAATTATTGGGTTGATTTCACATAGTGTTCTTTACAATTCTTTGAATTTTGGTTTGAACCTGGCAGCTCCCTCTCTACGATGCCTAAGAACTTTTAAAAGATAGCCTATTACCCTGATGATAGCGCATGTGAAAATGACTATCTAGAGCTATTTTTCATTACTTTTAAGCTTGCTTTCACGAGTTTTTTCACCAACGCCACTGGTATCTCTTTGTGTAATGGGAAACTAACGATAGCTGTGGTTGTACTATAGCCTGCAAGTTCGTTTCTATAGTCTTGTATTACTGGAGGACGCACGTGTAGGCGCACGTTTGGTTTCTTGTAACTAAACCAAGCAAACATCCCATTATAATCATAACCCTTGAAGTAGTATCCCGGGATTTGGAAGTAACTGACGGTTTCTATGGCGTCAGGCGCTACTTCACGTATTGCAGCCCTAATCTCAGCCAACCTGGCTTGCTCTTCTTTAGGGAATTTTGTTATGTATTCATCGACACCACCGGGTTCAATAGATTTGGCTTTGTTTTTTGCCATAATTTCACCCCTATATAATCAATAACATATTATTTTTAGAGTATATGATTCTCACCAACATATTTCTTAATTATCCTGCGAAAAATCCTTGAAAGCAATTTGCTCAATATTTTTGCGTGCAATTGCTTAAAGGCAAGCGCTTATTAGTGTAATTATTCGGGTTTACCTCTTGCAAGCAAGCGTTTAGTTTCCTCGCCTCCTTGGTTGGAGCGTGGACGGTTTGCGGTTTACTCAAATAAGAAAAGAGGAATTTTTGGGTTAAATCTCTAACAGGGCGTAGGGTCAAATCCCGCTCCGGCCACCAGTATTCTTCGCAAGGAACTAGCGTTTGTACGTACAGTCGAGATTAAGAGAATTGTTTAGCAAAGAATATTTCATGAAGATTTATGGCGCCGACCACTGTCATTTGACTCATTAACTGCTTTTTCTAAGTCGGTCAAGTCTAAAAGAATACGGTTAGTAATAGAGTTAAATTTCTCAGGCTGTCGCTTCTTCAACTGAATAAACCGATAACGGTAACGCATGAGGCTATTCCAGCTTTTCTTTTTTGTTGTACTACCATCGACGAGTAAGCTTGGAAGCTTACGCTTAACTCTGTTAGCATTCACCAATGCGGAAAGCCTCCGAAAAAGAAAAAGGGAGTTAGTGGAATTTCGCCAAACACGGTGTATTACGGCCAACACACCAGCCTATTGTTTTGCACCACAATGAGGATGTATCTAAAATCTCATTGAAAGAACCATGACAATAAGAACAGCAAACTTTTGTAATAATCTCTTTCTATTGTATAATTTCCATAGTTACCGTTGACAAAATGTTCTGCTCAGCGATTTCTTTTTGTTTAATAGATAAAATCAACGAGAAACTACGGCTATCTCTCTAGGGGCGTTTATTATAGTGTGCGAACTTTGCATTATATTAGTTCTTGATCCATTATTGAAGATATAGTTGATTCTGAATTCATAACGCTTTCATAAAAGATTCAAGATCTTTTTTGTTGAAGCTAAAGGATCGCGAATGAAAGCAACTACGCTTCTCGCTCCAATCGTCATAGTCGTTTTGCTAATTCTAACTCTCAGTCTAATTGCGTGTCCAACATCGGTTCTTGCAACCACCCATTTCACAATAACGGCAATTCAGAGTGCTGACGGCAGTATTTCACCGAATTCGGAAAATGTCAACCAAGGTGATAGTAAGACCTTTACTATCAATCCCGCTACTGGCTACTCTATTGCATCTTTGATAGTAGATGGTTCACCTGTGACGGTAGCATCATCATATACATTCAGCAACGTTCAGGCTAATCACACAATTACTGCGACTTTCGCGATTATGAATTTCACTCTCACAGTTACTCAGAACGTTAATGGCGATATTTCTCCAGAAACAACCAACGTTAACTACGGCGCAAGTCAAACTTTTTCTATAACACCAAACACTGGCTACTCCATTGCTTCCTTAACCGTTGATGGGTCATCGGTTCAACCAACGGCATCTTACACTTTCAACAACGTCAAAGCCAATCATAGCATTACTGCGACATACACCGTTTCAACATTCAACATCAATGTACAACAACAATCTAACGGTGTCATTTCTCCCGAAACAGTCAGCGTTAACTATGGGACTAGTCAAACCTTCACAATCACGCCAAATACAGGTTACTCCATTGCTTCTTTGACAGTTGACAGTCTGCAAGTAGCAGGTGGATCCTCCTATACTTTCAGCAACGTTCAAGCTGGTCACTCGATTTCGGCAACATTCGCGCTGACTTCAACTTCTACGCCAACACCTACCCCTACTTCTACAACCCCAGCGACTTCAACTGTCAGCCCTACGCCATTAACAAATACCCCAACATCAACACCGATCTCAATAGTTCCTTCAACGTCAACTGCCGACTCCAACGTCAACACCTACGCCAACAGAGACTGCACTTTCGGAATCTACAAATTTCGATTTTTTCAGCTGGCCGCTCTTACTTCCTGTCATTCCATTTGGAGCATTGGCTGTTGGAATAATTGCCATAAGAAGAAGAAAGAAAAAACAAGATCCCAAAAATCCAACTATCCAATTGCCTGAGAGCAACAAACCAAAAGATCCTGAAGAAAGCGTTGATCACTTATTTAACAAAACTGAAGAAACGTTGATACTTATTTAACAAGATCTTGGAGGTGGAGGAACACAAGATTGAAACTGAAAACATTCCCGATTATGAGAAAGATGAGATGAAGAAGAAGAAATACGTCAAGCTTGCACGTGCTCGTCAAATCCTGGACGACTAATACTAAAAGTTCTAAACACCTTTAAAGCGAAATCAGCGATAGCGACGAATGGACTTGCAGAGTTGCAGCAACTAAAGAGGAAGCCATGAACTTAATCGAAGGAGGCTTCCAATATGTACCTGATATAGACGGATTGAAACTATTTAAAAAGAGAAAATAATTATTTTTTTTATTACAATTTTTGGCTAAAGGTCGCTACCGGTATTTATACCCAAAAGAGCATATCATAGTTTATGCAGACGGTACTCACTCTGGAAACCCTCTTTAGCCTAATCCTGTCAGTAGTGTTTGGCTTGATCGTTGGAATAGAACGAGAGTACAATCATCGTCCAGCTGGTTTACACACACATATGCTAGTGTCTTTGGGTTCATGTCTTTTTACGATAGTATCCATAAGTTTCGACACTACACCTACACAGATTGCGAGCGGTATTGTCGCAGGTATAGGTTTCATAGGTGCAGGGACAATCTGGGCAGAGCGAGATAAAATCCAAGGTATTACCACAGCAGCAAGTCTCTGGGCAACAGCGGCAATAGGTCTGACCGTTGGTATAGGTGACTATTTGTTAGCTGCAACCGTGACGGTTCTTCGTCCTCATAATTTTAATCTCAAAATATTTCTTTACAAAAATAGGGTTTGAACGTCACCAAATAGAATCAAAGTAAGAGCACTTGCGCGCGAAACGTCAATGCCAATATGGAATTAATCAAGCAGTTTCTAGATAAAAATGTGTGCGCTAAAGAAATTTAGAACGAGAAAGTAAGACAAGGCGATTCGCTCCCGCTTGTGCGTTTCGCTCAGCTTTTACCGAACGAAACACAAAATCCAAACACCAATCAAAGAGCGAAGCGAAGACCACTATGAAAAGTATTATATTCAAAGATAGAAATACTAGAAGTGGTGGTTATGTTTGGTTAGCTTCAAAGACCTTTCGGATAAATTTGTAATTTGTTCAGGCGGTTTTGACCTTGGACAGATTAATGGAGTAGAAATTAACGTCGAAACGTGGCAAGTTACCCATTTACACGTAAAATTGTCAAAATCAGCATCTGAAGACCTTGGATTTAAGAAAAGATTTAGAAGCTCAACTGTATGCTTGCCTATCTCATTGGTTTCTAAAGTCGGAGACAACGTATTGCTAAACAAATGTCTTGATGAATTAACCCGACACCCCGAAATCTCGGAATGCAGATAGCACAATAGAATCAAAATGAGCATCAGAATTTTTACCTGTTAAGCAAAAACACCTCAGGTAGCGAGTACACCTCCCTTGAAGGGTAGCCCTCCTCGCACCTAAGGACCCTGTTTTGCAAGCTATTTTACCACAGCATGTTTCTGTGATCTCCTCAAAAAGAATACAACTACTGTTACAATGACAAGGACCAACACTATTGCTATAACATAGATAAAATATGGAAAGCCTTCTGGTTGAACAGGCACAACAGTCTCTTCTGGGGACCCCAGAACATAGACAACTTCGGGAGTAATCAACTGCCCATCAGCAGTCCATAAACTATTATCATAACCTTCAGCCGTCACTTCATATCTATAAATCTCCTCCAATCTTCCGCCTTCATTAAATCCGTTTAATGAAACTGAAAAAGAAACAGTTTCATCAGGGGCTAAACCTCTGCTGCCTTCCATTGAGGCAGCCAATACTTCTCCGCTCTCTTTGTAATAAGTCACAAAGACATTAAGACTGTCTATACTGGCTGAGCCAATATTTTCTACGTTACCTTCAACAAATAATGTGCTTCCAGCTTCATGTGAACTATTTGAGATTATTCCAAGGCTAGGGTGATAGATTCCAGCTGGAGAAGTAGTCACTACCAAATCATAATGGTCAACTAATCTAAAGTTGCCCTGTTCATCAAACCTTGAGAACCATAGCGAAAAAGGCGACTTCTGATTTGGTAACAGAACATGTAGATAACAAGGAGAAGCATCAGGTAAGGAATCAGACAGATAAGAGGAACCAAGAATAGACCCTAATACATCATAAAAAGTAGCAGTTATATTGAAATGCTGCGCATCAGACCCAAAATTCTTCACTTCACCCGCAACGATGTAGTCACCTTTGCTAGTAGAGAAAGGCGCATAACCATAAGTCTGATAAATTGTTGTCGATAAAATGCTAGTATTTTCTTGGGCTTTCACTTCAGAATAAAACCCAACGCACACCAATGAAGATGTTATCAATAACAACGAGACTAGCGCTCTGGTTCTCATTTCAGCACCAACATCTGATTTGAAGCTAATCAAATATAACAATTTCGAGCATTTACAAAGCACAATAGCACGCCAAGCAAGCAAGGACTCTGTCTTACCCACGAAAACTTCAGATTAGATAAGTGATATTCCGTGAAGTATATGCAATATTATTACCGTGTAGAATGTTACCGCAAATGCAGGGTGTAGAAAAATGAGTTGTTTGGCAAATCGCTTTCCTATACCCGAGTATCTCAGTATGCCTGTAGCTACAAGAAGCATCATTGCAGCGTAGAGAACTACTCCTGTTCCCAAGTCAGGGTAAGCACTGGCTGACCTTGTTACTTGATGAGCAAAATGCACTGAAACAAGAAGCACCGCGATAAGATTTCCGATAATATGAATGTTCAAAGTCTTCCCGAAATATATTGGTGCTTTTCGTCTGACAATTGGTAAAAATGGTGTTGTAAAAGCAATGTATAAGGTTCCTATCCACCCAATCCAATGTGTTAATGAATTTGTAGCCCCAAATACATTAACCTGTATAAAGGGTAGTCTGACCATGTGCAAAAAAATCAAAGCTTCAATAATGGCTGTTGCAATAATGATTATCCATGCAGATAATAATATGGCTCTTTTCATGGTTTGACTTCTCATTAGTAAAATATTTGTGGATAGCCTAGAATCGGCATAAATAATTATAGGTTTCCTTTAGTGTCGTAATTATCATAGACAAATCCAAAACCTTTTAACTAGAATTCAACAACTGGAGGGTAGAAGGCGTTTTTAATGAATAAAGAACCTAAAAAATTACTAAGCCCAAAGGTGGGTTACGTCCAACACACCAGCCCATATTAAACAACAAAATAACTTGAATTGAAGGCATTATACTATTTCGCACGCTTAAGCAACTTTTGTAGGTTTGTTGCAAATATCGCCTACTTGGTTAAATTTAATAGTAATAACACACGCGTCGACTTGGACGCTTTACCCAGATTATTCATATCTAAATAGGTATAACGGTTTTTCAGCTTCTCTATGCCTCTCTTCCAAAGGCACATTTTGCATGGTAAGAATATCCTCAGTTATGCTCAAGCCTATTTCCCGTGCAGCCAAAACAGCCTCATGAATCTCTTTGCGAACGTCCTTGAGCTTTTCATTAGCATGCTCAAGTCTCTCCAAAATCGCAGCCTTTTTGTTTTCCATCAGGTACACATTCGTTAAATCATCTGAACAAGAAAAAGCCAAGGGCTTATGCGCATTTGTTCGAATAGTGTCGGGATGACCAATTAAGCAGGCTCTTCTCTTCTCGTTGTTTGGCTTTTCCAGAATTACTTCACTCATTTCTCGTTTACACCTCCAAGTTGGTTGTGCATGAAACCCGTTTATGCGAAATATATATTGAGGCTATTTATAGTATTTATGATTTTGAAATTCATGTTTTTCAAAAAAACTTGCTCTCAAAAATGCACGCCTTGCAGAACCAGAATACCTTAAAGCTTTCTAACCAGATGAAAACTTCCGATAACTGAGAGAGAAATTTGGCAATAACTTCCAACAAATACTACAAATTTTAAGAAATAGATTGGAAGATACCCCTCAAGCTATCGAGCCCATCTCAAATCTTTTATATAACATATTAACAAACAACATCTAAAGGAGTTATTAAAAAATGTCATATCAAAACCCCCCTCCACCTCCACCTCAAACAGCTAACACAAACTTAGCAACAATAAAAACATACATGCTGATAGCCTTCATCTTTTCGATCATCTTTGTGATCGTTTGGATAGGGGCTGCCCTATCGGTTTTCGCTACCTTTGCCTTCTTTCAGTCGTCGGACTTGGTTTCTTCGTTTATACTACCAGCAATCGTCTATTTGGTGCTGTTCGCATTTTCGATTATAGTGTTTCTCAGAATTTATAAAATGTACAAAGCAGCTAACGCAGGCGACATTGCGACACTAAAGGCAACAAGCAACATTCTGTGGGCTATAATAGCGCTTATCTTTGCAGGCGTAATTCCAGGCATAATGCTGATAATTAGTGATGGACCAATAAAGCAACTCTAAAAGATACCTAAGCTAAAAATTCCCATTTTTTCTTTTTCTTTGTTTCATTAAGTTATGAGTCGAAAGCATATCTATTTCAATTTTGTATAGTCATTTTTGGGGAGATAGCAATGCAATCAAAAGAGCGACCGAAGAAGTTATACTCAAAGATTCATGCGACACCAAGCTTTTGGATTCTTGCAGCAAAAAGATAGGCGGTGGAATAAACATAATCTTATATGCTGACTAAATTTAGTAGAAATTGGGTTGAGGGTTGTGTTTCCCAATCTCCCAGCCACAAAGCACAACTCTTAACCCGTCTAATCTTAGAGAAAAACTACTTTTGCCTTAATGAGAATTGGTTGATGCATTTTATAAGGAAAAGATAGTGGGGTTAGGTTTTCGAGGTGGGCAAAGTGTTCGTCTCTAACAAAAGTTCTTTTGGTTTTGAATATTATTAAGGTGTCGGGTTCTGTCTTGTTTAGAGAATGTTTTGTTTTCCATAGGTTGCCCATTTGACTGGTAAGTTGGTGTTTTGTTAGTATAACATTTATGCGTTGTTTTGTCTCTTCATCAAGTACTCCTTTGACGATAATTTGGTAACCTGACGTAGGCGCGTTGGAGGCAATTAATTCTAATCCATGTCCATCCAGACCTGTACAATTATCTAAAAGTTCCTTTAGAACCGATATTGCTTCGTCTCGTTTCAAAACAATCCCCAAACAATTCTCTTAACAAATGCTCTTAAAAGATTCGTTTTTGTGGAAAAGGTCAACCTAATAATCGTGGATACCATGATACGACTAAGGTTTTTCAAGGGTTGTTCTGTTTTCTACAGAGCTCTAAACCTAAAAGTTTTACCCCATGCAGCCGCGACAACGAAACAATTAACGAAGACGCAACAACACCTTCAATTATTCCAGTTGGAACATACCACATTAGCATCGAGGGAACAGTCACCAATATGCCACCGAGGTTGCCAACCATAGGAAAAAGACCAATTTCTACACCCACCGCCAACGCTGTGCACACATTAGAGACAAATGAAGCAACAAAAATACCTAAGGCTAGTCTTTTTGTAGTGAATCCTCTTGATAGACACGCTTTCACTATGAAGAATGACATAACCCCAATTACTGCCATATTAAAGATATTTGCGCCAAAAGTCGTTATGCCTCCATCACCTAATGCTGCTTGAATAACAAGCGTTAAAGTCATACTAATTAAACCTGCAGATGGTCCCAAAACCATAGAGACTGCTGTTCCGCCTAAAAAATGCCATGTGCTACCACCACCAGCTACTGGAAATTCGAACAACTGAACTACGAGTAAAAGAGCACTAACAACAGCAATTAATGGAATAATGTATCGTGGGTAATTTTTTTTCATGCCATACCAAGCCCACGCTAAAAAACTGAAGGCTATTACGTAGAGGGCAATACATGCATATGGGTTTAGGATGCCGTCGGGTATGTGTATTTTCCGTTCCTCAGTAGCACGAATTAGAAACAAAGTATTACAATGCTTGATTTATACCGATCGATAGAGTATTCAATTTTCTGCGGCTCATGGAATTTTTGCAACAGTCTTCATTCAGGTAAGTTAAACCTGCGCTATGGAAGATTAATTAGATATATCGACCATTATTTATCTTGAGGGATTTTATTGGCTACACCTCAAAAAGAAATAAAAAGAGCTACAAATAATAAAAATCTAAAAAAAGTGGAGTATTACGGTTTTTCCGATTTACTAAATTCCACTTATTTTTGCAAGTCAGGTCTGAGCCTTATTGTTGACGCGACCCATCTAAGCGATGTCTTAGTCGCAACAGATTCTTGCGCCGTTTTGAAACTGCTGCTCAAGACTTAGATGCTTCAACACTATGCATGTGCAGCCCACAGAGGCAAAGTCTTAGTCGCGCGCTAATTTTTCGCTGTTTAAATTAGAGCGCTCTGTGCCTCAGTGCATTGCAGCTAAAGCTTGCTCCCTGACTTGCAAATTATATTTAGTTTTCGCTTTGTAATAAGTTTTGTGACATTTATACTACAAAATTAAGCGCAATTGCACCATTTGAAACAAAGGGTACAAGCGTAACAAGAACAAAAAATCTTTGAAAATAAAAGCGCCAGCCGTTGACTCTGCCAAAAAAACTGATATAATCGACGAAGTTATCCTCGGTGCACTTCCAATGATGGTTTACAAAGCAATCCATATATCCACAAGAAATAGAATGGATCATTATTGAAGCTTCAATTTTTAGTCAACAGATAACCTTTATAGTAAGCTTCACGTTTCACATGCATGCAAAGTAATTTGCAAAGTAGTAAAAGGAAGTGAAAATAGAAATGTCATATGGCAACAAAGAGATGCATAAGGCAACCTGCGCAGACTGCGGAAAAGAATGTGATGTTCCATTCAAACCAGACGGTAGCAGGCCAGTTTACTGCCGAGAATGCTACTCAAAACGAAGACCCCCACGAAGATATTAAGCTTTTAAGCTAACATCTTACTCGTTTAACAATATCCTTTTTCTTTTTTAATTTTTGAATTTTGGCAAAAAAATTTGTTTACCAGATAATTTTTATGTTCAATTTTTATTTTATGGACTAATTTCTAAGTTTGCCGCGATTTATTATTCATCCATAAACCCGTAAATGTAAGGGGCAAATTTATTATACTAATAATAACGTTGTTATATTTAATGAGTAGAAGGCAAAGAAAAGCACCTTTGCCCAATCGTGCCTCCCCTCTGCTTTCTGCTCATTTTAAAACTATAAAATCTTTACATTTTTCATAATAAAGAATAATCGGTTACAGTTGCAAGTCTGCCATTTCCACACTTCTTCGAAGAAGCCTTGATCTCGTTTCTGCATAAACTCTCTTATCAGTGATTGGAAGCCCCATATCTTTCGCGGTTAAGCCTATAATTTTTTGCACAAGGACTTGAGCAGCCTTGGCGATTTCTTCAACATTGACCATTGTTTCTGTTTCGCAGGTTCCTGGACAACAAGCAGTGAATGGGAAGTTTAGCTCCAACATTATCTCTTTGTTTTCATATTCAAAATCCATTATAGTGAATGGTTCCAACCTGCAAACTGCGGGTCTCACATCGTAAATCGCGCATTTATTTTCTTTTGTTAGGAAAAAACAGCCGTCATCTTTCTTTCTGCGAATCCATAAAATCCCTGTTTCGTCCGGTTTCGCCAAGAAATCCTTGAATCCTTTGGCTTCTATGCGTTTTTGCTCGTTTTTGTTTACGTCGGGTGGTTGCATTCGGCAGCAGACGCCGCAATTCTTGCATTGGAAGCCAACAGAATCAGGGAAGACAACATTATGATAGTTCAAGGTGAAAGATTGATGGAGAAAATGGTTTATTTACGTTGTGCGTTAGAAACTCAATTGTTTGCTTTTCCCAGCGTCCGCACCAATTTTTAATATGGAAATTCAAGTTTTTTTGTACTAAGAAAGCTGATTCAATGGTTTTTGTGGTTTAAAACATTTTTTAAAGACCCTTATATTAAAGTTAAGAGCGAATGATATGCCTGCAAAAAAAAGCCTTAATCCTGAAAAAATAAATCAAAGAAAAAGAACCATAGGCATAATCGCCATAACTCTGCTTTTAGTTATCACTGGCTTAGCCATTTTGATGCATATTTCGTTCCTTGTTTGGGTAGTGGCTGATTTAGTTGTGGCTGCAGTGGCTAATTTGCTGTTGAAAAGAGTTGGAAAAACACCACTTTAATAAGCTGTTCTAATTGAGGGCACAGCAATAAAAATTTTTTAAAAACTCTAAGAAAAAGAATAACATAAATTTTGGTCAAAATTGATCTGTTGCTCAAGTTGCCACGCTATCGCCACTTATTACGTACCTGTTTTATCCAATATTTGCTTATCAATGATATTTTGGGCGCTTGGATTCTCGAATCCAAAACTGTGGATCATCCACTTGTATCACTTGGATCTCACAAACGTTTTGTGGATTAGTTATTGCTGCACGGAACTTGGGTGGACATTTGTGATCTGCAAGAAACGCCATCCTTGATGCCTCTAATTCTTCGGCAATGCGCTCGCATTTTTTATTGGCATAGCCTCGGTATTTGATGCTTTTGCCTTCAATGATGGCTTTATCGAAGGCTGCTTTGTTACACTGGATAAGTTTTGCGCCATCTCGAATAAACCAGAAAGGAGTATTATTGGACATGATTATCGGCAAGGTATATCGTTACGAGATTGTAATTAACATTGTCCAAGAAATTGGGTTTTGGCGCCTCAGAAACTGTATTTTGTTTCAAGTCATTTTTGAAGAGACAGATTTATTGTTCTCCAATCTTTTCGTGCAATTTTCATCATAGGCGCATGGATTTCAAATTAAACTATTGAGTTGTTGCTTAAAAAAGAAAGCTGTGCCTCAGAATTCGTATAACTGACATCATTTCTGGGACTACCAATCCCTCTCAGACTGACGTGTTATTCATCATAGGCATCCACTATTAGGTAATGTTGAATAAAAATAATCCATCTTTAAGTGTCTTTTTTCGTAGCCTGAAGTTTTTCTTTAATGATGATAAGTAGGAACTAATCTAAAGAATAAAAAAAATAAAAACTGTAAGGGGAAAGCAAAAACACTTTAAGCTAATTTAACTGGTTTGTGTTTTGCTCTTCTTTTCTTTCTTTGCTTTTCTTTTCTCGTCTCGCTCTTTCTTAGTTAACGGTTTTTCTTTTTTTGGCATCGGGTTTTACTCCGAGAATACCATTATAGCGATTACTGCTTAATAACTTTTCAAAATTAAGTATATTCCCTGAACGTGTGTCCGCATTTGGTACAACGCATAAATTGAGTTGACGCTTCATCGCCACCCCGTGTCTGTACTTGCCAAACAAAGACTTCATTATTTTCGCATTTTTCACACTTTATTTTAATTGTTTGCATTGTCTTGATTTTTTGGTCTTCTTCAGAGATGATGGTCATGAAAGGTTTCGGTGTTGTGTTATGTTGAATTACTTTGCCTGTTTTTGCTTCGGCTTTTCTATCAATAGGCTGCTTTGTGTATCCGCATTTCTGGCAGGACAATACGAATCCGTTACCAACGCCTGTTCTTTTAGGTTCAAGGCGGCAACCGCAGGTTGGACAAAACTCCATTGAACAGAATTCCCTCACTTTACCTGTCCATAAAGCCTAGCAATAGGATATAAGGCTTATTTTCTTCATTCACGAAAATTCTGCAGAAAAAGATCAAAAACCTTAACTAACAATGCCTTGCCACATCATTCTCTGTAAGGTTACAGAAATGTCCAAACAAGACAATCAAAAAAGCGAATGGCAAACAATCGATCATGCACTAGCATATTTAGCACGAGCCGACAAACTACCGCACCGAACAGAAGGCGAAAAAGTGCTGTTGGAACAGATTCCACCAAATGCCAAGCGAGTTTTGGATTTAGGAACTGGCGATGGAAGACTGCTTGCGCTCGT
The DNA here is from genome assembly GCA_963818655.1 of Candidatus Bathyarchaeota archaeon. GTDB lineage: Archaea > Thermoproteota > Bathyarchaeia > Bathyarchaeales > Bathycorpusculaceae > Bathycorpusculum. The sequence continues at coordinate 186,624 of CAWFTD010000016.1, forward strand.
AAAACTGCACAATCCGTTGGTCGAAGGGGTGGCTTTGGATTTTTCAGATCCAATGATTGAGCAAGCCAAAAAACGCTTCTCAAATGACAAATATGTTACAATAGTTAAACATGATTTTAGTCATCCACTTCCCGAAGGTCAAATAGGTTGTTTTGACGCGGTAGTATCCAGCTTAGCTATTCACCATCTGACGCACACACGGAAAAGACAGCTCTATCAAGAAATTTTCAACCTGTTAAACCCCAAAGGGGTTTTCTGCAACCTTGAGCACGTTTCTTCAGCAACAGAGAACCTGCATTTAAGATTCTTAGCTGAAACAGGCTTCACGCCACAGACAGAGGATCCATCAAACAAACTTTTAGATGTCGAAACACAACTGCAATGGTTAAGGCAAATTGGGTTTGCTGATGTGGATTGTGACTGGAAATGGCTGGAGATGGCTTTGTTGGTTGGCTCTAAACCCTAAATTTTTTTCAGGGTTCAAGCAAGAGACAGAAAGATATTAATAACAACCGGAGCAACTGAAATAATGGGAGTTTTTAAACAAATTGACAACAGAAATTGAGCAGATAAACTGGATGCACTGGATTTATCGTTTAATCGCCCTAATAATAGACAGCGTAATCACAGGAATCGTAGGATACATAATATACATAATTATTTTACCGCTTTTCTTCACATCAACTACGGTCTTTGGAATCACTGTTCAAATCATACCTTGGTGGGCTGGCGTATTTCTGCTACCATTCATCTATGGCTTAATCCTTGTGCTTTATAGCGCAATTCTTGAAGTTTCATGGGGAGGTATGACATTAGGCAAGAAATTGTTAGGATTACAAGTACAAACGACAAGTGGCGGAAAACTAGCTTTCGACAAAGCATTCATACGAAACATAAGCAAAATCTATTGGCTCTTACTACTCATAGATTGGCTATTGGGAATTGTAACCCCTGGGAACAAATTGCAGAAATATACAGATCGCATGGCGGGAACAATTGTAGCTCAAATAAAACCAGCATTCGCAACAACACCTCCACCGCCGCCGCCACCTCCACCAACTTAAAAATCTATTTTTTCTTTTTTTTCTCTTCTATTAGAAAAATAAGTTCAAAGAATTGTAACAATACGCATTAAGTTCGCTTGAATTCTTCTATCCACTTTTTGAATGCATTTTCAGATAAACCCCTTCCCAATTGTGCATCAAGCCTCTTGCAGGACTTACCGTCTTCAAAATAGATAATCGTTGGCACAGCGGGTATATCGTAATCATCCCACAAGCGGATTATCGTAGTCATCGAGGAGAACGTGGATTACTTTTTCAAAACTCAATTTGACTACTGTTTTATCGAAGGTTGGAACAAATCCTACGCAGAATGGGCACCAGGAAGCATAGAATAGGGCGAGAACTTTATGATTTTTCTTTAGTTCAACATCAAGGTCTTGCTTGGTGTATACTTTGTTCATGTAATAGGTACGGTTTTTGGGTTTGATAAACTTGCCGTTTCCGCCTTCTTTCGGAAGAACTTAGGTAAACAAGCAACACCTAAAATAACCAAAGCTGCACAGATGAATAGCGAAAACAAATGAAACCTAAAAACTACAAACGCGGCTACCCAGTCGCAGTTTTAGTTGGAATAGAACAAGGCCACGCAGCGCTCTGGCACATCTTTAGCCAAGTCGCCAAACAACAACAAAGTATTCCCTTAAACAGCGATCGAAAAGACCAAAAAGCCAGTCTATAACTTTCACGAAACCATCATCAACGCATTAAGACCTGTGCTCAAAGAAGGCGTAAGAAGCATAATCGTTGCTTCCCCGCCCCGAACCAGTTATGCAGTGGAATTTCTATTTCACGTAAAATCTCATCATGCATGGCTTCTGCAAGGCACAAACAAAGCATCTATCTCACAGATAACGGGTTCCGCAAGCTCCCCTTCGCAAGTGGCCACCTTAACAAAAACATTAACTTTCAAAGAATTAATTCAGGAAAACGCAGCCGAGGAAACCGAAAACTTGCTCGAAATTCTCGAGAAACGCCTTAGTAAAACCGATAATTTAGTTCTTTTTTCGTTGCAAGAAGCAGAAAGTCTTATCTTAAACTCGCAAGCTGCCCGGAAAACCCCAGCCCGAATACCTTATGCTAACGAATGATTATCTGTCAACGGGACCCGCCAAAAGAACCGTGTGAATCGGTTAATGCAGATTGCCGCAAAAAATGGTGTTAAAACACGAGTAATTGAATGCTGAATCAACCGCAGGCAAACGACTAACGCAGCTGGGCGGAATTGTGTGTTTAGCAAAAACTCAATTAGAGAAAGCCTTCTTGGTTTAGTTGTGCAATGGTTATTTTGCCCTGTATGCAATGCAGTAGCAATCAAAGCGCCAGATACCCCAAGATTTCTTAGTTCAACTAAATCGTTGATGTCTCGAACGCCTCCGCCTACATATACATCAACTCCAACATCTGCGATTACTTTTTTAAGAAAATCAAGATTTACTCCTTCACCGCTACCGACCCTCGCCAAATCCAAAACAATAACTTGGGATACCCCCATCGCCTTAAAATCTTTGAGAAGGCAAATTGGGCTTAGGCAGCCGTCAAACCCCAATTTAACAAGTATTTTATCGCCTTTCAAATCCAAACTTACAACAACTCGGTTGCTCCCAAAAATCTCGACAGCCTGGGTAACAAATTTTTTGCTCTGCAGGGTTTCAGTTCCAATGATAAGCTTTGAAACGTTGTTTTCAAACAATTTTTGTGCTCTATCGATACTTGTAACTCCTGCATCAACCATCAAACGCAGCCCCGTTTCTTCTGCAATATCTTTGAAAAACCCAAAATCTGTTGAACAATCAATAATGGCATCCAAATTAGCCACGTACAGCTCACTAAAGCCGAGGGCTTTGAATCCCTTAGCGACTTCTAGCGGCTCCGTGTGACTTGAATAGTATGCTTTCTAAGGATTGGTAATTGTGCCTTTGACCCTTGACTGCATGAACAACTTTTCCGTTTAAGATGTCAATGACGGGAATTATCTTCAAACGTTAACCCCATCCTTTGATTGAGTTATCCAATAGAAAAACCTAACCCCATGCAAGCTGTTAGGTTTTTTTAAAATAATAATTATCAGAGAAAAAATATGCATTGTACAGGAAAACTTTAAAGGCACCAATAAGCCGCATCAATGTGATACCACTTGAAGCTGCTCATAAGTCCCATGAATGAGAAAGAAGCCTTGGAAGCTATCGCTGGAGGCGCCGATATAGTTGACGTGAAAAACCCCTTGGAGGGTGCACTTGGCGCAAATTATCCATGGGTTATCAAACGAATAAAAGAGATAACGCCAAAGAACCTTGAGGTAAGCTGCACAATCGGCGAGATTGGGAATTTTCCCGGTTCAGTTTCGCTTGCAGCACTTGGCGCCGCATCACTAGGAGTTCATTACATTAAAGTGGGACTTTACGGAATCAAAACTCCCGAAGAAGCGATATTTTTGTTGCAAAACGTCAATAGAGCAGCAAAAGAATGCAATCCAAAAATCAAAATTGCTGTGGCAGGTTACGCAGACGCAGAAAAAATCGGTGCAATCGACCCTTTGCTTGTTCCTGAAATAGCACATAAGGCTCAAGTGGAGGTTGCCATGATTGATACATCAATCAAAGACGGCAAAAACCTCTTTGACCACTTATCTATTGAAGTATTAAAAAAATTCATCAATTCAGCACACGGTTTTGGCTTAGAAGCAGCATTGGCGGGGTCACTTCGAAAGCAGGATTTACCTGTGGTTTATGGTTTAGGCGCTGATATAGCAGGATTGAGAGGTGCCGCATGCACAAACAATAACCGAGTCACGGGGCAAATCACCCGAAAACGGGTAAGCGAACTTGTTGCGGTTGTTAAGCATGCGGAAACGCAAGCCAAAGTCAAGAGGGCTTAGTTTTGCAGCCAAAAGGTTTGAGCAGAAAATCTGTTTTGGCTGAACTAAAAAAGATGCAGAGAATAGACCAACATTACGATGATGGCAAAATTCTGTGTTCTATGTGCACTAAACCTTATCCACTGGCAAAAGAAGCTTATGAAATGTTTTTTGAGTCAAACTTAGGTGATTCAGGTCTTTTTCCTGGAACCGCCCAATTAGAAAAAGAAGTCATCCAGACACTTGCCACACTCCTCCATGGAGAAAACGCAGTAGGGTTTCTGGTTTCAGGCGGAACAGAAGCAAATCTGATGGCACTGTTAGCGGCAAGAAATGCCTCAAAAATTGAACAGCCCGAAGTGGTTCTGCCGCAATCTGCCCATTTCTCGTTTACCAAAATCTGTAACCTATTGAAACTAAAACCAGTCTACGCAGGTTTAGACAGCGCCTTTAGAGTTGACCCAACAGACGTAAAAAAATGCGTTAGCAAGAACACCATTGCCATTGTTGGCACAGCTGGAACAGCAGAGTTAGGCGCTATTGACCCAATCGACAAGCTCTCTGAGATCGCAATACTTCATGATGTTTACTTGCATGTTGATGCAGCGTTCGGTGGCTTAGTAATCCCTTTTCTAAAGGATATCAAACCCAACTTTGACTTTAACATAGAAGGCGTAAAATCAATCACCGTTGACCCACACAAAATGGGCATGGCAGCAATTCCCGCAGGCGGAATTCTCTTCAAAGACGCAAAAGCGCTGGATTTAATCAAAACCGAAACCCTTTACCTGACTGACCAAGTCCAGTACACGTTTGTCGGAACAAGAACAGGCGCTGCGGCAGCCTCAGCCTGGGCAGTCTTCAAAGCTTTAGGCAGAGAAGGCTACCAAAAAGTCGTTGGCGACTGTATCAAAAACACAAAACTGCTCGCAGAAGGAGTCGAAAAGCAAGGTTTTAAGCTTGCCGTGGAACCAACTTTGAATCTGGTTGCATTCCGCAGCGCGAATACCAAGAGTTTAGCTAAGAAATTATGGGTCAAGGGCTGGTTTATCTCCTACATTCCCCAGTACGATTGCATAAGAATCGTTGTTATGCCTCATGTGAAAGAGGCGACATGCAGTGAGCTTTTCTGGAAGATTTATGTGAAATAGAAAAGCTTTAAGGTTGCTTGACGTACCACATCGATTCTTGAGGGGACAGAGCTTGAAGGTTATAGTCTATGAGCATGTTTCAGGCGGCGGCTACTGCAGGGCAACCCATTCCACCAAGCATATTGTCCGAAGGATTCGGCATGCTTCGCTGTTTGGTTGAGGATTTCAAAGCAGCTGGACACGAAGTGACAGTTTTAATGGATTCTAGACTGTCAAAACTTAACCCACCAATAAGTGCCGATTGCATAGTACCCATCTTTTACCCTGAGGAACCCAAAAGATTCCTAAAGAACATCGCAAAAATTAACGATGCAATATACATTATTGCCCCTGAAACAGGACAAACCCTTCAATCACTCGTGGAGCTTGCTGAGGGAACAGGGAAAGTTTCGCTCAACTGCGAATCCCAAGCAATCGAAAGAAGCAGCAGATAAAGCAGTTTTTTATGAAACACTGCAAAAACAGGGAGTTACACCAAAAACTGTAGTACTAAACTTGGATGAAGATTTAGCAAAAGTCAAACTAACAATCAAAAAAGACCTATGTTACCCAATAGTGCTCAAACCTGTGGATGGTGTTGGATGCAGCGGATTAAGCTTAGTTAACGAAGAAACACAACTTGCAAGTGCTATTGCAAAAATAAGCTCTGAATCCACCATTAGACATTTTATTGCTCAAGAATTCATCAGAGGTCAAGCCGCAAGTGTCAGCCTGCTGTCCACAGGAAAAAAAGCCGTATCACTCAGCCTAAACAAGCAAAACATTGTCTTTGCAAGCCCTAATGGAGCTTCAAGTTATGAAGGCGGCACCGTTCCCTTTGACCATTGGCTAAAACAGGAAGCATTCAGCGTGTCTCAGAAAATCGTTGAAGCCTTTCCTGGTTTAAGGGGTTATGTTGGAGTCGATTTTGTTTTGACTGAACACAAAGTGTTTGTTGTTGATATTAACCCAAGATTAACAACGTCCTATGTTGGTTTACGCATAGTTGAAGGGTTCAATGTTGCCCAGGCGCTTTTGGATGCTGTTTTGAAAGGTATCCTTCCTTCTAAATCTGAAATTGAAGGGTTTGCTTGTTTCTCGAAAATAGAAACTGCTGCACCAAGCACGGGGGTTTATCAGAAGGCAACAAAATTAAGCTATGTTGTTTCACCTCCTTTCCCATTAAACGACTATATTCAAGCTGTCTCGTTGGTCCTCGGCAAAGGCGCCAGCCTCAAAGATGCATATCTACATTTAGAAGAAGCTAAAAAGCACTTACTCAACATTATCCCCTGAGGCAAACAGTTTGGTTGACGTACTGGGCTACGACATTGGAGGCGCAAATACTAAAGCCATATTGGTCAACGTTAAAAATGGTGTTTTGCTCAAAACAAAAATAGCCATTGAGTACTTTCCAATTTGGAAACAACCCGAAAAACTCACAGCTGTTCTTCTGGCACTTAAAGAGCAGCTGGGTGTCGGAAAACTTGATGGCGTTGGCGTAACAATGACTGCTGAATTGTCTGACGCTTACCAAACTAAACGTGAAGGAGTCCATCATATTTTGGGCTGTGTTAAAACGGCTTTTCCTGAGGTTCCCATTTATGTTTTGAATACTGATGCAAAACTGGAGTCATTGGATCTTGCCAAACAGGAACCGCTTGGAGTTGCCGCGGCGAATTGGGCAGCGACAGGTTGGTTAGTAGCCCAGTACCTAAAGAATTGTGTGGTGGTTGATGTTGGCAGCACCAGTACCAGCATAATCCCCATAATAAACGGCATGGTTACTGCCCTTGGAAAAACTGATTTGGACAAACTCATTTGCGGTGAACTCGTTTACACAGGTAGCTCTGCGAACAAACGTAGCTGCAATTGTACATTTTATCCCAACCAGAAAGGGCATTGCAGGCGTCTCTTCTGAGCTTTTTGCTTTATCTGGTGATGTCCATCTTGTCTTGGGTAATATTACTGAGAAGGAGTACACCTCTGAAACTGCAGACGGAAGAGGAAAAAGCTTGTCTGAAGTGCTAGCTCGGCTTGCAAGGGTGATCTGTGCAGACGTTGAAGTGTTAACATCGCAAGAAATCATCAATATTGCGCAATATATCGCCGATAAACAAATTCAGCAGGTTGAGAACGGTCTAACCAAAGTCTACGCCTACACAAAATCATTGGTCTTCAGCCCAAATCCCAGTTGTTGTGACGGGACTTGGAAAAAACTTTCTCGCGAGAAAAGCCGCTATGAACATTAATGTTGATACTATCGTTGATTTGGGAAAGCTATTGCCGCAGAAAGCCGTTTTGGCTACTCCTGCCTTTGGCGTCGCCATTATGATGGCAAATATGCTTGAAGGAGAAGTCACCAAATGAATTCTGTAGTGGTGAAAGTTGGCGGCAGCTTGGCTTTGTATCCTGAAAAGTTAAGAGTCTTGTGCACAAAACTCACCGAAGTGTCACATAAGCACAAGTTGATAATTGTGCCTGGCGGCGGGGAATTTGCAGATGTTGTCAGAAGTTTAGATACACGGTTTTCTTTGTCTTGTGGTGCCTCGCACAAGATGGCGATTTTAGGTATGGATCAATATGGCTTGCTGCTGTCAGATTTGATACCGAATTCAGTTGTAGTAAGTAAACTTGAAGAAATAAAATACTCTTTTGAAATGGGAAAGTTACCCATTTTCTTACCGTCCAATCTTCTTTTAAAGGATGACCAGTTGGAGAACTCTTGGAATGTAACCTCTGACGCAATCGCTTTGTATATAGCTAATAAATTGGGAACGCATCAAGTGTTGTTGATCACAGACGTTGATGGTATTTTTTCAGACGATCCCAAAACTCACTCGCATGCTCGATTTATTGAGCGTTTATCGGCCAGCGAGCTTCTGGCGATGAATAAACGGACATCTGTTGATGAAACCCTGTCTAGACTGCTTTTAAAGTCACATATCACTTGTGTTGTTGTTAATGGATTGTTTCCTGAACGTGTTATAACCATTTTGGACGGTCAACCTGCAGTTTGCACGTTGATTACTTAATTTATCTTGATTGAAAATTATTGCCTCGGATTAGGTATAATAGGTAGAAGATTATGTAAAAAGAAAAAATAGAAAAAGGGAAATGGAAGATTTTGATTAAATCTTTTTCTTATCTAAGACTTCTCGGAAAGTCTTACCGCAGCAGTCATAGAGAGCTATGGTAAGTTGTGTCCGTTTGCCTTTTTTGTCTGGTTTTCCAGCCATCTTCCAAGTTTTCTTTGGTGTTTTGACTTCTTTTCCACATGTGGGGCATTTTGCCATGATTATTCCTCTGCTGTGAACGTATCATATGTATGTCTTTAAAACACTTTCTATCGGTTGCCTGTTAAATGGCTAAAATAGGGCTTTTTTATTTTAAAAACATGGGGAAAATACTATTTTTTATGCGAAAAAGTGAGCTCTGAGAAGCAATATGCGGTGGGCAACATCAAGAATTATTAAAACCGGAGAATTTGCGATAGGATGTTGCTATACCGTTTGAAATGAATGCGCCGAAAGATTTCATCTATTTCTCAAATGTGAAGCCAACCGTCTCTTGTAAAGAGCCAAAACAACCATAATATTTACCACTATAAGATAAATGGGGAAAGCATATTCTGAAAAAGTCCAAAGTGTTGCAATTACCAAACTTGAAGCAGCTCCAAATGTCCCTATCGTAAAAGGCCAAACGGATTCAGTTTCTGGATTTGTCCTTGCCTTCATAATTGTTGGTATTGATGCCAATGCATCACTTGCTATGGCAAAAACGATGGCGATATTAGGGTCTTTGGTTAGCCACCACATAATAAGTGCAAAAACCGAAAGCACACCGCATACATAGTCGAAAGTCGATGGTTTCCAGTAAGCCTTCTTTGCGAAGAAGGATGCAGTAAAAATCAATAAAGGCGAAAATCCAGCCATAAATACAGGCAAAACCGCCCATCCTACGCCGTTTGATATGGCAGCTGCGGTTCCAATCAATGGTGCGATGGCCCACATTAACCAGGACACACGGTTAGGTTTGGTACCTCCAATAAACATCGAGCGTATGTAGACAAAAGCAGCGATTAAAGATGCAACTGCAGCAATGATGACGAGGTACTCAAACATGCATTTTCAATTATAAATTAGTAATATAAGCCAATTGTCGTATCGACCTATATTTGGTAAAATGATGGTGCCGAGGGCAGGGTTTGAACATGCGACGACTCGGTCTTCAGCCGAGCGCTCTCCCAGGCTGAGCTACCTCGGCACTTTTTGACTTACCTCGGTATATCTATTTTCTAAGGTAGCTTAATCATTTACGTTTCCTCAGAAATATTAAGTTATCTTTTATGCCAACCCAATCAAAGCCTTGTTCTAAGGATATTATAGCTTCCTCTTGCTTAGCTGTGACCTTAACTGTGAACTCATCGCCTTCATAGTTTTCAAACATTTTTCGTTCTATGTTGACGTATCTTTCAGTGTTTTTCATGCTTTTGTGGCCTAAGAAGTCTCTAGCATATACGGGGTCTTTGGTTCTATGGTAGAGTGTTGTTGCTTTCCAGTGTCCAAGTATGTGAAATCCTATGCATAACAATCTTGGATTTTGCATTTTAGTGGCTTGCTGCTTGCGTAAACGTAGAAATGCTATTTTTAGCGTATCCATCCGGCTATCTCCAAAAACTTTAGTGCTATTCTTAGGTAAAGCGTTAAGTTGGGCTATGAGTTGCGGTGCAGTGCGCCGCGCTAGATGAACATAGCGTTCGGTGTTGACCATGCTTTTATGGCCAAGCAGATATTGAATATGAGTTAGCATCCTAGTTTGTCTAAGCGTTTCAATGGCAAAGTAATTCAACGAATTGAACATTTATTCCGTTATTGAATGGTACCAACTCAGTATGTATTCAGGCAGGTTCAAACCTCTTTGCATCAATCTTTCCGCCAGTTTAACAGGCAACGGACTAAGAACGTATGCTGCTCTAGTGTAGAACCGCCGGGGTATGCCAGGCATTAGGTCTTCAGGAAGAATTATTTTTAAGTCCGATTTCTTGGCTAAGGTAGAGTCGCTGCAACCTGTGATTGCAAGCACTGACCCATTGAATTTCTTGAGAGCATCGCACCATAAGAGAATGGGTTTGGATTCGCCAGAATAAGAAATTAAAATTTCAAGATCTCCTGCACGCGGACGAGGCGTGTTAATACCCCGCGCCATGAATACATTATCGCCAAGGAAACTTTTAATGTGGAAGAGCCTGATGCCCGTCATTTGGGTAATTTGGTTGGCTGTTCCTCTTCCACCTAAGAAAACGTTCGTTCCTTTCTCCAGTATATCTACGATGTGACCGTATGTTTCTGATTCCACGTTAGCATCGATGATGCTGCCTATTGTCTCGAACTCTTCTTCACATAGCGCAAAAACATCGTCTGCTTGAAGATTTCTAAATATGGCTTCAATCATCATATTTAACAATTCAAGTGTGCCGAGCTCAAAGATGTCACCCATGATTCCAGTTTCACTATACATCGATGAAGGCTTAGATTTTCCTCGCCCCTCAATCTGTATAATGTTACCATACCTACTGGTGAGTTCAGCTAAAGGCGATTCCAAACTGGACGTCAGCAATCCCATGCTAAACCGGTCAGTCTTTTTTTCTTCAATATACATCGCTAAATCCTGTGCGATAACCAGCGGATCATTTGAGTAACCGCTACCAGAATTCATAAGCAGAAGCGTCTTTTTGAACCGTTTTTCTAAATCTGACGCTGCATCATACATATTTTTTCCAGGAAATCCCGGATCATCTGGAGTCAAAACAACCTTATTTTTTGCACCTACTTTGCTTAAGGTAAATAGACTTATCGCCGCGTTAAGTGAGTAGAGTGAACGGCCTGATCCACTACAAATTATGCAGTCCGCTTCTTTCAAATCTTCATAAAACGGTTCGAGGCTATTTTTTCTTATAGCGAGAATGTTTTCGCGGATTTTGTTTACGAACCCAATGCTGCTGATTCTTTCCTTCAATTAAACGGCATCTCAGTTCACATTCTTGTCCCTAAATCACTATATTACATTTACGATTAGTCAACAACACATGAAGCAAGTAACCTAACTTTACATGTACAAACTAAGGGTTAACTAGGGCGATTTTTAGGAGTAAGAGCACCAAGTCAGGATGAGAATGGTGGGAGAAGTTCAAAAATAAAAAAGAAAAAACGGATTAGGCTAAATAAAACGGAAAAATCGCCAATTAAATCGCCATCGGTGTCAAGAGTGAGCTACCTCGGCACATATCCTGGGATACCACATCAAACATGAAGAGAGGTGTTTTAAAGTTTTCTGAAGCTTCCTAACTCTGTTAGAGTCCAAACAACGCAAAATGATTCATTAGAATGTAACCGACTAATGCGCTTCCTAAGAAACATGCAAAAATCAAGAAACCATCGTGTTTGTGCTCTTCAAAGTGGTCGTTCTCACGCATTTAGTAATTCTCCCGATGATTGTAGTCTAGTTATTTGATAGGTAAAGGTTTTATGAAGGAAGACTATGTATTCACAATCCCTAACAGGGGCCGTTAGTCTAGCTGGCTAGGACGTCGCCCTCACGCGGCGAAGATCACCGGTTCAAATCCGGTACGGCCCACCAATCAAAGTTTAACCCCAATTGAGCTCGAACGAGAAATGTTTTTAGTGACTTTTATGCATCGTAAAACCAGTTTTTCTTGCAGGCATTTTTCTGTTTGTGGCTTTACCCAAAAAACTCAAAGAAACTCAATTCGACCTGCAAGACGCAAAGCAAATAGGCACAACAATAAAATAGTTTGTTCATTCATGGCAAAGGGAAGAAGAAGATCCCTTCTCCAGCCTTTTTCAGCCGTTCCCAGACGCAACAAAGACAAATAGCGACTTTTGCAACCGCAACCTGCAAACAATCCACGCCCTAAATGGTAAAAGCAACCCAAAACAAGCTTATCCAAAAAATGCAATTGCGAGTCTTCTTCTTCTATCACACAAAAATGTTTCCAATAATTTATGAATTCCTTATTTTGGCAAGTTCTCTGCGTTCTTTTTCTCTAATAAGCGTATTCTTTTATTGTTGCTCGACTTTTCAACTGTTAAGTTAGCCCTTCTTTTGATGTTGTAGCTGTACAGTCACAAATTTATAAAAACCCTACACTCGCACATTCAAACAGTATTGTGAACCTTTTGTTAGGAGGTGCAATTTATGCCTGAAACATCCGTCAACATCACCGAGAAGTTACAGAAAATAGGACAAACCGCCCAAGAATATAAAGAGGCAATCGTTAGCCAATTTAAGGACATGGACGTCGAAGTTAAAGATTGGAACTTCTCTGTTGGAAAAGCAGAAAAAGAATATACCGTTGAAATAAACCTTAAGCTTGGTATTCGCCCAAAAAAAGCTTAGGCAAACGTCAGGTGAAGCCTGAATCCCTTTTCTTTCAATTTTTGGTTAACTAATTGTTTGGTTCCAATAGTACACTTTAGTATAGTTTCCTTTTTCTAATGGATACGCAGGGTCATCATAAACAACATCTAACTGTAAACCGTATTGCCCTAAAAGCTTGTTGAGATTATCCCAAATTATCGGTGACTTATCATCCGGACCCCAAAAACCCCAAATTCTATCGTCAACCCTTCGCAAGCCAAAACCATAATCTTTAGGCAAAACAAACGCTACCTCTGCATGTATGGAGTTCGGCGCAGTTTTGGTGACCACTTGGTTCCAGAAGTTCTGGAGGGCTTGGAAATGCGCATCCGTCATTGCTCCTCCATATTGGTCAATTTGGGTAGAGTTGGAGTAATTGAAGATGGTGATGTATTTTGCTCCTGCATTGTAGGAGGTTACCATTTGATTGTAGATGTTATTTGAAGTATCAAGATAGGGTGGGTGCGAGTATTTCCATGTGATGATTGTGCCCCATTCTTTGTTCTGCAATGTTGCTGCTCCGCGAACTTGGGCTATTTGCTGCTCGACACTACTGTTCCAGCCTAACTGAGCCAGAATAATGCGATATTCGCCTATATAGTCGAACCAGTGAAGCGCATAGTCTGAGGTCAAATAAGAAAGGTTATACTGTTTTAAACTGACGACACCGCGGTTTCGTGTAAGCATATAATTAAACCAGTTGGCTTCAAGAGTGTAGTTGTCTGGGGAGACACCCGATTTATTGGCATTCTGCAATCTCTCATAAATTAATTTTGTAAAAGTTGACGAATTCCAATGGAGATTGTTATTATCTAAATTAGCTTCCTGGAAATATTTAGTCCAGTTATAGTCTAATTCGATTCCTCCCGGTTCGTCATCATAATAAACACTTAGAAACTTGTCACCATACCTAAACCGTGACTCATTTAGAAACTCAACTTTTCCAGTCCATGCTTGAGGTGTCCAAGTACCCAAATTTATGATAAGGTACAAACCTGCGTTAACTGCGTAATCACTGATTTCTCTTGCCACCGCTAAATTATCACTTATAGGGTTTATACCACAATCCAAAACGAAAACGTTGGTATAGGTTTTTACTCTGTCAATTAGCGCTTTAGCTTGATCTGTAGTGGTGCCGCAGAAAGCAACGCCAACGTAGATTTGAGTTTTTTGAATATTGCAGCTCTGCGTGTATGAAATAAGCAACGAAACGGTTGCAGTCAGGATGATCATGATTAAGATAAGAGAGAGGACGTGAACTCGTTTCATCCTCTAAATCTCCGTTATGTTAAACATGCTGAAGCACAACGTACCTTTCCATAATTATTTAACTTAATCCAATATAAGAGTTACAATAACATGATATTTCCTATGAGAATCTTTTGTTGTACCAAAACAGATAAAAACGTGTCTTTGCATCCATCACAGCGAACTAACCAAGAAGGATAAACACATGCCATCTGAAATTACTGATGTTGAAAAATTCGTGGCCTTGAGCGCCAAAGCAAAACAATGCCAAGTCAAAAGGCTTAAGGATACAGTAAAATTGAAACTTCGCACATCCAGCCAACTATATACCTTGAAAATTGAGCCATTGCGTGCAGACGAAGTAATAAAGAAACTTCAATGCGAAATTAAAGAAGAAGAAAAATAGACAGCTTTTTAATTCATTTTTTGTCTTTACCCATTTATTAGAAGATTTAATCTTTCTTTAAACAGTTAGCAAAAGGTTTTGTTTAAAACCTTTTATAAGGCACAAAATCCTCTAAGTCGTGGTACACTTTTAGATATTTAGTTGACCCTTGAGGTGACCCTAAGCGTACATGTTTAAGCAATCCTGAAATGATATGCATTTTTAGTTTCTGTATACAAAAGCATCGCCAAAACCTCTTCGCTATTTTTTAAAAACAATCTGAAAATAAATTAAATTATCGAAACTTTGCGAACCTTATATATACATGCAGACCTCGAAATAAAGAATAACAAATAATGATCTGCACACTCTAACTTTAACTGACAAATCTTCAAAGATACCTGCGACAGAACAAAAAGTTAACGCCATTGACCAAATGAAGCGCGCTGTTTGATCCCTTAACCATGTTTGTACAAAAAATTAAGGTACTCTAAGAGCCTTATCTTTGTTTTTTTAGTTTCTTAGTCGACGAATTGGCTTTGGTGGTTTATCTCAAGAGAATTACCTTGCTGTTTGGGTTTTTCTCTAAACTATATCAACCTGTTAAGACTTTTTTGATTTTGGCCTCCAACCTAACTTCTTTCTTCTGAGGCGAAAATTGGTCGAACATTCGTTTTTTACATTAAAAAGTTAAAGATAGCTTTGTCTATTTGATTAAAATGAATTAATCTTGTATAAACATTCATAGAGCATTTTGATTTTTGAGGCTACATGCAACGAAGTAAAGCAAGTTTTAATTTTTCTGAACTTTCAGGGAAAGGTTATTTCAGAAGGTCAAGCATAGGTTACCAAATAATGGTAAGATCGAGAAGGAAAGCGACGACTTAACGGTGGTTAAATTGGAGATTAACTTTGTCAAAGTGGGTTTGGGGGATGCTATTGTATACCAATTTCTAAACACTATACCGCGGTGTTTTGTAAGTTGGTGCCATTTGAAAGGTTCTTGCTGGATTTTTGTTAACTTTTCAGAGGATAAACAATGAGTGTTGAACGAAATTTGTTAATTTCACTCCTAAAATTAACAAAACAAGGACCTGCTTTAATTGAAAATGTCAATATTGAAGCAAGATTACCAATAAGTGTTACATTGACATTGCTTGAAAAACTACAAAATGAGGACCTCCTTTATCTAAGAAATGGTAGCGTTGAAGTAGACAGCAACTGCAGGCTCAAGTTAGCAGTTAAAGCAGCATCTTTAGGCGCCGTCGTTGAGCACATTAGTGATTTGCTTTGTTGGCAAGAGTTTGAAAAAATCGCCGCCTTTGCACTCAAAAGCAACGGGTACAATGTGAAAAACAATGTTAGGTTCAAACACGGAACAAAAAGGTGGGAAATTGATGTTGTCGGGTGCAAAAAACCCTTGGTGATCTGCATTGACTGTAAACATTGGCAACACACAATCTCAGATTCAGCGTTAAAGAGAATTGTTGATTTGCAGTCACAAAGAACCCACGCGTTAGCCGATTCATTACCTAACATCAGCCTAAAACTTGATTGCGCCAAATGGGAAAAAGCAAAATTTATTCCCGCTGTCCTGTCGCTGATTCCCAGCTCTCACAAATTTTACGACTGTGTACCTGTAGTCCCAGTCCTTCAAATGCAAGACTTCATATGCCAATTACCAGCATACACAGATGATTTGAAATTTTTCCCCAAAACCTTCAAAACATTAAGCCATACTTTTTAGAATTGAAGTTTTAGCAAGTTTAAACGCTGGGTAAAGGCTAAAGATGAACATTGCGATTAAGGCAATAGCTAACCACGTGGCTATTTCCGCTATAGTAAGGCTTGTAACAATCGGGTTTGTCATTAGAATAAGCAAAGTTGCGATAAGACCAAGCGAAATCCCCAATGCAAAACTTGAAAGGAGCACAATTGCGCTTTGAATCGAGCAAATATTAATTATTACTCTAGGTTTGGCTCCGACAGCTCTTAATATGCCAAATTCTTGGTGTTGCTCATCCACTGCAAGCATCATGTAACCTGCAAGGCAAATTGCAGCTGAAGCTAAGGTGAACAAGGGAAGAATCATAATTGTTTGCCAAGTTGAAGCTAGAAATAATGTGTTCTTTTGAACCACTCTGCTTAAGTCAAAAACATCTAAGTCTGGATTTACTGCTTTAACCATGCTTCTCACTTCGCCAATTACTGTCTCACGGTTGGCTGAATTGTTCAGTTTAACCAAAAGGAGGTTAGGACTAAAAATTTTCGTAGCATTTTCCAATATATCGAGGGGCACATAAGTGACAAAGCCGTTATTGAGTGGATCAACACAAACACCGATGATGCTGAAGGTTAAGTTTTGAAACTTTATGTCCTCTACAAGTGGATTAGCCAATACTACGTATTTGCTTGGATGAGGCGAATACATGGATTGGGAAATGGAATCACCTATAACCGCCTCGAAATGGCTGTTTTCGCTTAAAAATCGACCTTTAAGTGACCATTCGCTGGCAAGGTTTTGGGGATCAACTCCGACAACAATCGATTCTCCTTCGCGGCTGTCCCCAGCTGGGGAACGTAGCCAACGTGTTCAGAGTCAATAGTGAAGTTGGCTCCCTCCTCAACATGTTGCTTGGTTACTAAACGTGAATTCGACTAAACTTACACTTTGCAGAGCCTCCAATTGATCAATAACACCTTTTGAAATGCCCAGTTTTGGGTCTGAAAAGTTAAAATCAGCTGTTTGCTGTTGGCTCCTGAAAACTTTGACAAGAGCAGTTTATACTCGTTACCCATGCTACCATGGGCTATGACAATTGCATCCCTGGCAACAGCTTCCTGCACCCATGACGTGGTTGTATCGTTGGCGATGACTCCTCCAGCAACCGAAACTGTCAACAAAACGAAAACTATCGACAACAAAAAAACGATACGAATTGTAGCGGATTGTCGCCGAAAAAGGCTTCTGGAAGCAATCCTCCAAGTCATAGCTGACCGAGACAACGCCTTATGTTTATTTCCAACCGTTAAACCATAATAGTTAGCCGTTGAAAAAGTGCTTTTGTAGCTGAGATTCTTGATGCTTTAAGGAGAGGCTGCAACCCAAAAAAGAATGCAAGGACAAAAAAAGCAACAAAAACTATTGGTGCAAACCACAAATTAGGTAATGCGTAACTAGAAAAAATGATGTTTGCCACCGCGAAATCAATCAAAAATCCGAAGACTATACCTAAAACACAGCTAACAAAGGTTACAATTAACAGTTCAGTCATGAAGTACCTCTCAACAAGGCTATTAGGGCATCCAGCAGCTTTAATCAACCCGAAATCTCTTGTTCTTTGCGCTATCATCAAGAAAACAATGAAAGAAGTAAGGACAGCTCCGATCACAAAAATTAATACGATGATAAAC